>NZ_JAABNH010000007.1:0-430372 GCF_009915985.1 Proteus sp. G2626 | reverse complement strand
CTGTGAGGTATGCTGGAGGTATCAGAAGTGCGAATGCTGACATAAGTAACGATAATGCGGGTGAAAAACCCGCACGCCGGAAGACCAAGGGTTCCTGTCCAACGTTAATCGGGGCAGGGTGAGTCGACCCCTAAGGCGAGGCTGAAAAGCGTAGTCGATGGGAAACGGGTTAATATTCCCGTACTGGTGGTAACTGCGATGGGGGAACGGAGAAGGCTAGGTTGTCCGGGCGACGGTCGTCCCGGTTCAAGCATGTAGGCAGAGTGATTAGGCAAATCCGGTCACTTAATGCTGAGGTGTGATGACGAGCCACTAAGGTGGTGAAGCAATTGATGCCCTGCTTCCAGGAAAAGCCTCTAAGCTTCAGGTTACCAACAATCGTACCCCAAACCGACACAGGTGGTCAGGTAGAGAATACTCAGGCGCTTGAGAGAACTCGGGTGAAGGAACTAGGCAAAATGGTGCCGTAACTTCGGGAGAAGGCACGCTGGCGGTAAGTGAAGTCCCTTGCGGACGGAGCCGAAGCCAGTCGAAGATACCAGCTGGCTGCAACTGTTTATTAAAAACACAGCACTGTGCAAACACGAAAGTGGACGTATACGGTGTGACGCCTGCCCGGTGCTGGAAGGTTAATTGATGGGGTTATCCTTAGGGAGAAGCTCTTGATCGAAGCCCCAGTAAACGGCGGCCGTAACTATAACGGTCCTAAGGTAGCGAAATTCCTTGTCGGGTAAGTTCCGACCTGCACGAATGGCGTAATGATGGCCAGGCTGTCTCCACCCGAGACTCAGTGAAATTGAACTCGCTGTGAAGATGCAGTGTACCCGCGGCAAGACGGAAAGACCCCGTGAACCTTTACTATAGCTTGACACTGAACATTGAGCCTTGATGTGTAGGATAGGTGGGAGACTATGAAGTGTGGACGCCAGTCTGCATGGAGTCAACCTTGAAATACCACCCTTTAACGTTTGATGTTCTAACCTAGGTCCATAATCTGGATCGGGGACCGTGTCTGGTGGGTAGTTTGACTGGGGCGGTCTCCTCCTAAAGAGTAACGGAGGAGCACGAAGGTTGGCTAAGCATGGTCGGACATCATGCGGTTAGTGCAAAGGCATAAGCCAGCTTGACTGTGAGAGTGACGGCTCGAGCAGGTACGAAAGTAGGTCTTAGTGATCCGGTGGTTCTGAATGGAAGGGCCATCGCTCAACGGATAAAAGGTACTCCGGGGATAACAGGCTGATACCGCCCAAGAGTTCATATCGACGGCGGTGTTTGGCACCTCGATGTCGGCTCATCACATCCTGGGGCTGAAGTAGGTCCCAAGGGTATGGCTGTTCGCCATTTAAAGTGGTACGCGAGCTGGGTTTAGAACGTCGTGAGACAGTTCGGTCCCTATCTGCCGTGGGCGTTGGAAGATTGAGAGGGGTTGCTCCTAGTACGAGAGGACCGGAGTGAACGCACCACTGGTGTTCGGGTTGTCATGCCAATGGCATTGCCCGGTAGCTAAGTGCGGAAGAGATAACCGCTGAAAGCATCTAAGCGGGAAACTTGCCTCGAGATGAGTCTTCCCTGTCACCTTGAGTGACCTAAAGGAACGTTTAAGACTAAGACGTTGATAGGCTGGGTGTGTAAGCGTAGCGATACGTTGAGCTAACCAGTACTAATGAACCGTGAGGCTTAACCTGACAACACCGAAGGTGTTTTGTCTGAGAGACGAAGAGTAGATAAAGTAGGCTTGTTTAAGATTGATATTACTGGCGACTGACCGAAAGGAAAGAAGCGGGTAATAAAACCGAATTTGCTTGGTGGCCATAGCGCAGCGGTCCCACCTGATCCCATGCCGAACTCAGAAGTGAAACGTTGTAGCGCCGATGGTAGTGTGGGGTCTCCCCATGTGAGAGTAGGGAACTGCCAGGCATTAAATAAGACGAGAAAGCCAACCCACTGGGTTGGCTTTTTTGCGTTTAAGGTTTTTATAATAGATATATTAGTCGCTAATTCATTGAATTTAATAGTGACTAGATAGAAACAAAGACCAAAAACATAAGTTGCTTATTTTATTTAGATCGTTAATAAGATAATTGCTAAATAATGCCTTGGCTCCAACGAGAAAACTGTTCAATTCCCATTCGGTTTAAGATATAACGAAACCAAACACTGTAATTTTTCGCATTCTCTTCAATATCTTGATAAAGAGAATCGAGAGCGACCCAACGATAATCCATCACTTCATCGGGATTGCTATGTGGTAATTCATCACTAAATCCCAGAAATAGATGATCAAATTCATGCTCTATCAGATCATCTGTCACTTTTTCGTTATACAGAATAGTTCCGATAGATTGCATATCACATTTCATGCCTAATTCTTCATCTAAACGGCGATGAATAGCGTCTGACAGTAATTCGTTTGGAAGCGGGTGGCTACAACATGTATTTGCCCATAAACCACCAGAATGATATTTAGATATTGCACGTTGTTGAATAAGTAAATGCTGATTTGAATTAAAGATAAATAATGAAAAGGCTCGATGTAAGGCGCCTACAATATGAGCTTCAAGTTTTGGCATTGTTCCTAGCTCATTATCATTTTTATCTACGAGAATGACAGCGTCTTCCACAAGAAATCACCTTAATAAAATAATATATGTTGTTATAACGTGAATATAACATGACTGTATATCAAATAACGATTTATTGTGTTGTCCTTTTTATGGCATCACTTTTGTGATGCCTGGAATAAAAGGAAAAAAGATCTAAGCAGTATAATATTGAACACCAATCTTAATAAGTTCTCGACCTTGTGATTTACGGTGTTTATTTGTATCTCTTAATGAATAAATACACCCACAATATTCTTGTTGATAGAATTGTTCTCGCTTACTTATTTCTATCATCCTGGCTGAGCCCCCTTTTTTACGCCAATTATAATTCCAATAAACCATATTTGGATAAGGCGCTACTGCTCTTTCGCCACAATCATTTATTTGTTTCATATCTTTCCAGCGTGAGATCCCAAGTGAACTTGAAATAACAGAAAAACCATTTTCAGCGGCATAAAGAGCTGTTCTTTCAAAACGCATATCAAAACACATTGTGCATCGGATACCACGTTCAGGCTCTTTTTCCATTCCCTTAGCTCTTTCAAACCAATTGTCGGTATCATAATCGGCATCGACAAAAGGAATATTATGTTTCTTAGCAAAACGGATATTTTCCTCTTTACGAATTAAGTACTCTTTTTGAGGGTGAATATTGGGGTTATAAAAAAAGATTGTATATTCAATGCCTGAAGCTTGTAATGATTCCATGACTTCACCAGAACAAGGGGCACAACAAGAATGCAATAAGAGTTTATTGGCATTTGCAGGTAACGTCAGTTTTTCTCGTATAAGTGTCATTGATGATCCTAAATTACGTTATTTTAGTTATAAAACAATGCTTATATTATAGGTATAAATGTTTAATTAACCGGTTGTTTTGAAATTATTTAAAAATAATCATATGTTTTTTATGAATTTTAATCAGGCGATATCAATATATTAGATAACACCTATCAGAGAGTTTACTAGATTCATATTCTGATGAGAGGTAAGATGAAAGACTAATTCTGCTATTGTTTATAGCAAAATCTAAAATAAAGGAATTTAGTTATGCCGTCTATATTACCTCGTTCTGTAACCTCCCCAAAAAAATTCTTTATTGGTAGCCAACTTCTTGCTTCTGTTGGCAAATACGTTAAAGATTTTGGTGATAATGCTTTTATTATTAGTGATGAATTTTTCTTAGAAAAAGTAACCCAAGAAGCGCTTCCTTCTCTTAAAGAAAATAAGATTGAAGCAATGGTTGAAAAATTTAATTACGAATGTACTGAAGCTGAAGTTCATCGCCTTGGTAAAATTGCGATTGAGAATAAAGCGAACGTTATCATTGGTATTGGGGGTGGCAAGACATTGGACGTGTCTAAAGCGGTTGCTTACTATCAACATATTCCTGTTATTTTATTCCCTACGATTGCCTCTACTGACGCACCTTGTACGGCACTTTCAGTGTTATACAAAGAAAATGGTGAGTTTGATAAATATTTATTTTTACCACAAAACCCTGATGTTGTTATTGCAGACACTGCGATTATTGCCTCTGCACCACAACGTTTTTTCTCAGCGGGTGTAGGTGATGCTCTAGCGACTTACTTTGAAGCACGTGCTTGCTATCAAGCAGACGGTTTAAACTTAGTCAATCAACGCCCATCACGTACAGGCCTTGGTTTAGCACAATTATGCTTTGAAATGTTAAGTGAAAACATTGATAAAGCAATGGATGCTATCCGCCATAAAATTACTACACCAGCATTAGAACAAACTATTGAAGCAACAATTTATCTTAGTGGTGTTGGTGCCGAAGCTGGCGGTTTAGCCGCTGCTCATGCGGTCAACAATGGTATGTCTGCGGTTGAGTCTTTACATCGCGTTCAACATGGTGAAAAAGTTGTTTTTGGTTTATTAACACAATTAGTGTTAGAAAATGCGCCACAAGAAGAAATTGATGAAGTGATCCGTATTATTAAAGCGGCTGAATTACCACTGACACTTGAAGATATGGGTATGAAAGAATTCATTGAAAGCGAATGGCGTACTGTGGCGAAAATTGCTTGTGCAGAAGGTGATACCATGGGCAATATGCCGATGAGGGTTACTGAAGAAGACGTTTATAATGCAATGATTGCTGCTAATGCATTGGCTCACCGTTATAAATAATCCTTAATTTGACAAGCCGTTATCTTAAAACCCCAAATTGATTTTGGGGTTTTTCTTTATTCTAATGTTGGATTCATTTGCGTAAGATCGAAAGGTGTTATCTGATAAACATAGTAGTTTAACCAGTTTGCAAACAATAAATGACCATGACTACGCCAAGAAGCGATAGGTTTTTTATTCGGGTCATTATTAGGAAAATAATTTTCTGGTAATTGTGGATCTAAACCTGCTTTAACATCTCGATGATATTCATCTGCCAGTGTATTGGGATCGTACTCAGGATGCCCTGTTGCAAAAACGACTCTTTTATCTTTTGATGCAAATAAATAAGCGCCGGCTTCTTCTGAAGTTGCAAGGATTTCTAAATCAGTATTATGTTTAATAAAGTCGATAGGAAAGCCAGCATAGCGAGAATGAGGAGCAAAAAAAGTTTCATCAAATCCGCGAGTTAACAATGAAAGAGGAGAGCAAGTATTATGACTGTATACCCCTGAAATTTTTTGCTCTAGCGTATATTTTGGCAAGCCATATAAAATATTTAATCCTGCTTGTGCCGCCCAGCAAATAAAAAGTGTTGAGGTGACATGTTCTTTAGCCCATGTAATCACTTCTTTTATTTCAGTCCAATAAGCCACATCTTCGAATTCAATTAATCCTAATGGTGCCCCTGTCACAATAAGACCATCAAAATTTTGTTCTTTAATTTGGTCAAAATCACAATAGAAAGTATCGAGATGTTCTACAGGTGTATTTTTAGGAATACGTGAGTCAATACGTAATAATTGAATATCAATTTGAAGGGGGCTATTAGAAAGCAACCGCAGAAATTGGTTTTCTGTTTCTATTTTCTTTGGCATTAAATTAAGGATAAGCACTTTTAAAGGGCGAATATCTTGAATACTCGCTCTACTGGATGTCATGACAAAGACATTCTCTTTTTGTAAACAACTGACTGCGGGTAGTTCATCCGGTACTCTAATTGGCATTTCAATAACCTCCATGAAACATCTAGACATCTAGAAGCCTAAATCTATCTAATAACTTTTTGAATGTCGAGGTTTTCATGTTGTGTATGAAGAATATTCATATAAGGAAATGCTATATAGCTAAAATCATCAAGTATTCACATTCCTCTTTTCCTTTCATTGTCGATCTCTTCTTGATGCCTCAAGTTATTTTTGAAAATTTCATTTTTGTACAATAAAAAAACACCATTGTAATCACATTGTTAAAAATTATTTAAATAAAAATGGAATTCATTTTTGATTTTTGTGAAAACTGCATTAATCTTAATCAGGTGTGTAAACGATTTTAGGGGAATGCCGAATGTCACAATCGTTAATAATAGAAGAATTAAATTTTACGCAATCTTTTGGTGAACAGGAAAAAGAAATAATAAATCATGATGTTAAGTGTTTTTTAACTGATTTGGTAAGTCACTTTTCAGAGAGAAGGCATGCATTATTAGCAGAAAGGGATCATTGGAAAAATAAAGTTGATAACGGAATGCTCCCTGATTTTATTTCGGAATCGAGTTCCATTATAAATTCAGAGTGGAAAGTAAACCCAATACCTAAAGATCTGCAAGACCGTCGTGTCGAAATAACCGGACCTGTCGATCGCAAAATGGTTATCAATGCATTAAATGCCAATGTGAAAGTCTTTATGGCAGACTTTGAAGACTCTTTAGCGCCTACGTGGGATAAAGTGATTGATGGACAAATCAATTTGCGCGATGCGGTCAAAGGCACCATTTCTTATACGAATGAACAGGGTAAATGCTATCAACTCAATGCATCACCAGCAGTATTGATCGCTAGAGTTAGAGGGTTACATCTTCCTGAAAAGCATGTCTTATGGCAGGGGAAACCCATTGCTGGCGGGTTATTTGATTTCGCATTGTATTTTTACCATAACCATAAAGCACTGTTAGAAAAAGGAAGTGGGCCGTATTTTTACATTCCTAAATTGCAAACCTGGCAAGAGGCTAAATGGTGGAGCGATGTTTTTCATTTCACAGAAAAACGTTTTGGTTTAGCTATAGGTACGATTAAAGCTACCGTATTGATTGAAACCTTACCGGCTGTTTTTCAAATGGAAGAAATTCTCTTTCACATGAAAGAGCATATTGTCGGGCTTAACTGTGGTCGTTGGGATTATATTTTCAGTTATATCAAGACATTAAAAAATTATCCTGATCGTGTATTACCTGATAGACAAGGGATCACGATGACTCAGCCTTTCTTAAGTGCTTATTCTCGTTTACTTATTCAAACTTGCCATAAGCGTGGTGCTTTTGCGATGGGAGGAATGTCGGCTTTTATTCCAAGTCGAGATCCAGAGCAAAATGGTGTCATTTTGAAAAAAGTATTTGATGATAAAGAGCTTGAGGCAACAAATGGCCATGATGGTACTTGGATTGCCCATCCGGGACTAGCTGAAACGGTATTAGCGGCTTTTGATGCAGTGTTGGGATCTCGTTCAAATCAACTCGATGTGCAACGTAATGAAAAAATAACAGCTGACATGTTATTAGCGCCTTGTACTGGTGAACGCACAGAAAAAGGGATGAGAGCTAATATCCGTGTTGCTGTGCAATATATCGAAGCGTGGATCTCTGGCAATGGTTGTGTGCCTATCTATGGATTAATGGAAGATGCCGCAACAGCAGAAATATCACGTACCTCTATTTGGCAATGGATCCGCCATCAAAAAACACTGTCTGATGGGCAAATCGTGACTAAAGATCTTTTTCGTAACATGCTGAAAGAAGAGCTTGAGGTGATACGTCAAGAAGTCGGTGATACACGTTTTGAAGAGGGGCGTTTTAAAGAAGCTGCCTCTTTGATGGATAACATTACAACCCAAGATGAATTAGTCGATTTTCTGACTTTACCGGGTTATCAACTTTTAAATTAAAAAAGATACGCCAAAACGTATTTATAAACTGCAAACATCATCACTACCGTATTTATAGGAGCTGTTTTTATGACTATTAGTAGATCAGAGCAAATCGCCCAATTAGAGAAAGAGTGGGAACAACCTCGCTGGAAAGGTATTACTCGTCCTTATAGCGCTGAAGATGTCATTAAATTAAGAGGTTCGGTTAACCCAGAACATACCTTAGCGCGACGTGGCGCTCAAAGGCTTTGGTCATCATTAAATGGAAAATCGAAGAAAGGTTATGTTAATGCACTCGGTGCTTTAACGGGTGGGCAAGCCTTGCAACAAGCAAAAGCAGGATTAGAAGCGGTTTATCTTTCAGGCTGGCAAGTTGCTGCAGATGCTAACACCGCGGCAAGTATGTATCCTGATCAATCTTTATACCCTGTTGATTCAGTGCCTAATGTTGTTCAGCGTATTAATAATACCTTTAGACGTGCAGATCAAATTCAATGGTCAAATGGTATTGGCCCTCAACATAAAGACTATATTGATTTTTTTCTTCCTATTGTGGCTGATGCGGAGGCTGGCTTTGGGGGAGTATTAAATGCTTTTGAATTAATGAAAGCCATGATTGAAGCTGGGGCAGCGGGGGTTCACTTTGAAGATCAGTTAGCTGCTGTAAAAAAATGTGGCCATATGGGGGGAAAAGTATTAGTTCCAACCCAAGAGGCTGTACAAAAGCTGGTTGCAGCACGTTTAGCTGCTGATGTATCTGATGTGCCAACGTTATTGGTTGCAAGAACAGATGCTGATGCTGCTGATCTCTTAACTTCAGATTGCGATCCTTATGATAGTTCGTTCTTAACAGGGGAACGTACACCTGAAGGCTTCTTCTGTACTCATGCAGGTATCGATCAAGCTATCAGCCGAGGTCTAGCTTATGCGCCTTATGCTGATCTGGTGTGGTGTGAAACATCGCTCCCTGATTTGAAAATGGCGGCTAAATTTGCAGAAGCTATTCACGATAAATATCCCGGAAAAATGCTGGCTTATAACTGTTCACCTTCCTTTAATTGGAAAAAGAATCTTGATGATCGCACGATTGCACATTTCCAAGATGAGCTCTCGGCAATGGGATACAAATTCCAATTTATTACTTTAGCAGGGATTCATAGCATGTGGTTCAACATGTTTGATTTAGCACATGATTATGCCAAGGGCGAAGGTATGAAACATTATGTTGAGAAGGTACAACAAAAAGAGTTTGCTGCACTTAATCAAGGTTATACCTTCTCATCACATCAACAAGAAGTAGGGACCGGTTATTTTGATAAAGTGACGACGATTATTCAAGGTGGTATGTCTTCTGTGACGGCATTAACGGGCTCAACAGAAGAGCAGCAATTCTAAAGTTTAAAAATATTGTTCTCTCTTTTTGTGGTGATAATTCAGGAGCAGGATGCTCCTCTTTTTCGTGAGGTTGTGAATGACGCCGGAAGATTTGATTGCTCAAACAATTTTACAAGGTTTTGATGCTCAATATGGTCGTTTCCTTGAGATAACGTCAGGAGCGCAATATCGTTTTGAGCAAGCAGATTGGCACGGTGCTCAGCTAGCGATGAAAGAGCGCATCCGTTTATATGATAATCATGTTGGATTAGTGGTTGAACAGCTTAGGTCTATTCGTCATGATATTGATAAAGAAAGTTTTTTTTTACAAAAAGTAAAAGAAAACTATACATTATTACTCCCCAATTATCCTCGATTTGAGATTGCAGAAAGCTTTTTTAATTCTGTTTATTGTCGTCTATTTCATCATCGTGAATTAAATAAAAAAAACCTCTTTGTTTTTTCCTCGCAACCTGCTTATCGCTTTACACAAGCGCCTCGACCGTTATCAAAGCAGTTTGTTATTCAAAGTGATTTGGCGACATTGTTGCATGACATTCTATCACGTTTACCTTTACGATTGCCGTGGCAAAATAAGCAACGAGATATTACTTCAATCTGTAATGTGCTTAATGCCCAATATTCTTCTTTGCAGTTACACAATGCGGTATTTCATATTGCAAATGAACTATTTTATCGTAATAAGGCTGCTTGGCTAATAGGTAAAATTGTGATTGATAATCAATATATTCCGTTCTTATTACCTATTCATAATATTGAACAACAATTGTTGATTGATACTTGTTTGATAACCGCAGATGAAGCCAGCATTGTCTTTGGTTTTGCCCGTTCTTATTTTATGGTTTATGCCCCATTTCCTGCGGCATTAGTCGCATGGCTAAGAGATATATTACCGGGTAAATCTATCGCTGAGCTTTATATGTCTATAGGATGCCAAAAACACGGTAAAACAGAATACTACCGGGAATACCTTGCTTTTATGAATTTTTCATCGGAGCAATTTATCGAAGCACCTGGAGTAAAAGGTATGGTGATGTTGGTATTTACGTTACCAACGTATGATCGCGTTTTTAAAGTCATCAAAGATAAGTTCGCACCACAGAAAACAATCACAGCAGAGCGCGTAAAAGAGTGCTACCAGTTGGTTAAAGAGCACGATCGTGTTGGACGAATGGCGGATACTCAAGAGTTTGAGAATTTCGTGATCGATAAGAAAAGAATTAGTCCTGAATTAATGGTTATTTTGGAACAAGAGATCCCCAATAAATTAGAAGATCTGGGTGATAAATTACTGATCCGTCATCTTTATATGGAACGAAGAATGACGCCACTTAATATCTATATGGCGCAGTGTGATGATAATCAACTTAAAGCAGTCGTTGAAGACTACGGGCAAGCATTAAAAGAGCTTATCGCTGCGAATATTTTTCCCGGTGACATGTTATTTAAAAACTTTGGTGTAACTCGTCATCATCGTGTTATTTTCTATGATTATGATGAAATTAGTTATATAACAGATATGAATTTTCGGGCGATCCCGCCAGCTCGTTATCCTGAAGATGAATTAGCCAGTGAACCCTGGTATAGCGTTGCACTTAATGATGTTTTCCCAGAAGAATTTCGTTATTTTTTATGCAGTGATAAGCAAGTTTGTTGTTATTTTGAGGCTCAACATCGTGATCTTTTATCACCAGAGTATTGGCAACAACAACAGCAAAGAATTAAAGAAGGGTATATTGAAGATGTTTACGCTTATTCTCAAACTAAGCGATTTGTTTATTGTGATCCGTCAGGATAAAAAAGGTTAAACAAAGATAGGCATAAAGGGGATGGGGGATGCCTATCTTTATTGGGCTAAATATATTTTTTATTACAAAAATTAGCGCTGAGCGCCAGCAACGGCTTCTTTAGCTAATTCAGTAATACGCTGGAAATCACCTGCTTTAACCGCATCATTAGGGACTAACCAGGAGCCACCAATACAAAGTACGCTTTCTAGCGCAAGATAATTACGATAATTATCTGGTGAAATGCCTCCAGTTGGGCAAAAGCGAACTTTTGAGAATGGTCCTGCAATCGCTTTTAATGCTTTAACACCCCCATTAGCTTCTGCTGGGAAAAATTTAAATTCATTTAAACCGTAACTCATCCCTAGCATTAATTCAGAAACCGTTGAAATACCTGGAATTAAAGGAATATTCCCCGCAACAGCTGCTTTAAGTAGTGCATCTGTTAATCCAGGGCTAATAGCAAATTGAGCGCCTGCCTCAGTAACTTGTGCTAATTGTTGCGGATTAATCACAGTTCCTGCACCTACAATGGCTTCTGGCACTTCTTTTGCAATACGGCGGATGGCGTCAATAGCGCAATCTGTACGTAATGTGACTTCTAAAACCCTTACGCCACCTGCAACTAAAGCTTTTGCAACTGGTACCGCTTCATCAATATGATTAATAACAATAACAGGAACAACTGGCCCTGATTTTAGTACAGACTCTGCACTCGTATTCCAATGATTCATCATTTGTATTTCCTAATTAGAAAATGGTGAGCAAATGAATTAAATCTGCTCCTCGTTAGGTATTAAAACTTGTTGGTATTAAAAATCAATACAACAAGCACCTTGTTCAGCTCCGGATAAATGACGACGCAAATTCACAAACAGTTCACGGCCACAGCCTATATCATTTGCACTTAAATCAGGCACTTTATCTTGGCGAGCATTGAGTGTTTGTTCATCAACAAGGAGTGTTAACTCACCGGTTTTACCATCAACACGAATGATATCGCCATCGTGTACTTTGGATAATAAACCACCATTAATAGCTTCTGGCGTGACATGAATTGCAGCTGGTACTTTACCTGATGCACCTGAAAGTCGACCATCAGTCACTAATGCGACTTTGTAGCCTTTATCCATTAATACCCCCAGTGGCGGCATTAATTTATGTAATTCTGGCATACCGTTGGCTTGTGGCCCTTGATAACGTACAACCACCACACAATCTTTATTTAACTCACCTGCTTCAAATTTAGTGGCAATATCATGTTGGCTATTAAAGACAACAGCAGGTGCTTCGATAATTTTATTCTCATCAGGGACAGCAGAGGTTTTCATTACAGCTCTACCTA
Source organism: Proteus sp. G2626 (assembly GCF_009915985.1). Taxonomy (NCBI): domain Bacteria; kingdom Pseudomonadati; phylum Pseudomonadota; class Gammaproteobacteria; order Enterobacterales; family Morganellaceae; genus Proteus; species Proteus sp. G2626. The sequence continues at coordinate 418,187 of NZ_JAABNH010000007.1, read as the reverse complement.
AATTACCTTGCATTACTTGTGTGCCACCATGTGAGGAAAAAGGTGTATTGATATCAGCGATGACATCTTTATCTAAAGAGCTTGTCGAACCTTCACGCCAATCGAGCTTACCCTCATTTAGCCAAGGTTCTAAGGTATAACGTTCAATACCAAATCCTGCAACAGTATTGACATCACGATGAATTAAGCCTTTTTTCAGTAGTTCACGAATAATCAGTGCAATACCACCTGCGGCTTGAAACTGGTTGATATCAGCAGGTCCATTAGGATAAATGCGAGCAATCAGTGGCACGACTTGTGAAAGTTCAGAAAAATCATCCCAATTAATGATAATGCCAGCCGCGCGTGCCATCGCAACTAAATGCATTGTCAGGTTAGTGGATCCGCCTGTTGTTAACAGAGCAATAATGCCATTTACAATCACCTTCTCGTCAACTAATTGACCGATAGGGAGGTAGTTACCGGAGTTCTCAGTAAGACGTACTATTTGGCTAGCTGCCGCCTCAGTCAATGCATCACGTAATGGTGTATCTGGATGGACAAAAGAAGCGCCAGGTAAATGTAGTCCCATCATTTCCATGACCATCTGATTTGAGTTCGCTGTACCGTAAAAGGTGCAGGTACCAATGCTATGGTAAGATGCAGCTTCGGCTTCTAACAAAGCGTTACGATCCACTTTACCTTCAGCATAAAGCTGGCGAATACGTACTTTTTCTTTATTAGGTAAACCACTCGTCATTGGACCTGCAGGAACAAAAATAGCAGGAAGATGACCAAAAGAGAGTGCTGCCATCGTCAGTCCAGGAACAATTTTATCGCAGATCCCTAAATAGAGTGCACCATCAAACATATTATGGGATAAACCAACAGCCGCTGACATTGCAATCACATCACGGCTAAGGAGTGATAACTCCATGCCGTCTTGACCCTGAGTGACACCATCGCACATAGCTGGAACACCGCCCGCAACTTGCCCTACGGCACCAACAGCATGTAATGCTTTTTTAATTTTTTGAGGATAATTTTCATATGGTTGATGCGCTGACAACATATCATTGTAAGCAGTGATAATGGCAATATCATTATGAACCATATTTTTTAGGCGATTTTTATCATCAGCCTGACAAGCAGCGAAACCATGAGCTAAATTACCGCAAGCCAACTGAGCACGATGTACTGTTTGGCTTTTTGCAACTTCAATTTTTTTCAGATAAGCGCGACGGGTCAATTGTGAGCGAGTAATAATACGCTCTGTCACCTGTTTTACAGTCTCGTTAAGCGGAACAAAGTCGTTCTGAATTGGGTCATGGTTTTTAGGGTTCATAATGATGCTTCCTTTATTCACACAGGGTGATCAGCGTTACTATTGGCTATGAAAAGAGAGTATGAGAATTTAGCTATAGTATTTTGTTACCGGTAACATTGTTACGGGTAACAAGATGAGTTGCAATACTCTTAGCGCGTCTTAAACAACATCTGTGATCAACATCAATTTTTTTAGGTGATAAATAACGGTTTTTTTATATTTAACGGAAATAAAGCTTAAAACCTGTCATTTTAAAAAAGCTGAATCGGTTTAATTAAGGAGTTCCTTCCTCAGTGTTATCGTTTTGCAATGAGGAAGGTGATAGATAGGATTAACTTTTTATTCCACCATATTCACGACTAATTTGTTTTGCTGCTTTGATAACCATTGCGCCTAATTCAGTGATGCGTGAATCTGTCATTCTAGATACGGGCCCTGAAAGTGAAATTGCGGCAAAAGGCTGGTGGTGTTCATCATAAATACAAGCGCCAATGCAACGTAGGCCTAAAGCATGCTCTTCATCATCAAAAGAGAAGCCTTGTTTACGGGCCTGCTCTAGGTTTTCTTTTAAAGATGAAGGAAGTGTTCGGGTATGTGGGGTATAGGCCATCAAGCCTTTTTTCTGGAGTAAAGGCAGTAATTTATTTTCTGGTAATGTTGAAAGAAATGCTTTACCGGCACCTGATGCATGCATCGGTAATTTACCACCAATAGGTGCTGACATTCTCATTAGTGCATTACATTGCACTTGATCGACGATTACGGCATCAAATTCAATTTGGTCAAGAATAGCCAGATTGACGGTTTCACCAGAATCTTCCATCAACTGACGCAAAATAGGATGCACCATCACTAAAAGATTACGAGTTTGCAGAAAGCTACTACCAACAATAAAAGCATGTGTACCAACAACCCACAATCCTAAATCTCCAACTTGACGGACAAAACCATGCTGTTGAAGTGTAGTGAGTAAGCGGTGCGTTGTGGAATTGGGTAATCCAGCTTGAAAGGCGAGATCAGTTAGGGCAATACCACCCGGAGATTCGGAAATATATTCCAATAATGTCAGTCCACGACTTAACGACTGAACCGGCCCTCCTTGTGCAGTGCTTTGAGTGGCAGTTGTTTTCGTCTTACGCACTTTTTTATTTGTAGGGGAAACTGTCATGCATACACTCCAGAAATGCTATCCATATTAATATCTATTATGAACTATCTCGCATAATAAAACTCCTCCGATCACTGCATTTTTCAAAACAAAGTGTGTGATAAGAAATATTTATTAAAAGTATTTATTACTGAGTGAAAATCTCTCATCTTCGTCTTAGAAATCTTTGTAAAAAGATATGGTAGGATAAAAAAACAACGAAAGAAAAATAAAGAAATAAGAATAAAAACATTCTCGGTTAAGAGGAAACAACGTGGCAAACATAAAACAACAACTAGTGGAAGCATTAGAAAAACGTATCTTAGTACTTGATGGTGCAATGGGTACAATGATCCAGCAATATCAACTGACAGAATCTGATTATCGAGGTGAGCGTTTTGCTGATTGGGGTTGTGATGTTAAAGGAAATAATGATCTTTTAGTGTTAACACAACCCCAAATTATTGCCGATATTCATGACGCTTATTTCCAGGCGGGGGCTGATATTGTTGAAACCAACACCTTTAACTCGACTTCCATTGCGATGGCTGATTATCAGATGGAGTCGCTCTGTTTTGAATTAAATGAAGAAGCGGCAAAATTAGCGAAAACCTGTGCAGATAAATGGAGTACTTTAACTCCCGATAAACCGCGTTATGTCGCTGGTGTTTTAGGACCAACAAATAGAACGGCGTCCATATCTCCTGATGTTAATGATCCCGCTTTTCGTAATGTTTCATTTGATAAGTTGGTGGTCGCGTATCGAGAAGCGACTCGAGGGTTAATTAAAGGCGGTGTCGATTTAATTATGGTCGAAACTATTTTCGACACATTAAATGCGAAAGCAGCTATTTTTGCGATAAAATGTGAATTTGAATCGCTGAATATTGAATTACCTGTGATGATATCTGGCACCATTACAGATGCTTCAGGAAGAACGTTAACGGGTCAAACCACAGAAGCATTCTACCACTCCTTACGCCATGCCGATGCGCTTTCATTTGGTTTAAACTGCGCGCTAGGCCCTAAAGAATTACGCCAATATATTCAAACACTTTCACAAATTTCTGAAACCTATGTCAGTGCTCATCCTAATGCAGGTTTACCTAATGCGTTTGGAGGCTATGACTTAGACGCTCAAGAAATGGCTGAGCAAATTAAAGAGTGGGCACAATCTGGTTTTCTCAATATTGTGGGAGGATGTTGTGGAACAACACCTGAACATATTCTTGCAATTTCACAAGCAGTAGAAGGTATTGCCCCAAGAACATTACCAACTCTTAAGAAAGCGTGTCGCCTTTCAGGTTTAGAACCTTTAGTGATTGATGAGAACTCATTGTTTGTGAATGTGGGGGAACGAACTAACGTAACGGGCTCTGCAAAATTTAAGCGCTTGATAAAAGAAGGTAATTATCAAGAAGCATTGGATGTTGCGCGTCAGCAAGTTGAAAATGGTGCTCAAATCATCGATATCAACATGGATGAAGGCATGTTAGATGCAGTTGAAGCCATGACACGTTTTCTCAACCTTATTGCTGGTGAGCCTGATATTGCCAAGGTTCCGGTGATGATCGACTCTTCAAAATGGGAAGTAATCGAAGAGGGATTAAAGTGTATCCAAGGCAAGGGAATTGTTAACTCGATTTCTATGAAAGAGGGAGAAGTTCCTTTTCTTGAACATGCTAAATTAGTGCGTAAATATGGTGCTGCTGTCGTTGTTATGGCGTTTGATGAAGTGGGGCAAGCGGATACTAGAGAGCGTAAAATCGAAATCTGTCGCCGGGCTTATCAGTTATTAACAGAGCAAGCAGGTTTTCCACCTGAAGATATTATTTTTGATCCTAATATTTTTGCAGTCGCGACAGGTATTGCTGAACATAATAATTATGCTGTTGATTTTATTGAAGTCTGTGCAGATATTAAATCTCAACTACCTTATGCTTTAATTTCTGGTGGGGTATCTAACGTTTCATTCTCATTTCGAGGGAACGATCCTGTTCGTGAAGCTATTCACTCTGTTTTTCTTTATTACGCCGTAAAAAATGGCATGGATATGGGGATTGTGAATGCAGGACAACTTGCTATTTACGACTCATTGCCTGATGAGCTACGTAATGCTGTAGAAGACGTTATTTTAAATCGCCATGAAGAAAGCACTGATAATCTATTAGCATTGGCAGAGCGTTATCGTGGAACGAAAAGTGATGAACAAAACCATCAACTTGCTGAATGGCGACAATGGGATGTAGAGAAACGTCTAGAATACGCTTTAGTTAAAGGGATCACCGAATTTATTGTTGAAGATACCGAAGCGTGTCGTCAACAGGCCTCAAGTCCGATTGAGGTTATTGAAGGGCCATTGATGAATGGTATGAATATCGTTGGTGATTTGTTCGGTGAAGGTAAAATGTTCTTACCTCAAGTTGTAAAATCAGCGCGAGTGATGAAGCAAGCTGTTGCGTATCTTGAGCCTTATATTCAAGCCACTAAACAAGCAGGTACTTCCGCAGGTAAAATTTTACTGGCTACCGTAAAAGGCGACGTTCACGATATCGGTAAAAATATTGTGGGTGTTGTTTTGCAGTGTAATAACTATGAGATTATTGATTTGGGTGTGATGGTGCCTTGCGATAAGATCCTGCAAACGGCGATTGATGAAAAAGTCGATATTATTGGTCTTTCAGGTCTGATTACCCCGTCACTTGATGAAATGGTGAATGTGGCTAAAGAGATGGAAAGGCGGGGCTTTTCGTTGCCATTAATGATTGGTGGTGCCACAACGTCTAAAGCTCATACTGCCGTAAAAATAGAACCAAATTATAGTCATCCTACCGTTTATGTACAAAATGCATCACGTACGGTAGGTGTTGTAGCTGCTCTATTATCTGAAACTCAAAAAGCTGATTTTGTTGCAAAAACACGGCGTGAATATGAAATAGTACGCCAGCAATACGCTAGAAAAAAACCACGTACACCGCCAGTCTCTTTAGATATTGCGCGATCCAATGCACTCAAAATTGATTGGCAGAATTACACGCCCCCCAAACCGAACCAACTAGGTGTGCAAGAAATTACGGCAAGCATTGATGTGTTGCGTGAATATATCGACTGGACACCTTTCTTTATGACGTGGTCTTTAGCAGGAAAATACCCGCGTATTTTAGAAGATGACGTGGTGGGTGAAGAGGCGAAACGGGTATTTTCTGATGCAAATGCGATGCTGGATAAGCTAAGTCATGAAAACTTACTCACACCTAAAGGGATTATGGGGATCTTCCCTGCTAATCGTCTGGGGGATGATATTGTTATTTATCAAGATGAAAGCCGACAGCATGCGTTATTGCACAGTTGCCATTTGCGTCAGCAAACAGAGAAAAAAGAGTTTCCTAACTACTGTTTAGCAGATTTTATTGCGCCCGTAGAAAGTGGTGTTCCTGACTATTTCGGGGCTTTTGCTGTAACTGGAGGGCTAGAAGAAGACACGCTAGCCAATGCTTATGATAATGCTCATGATGATTACAATAAAATTATGGTCAAAGCGTTATCAGATAGATTAGCAGAAGCTTTTGCTGAATATCTGCACCAACAAGTGAGAACAAAAATTTGGGGTTATAGTCCTGATGAAAATCTCTCTAATGACGAGCTTATTCGAGAAAAATATCAAGGAACACGTCCTGCGCCGGGATATCCAGCTTGTCCTGAACACACAGAAAAAGCGAAAATTTGGCAGTTGCTTGATGTTGAAAATCGCATTGGTATGAAGCTAACAGATGCTTATGCTATGTGGCCAGGTGCTTCAGTATCCGGTTGGTATTTTAGTCATCCTGAAAGTAAATATTTCGCGGTTGCTCAAATACAAAAAGATCAGGTTGAAGATTACGCAAAACGCCGAGGGATGAGCGTGAGTGAAGTTGAACGCTGGTTAGCACCTAATTTAGGGTATGAGTCTTAGTTTATTTCAAGGTCTCAATAATGTAATAAAGAGTGAGGGGATAGTAATATCCCCTTATTATTTCCTCTCGCAGTTCCCACTAAAGGTGTATAAGCTATAAGCCTGTATCAGAAAAAAAGGACATTATGATGAACTATACTTTGTATCTTCAGAAAACCCCACCTGCTGGCGCTGAAGTGCCATTTCCTTCTTTAGCAAAAGGAAATTACCCATTAAGTGAAGTTTTAATTAATGCGTTTTTAAATTTGATGCAACTAACAGGAAGCTTAGATACAGAGACAATTTTAGATGAAAAAGCATTTGATAAAATTTGGCTGAGAGCTGAAATGACACCAGCACGAATTGAAGAGGTGGGGGATTATATTTATCATCAAATTCCTACTTCCCCTGAGCCTGTTGAAGAAGAAATCGTGTTATTTAAACAGGCAATGAAAGAAGAAGAGGCGCTATTAGCCAAAGAGAGTGAAAAAGACGGCAATATCCCTATCCATAAATTTGCTACGAATGATGGTTGGATAGTCACACCAAAAGAGTGCGAAATAATTGCTGCTACACTTACCGCTAAACTACTGGAAGATAACCGGGTTTTTGTTGAAAAAATTGCAAAAATGTCACATCTTGCTCATCGTTCTTTAGAAATCGCTTTAATTGATTTTGGTAAATTTAATCAATTTGCTAAGAAATATGGTGGTTATCGGGTTTATTAAAAAATAGAGAATAGGCTTCTTAGAGAAAGAGGCCTTTTTAATTCTTTAAATTTAAAGATTTTTTGAATTTATTTCTTTTATTTTGTCTATATTATTTTATATTATAGTGTGTTCTTTGATTTTTGATGATTTATTATCTACTTTGTTATCAAGGTAACTAATTGATTTTACGCGCTATTTATCTATCGTTGATGGAGTAAAATCCTTTGCTGTTCCATCCTTTTCAATTTGATATATTGCATTAGTTTTTTGTTCTTTCGATAAGGTTACACTGCTTATTTCTGAATTATAGATATAGGTGATGCTGGCTCTTAAATTCTCCAAATCAGATTTTGAAATTGATTTTTCACTTGCTGCATTTTTTAGAGCATTACAGATGCTAAAGTCATTATATATTTTCATTTTCACTACCTTATTAATTAAATAAGGTGTTTATTTTAATAAGTGATAAAACAATGACTTTAAAACTTTTATCTTTTTTAAACCCAAGGTTAAAAAAAGAGAAATAATTATTTATCTCTCTTTTATATATTATTAGTTATTAATTAAAATAACGTATCATGCAATTTACGTACAATATTATCCGCATCTTTGCCATCAACTAATAAACATAAATTGTGAGTACTTGCACCATGGCTAATCATACGAATATTATAATCTTCTAATGTACCGAAAATCTTAATACCTAAACCATTTACCTGTGAAAGTGAATTACCAATCACGGCAACTAATGCCAGATCTTCTTCTACTTCAACACGGCATAATGCAGAAAGCTCGGTTAATAATGCATTAGTTAATAAACTACCTGATGAATTGGTTGTACCTGTTGTATCAAGGGTTAAAGCAATACTGACTTCAGAGGTTGTTATCACATCAACCGAAATATGGTGGCGCGATAAAATGGTAAAAATTTCAGCTAAGAAGCCACGCGCATGAAGCATTTTTAGGCTATGTAACGTGAGTAATGTTTGCTTTCTACGTAGTGCAATCGCACGGAATACAGGTGGATTTTCTGTTTGAGCACAAACTAAAGTTCCCCCTTCTTCAGGGGCTTTGCTTGAACCCACAAACACTGGAATACCACTACGAACGGCGGGCAATAATGTGGCAGGATGCAAAATTTTAGCCCCAAAGGTAGCCATCTCTGCCGCTTCATCGAAAGCAATTTGATCAATACGATGCGCCTCTGGCACTATTCTTGGGTCGGTGCTGTAAATACCTGGTACATCCGTCCAGATATCTACACGAGACATGCCTAGTGCTTCACCAATCAGAGCTGCAGTATAGTCACTTCCACCACGCCCTAGGGTTGTGGTTCTCCCTTTTGGTTCTTGGCCAATAAAGCCTTGTGTGACAATAACGGTTTCTTCTAAACGAGGTTGAATAAGACTTTGTGTGAGTTCTGTGAGTTGCACCATATCGGGTTCGGCATGACAAAATAGATCATTCGTTTTCATCACTTTTCTGACGTCAAACCAATCTGCTTGTATGCCTTTTTCACGTAGTAACTCAACAAAAAGTAAGGTTGACATTAATTCGCCATGACTGACAAGTTCGTCTGTTAATGCATCAGAAGTTGCTAATGCAGCCGCTTCAGAGAGCATCTCAATATTCTCAAGCAGGCGATTTATTTCTTGTGAAATAATTTCTGGCTGAGAAAGTTGATTGATAATCGCGTACTCAATATCACGAACTTGTGAAAGTAAAGCCTCTCGTTGTGTGGGTTCAGTGCCAGCTGCAAGTTCAATCAGTAGGTTAGTGACTCCTGCAGATGCGGAAAGGACGACGACACGAACAGACTTTTGTTTCAGGATAATATCTGCACATTTTTCCATTGCTGAATAGTTAGCAACACTGGTGCCACCAAATTTAGCGATAGTGTATGGCGAAGATGAAGATGAAGGCGTAGCAGTATTATCAGTCATTGTCGTATTCCTTTAAGCAAAAATGAGATGTTGGACACAATTAGGAATATCGGTTATTAAGTAGAGAGTCAATGCGGAGTGAAGAATAATCAATTTAATTAATAATCAGCTTCACATTATCGGTTTTACCAATGTAGGTAATTAGTACTAGATTTGTTGATTGGTTTTGACCAATATCATCAAATGAGAAAGAATTGACTGTAACTATTAAATGTCAGGCTACAATCTGAGAATATTGGATTGTAATCTTAAGAGAGTATTGTGAATGAAAAATGTAAACCCAACTCAAACCCTAGCTTGGAAGGCATTAGAAAACCATTATTCGGTGATCAAAGATACCGAGATGAAAACGCTTTTTGCTCAGGATCCATCACGTTTTGAGCAATTCTCAAAAATGTTTTCAGACCACATTCTAGTGGATTTTTCAAAAAACCGTATTACGAAAGAAACATTAGAGAAATTGCAGGCTTTGGCTAAGGAATGTGATGTAGAAGGTGCGATAAATAGCATGTTTGTGGGTGAAAAAATCAACCGCACTGAAGATCGTGCTGTATTGCATACTGCATTACGTAATCGTAGCAATACTCCCGTCATTGTTGATGGCAAAGATGTTATGCCAGAAGTTAATGCAGTACTGAATAAAATGAAAAAATTCAGTGAGCGTATTATTAGTGGTGAATGGAAAGGTTATACAGGCAAAGCAATTACTGATGTTGTCAATATTGGTATCGGTGGCTCTGATCTTGGCCCTTATATGGTAACAGAAGCATTACGCCCGTATAAAAATCACCTTACTATGCATTTCGTTTCGAATGTTGATGGTACACATATCGCCGAAACACTGAAAAAATGCGATCCCGAAACGACATTATTCTTAATTGCATCAAAAACATTTACAACACAAGAGACCATGACAAATGCGCACTCTGCAAGAGATTGGTTCTTAGCCTCGGCTAAAGAGAGTGCTTTTGTTGCTAAACACTTTGTCGCTTTGTCCACGAATAGCACAGAAGTTGAAAAATTCGGTATCGACACTGCCAATATGTTTGAATTCTGGGATTGGGTGGGTGGGCGTTATTCATTATGGTCAGCCATTGGTTTGTCTATCGCATTATCTGTTGGTTATGACAACTTTGAGCAATTACTCGAAGGTGCGCATGCTATGGATAATCACTTTAGAACCGCTGATGCTGAAAATAACATTCCGATGATCCTTGCTCTGATTGGCATTTGGTATAACAATTTTTTTGGCACAGAAACTGAAGCGATTCTGCCATACGATCAGTACATGCACCGTTTTGCAGCGTACTTCCAACAAGGCAATATGGAATCAAATGGTAAGTATATTGATCGTGATGGAAACAAAGTCAATTATCAGACGGGGCCTATTATTTGGGGTGAGCCGGGTACAAATGGCCAGCATGCGTTTTATCAACTGATACACCAAGGCACAAAAATTATTCCTTGTGATTTTATTGCGCCTGCGATTAGCCATAATCCACTATCAGATCATCACGCTAAATTAATGTCTAACTTCTTTGCTCAAACAGAAGCATTGGCCTTTGGTAAAACACGCGAGCAAGTAGATACAGAATTTGCAGCTGCAGGAAAAGATCCTAAAACGATGGGCTATGTTGCACCTTTTAAAGTGTTTGAAGGTAATCGTCCAACTAACTCTATATTGTTAAAAGAAATTACGCCTTATTCTTTAGGCGCATTAATTGCGATGTATGAACATAAAATCTTTGTACAAGGCGTTATTTTTAATATCTTCACTTTCGACCAATGGGGGGTTGAATTAGGTAAACAGCTTGCTAATCGTATCCTTCCTGAATTAAAAGGTAAGGAAAGTGTTAACAGCCATGATAGTTCAACAAATAACCTAATTAATCGTTACAAAGCTTGGCGTTAATCGAATAAATTGAATATAAGTAGTTGGTTAGATACAAAGGAGGTTTTATGACCTCCTTTGTTTTTTTGATCAGTGAGTGCTCAGTTTGATTTTCTTTTAACGCTTTTTTAGATTATTTATGCGAAATGTTATCAGCTTTTAACTTCCCTTAGTCACATCATGATATCCTTATGGATCATGATTCACACAAGCTAGGATCATCGACGCGCGATGATGAAATAATGTTCAGAAAATCAATAATTACACCTGCTCCTATCCATTGGTTGCCCAGTGAGGAACATGAAAGTATTAATGAAAGTACATTAAGCTGGTTAATGGAATTAGGCTCAATGACACGGCGATTTGAGCAATATTGCCAAAAAGTCACTGTAATGCCTTATCAAGAAGGATTTATTGACTTTATTGAGTCTGCTGATGAAAAAACCTGTCTACCCAAAAGTCAGCGTTATTGGTTAAGAGAAGTGGTATTGTGTGGTGACGATATTCCTTGGTTATTAGGGCGGACGTTAGTACCCGAAGAGACCCTGACAGGCGAAGATAGAAAACTGGTCAATCTCAGAACTGTTCCACTTGGGCGTTATTTGTTTCAGGAAACAACCTTAAGTCGCGATTTTATTCATATCGGGCAACAAAACGGGTATTGGTTACGCCGTTCTCGTTTCCAGCTTTCAGATAAACCTTTATTATTAACTGAGGTATTTCTACCTGCATCACCAGTGTATGAGAAGTAATTAGGGGGAGCTAAAATTGGAGGGAAGTATGACGCAAAGTAAATGGCAAGCATATAGCCGTTTAATGCGTATAGATAAACCTATCGGAGCGCTATTATTACTTTGGCCAACTTATTGGGCTTTATGGATTGCTGCTAAAGGCTTTCCTGATTGGCATATCCTGATTGTTTTTACTATTGGCGTGTTCTCTATGCGTGCTGCTGGGTGTGTAATAAACGACTTTGCTGACCGAAAAATTGATGGCAGTGTTGAACGAACTAAAAATCGACCATTACCTAGTGGGGCTGTGACAGAAAAAGAGAGCAAAATTTTATTTATTGTTTTGGTTCTCTTATCTTTTGGATTAGTCCTAACACTCAATACGATGACCATTTGGCTCTCTGTTGCAGGGCTTGCGCTCGCCTGGTTTTATCCTTTCGTTAAACGATTTAGCAATCTGCCTCAACTGATTTTAGGTATGGCTTTTGGTTGGTCAATTCCTATGGGGTTTGCGGCTGTTTCTGAAAGCTTACCATTAGTATGTTGGTTATTATTTTTGGTCAACATTGTTTGGTCTGTAGTTTACGATACGCAATATGCAATGGTTGATCGTAATGATGATATAAAAATTGGTGTTAAATCTACTGCCATTTTATTTGGTCGTTATGACAAGATTATTATCGGTATTTTACAGCTTGTGATGTTGGCATTATTAGTTTTTATCGGTATCTTATTGAATTTAAAGGGTATTTACTATTGGTCGCTATTATTAGTGACTGCCTTGTTTATTTATCAACAAAAGCTTATAGCAGAGCGTGAAAGAGCGCCGTGCTTCCAAGCTTTTATGAATAATAACTATGTTGGTTTCGTTTTATTTGCAGGTATTTTATTTAGTTATTTTTAAGATAAGTAAGCGCTAAACTATTCTCTACGATTAAGTCAAAACAAAAAGGGATAAGCAATGAGCTTATCCCTTTTCTATAACAAGTCATAACGTTATGACTGATTATTTATTAGCTTTAGGTTCACTTTTTTCATCAATTATCTGTGCTGAATTGTTATCTTCAGTGACACCAACACTCTCAATAGTTAAGCGGATCTCTGGTGACATCAATTTAGCAATCACTTGGTAAAGAGCAGATGCATCTGCTTTTAGAATATCTTCGTTATCATTGAGATAGCCTTCTTCACGCAGTGTTGAAACTAAGGTGGAGAAAACCGCTTTATCAAAGAATTCAGGTGCGTTGATACCATGCAAGACAGAAAGACGTTGCGCTAGGATACGACTCTCTTTTTCCAGTAATGCCCGACTAATTTCTGGGGCAAAATTGAGTAAAGATAGTGTAATGCCATAACGTTGTAATGTTTCTCTGACGCTGGCTGCTAAAAGTTGCAATGGGCGAATACGTGCTGGATTAATACGTAGTAAACCATCACTATCACAAAAAATTAGACGCTGGCGACACAATTCTGCAATCAAGGTATTAATGACTTCAGGCAATTCTTCTTTCTCATAGCGAATAAACAATTCTGCTTTAATCAGAGGGAAGATTAATTCAACCTGTTTCATTAAATCATCACGATGAATTTTTTCATGATGCAAGATGATACTGGCAATTAATGATGGTGTGACCATTAAGTGGATCGTGTTATTACGGTAATACGTCATTAATACCGCACTTTCACGAGGAAGTACCACAATATCACCCAGACTGTCTTTTTCGACTTGGAATTTATCTGATTGCAGAGCGTGTTCTAATAACGCCTCGGCGCTTTTATTAGACACAATCATGTCTGCAGAATAAGGTACATTGCGTAATAATTGCAGATAACAATTGACTTGCTCTAACAGCTGTTCTCTTGTAAGTGCTCGCTGACGTGATGCTAACAGTGCCGTTGATACCAAGTTAATCGCATTAATTGAGGCTGCATTATTGATATGAACCATAATATTGTCAGCCAGTGCGCTTACTGCTGGGTTTAACCAGCTTGGGCGCTGAGGCTCAATGGGATCAATATCATCACGCCACTGTGGAACCGCCTGATTTAGGTATTGTGCAACAGAGATAGGCTCACCAAAGTTAACGTAGCCTTGACCAAGGTTACGTAATTTACGTAATCCTCTTATCATCTGCATAAAGCCTTCTTTCTCTTTTGTTGCACCACGTAACTCTTTGGCATACGTCGCCACTTCCATAACGTGTTCATATCCAATGTAAATTGGTACAACAGAGATTGGGCGAGTTTCACCACGTAACATTGCTTGTACTGTCATTGAAAGTGTTCCTGTTTTAGGATCTAACAATCGACCTGTACGCGAACGTCCACCCTCAACAAAATATTCAATAGAGTAGCCACGTGTAAATAGCTCACCTAAATATTCACGGAAAATAGTGGAGTACAGCTTATTACCTTTAAAGGTTCTTCGTATAAAGAAAGCCCCTAAACGGCGGAATATCGGGCCTGCTGGCCAGAAATTAAGGTTAATACCCGCTGCGATATGTGGGGGAACCAAGCCTTGATGATAAAGCACATAAGAAAGCAGTAAGTAGTCCATGTGGCTACGGTGACAAGGTACATAAACAATCTCATGTCCATCTTGTGCGAGTTTGCGTACGCGTTCGGCATTATAAACGTTGATACCTTGATAGAGCTTATTCCATGTCCAACTTAGTACGCGATCACTAATACGCACTGCTTCATACGAGAAGTTAGCAGCAATTTCTTCCATGATATCAGTGGCATTTTTACGTGCTTTATCGAGAGAGATTTTTTTCGCTTTTGATTCATCTTCAATGGCTTTTTCAATGGCTTTTGATGAAAGCAATTTATTGAAGAGATCTTGGCGTGCTGGTAATTTCGGACCAACGGCCGCTAAACGCTGGCGAGAAAAATGAATACGCGCAACGCGGGCAAGCTTTCGCGCTATACTGGTGTCAGTTCCGTGTTCGTTCGCCATTTCACGCATTGATACAGTGGGTGAAAAACGAACAAAACTGTCACGCCCCAGCCAAAGGATCGCGATAAATTTTTGGATACCGTTAAGCACACGTAAATGCGGGACGCCATTGTGGCCTTCACGGCCAGGCGAGCGACCAAACATTACAGAAACAGGCAACATTTCGATATCAAGATGCGGATTATTACGATGTGCATCAAGATAAGCGTGGAATGTTTTCACGGAATCTTTACGAGGATCAGGTGAGTAGTAACGGAATACTCTTGGGCCGTCATCAATAAAGACATACGCAGGGAGCTTCGTTCCACTTATCTCAATGGGTTTCAGTGGATCAGGTAATCCTAAAGATAAACATTGCTGTCTTAATGTTAGTAAGTCTGCCTTTGAATGATAAGGCAGCACATAAAGAAAAGATCGCGACGAATCCAACCCTAATTCAGTGATAGGATCAGTCGGAACTCGTTTACTTTTTACCAGTAATTTTAGTGGTAAATTCAATGTGTTATAATATAGTTTACGCCAAGCTGACATAAATAGTTGTAGCCTCTTATTAGCAATACTTCGAAAGCATAACAGAAAGTCTTTCGTAGATCTGTGGTGCTGTGACAATATTAATAGAGAAAAGTGGCAAAATAATCGTTTGTTTTCGATAGAGTTTATTATGACTAATCAAAATAAAGGTCTTACCCGAATCATCAAAGCTGGTGGCTATTCATGCAAAGGCATTCGTGCTGCTTGGATAAATGAAGCCGCTTTTAGACAAGAAGTCATTGTGACCTTGGTTGCAATTATCCTTTCATTTTTCATTGATGTCAGTGGTCTAGAGCGCATTTTACTCGTTGGTTCCGTTGTATTGGTTGTAATTTTGGAACTGGTAAATAGTGCCATAGAAGCAGTTGTCGATCGAATTGGATCTGAATACCACGAATTATCAGGACGTGCAAAAGATATGGGTTCTGCCGCCGTTCTTATTGCTATTATATTGGGATTATTTATTTGGGTAACCATTCTTTGGGGACATTTCTTCGCATAAAGTTAAAAAATTCTATTTTTGTCGAAGAATAATCCAAAGATGCGTATTTTATATTCATTTAAGGTTTCAAATCGTCATATACCTGTATATACTCACAGTCTGACTGTATAAACAAACAGGGGGCGGAATGAAAGCATTAACTGCAAGGCAGCAGCAGGTTTACGATTTGGTTCGTGATCACATTTCGCAAACGGGTATGCCACCAACACGGGCTGAAATAGCTTCCCAACTTGGGTTTCGCTCACCAAATGCGGCAGAAGAGCACTTAAAGGCGCTTGCTCGTAAAGGTGTGATAGAAATTATCTCTGGTGCATCTAGAGGTATCCGTTTGCTAATGGAAGAAGAGCCAGAAGGATTGCCATTAATTGGGCGAGTCGCTGCTGGTGAACCATTGTTAGCGCAAGAACATATTGAAAGCCATTATCAAGTTGATCCAATGCTATTTAAACCAAGCGCAGATTTTTTATTGCGCGTTAATGGTATGTCGATGAAAGATATCGGTATTATGGATGGCGATTTACTTGCTGTACATAAAACGCAAGATGTTCATAACGGGCAAGTGATTGTGGCACGTATTGAAGATGAAGTGACCGTAAAACGCTTTAAGAAAAGCGGTAATAAAATTGAGCTTCATGCAGAAAATCCAGAATTTTCACCTATTATCGTCGATTTACGCGAGCAAAACTTTACTGTTGAAGGTTTAGCAGTAGGGGTTATTCGTAACGGTGAATGGTTGTAATTTGTACCAAAATAAGTCAACACAACTTATTTTATAAAGATGCAGATGATGGGTAAAACCACAAAATCATCTGCATTTTTCATTTGTAGAATTTCTAGCAGTAATGCAATCAACGAGGCTTATAGTCGCCGGTTTTTTTCTGCTTTAGATTATCATCCATACTGTGATCATGATGACAACCTTCAGGGTGTGTACACTCTTGTGCTTCATGGCACTGTGAACATAACCCATGAATTTCTATTACGCTGTGGCGCAGATGAAATCCACTCTCTTTTGCCAGTAATGAAATCGCATCTTCAATTTTATGGCTGTTCTTTTCAGTGACAGATAAACAACGGTCACAAATTAGCATTACTGACGTATGTTCAACATCATCAAAATGATGACAAAGCACATAACTGTTGGTGGATTCTATTTTATGGATAAATCCTTGCTCAAGTAAAAATTCTAGCCCGCGATATACCGTGGGTGGCTTTGCTTGTGGTTCAACTTGGCGTAATAAATCCAATAAGTCGTATGCGCTGATAGCAGAAGGTTGCTGCATTATCAGACGCAATACTGCCAGACGTTGTGAAGTCAGGCGAACACCTCGTTTCTGGCAGAGCTTTTCTGCCTGAGCGAGCAATTTCTCTTCATTCATGGGGATCAGATGCTCTCAGACGTTGTTAATGATCCAAATCCTATCATATTTTTCAAGAGCAAACCTTTGTGTAAAGTGGGGTTTTGTGAAAATAACCTCGGCTCTTAATTTTCTTTTAAAAGAAGATGCTGATGGAAACAACGATGTTTTGTATCTGAATTGAAAAATTTTCATCTTGTAACGCTATTTTAGAGGATGATATGTAGTGACGATAAGCAACAAAAAACCCAGCCTAAGCTGGGTTAATTTTTTAAAGGTTTTAAGATTAAGCAATCTTAGAACGGAATATCGTCATCAAAATCCATTGGTGGTTCATTGCTTGGCGCTGGCGTTGCTGCGGGTTGTTGTGCTGGGCGAGATTGTGCGCCACCGCTAAATTGTTGTGATGCTTGTGGCTGTTGTGGTTGACCCCAACCGCCTTGACCACCTTGTGAAGGTGCATTATCTTGACCACCACGGCCACCTAACATCTGCATTGTGCCGCCGATGTTAACGACAACTTCAGTGCTATATCTGTCTTGGCCGCTTTGATCTTGCCATTTACGTGTTTGTAATTGACCTTCGATATACACTTGTGAACCTTTACGCAGATATTCGCCTGCAATTTCCGCTAATTTTCCGAAAATTACCACACGGTGCCACTCGGTTTTTTCTTTCATTTCACCGGTTTGTTTATCGCGCCAGCTTTCTGATGTTGCCAGTGTTAGGTTAGCAACTGCACCACCACTTGGCATATAACGGATTTCCGGATCCTGCCCTAAATTACCGATAAGAATAACTTTGTTTACGCCTCTGCTCGCCATGTGAGGTACTCCTGCGAAAGTAAATTTTTTGAAATCATAAGCGAATAAGTTTATCACGTACGCTAAAATTTGAATATGACGAGTAATGAATTTCTCAATTGTGAACATTGTCGACATTTTTCTGTCTCATAATGACGGATTTACATCATCATTCAATTTCACTATATATACTGTATATCCATTCAGTTAACTTTGTGTCATAATTATCCGATTATTTCTTTTTCGGCGACTCTCTCAATCCGGGATATATTCATGGATAAAATCGAAGTACGGGGCGCTCGCACCCATAATCTAAAAAATATCAATTTGGTCATTCCCCGCGATAAACTTATTGTTATTACGGGACTTTCTGGCTCAGGTAAATCCTCTTTAGCCTTTGATACGCTTTATGCGGAAGGGCAACGACGTTATGTTGAATCGCTTTCTGCTTATGCTCGTCAGTTTCTTTCGTTAATGGAAAAACCTGATGTTGATCACATTGAAGGTTTGTCTCCCGCTATTTCGATTGAACAGAAATCTACGTCACATAACCCACGTTCAACAGTGGGAACGATTACTGAAATACATGATTACCTACGTCTTTTATTTGCACGTGTTGGTGAGCCTCGTTGTCCTGATCATGATATTCCATTAGCGGCACAAACGGTCAGCCAAATGGTCGATAATGTTCTTGGGCAGCCTGAAGGTAAGCGCTTAATGCTGTTAGCACCCGTGGTGAGAGAGCGTAAAGGTGAACACATTAAGTTACTGAATAATCTTTCAGCTCAAGGCTATATTCGTGCTCGTATTGATGGTGAAGTGTGTGATCTTTCTGATCCGCCGACCTTAGAATTACAGAAAAAACATACCATTGAAGTGGTGATTGACCGCTTTAAAGTGCGTGATGATCTTGCTCAACGTTTAGCGGAATCTTTTGAAACTGCATTAGCGCTTTCAGGCGGTACAGCGGTTATCTCTGATATGGATGATAACAATGCAGAAGATATTATTTTTTCTGCCAATTTTGCCTGTCCTGTTTGTGGTTACAGTATGAGCGAATTAGAACCTCGTTTATTCTCTTTTAATAACCCGGCCGGGGCTTGTCCTACTTGTGATGGTTTAGGCGTTCAGCAATTTTTTGATCCTGATTTAGTGATCCAAAATCGTGAGATCTCTCTTGCTGGCGGTGCAATAAAAGGGTGGGATCGCCGTAATTTCTACTATTTCCAAATGTTGCGCTCATTAGGTGAACATTATCATTTTGATGTTGAAGCGCCCTTTGATTCTTTGTCTGATAATATTCAAAAAATAATTTTGTCGGGGTCTGGTAAAGAGAATATTGAGTTTAAATACACTAACGATAGAGGTGATGTTGTTGTTCGTCATCATCCTTTTGAAGGTGTATTAAATAATATGGAACGCCGTTATCGCGAGACAGAATCAAGCGCAGTGCGTGAAGAGCTTTCTAAGTATATTAGTAATCGCTCTTGTGCTTCTTGTGGTGGTACACGTTTACGCCGTGAAGCTCGTCATGTGTATGTTGAAAATACGACGTTGCCTGAAATAGCAGATTACAGCATTGGCCATGCAATGACCTTTTTCCAAAATCTAAAGCTTAGCGGTCAACGTGCAAAGATTGCAGAAAAAGTCTTAAAAGAGATTAGTGATCGATTGAAGTTTTTAGTCAATGTTGGTTTAAACTATCTCACGCTTTCGCGTTCAGCTGAAACATTATCTGGTGGTGAAGCACAGCGTATTCGTTTGGCAAGCCAAATTGGTGCTGGGTTAGTCGGTGTTATGTATGTATTAGATGAACCCTCAATAGGGTTACACCAGCGAGATAATGATCGTTTGCTTGAAACATTGATCCACTTACGTAACTTAGGTAATACCGTGATCGTTGTTGAGCATGATGAAGATGCTATCCGTTCTGCTGATCATATTATTGATATTGGCCCAGGTGCGGGTGTTCACGGCGGTGAAATTGTTGCTCAGGGGACACTTGAAGATATCATCAATAATCCGAATTCATTAACCGGTAAGTTCTTAAGTGGTGAGCGCCGTATAGCGATCCCAGATAAACGAGTTCCTGTTGAGCGGGAAAAAATGCTGACGATTTTAGGTGCCAAAGGTAATAACTTAAAAAATGTAAATCTAAAATTACCTGTCGGTTTATTTACCTGTATTACAGGGGTGTCAGGCTCTGGTAAATCAACGCTTATCAATGATACGTTATTCCCTATTGCGCAACGTCAATTAAATGGGGCTACAACTATCGTACCTGCGCCTTATTTAGATGTTGAAGGTTTAGAACATTTCGATAAAGTTATTGATATTAACCAAAGCCCAATAGGTCGTACTCCTCGTTCAAATCCAGCAACCTATACTGGTGTCTTTACACCTATTCGTGAGTTGTTTGCAGGGGTTCCTGAATCTCGTACTCGTGGTTATACGCCAGGTCGTTTTAGTTTCAACGTAAAAGGTGGACGCTGTGAAGCTTGCCAAGGTGATGGTGTTATAAAAGTTGAAATGCACTTCTTACCGGATGTGTATGTTCCTTGTGATCAATGTAAAGGTCAGCGCTATAACCGTGAAACCCTTGAAATTAAATACAAGGGAAAAAATATTCACGAAGCTTTGGATATGACTATCGAAGAGGCAAGAGAATTTTTTGATGCTGTTCCTGCTCTGGCTCGTAAGCTACAAACATTGATTGATGTTGGGCTGTCTTATATTCGCTTAGGACAATCTGCTACAACGTTATCAGGGGGAGAGGCACAACGGGTTAAGTTAGCGAAAGAGCTATCAAAACGTGGTACTGGGCAGACATTATATATTTTAGATGAACCAACAACTGGGCTTCATTTCGCGGATATTGAACTGCTACTCGACGTTCTACACCAATTGCGTGATCAAGGTAATACGATTGTGGTGATTGAGCATAATCTTGATGTTATTAAAACCGCAGATTGGATTGTTGATCTCGGTCCTGAAGGTGGAAGTGGAGGCGGAAAAATTTTGGTGTCGGGTACACCTGAGCAAGTTGCAGAATTTGAAGGTTCACATACCGCAAGATTCTTAAAGCCAATTCTAGAGCGTGGTTATTAATATCACAGTACTTATTCCCTTATAATCTAAGCGCCACAAATAATAATGCCTTTGTTGTTTGTGGTGCTTTTTTCAAGAAAAGTAAATCTCTTATAAATGATAGAATTTAATTCTATTGAAAAACATCTTCTCTTTTCACTGTTCACTTCTTTATGTATTTTTATTTTATTAATCTACTTTTTTATAAAAAAGTAGATTAAATAGTTATTCATGCTGTTTTGTAACACATATTTAACCAAATACGATATAACAAAGCTAAATAGAAAGGATTATCATAGTATATCGTGATAGACAGCACAGTTTATTTGGTGATTTGTTTCAATTGTTATACTTAACTATTATTGTATAACAATATATATTTTATTTTATAAATCAATTGGTTATTTGTTTTTTGAGGATGCATTTGAGAGGAGGTTATTATTTACTATGCTCTTTGAACAGATAATCCTACTTTTCTCCTTAAGGGGGAATTTTTTTCTAAATCATTTCAGGCTATCACGATTTATAACAACTTTTTTCTCCGTAATATTCCCTATCATTTACCCATAATAAATAACACCTGCAAAAAGTAAGGTTATTTTGATATCGCGACGTTAGATAGATCTTTTTACCCCCAAAATTCGTTTTGCTATTAACAATTACAATATAAAAAGTGAGTACTAATATGGAAACGGCTTCCTCAAAAACAGAGACCACAAGCTATCCCGCAACTAGTGCTGGCGCTCGTCGCGCAGGTATGACTGAACAAGAATGGCGCGCAGCTATTAAATTCGACAGCAATGATGTGGGCTGGGTTATCATGAGTATTGGTATGGCTATCGGTGCAGGTATCGTATTTTTACCTGTGCAGGTAGGTCTTATGGGATTATGGGTGTTCCTACTCTCCTCAATTATTGGTTATCCAGCGATGTATCTTTTCCAACGTCTATTTATTAATACGTTGGCCGAATCTCCTGAATGTAAAGACTATCCAAGTGTTATTACGGGCTATCTCGGTAAGAACTGGGGTATTTTATTAGGTGCGCTTTACTTTGTGATGTTAGTGATTTGGATGTTTGTTTATTCAACGGCAATTACTAACGACAGTGCTTCTTATTTACAAACTTTTGGTGTGACGGAAGGATTGTTATCAGAAAACCCATTCTATGGCTTGATCCTGATTTGTGCTTTAGTGGCTATCTCTTCTCGTGGTGAGCAATTATTGTTTAAAGTATCAAGCTTTATGGTGCTGACAAAACTATTGGTTGTTGCTGCATTAGGTTTATCAATGATAGGTATGTGGCATTTACATAATGTGGGCGCGTTACCACCTGTAGGGCGTTTAATTAAAGAAGCCATTATCACCTTACCTTTTACACTGACTTCAATTCTGTTTATTCAAACATTAAGTCCGATGGTTATCTCTTACCGTGGCCGTAATAAAAACCGTGAAGTCGCTCGCCATAAAGCATTACGTGCAATGAACATCGCGTTTGGTGTGTTGTTCTGTACAGTTTTCTTCTATGCAATCTCATTCACGCTAGCAATGGGCCACGATGAAGCCGTTAAAGCCTACGAACAAAATATTTCAGCATTAGCTATTGCGGCGAAATTCTTCCCTGGCGGTTGGGTAACCGTTGTTAGCGTTATGCTTAATATCTTTGCCGTAATGACTGCATTCTTTGGTGTTTACCTAGGTTTCCGTGAAGCAACACAAGGGATTGTGATGAATATTCTTCAACGTTATATCCCGACTGAAAAAATCAACCAAAAATGGGTACAAAACGGCATCATGGTTTTTGCGGTGCTACTCGCATGGGGTGCCATCATCCTTAATGCACCTGTGTTGAGCTTCACTTCAATTTGTAGCCCAATCTTCGGTATGGTGGGGTGTCTTATTCCAGCTTACTTAGTGTACAAAGTACCAATGTTACATAAATACAAAGGTGCATCACTTTATTTGATTATCTTTACCGGTTTACTGCTCTGTGTCTCTCCGTTCTTGGCATTCTCATAGTCGCCAACTTCGGTTCTAGTTAGGCGTTGTTGTTAAAAACTAAATTAATCCAAGGTGTTAGATTATGAGTCAGAACAAGAATTCTCATTTATGGTCACAGTTTGTTCGCCAGCTACGTGAAGGTGTTAAACCTGCAGTAGGTTGTACAGAGCCAATTTCATTAGCACTGGCTACGGCTAAAGCTACCGCACTTTTAGGCGAGCCAGTTGTTCGTGTTGAAGCTTGGGTTTCACCAAACTTAATGAAAAACGGAATGGGCGTAACCGTACCAGGAACGGGAATGGCTGGACTTCCTATTGCAGCTGCATTGGGTGCAACGGGTGGCGATCCAGAAGCTGGATTAGAGGTCTTGCTAAAGGCCTCTGCTGAGGCAATCGCTCAAGCTAAAACTCTGGTTTCTGGCGGTTGTGTCACCGTGGGAGTAAAAGCCCCCTGTGAAGATGTCCTGTATTCAGAAGCTAAAGTGTATGGCCAGTCTGGTTATGCCATTGTCAGTATCGCCAGAGAGCATACACACGTTGTTCGTTGTGAATGTAATGGTGACGTTGTTTTTGAGGAAGATAAAAACGCATTTGCCAATAACTGTGAATGTACTGATGAAAAACCTTTTACTGATGTGTGTGCCGAAGATATCTATAACTTCGCACTTAATGTGCCAGTGAGTGAGATTGAGTTTATGCTCAATGCAGCCTATTTAAACGGTGCATTATCAGAAGAAGGGCTAAAAAACACCTATGGATTAGCAATCGGTCGTACATTAATTCTGCAACAAGAGAAAGGGTTGTTAGGTAAAGATTTACTTAATGAAATCATGATCAGAGCATCAGCCGCTTCTGATGCTCGCATGGGTGGGGCGGTATTACCTGCAATGAGTAATTCAGGCTCAGGCAATCAAGGGATTGCTGCAACATTACCCGTTATGGTGGTTGCTGAATTTATCCATGCTGATGATGAAACTTTATTGCGTGCGTTAGTTTTATCACACTTAATGGCGATTTATGTTCATAGCCATTTTCCCCCCCTTTCTGCTCTTTGTGCTGCAACGACAGCTTCAATGGGAGCCGCTGCAGGAATGGCATGGTTGCTCACAAAAGATTTCACCACAGTGAGTATGTCTATCAACAGTATGATTGGTGATATCAGTGGCATTATCTGTGATGGCGCATCGAATAGCTGTGCAATGAAAGTATCAAGTAGTGCAGCGAGTGCTTATAAAGCCGTATTAATGGCGATGCAAAATCAAAGTGTTGCGGGTACTGATGGTATTGTCAGTGACGATGTCGATAGCTCAATAGCGAATCTCTGTGCATTAGCTAGTCGTGCAATGCAACATACGGATATTCAAATTATTGAGATTATGGAAGAAAAAGCGCGTCGTAATGTTGGGGAAAAGAAGCAAGCTGTCAATATATAAAAGGCGAAAACCTAAAGCGACAGTGATGTTGTGATGCAGTAAAAAGAAATACCTGCTTATGAGAATAGGCAGGTATTTTTATCATGAAATCACGTTGATTGGCTTAAATACTTACAGCAGCGAAAGCTTGGGCTATGCGCTGAACATTTCCTGTATTGACGCCAGCCATACAAACACGGCCTGTACCAACAAGGTAAATACCAAATTCTTCTCGCAATCTATCAACTTGTGCTTGTGTAAAACCGGTATAACTAAACATGCCACGTTGCGTTAATAAGTGATCAAAGTTCTTTTCAGGTAATGCTACTTTTAAAGCATTCACTAAAGTGACTCTCATCTCTTTAATGCGATCACGCATATGTGCTACTTCTTTTTGCCATTGTGCGGTTAATACTTGGTCTGACAGCACTTTGTTGACAATTTGCGCACCATAGTTTGCAGGGCTTGAATAGATACGGCGTACACCCGCTTTTAGCTGACCTAATACATGTTCGCATTCAGTGGCATTATCACAAACAATGGATAATCCGCCTGCGCGTTCACCGTAGATCCCAAATATTTTTGAAAAAGAGTTACTGATAAGTATCGGTAATCCTGCTTTTGCCATAGTCCGAATAGCGTAAGCATCATCCTCTAAGTTTTCGGCAAATCCCTGATAAGCAATATCTAAGAATGGAATGGCTTGGCGAGATTTTAATACTTCAGTGACTTGATCCCATTGATCTTTAGTCAGATCAGAACCTGTTGGGTTGTGGCAACATGGGTGCATTAATACAATGCTTTTTTCGGGTAGTTTTTTAAAGCAATCTAACAGAGCTTCAAATTTTACGCCTTTGGTTTCAGGATCAAAGTAAGGGTAGTGATTCACTTTGAAACCTGAGCCAGCAAAAATAGAACCATGATTATCCCAAGTTGGATCACTTATCCACACTTCTGATCTTGGGAAATAGCGATGCAGAAAATCAGCACCCACTTTTAATGCACCTGATCCACCTAGTGTTTGGATTGTGGCAATTTTCTTTTCTGCAATTAGAGGATTATCTGCACCGAAAAGGAGATCTTGAATTTCGCTACGATAAGGCGCCAGCCCTTCCATTGGTAAATAAAGTGTTGCGGTGGGTGTCATGGCATTGAGTTGCTGACGTGCAACTGAAACTGTTCCTAAAATAGGGGTCTTGCCTTCTTCGTCATAATAAAGACCAATGCTTAAATTAATTTTATCCTGACGTGGGTCTTTGTTATAAACATCCATCAATGAGAGAATCGGATCTCCCGGAAACGCTTCAACCTGTTGAAACACGGCTTCTTCTCCAATCACTTTTAGTGTGTCATAGGGATACAATATCGTGTGTATTATTGTTCGTCTAGGTATTCCATGATGACGCGCGAGGTTAATTTAGTAATCAACTCATAGGCGCTAATACCACTATATTTGGCAATTTCTTCTACGGGCAACACATCTCCCCATAAAATAGCTTCATCACCAACACTATCAATCAGTTCAGTCCCTAAATCGACGCTGATCATATCCATCGAAACACGACCCACAATAGGCACTTTTCGACCATTGATCCACACAGGAGTACCTGAAGGTGCACTGCGAGGATAACCATCACCATAACCAATGGCGATAACGCCAAGATAAGTGTCTTTTTCACTTACCCATGTGCCACCATAACCAACAGGCTCACCGGCTTTATGCTTACGAACAGCGATCAGGCTTGTTTTTAGCGTCATTGCAGGAATTAAGCCAAAGTCTTTTCCCGTTCTTTCATCACCAGTAGGAGAGATACCATAAGTGATAATGCCGGGGCGAACCCACTGATAATGGACTTGAGGCCAAAATAAAATACCAGCAGAAGCTGCGATAGACTTATCACCGGCTTTATCTTGAATAAAATCTTGAAATAGTGAGATTTGTTTTTGTGTCGCCTCAGGAACATCGGGTTCATCAGCACGACTAAAATGGCTCACAATATTGATAGGTTGTTGTACATTTTTGCAGGCGGAAAGCCGTAAATAGAAGGCTTGCGCGTCTTCAGGACGTACTCCTAAACGGTGCATACCCGTATCGATTTTCATCCATACTTTAACGGGTTCATCTAAGTCAGCCTGTTCTAATGCTTCTAATTGTTCTTGGCTATGAACAACGGTTTCAATATGGTTGACGACTAAAATAGGTAGATCAACGACATCAAAAAAGCCTTCTAGCAGGAGAATGGGTTTGACAATACCCCCACTTCGTAAGGTTAATGCTTCACCAATACGTGCAACACCAAAACAATCAGCATTATCCATTAAGGTATATGCTGTTTCTAATAACCCATGACCATAAGCGTTTGCTTTCACGACAGCTATCAGGTGGCTATGTGGGGCATAGTCTCTCACATGCTGAAAATTGTGACGCAGAGCGCGGCGATCTATCACTGCGGTTGCCGCTTTCATATTATTTCAATACTTCCTTTAATTAAGTCAAGGTTAGTGATTATTCATCGTCGTAAGCAGGACCAGCATAGTTATCAAAGCGTGACCATTGACCGTTAAAGGTAAGCCTTACTGTACCAATTGGGCCGTTACGTTGTTTACCGATGATAATTTCTGCAACACCTTTTAAATCGCTACTTTCGTGGTAAACCTCGTCGCGGTAAATAAACATGATAAGGTCAGCATCCTGCTCAATAGAGCCTGATTCACGTAAGTCGGAGTTAACAGGGCGTTTATCAGCACGCTGTTCCAAACTACGGTTTAACTGTGATAGAGCAACCACAGGAACTTGTAATTCTTTAGCTAATGCTTTTAAAGAACGAGAAATTTCAGCAATTTCTAGTGTTCTGTTTTCAGATAATGAAGGTACTCTCATTAGCTGCAAGTAGTCAATCATGATAAGGCTTAAACCGCCATGTTCACGATAAATTCGACGAGCACGAGAGCGTACTTCTGTTGGTGTTAAACCTGATGAGTCATCGATATACATATTGCGTTTTTCAAGTAAAATACCCATGGTGCTTGAAATACGCGCCCAATCCTCATCATCAAGCTGGCCTGTACGAATTCTGGTCTGATCGACACGAGATAATGATGCCAACATACGCATCATGATTTGGTTGCCGGGCATCTCTAAGCTGAAGATAAGTACGGGTTTTTCTTCTGTCATTGCCGCATTTTCACATAAGTTCATGGCAAATGTGGTTTTACCCATAGAAGGACGTGCCGCGACAATAATTAAATCTGATTTCTGTAATCCTGCGGTTTTCTTATCAAGATCTTGATAACCACTTGAAACCCCAGTGACACCATCGTGAGGTTTTTGATAGAGCTGTTCTATTTTTTCAACAGTTTCTTCTAAAATTGTTTCTATTGCTTTAGGGCCTTCGTCTTTATTAGCTCGAGTTTCAGCGATTTGGAATACTCTTGATTCAGCAAAGTCGAGTAGATCTTCACTGGTGCGTCCTTGAGGATCAAAACCGGCATCTGCAATTTCGTTGGCAACTTTTATCATATCGCGAACAACCGCACGTTCTCGGACGATATCCGCATAAGCGTTAATGTTCGCCGCACTTGGCGTATTTTTTGAAAGCTCAGCTAAGTAAGCAAATCCCCCCACGCTGTCTAGTTCGGCATTTTGTTCTAATGCTTCGGATAATGTAATCAGGTCAATAGGTTTACCTAATTCCAGTAAGCGTTGCATTTGCGAGAAAATAGTACGATGAGGTCGACTATAAAAGTCTTCTGCGGTAACACGTTCAGAAACATTATCCCAACGTTCGTTATCTATCATCAGACCGCCTAACACGGACTGCTCTGCTTCCAGCGAATGGGGAGGTAGCTTTAATCCCTCCATTTGTCGGTCTTTGATATCAGACATCAGCTTGTCAGTGGTCTTATTTCTGGCCATAAATCCTGCATAAAAATCGAAAAAGTATCAGTACGCTCTAGTATACGCTAACCCAATTATCTGTGCCTTGTAGAAATAGCTATCCTTTGTCATTATCTATAAAGGTCTTTAGAGCTCGCTTATTTAACCCCTCATCCTATAAAGGAGATAGCAATGGCTAAACGCATTCAATTTGCAGCTCATGGCAGTGCTGATGTTCTCGAACTAGCAACATTTACACTGGCTCCTCTTGGTGATCACGAAGTTCAGGTTGCCAACAAGGCAATTGGTATTAACTATATTGATACTTATGTACGTAGTGGGCTATACCCTGTAAGCCAATTCCCTAGTGGATTAGGCACTGAAGCTGCGGGCATTATTATCAAAACAGGCGCTAAAGTGACTTCACTAAAAGAAGGGGACAGAGTTGTGTATGCGCAATCTCCGCTAGGGGCTTATAGCGATACGCATAATGTACCAGAAAATAAAGTGGCACGTCTGCCAGATAATATCTCTTTTGAACAAGCCGCAGCCTCTTTCTTAAAAGGATTAACGGTTTATTATCTCTTCAATGAAACCTATAAATTACAAGCAGGTGAAACCTTCTTATTCCACGCAGCTGCTGGTGGCGTTGGTTTAATTGCAAGCCAATGGGCGAAAGCAATTGGTGCAAACATGATTGGTACAGCAGGTAGTGATGAAAAGGTTGCTAAAGCAAAAGCCGCAGGTGCATGGGAAGTGATTAATTATCAAACTGAGTCGATTGTGGAACGTGTATTAGCGCTGACTAATAACCAAAAAGTGCCGGTTGTTTATGATTCTGTCGGTAAAGCGACTTGGTTAGACTCATTAGATTGTTTACAACACCGCGGTTTAATGGTGAGTTTTGGTAATGCGTCGGGTGCAGTGACAGGTGTTGATTTAGGCATTCTAAACAAAAAAGGTTCTTTATATGTTACGCGCCCATCCATTTCGGGTTATATCACAACACGTGAAGAGCTAGATGCTGCAAGTGAAGCACTATTTGCGTTAATCGGAAGCGGTAAAATTGATGTTAGTGTGCCAGATAATCAAAAATTTGCTTTAGCTGATGCAAAAGAGGCACATCGTTATCTTGAAAGTCGACAGTCTCAAGGCTCAAGCCTGCTTATTCCTTAATTAATGTTAATCAACACCAAAACCTGTTTGAAATAAATTAAACAGGTTTTAAATATTTATTTATTATTCGTAAAGATAATTGATATCTATCTTCATTGTCAAAAAAAAACCTTTTAAATTATTTTAGATTTATTTTTATTCTCATCTATTTTAATTTGCGTTTCCACGGTTCTATTAATTAAATAGGGAATGTTTATGCAAAAAGATGAATTGAAAGATTTTATTGATTTTATTTATGAAGATAATAAAGTTAGTAATGTTGAATTACAATTTATTCGCGATGTTGCAGATGAAAAAATAGAGATGTTATTTGAACGATTTGGTGAAAATAATAATTTATCTGCATTTCAAAAATCAATGGATGTCTCAGTTCAATTAATGCAAAATGCATTTTTTGATATAAAAAAGAAAGAAGGAACAGAAGACGGAAAACGCGAAGTTAAAGAAGCATTTGAATTTCAAATTGCTTATTTAGTAGCAAATTATAATCGTTTCTTCTCATTGCTTTAATAATAAAAAAACCAGCCTATTATGGCTGGTTTTTTGTTTTGAAATTATTTTTCAGTCACAAATTTGAGTGCATTTTCTAATACAGATAAATCAGCGCCTTGCTTATGGGCATTTTCACTTAAATGACGTCGCCATTGCCTTGCGCCTGGAATACCCTGGAAAATTCCTAGCATATGACGAGTGACATGGCCTAAATAAGTCCCTTGAGAGAGCTCTTTTTCAATATAAGGATACATTGCTTTTACGGCGGTGACTGTATCAGCAATCGGTAACCGACTATCAAAGAGTTCATGATCAACATACGCTAAAATAGACGGGTTTTGATAGGCTTCACGTCCAACCATCACACCATCCATATATTTTAAGTGTTCTTTTGCCTCTTCTAGCGATTTAATACCGCCATTAATAGCCATAGTAAGATGCGAGAAATCACGTTTTAATTGATAAACACGAGGATAATCTAAAGGGGGAACTTCACGGTTTTCTTTAGGGCTTAAACCTGATAACCATGCCTTACGTGCATGGATAATAAAGGTATCGCAATTGTTATCACGGCTAACAGTATCAATAAAATCACATAAAAATTCATAGCTATCTTGTTCGTCGATCCCAATCCGCGTTTTTACAGTAACCGGAATATCAACTACATCACGCATGGCTTTTACACAATCTGCGACGAGTTGTGCATCTCCCATTAAACAAGCGCCAAAGCGTCCATTTTGTACGCGATCTGAAGGACAACCCACATTTAAGTTGATTTCATCATAACCACGCTCTTGCGCTAATTTTGCGCATTGTGCTAAAGCGTGCGGATCGCTTCCGCCCAATTGTAATGAAACTGGGTGTTCTTCATCACTGTACTTTAGGTAATCGCCTTTGCCATGAATGATGGCACCTGTTGTGACCATTTCAGTATAAAGCAACGTATTTTTGCTGAGTTGACGAAAGAAATAACGACAATGGCGATCAGTCCAATCCAACATCGGCGCAACAGAAAAACGATTCAAATTATAATTTTTTGAATGGTTATTAACATAATGATTTTCTGTTAGTTTATTGAGTTCTGTAATTTCTGACATGCTGTAATTCTTTCATCTATTTAGGCGTTGGTTATCTCTCATTTATGGAGGAGATAAAATAAGCGCACATTATAGCATAGAGAATCACTTACACATGATGGATCTACGGTTAGGATTATTTTACTAAACAGAAGATGAGTAATTAGGAAAATAAAATAGGAAAATATATGTCAACTGAAAAAAGAGCATTACCTTATTTTAAATATCATCCTGAACCTGTAAAAACAGGAGCTTTTATTATGAATGATACTGTTGTATGTGATTGTTGTGGAAAAGAAACTGATATTTGTTATGGTAGTCCTTTCTATTCAGTCGAAGATATTGATGCACTATGCCCTTGGTGTATTGCTGATGGTTCAGCCAGTGAAAAGTTTGATGGTGAATTTCAAGATAGTGCAAGCATTGAAGGCGGAGAAGTTCTCTATGACGAAGATGGGGAGTATTGTGGTTCTACTTTACCTCCTATAGATAAAAACAAACTCGATGAATTAACAAAACGGACGCCTGGTTATCATGGCTGGCAACAAGAACATTGGCTAATACATTGCGATGAACCTTGTGCCTTTATTGATTATGTAGAATGGGACGATATCAAAGATAAATTAGAACAATTTGCTTCTTTAGAACAAGATATTAAAGAGATTGGTTTTGAACTTCCTGATTTATCAGAGCGCTTATGGAATGATGGTGAATGCCAGGGTTATTTATTTAAATGTTGTTGTTGTGGTAAACTACGTCTACATATGGATTTTAGCTAATAAAGATCATCAAAATAATATTGAGTTTGTTAAGCTGAGATAGGCTCATTATTATTTTTATAATATATATTTTTTTCATCATCTCTATTAAAAATAGAAATAGTCAGTGCTCAATATTTTACGTTATAAAAGCGAAAAAATAATAAAAGGAGCATTGAATATGAACATTAAAAGAAAGATCCTTATAAAATTAAATAGAATAAATAATCTTGAAGTTGAACATAAAAATTTATCACTGCCTTTTTATCATGGTCAACATAATTCTTTTTTATCTAATATATCTTTAGTTCCTGTTATTTCCTCTGCTTATCAATTACCTCCTAAAAATAATATGAATTCTATTTCAATAAATTGTCATGAATTAAATAAATATTATTATCTTAATTTACCAGATAATAATATTTATTCATTAGATAATCTCATTACAATATTAAAGCAACACCCTGATATTGAGTATGTGCAAACGGTACCGATACAACCTATTGAACCTCCCAATATTACGCCTGATTTTACTCAATATCAGCAATATTTATATGAGCCAGAAAAAACAGTCAATATTAATAAAATTATAGGGTTGGGAGTATTAGGAGCATGGAAACAAGAAGCCTATGGGCAAGGAGTTCAAGTTGCTGATATTGAATGGGACTTCAACCTTTCTCACCATGATTTATCAACAGATAACATTACATCATTGTTACCTTTTAATGAAAAAACGAGTCAAGCTGATCACGGTACTGCGGTGGCTGGATTAATAATGGGAAAAAAAGATGGTAAGGGGATCACTGGACTTGCGTATAAACTCGATATGTTTTACGCCATCTCTGAATTAACCTGTGGCCGTATTGATGCAATTATTGCCAGTAAACGTATATTACATGCAGGTGATATTGTTTTATATGAAATGCAGACAATCTGTGAGCATCAAGCTTATGTTCCTGCCGATTATGAAATGCATATTTGGGAAGCGACTCGTGCATTAACAGATGCGGGTATCATTGTGATTATGGCGGCGGGTAATGGGGGGGTGGATCTCGATTTACCTGCTTATGAAAGTTATCGTCAACGTAATGATAATAATTCGATACGTGTTGGTGCGGGCTCGCCTTATACATTAAATCGCTTACCTTTTTCAACGCATGGCTCACCTATTCATGTACAAGCTTGGGGAGAAGATGTGGCAACTGCAGGTTATGGTGATCTCTTTAGAAGTGATGACAATCATACTTATACGGCTAATTTTAGTGGAACATCGTCAGCGAGTGCTTTAGTTGCGGGAGCCGCTGCGGTGATCCAGTCTTGGTATAAAAATCATACAAACAGTGTATTAACACCAATACAAATGCGTGATTTATTAATTAGAACGGGGACTTTTCCACAGTTAAATGACAAAATAGGCCCTTTACCTAATGTTAATAATGCGATTCTGTATTTAAAAAAGCGAATAAAATATCATTAAATAGAATCATTTTCTCTTTAACACCTCTTAATATTAGGAGGTGTTCTTAATTTTAAATATATATGTGCATGATATATAAAGTTTTTCTTATTGTGATAAGATTATAATCTAAAAAAGGGTAATTTAATAAATTTTATGAACTCAATGATTGCTATAAAATTATGTTGTTAATAAATGTAATAATAAGTTTTTATAGAAAAATAAGACAATAAGACAACTTATAATAGGAAAATTATTTAATCATAAACTTAGTTGATTTTTATGATTTATATGAATTAATAGTACTTTGATTTTATTGTATTTTTTCCATAAATCGTAAAGAGCCAGATTTATGATGAAAAACTTAAATATGAATAGTTTTTCATTGTTTATGCGCCTTTTTACTTTCAATTTCACGCCACTACGTTTATCATTTTCCGCTTGTACTATACATACGGCGTCGCTGGTTTTGGGCTTCTGTGGAGCATAATGCTCCGGCAGCTCACACAGTCTTTTCCAGTGGCGGTTCTATCTGCATTATTCTTCGGGATAGAGTATTACCTTAAATGACTGAGAAAACATCTCTGATACCAGTTGTCGAATTAAAATCCTTAAGTAAAGGTTTCGACGGAAAACAAATTATTTCCCGCCTCGATCTCACTATCAACCATGGCGAGTTTTTAACCATCCTCGGTCCTTCGGGCTGTGGTAAGACGACGGTTTTGCGTTTAATAGCGGGTTTAGAAGACGTTGACGATGGGCAAATTATCCTAGATGGGCAGGATATTACGGATATTCCCGCGGAACAACGTTTTGTAAATACGGTTTTTCAAAGTTACGCACTGTTCCCTCATATGACTGTTTTTGAAAACGTCGCATTTGGTCTTCGTATGCAAAAAACGCCTGCTGAAGAGATTAATGTTCGCGTAGAAGAAGCGTTACGTATGGTGCAACTTGAAAATTTCGCACAACGTCGACCTGCACACCTGTCTGGCGGACAACAACAACGTGTCGCTATTGCACGTGCTGTTGTCAATAAACCTAAAGTGTTGTTGCTTGATGAATCATTATCTGCACTGGATTACAAATTACGTAAACAGATGCAAAATGAATTAAAAGCCTTACAACGTAAATTAGGAATAACCTTTATTTTCGTGACTCATGATCAAGAAGAGGCACTGACGATGTCAGATCGGATCGTGGTGATGAGAGAAGGGCGTATTGAGCAAGATGGGACACCGCGTGAAATTTATGAAGAGCCAACAAATCTATTTGTTGCGCAATTTATAGGTGAAATTAATATCTTTGATGCCCGTGTTCTGCATCGTATTGATGATGCGCGTATTCGTGCTGATGTAGAAGGACATGAATGTGATATTTATACTACATTACCGGTGACAGAAAACCAGTCACTCAAAGTATTGCTTCGACCTGAAGATCTTCGTGTTGAAGAAATTCACGATCTTGAAAATCTGCCGGGATTAATTGGTTATGTTCGTGAGCGTAATTATAAAGGCATGACGCTAGATTCTGTTGTTGAAATGGAAAATGGCAAGATGGTGATGGTTAGTGAGTTCTTTAATGAAGATGATCCAGATGTTGATCACTCGTTAGACCAAAAAATTGCGGTGACTTGGGTTGAAAGCTGGGAGGTCGTACTGGCAGATGAAGAAAACACGTAAACTATTTCAAAACATCGTCATTACCGGTGTGGTGGGTTGGTTGATGGTGTTCGTCTTCTTGCCGAATATCATGATCATTGCGACCAGTTTCTTGACGCGAGATGATGCCAATCTTGTCGAGATGGTCTTTACACTCGATAACTACTATCGCTTATTTGATCCCATGTATGCAGAAGTCTTGCTACATTCTATTAATATGGCGGTAGTGGCAACATTAGCTTGTTTATTATTAGGTTATCCCTTTGCTTATTTCCTTGCAAAAATGCCTAAGAAAATACAGCCATTAATGTTGTTTCTATTGATTGTACCCTTTTGGACAAATTCGCTTATTCGTATTTATGGATTAAAGATATTCCTAAGTACCAAAGGTTATTTTAATGAATTCCTGTTGTGGGTTGGACTCATTGATAAACCACTAAGAATTATCTATACCCCAGAAGCGGTTGTGCTGGGGCTGGTTTATATCTTATTACCTTTTATGGTGTTGCCACTCTATTCCAGCATTGAAAAGTTAGATAAACCTTGTTTAGAAGCTGCGCGTGATTTAGGTGCTAATAAACTGCAAACCTTTATTCGCATCATTATTCCATTAACGATGCCAGGCATCATTGCGGGTTGTTTACTTGTGATGTTACCTGCAATGGGCTTATTCTTTGTTGCGGATTTAATGGGGGGCGCGAAAAACTTATTAATTGGTAACGTAATTAAAAGCCAATTCTTAAATATTCGTGACTGGCCTTTCGGCGCAGCAACTAGTATTTGCTTAACATTGGTGATGGGATTAATGCTGTTTGTGTATTACCGAGCCGTGAAGCTACTGCATAAGAAGGTAGAAATAGAATGATAGGACGGTTATTGCGTGGTGGATTTATGTCCATTATTTACGCGTATCTTTATATCCCGATTATTATTCTGATAGTTAACTCTTTTAACTCATCACGTTTCGGGATTAATTGGAAAGGGTTTACCACAGATTGGTATGCCATTTTATTTAATAATGACAGCCTACTTCAAGCAGCAGGGCATTCATTAACGATGGCAGTTACTTCCGCGACATTTGCTACACTCAT
The DNA here is from genome assembly GCF_009915985.1 of Proteus sp. G2626. Lineage (NCBI taxonomy): Bacteria > Pseudomonadati > Pseudomonadota > Gammaproteobacteria > Enterobacterales > Morganellaceae > Proteus > Proteus sp. G2626. Next base: position 382,291 of record NZ_JAABNH010000007.1, on the reverse strand, counting down.
TGGCTCATTAGCGGCAGTTGCGCTTTATCGCTACCGCTTTCGTGGCAAAAAATTTGTCGGTGGTATGCTGTTTGTCGTAATGATGTCGCCTGATATTGTGATGGCGATTTCATTACTTGTGTTGTTTATGATCCTTGGAGTTTCATTGGGATTTTGGTCGCTTTTATTTTCACATATTACATTTTGTCTACCTTTTGTTGTGGTGACGGTTTACTCACGATTAAGTGGATTTGATGTAAAAATGTTGGAAGCTGCTAAAGATTTGGGGGCAGGTGAATTTACTATTCTACGTAAAATCATTATGCCACTTGCGATGCCAGCAGTGGCTTCAGGTTGGTTATTAAGCTTTACGTTATCCATGGATGACGTGGTGGTATCCTCTTTTGTGACAGGCCCAAGCTATGAAATTTTACCATTGAAAATATACTCAATGGTAAAAGTAGGGGTTTCACCAGAGGTGAATGCGCTTGCAACCATCCTTTTAGGTCTATCCTTAGTATTAGTGTTAATTAGCCAGTTGATCTTAAGAGACCGAACTGGCAAAGCGTAATGACATGTATTAGTGCAAGTTTTTTGCACTTATTGGGGTCTTTATGACCAATCTGTTGGAGGTAGGCTTGCTGCCTATTTGATATTAACGCATCAACCACTGAAGGAAACATAAATGAAAAAGTGGTCCTCTGTACTTGCTGCTAGCGTAATGGCATTAAGTATCGGCACAGCATCGGCTGATGATAGTAAGACATTATATTTCTACAACTGGACGGAGTATGTGCCGCCTGGTTTGCTTGAACAGTTTACGAAAGAAACTGGGATTAAGGTGATCTATTCCACCTATGAGTCCAATGAAAGTATGTATACCAAGTTAAAGACCTATAAAGAAGGGGCTTATGATTTGGTGGTTCCTTCCACTTATTTTATTTCTAAAATGAGTCATGAAGGAATGTTACAAAAAATCGATAAATCGAAATTAACGCATTTTGATAATCTCGATCCTAGTTTATTACATAAACCCTTCGACCCAGAAAATGATTACTCTATTCCTTATATTTGGGGGGCGACCGCTATTGGTATTAATAGCGATGAAGTTGATGTGAGTAGCATTACTTCATGGGCAGATTTATGGAAGCCTGAATATAAAGATAGCTTATTATTAACCGATGATGCTCGTGAAGTTTTCCAAATAGCATTATTAAAATTAGGTTATTCAGGTAATACGACTGATCCTAAAGAGATCGAAGAGGCCTATAAAGAGCTACAAAAACTCATGCCGAATGTATTAGCTTTTAACTCAGATAATCCCGCTAACCCTTATATGCAAGGGGAAGTTAATTTAGGGATGATTTGGAATGGTTCTGCATTTATTGCTCGCGATGCGGGTGCGCCAATTGAAATGGTGTGGCCAGAAGAAGGTGGAATTTTCTGGATGGATAGTTTAGCTATTCCTGCTAATGCTAAGAATGTCGACGGTGCTCATAAACTTATCGATTTCTTATTACGTCCAGAAATCGCAGCAAAAGTAGCTGAAAACATTGGTTATCCAACACCAAACTTAGCAGCACAAAAATTACTACCTAATACCATTACAAAAGATAGTTCACTTTATCCAAGTGAAGAGATTATCAATAAAGGTGAATGGCAAAATGATGTTGGTGATGCAACTGTATTATATGAAAGCTATTACCAAAAACTGAAAGCTGGACGTTAATTGAATTTGATTCTTATGCTGAAGCCACCTTAAAGGTGGCTTTTTTATAACAGAAGAAAAGTCATTTTATTTAGCGAAAAATAAAAGAGAAGTAAAAGAGAGTTTGTAATGAGAAAAATAAACTATGTTCAATTAAAGTCATTTTTAATACAGCTTTCGGCAATTAATTGATTATTTTTTTCTTGAGTTTTTCGGTGTTGTTCAATGCTAGATATATAATTACTTTGTAAAAAATAACTAATATGAACATCAAATTTTTCAGAGATACGATAAATTAACTCGATACTGATCCTATTTGTTCCGCGTTCATAACGAGAAAGCTGTTGCTGGCTTATCTCTAATCTTTTAGCAAATACAGTTCCCGAACATTTTAACTTTTTTCGTAAATGGCGTATTCGCTGGCCTATACGAAAATTAATGGTTTTGCTGTTATCTATCATTTATCAGCCTTAAAAATTCAAATCATTATTGATAAGAAAAAGTCAGACTGGCTAACCCGTTTGCTTTACCAGGTTTTAGTGTTCCAGTCGTGATATATCGGGTTGACAGGTTTAATGTGTAGTTTTCGTTATTAGATGTTGTTATATGAAGTAAACGTTGATTGGGTTGCCCCGTAGCACTAATGTCTGGCCCATAAGTCACAGGTGTTGGGTTATCATTAAAGAAAAATTGAATACCAATACCAGATGCATCTGAGTCTGATGTTAATGTAAGAATATCTGTATTATTAGAATAAGTAGATTGGTCAGTCATGCTGGCATATAAATGCACATTGGTGTCGCAATTCACTGAAATAGGCTTTGTTTGTGTTTTTGATGTTGAGCCGATAGTGCTCATATCTCGCATTGAAATATCACCTAATTCATAAGTCAGATTTTTGGTATTTACTGTGCAACCTCTGGCTTTAATGGTGATTGTCACCGGATTTATTGCGACAAGTGATGTGTTATTTCCTTTATGTCCTCCACCATATTCAGACCAAGTATTCGCAATCACGGTGTAAGGAATAGTATAAACACCCGTTTCTAAGTGCTCATCAGTAACAACGAATACTACTTTTGCTTTTAATGAAACTCGGTCTACACCTTTATTTACGGTAGAGCCTACGGCTGGATAAATAATAGTTGCACTAGAGCCCGTGCCGACATCAATAGGGACATAAGAAACATTGTCATTGTTATCTTTTAAACCAAAGGCGTAACCAATGCCTTTTACGCCAGCTAGCGAATAAACCGGATATCGATTACTCCCTTCGTAATAATAGATCCCACTTATTTTTGAACCCAGTGCATTAGCATAGAGCGTTTCAACCCAGCATTTTTGTAGAAATTTATTTTCACATTTAAAGCCGTTATGAACAGATGTCTCTCCAATCCATGTTGACGTGATGGGGGTCCCTGCTGGTGTACCATCTGCAGCACCATCAAAATTCATTGGTACAGGAGATACGATAAGAGGATCTGCTACTGCCCATACCCTTTTTTGAGGGAGCAACGATAAAGAGACCAGTAATGTTAGGGAATAAAGGGAATATTTCATTATTGGTACTCCAGTAAAAAAGTTGTAGTCGCATTGGCTTGCCCAGAGGTGACTGGCAGGTGTGTTGCGACATAACGAGCGTAAAATTGCAGAGTGTTATCTTGATTTGGCAATAACAGGTAAGATTGGCTTTGTTCATTGATTGCAATAGGTGTGCCTGACTCATCCATAAGTGCAATTGCGACACCTTGAGCCCCATCTTGATTAATGGCGAGTAATGTATTATCCGCCGTAGATGGTGTTCCTTTAAAATTGACTTTCACGCCACTGGCTTCGGGTTGGCAATCTACCAACTTAATACTAAAAGGGATAATAGGCGTACGTTGTTGAGCAATGGTCGTTGACGTGAAATCTTTAGTGGCAATATTACCTAATTTCACTGTAATTGTTTTTGAATTGGTTTCTACAGTGCAAGTATTGCCTGTCACTCTGGCATTAATTTGAATCAAAGTGTCATAAGTATTGCCTTTGCTTATGGAAAGTAGCAATAAAGCCAAAATAAGTATTAATTTGCGCATTATTGGCACTCCTGTGTCATTTTTACAAAGGGCTCGTTATGTTGCTTTTGAGGTAATTGATAATGAACTTGGCAATATTGGGTTGATTCATTTCCCCAGCGAATATCTAATACGCCAGAGCTAGGGACGCCAGAGAGATAGAGCAATCCGTCATCCCCCACAATGCCAGAGAGATGATTTTGTTTATCTGTTGCAATTGCACCGAAAGGCAGAGGGCGTCCTTGTTGTCTTAGTGTCAGTAATAAGCGATAGCCTGTTTTTGCATCAAAATTAACTTTAATAACAGCACCTTGTGTCGGGATAACTTGCTGAATATTTTGTTCAATTTCGACATTATCTGGGAGTGTCGTGGTATCTAGGGCAACTTTATTTTGGCGATACGCTGTGGCATAAGGAATAACAGCAAATCCTCGCCAATCAGTATAAATACCGGTTGCATTATCAATAGGTACATCCGGTGTTTTACCCGCATCAACTAAAATGGTATTGGCGCTTAATGGCTGACTTAATGTGACTCCTTCACTATGTAATAACATACCGCCAGCGAGGCTATAATTGAGTTGTTGAGCATCTTGATGGTAGTTATAACCCGCATTCAAATTGCCATATCGGCTTTGATATCCAAGAGAAGCGCTTCCTGTATAACTGCCGCCTTGATTGCTATATCCCTGTTGGACACTGTAATTTAATGTATTGTCATCAAGTAGTGTGCCTGCAACGCCCGCGTTATGTGCAGAATAACCGTTATTATTATGACTGTAGTTATAAGTGAGATAAGCACTATTTATTGGTTGATAACTGGAAGGCATAAGAAGTTGCAACGGAATAGAAACCCCAACAGAGAGTGTTTGGTCTCGTTCTCCGCTGTTCATCATTCGGTTATAACTATAAATAATGTTATAAGAGAGCCCTTTTATATTACCGTTATAACCCGTTTGGATTAAGACGTTTTTCTCATTTGTTCCCCAATAGTTTTGCCAATGTGTTGTCATAAAAACAGAGCCATAATCAGCTAGTTGTTGTGATAAATTGATTTGTAGGCTGCCTTTTTTATGATTACGCAAATCAAAATAACGTGAAGGTGTTTGTTGATTATTTTCATAGAGATAACCAGACATACGTGTGTTCAGGGTCTCTTCTAGTGTGTAAAATCCAGACGTGGAATAGCGATAACCTAATAACTGAAAATTAGTACCAAATTGGTTGAGTGATTTTGCGTAGAGAAAACGTAAAGAGTAGCCTTCAGATGTTGAGTCATCAGGCAACTTGCTATGAGCAAAAGTGATGTCCGTAGACAATGCACCTAAGGTGCCCATATTTTTACCGGCTCCAAGTGCATAAGATTGATAATCTGCTGTAACTAAAGCCCCGCCATATGCTGTAGTGTCATAAGGTAATCCATAAATCAGATGACTTTGTAAAAAACGTGGTTTTTTATTTTGGTTATTTTGGCGAATTTCACCCGCTTGAATAACAAATTGTTTTTGGCCTTCTCGTTGCAAAACGGGTACAGCAGAATACGGCACAATATAATCGTGCGTACTGCCGTCGTTTTCTTCAATAGAGACATAAAGATCTCCACTATTTGATGTTGGATAGAGATCTTTAATTTCAAATGCTCCGGGAGCGACAAAGGTTTGATAAATAATATAGCCATTTTGTTTTATAACGACTTTGGCATTACTATTCGCTATTCCTCTAACAATAGGGGCAAAGCCTCTTTGGCTATCAGGCAACATCGTGTCATCGCTTTCTAAGGAAATACCTCTGAAATTAATACTGTCAAAAAGTGTTGATGACGTATAACTGTCGCCAATTTGTAATTGGCTTTTTAATGACACAATATTGCGTTGAAGATAGGTACTGATATGGTTCCATTGGTTTTTTCCATTTGATGAATTCCAAGTGGAATAATCTCTTAATCGCCAAGCACCAATATTGATCCCGCTACGTAGATTTAGATAGTAACTATTATTATGAGAATTTCCCCAACTGTTGGCACCGCTAAATGTATAATTTAATATTCCCGCTGTAATACCGTTATCCCATTTCTCGGGTGGTATATAGCCACGTGCTTTAAGATCTAAAGCGGCTTGAGGTATTTGAATTTTTAATGCTTGTTTCTCAAGATCATAATTAACAACAGAGTTAGGAATAATGTCTTCAATATTAATGCATTTATTATCTGAGGCATTTTCAATATCAGAAAATATTTTAGTATTAATCCCTAATGATTGATAAAAAGATTTATTTAAACAAGGAATTACATTGTTATCTTGACTAATAAAATGAATACTCTCTGTTCTTAGATATTCATGATTAATAATAATATCAAGTGGATAATCTCCGGGTTTGATACTATTTCCAGCTTCAAAATAGCTTAAATCAGCCACTGAATCAGAAGAGTCAGCCAAAAATGCAGGATTAAATCGGTTTGTGCTGTATGCCAAAAATGGCAAAGCCATTGATATTGTGATGGCACCATAAAAGAAAGAATAAACTGTATTTTTATTAATCATGTTTTTTGACCAATAAGCTTGAAGCAGATGTAATCATTAATGAGAAATGTCTTTTTTTAATACAGCTGTCTGTGCGCCATAATCATTAATTGTTTGGAATGAAATTATGCTTGCATTATTTTTTACTTTTCCTAACACTAATTGAGATAACGGATTTATCATTATGCTTGCTGGAAGTGGATTATCGGCCACAGCTAAATTCACCATGGTTATATGATAAGGTGTAGGGTTATTCGCAATAAGCTCACCATTTTGGTAAGAAAAAGAAATTTCATTCGCAAATTTTGCATTATAAGCAGGTAAGCGACTCGGACGATAAAAAAGCTTTATGCGACTCTGTATTGCTATTTGTAGTGTGTTTTCCTTAGCCAATTCATCTTGTAATGAAGGGATCACTTTTACATTCATCCAAAATAAACTTTCTCTATCTTCAGGTAGTGGTGCGCCGGTATACATAATTCTTAATGCATTTTCTTTATTTGCATCAAGAATATATAAAGGAGGTGTTACGATAAAATCGTTATTTTTAATGCCTTGGTTATCCGAAACCCATGACTGAATTAAAAAACTATTTTGTTTATCTGAATTAGTAATAACAAGGTTGGTTTGTTTAATATTAGAATTATAAATAATACGTGTGGCGCCTAATGAAACCCCATTAGAATAAGATAATAATGGGAAGAGAAAAATAATAAGGAATGTAAGTATTTTTTTCATAATAGAAATATATTAGGTAATAATTATAGGATAATTGCATGTTGATAAAAAATAGGCCGTCCTTGGCAATAAGATATCAATCAAAAATGATTAGCAATTAAGAGTAAGTCACCATAAAGTTTGTGGTAACGTTTGCGCTACCCGCCTTAACAGTATCATCCGTTGAAATAAGGGATGCGTTGTAATTTAATTGGTTTTCACCTTCAATGAGTTTTTGTGTTGTTGATGGTTGGCCAGGAACAACGTTTTTGCTACTTGAATCCGTAATTTTTAATGCTACATTCGCAGCAGCGCCACTACCTTGTAGTGCAAATGCATTTGCATCGCCATCAGAAGCTGTGCCATTAAACGTAATTGCAGCTAATGTTGAAACAGTAATATCGCAGTTATTTAATTTGATACTAAAAGGGATACGACCTGTCTCATCACCTTTTTTGGTAAATTCGGCAACACGGAATTGACCTAGACGAACAGTTTGGTTTGCTGAGCTACTATCAACACCACAAGCTGCATTAACAACAGAACCTTCAAAGTTAACGGTACCACCATTAACTGTCACTTCTGTTGGTGCTGGAGTGCCGGTGTCTTCTGCAAATGCAGGTGTTGCAATAACTGCCATTGCAGAAGTGATAATTGCAGATAATAATAACTTTTTCATTAATTGTTCCTATATTTTAAATATATACTTACCCGTTAACTTAATAAATTAAGCTAACGGTTAATTCTATTTATTCCCTATTTTTAAATAGAGAATAATAGGGGTAAAATTATTTCTTAGATGTGTAACGTAAGGCTATTTATATATATTTAACAGAGAGCGATTACCGCAATTATCGTAGAAACGATAAAACAGGCTCATCCACACTTAAGTCAAATTTCCAAAAATTATAGATGTGCTAAAAAAATTAGAGAAATCGTTTTAAACGATCGTTTTTGGCTTTTTTTATAGGTGATATCTATTGATATCGTGATAACTATCGGCAATATTTAGTGTTAATAAATAGAAAAATACATTATTTTATCTAATGTTTTATATGATGTCGTGTATTGTATTGATATTCATTGTGTTTTTGTTTTTTGTTTTTATTCAGTCTCAATACTCTAATAAAGAGCGTCCTAAAAAGATTCTGTAAATGTACTTATAAGATGATGTTTCATAAAATATATTTCATAGTGAAACTATTTATAAAATGATACAAAAAATAACACTTTTTATGATAAAAAAAGGCAGTATTGCCTATTTTTTTATTCAAATATAAATTTCGAATTTAAAATTTATAAGAAAAATAGAAATATTATTTATCCATTTTAAATTGAAATTAAAAGGTGTATTTTTAAAATATAAAATAAATGACACTTTTTTTACTACTTATGGGAGTAGATCAATATGTTTTATACTTAATATTAATTGTAACAAAATGTTTCACTGATCAGGTTTTTCTTTATTATTTTTGCATAAAAGTGGTTAAAGCAATTATTCTGGTTTTATTTTAATATGGGTTCTAATGGTAAAATCTTAAATTTGAAGGCTCAAAATGATATCTAGCTCAGCAAAAGGAACGTTATATGGCATCGTTGCTATTTTTCTTTGGAGCACTATTGTTGGTTTAATTCGTAATATCAGTGAGTATTTTGGCCCTATTGGAGGTGCAGCTCTGATTTATACCGCAGGGACGCTGTTTCTTATGTTGATCCTAGGCATACCTAAGCTATCACTTTTTCCTAAACGATATCTTTTTTGGGGAGCCCTATTATTTGTCACTTATGAAGTATGTTTATCTTTGGCATTAGGATTTGCAACAGATAGAACACAAGCCATAGAACTAGGCATGGTGAATTATTTATGGCCTAGTTTTACGTTAGCCCTTGCCGTCATACTCAATAAACAGCGATTCTCAATTTTATTGATCTTAGGATTATTGTGCTCATTTAGTGGATTAGTTTGGGTTGTTAGTGGGGATAACCCGCTCACGATTGAAGGCTTATGGAAGAATATTCAAAGCAATCCATTAAGCTATATATTAGCGTTTTCAGGTGCCATTTTATGGGCATTTTATAGTAATTTAACTCGCCTTATTTCTGAAGGGAATAACGGTATTGTGCCCTTCTTTCTATTAACGTCACTTGCATTGTGGGGGCAATACTTATTTTCAACACCGGCAGAATGGATCGTTAATACAAAAAGTATCACTTTATTATTAATAACAGGGGCGGCAATTGGGCTGGCTAATGCAGCATGGACTATCGGTATGATAAGAGGTAATGTGACTTTATTAGCTACGCTTTCTTACTTTACACCTGTTATTTCTACTGCATTTTCATCAATATTATTGTCTACTGCACTCTCCTTCTCATTTTGGCAAGGGGTAATGATGGTGACCGGAGGCTCTTTAATTTGCTGGTTAGCGACTCGTCAAAAAAAGATAAAAGTACTTAAAATGATAAAATAGCGAGAAAAACAAGATCCTTAACTCAAATATGATAGTAAAAAAGGGCATTTTACCTTATTGACGGTATGGTGGCTGGATAGCATTAATTTAATTTGAATTTTTTTCACTATACGACAGAGTTAATATGCGCTTATTTATATGGCTTATATATTAAGAACGTTTACTTTGATTTAAGTTATTTAAAATATAAGTATTACGATAAGAACAAATGCAACAAAAAGGGATTGCTATGAAACTTGAGACACTTTCTGTTCACGCCGGTTATTCACCTGATCCAACGACAAAAGCAGTCGCTGTACCTATTTACCAAACCACTTCTTATGCATTTGATGATACGCAACATGGTGCTGATCTCTTTGACTTAAAAGTACCCGGTAATATTTATACTCGAATCATGAATCCAACTAATGACGTATTAGAAAAACGTGTTGCAGCATTAGAAGGTGGAATTGCTGCAGTTGCCGTAGCATCGGGTATGGCAGCTATTACTTACGCTATTCAAACTATTGCTCAAGTGGGTGACAATATTGTTTCTGTCGCTAAACTTTATGGTGGTACTTATAATTTAATGGCGCACACTTTCCCTCGTATTGGTATTGAAGCGCGCTTTGCTCCCCATGATGATATTGCTGCATTAGAAGCATTAATTGACGATAAAACAAAAGCAGTATTTTGTGAAACCATCACAAATCCAAGCGGAAACATTGTCGATATTCAAGCATTGGCTGATGTAGCTCATCGTCATGGTGTGCCTTTGATTGTTGATAATACCGTTGCAACGCCTTATTTATGTCGTCCTTTTGAACATGGCGCAGATATTATTATTCACTCGTTAACCAAATATATTGGCGGTCATGGCAATTCGATTGGTGGTATTGTCGTTGATTCTGGTAAATTCCCTTGGGCTGAGCATAAAGATCGTTTTGAAATATTAAATACACCTGATGTTTCTTATCACGGGGTAAATTATGTCGAGCACTTTGGTGTAGCTGCTTATATAGCAAGATGTCGTGTTGGGCCTTTGCGTGGAACGGGGGCTGCTCTGTCACCTTTTAATGCATTCTTGATCTTACAAGGGTTAGAAACACTGGCTCTGCGTATGGAACGACATACTGAAAATGCACAGAAAGTGGCAGAATATCTACAAAATCACCCTCAAGTTGCATGGGTTAAATATGCGGGTTTAAGCAATCACCCTGAGCATGATTTAGCCGTACGTTATATGTCAGGTAAACCTGCCGGTATTCTCTCTTTTGGGATCAAAGGTGGCGCAGAAGCCGGGGCTAGATTTATTGATGCATTGCAACTCATTGTTCGTCTTGTGAATATTGGTGATGCAAAATCATTAGCATGTCATCCAGCTTCAACCACTCATCGTCAATTAAATGATGAAGAATTAGATCGCGCTGGTGTTTCTCGAGATTTGATCCGTTTATCTATTGGTATTGAACATATCGACGATATTCTTGTAGATTTAGAGCAGGCATTAAAAGCCAGCATTTAATTACAGTTATCAATTATCAATTTAAAACCTTCTTTATTTAAAGGAGGTTTTTTTATACTTGAATTTCTTAAATTTACTAATATATTTTAGAAGGATTAATTTTATTATTTTTAATATAAGGATATATAATGAATATTACTTCTATATTTAGAGATACAGTGAATCAACTGACAATAGGAGCAGGAAAAGTAATAAACAATATTGTTGATTTTTTTTCTAATATTAGTTCGGGTATAACGGGTATATTTAATAGTAATACACCTTTTAGACAAGCTACAACAGAGCCGAGTTTTATTAGTCATACACCTATAAACTTTGTAAATAATAAGGATGAACTAATAAAAAGGCCACTTGAAATTATAAATGAATTTTTAAATAAATGTGAAAATGAAAATAATTCAAACATGATTGAAAATAAATGTAGTGAGGTTGCTTATTTCGTGACTAAATCTAATGATAAACCTTATTATAATACTCTTTTTGAAGGACTGATTCATAATACACCTTCTGAAAGACATATTTATAGTATTCCTTTTGAAGACCATATTTATAGTATTCCTTTTGAAGACCATATTTATAATGTTTCTTTTGAAGACCATATTTATAGTATTCCTTTTGAAGACCATACTTATGATGTTCCTTCTAAAGAAAATATTGATGATACTCCGCCAACGGAAAGTAAAATTATGGAATTATGGGATTTTTTACTTAAAAATAAAACCAAATTTAACACCATTTAACTGGTGGTGATTCTATTTTTAATAAAAAATAGCAGTGTAAAGAGATAATGATCCATATGAAAAAATAATCGTAATTAAAAATAAAGAAATTAATTAGATATTGATTTCTTTATTTTTTCTAAATTGGTTTTTTAATTAAGATAATATATTTATTTTTTGATAAAAATCAAAATTTATATTCCTTTAATTTTTAAATTAATCATTTAGATCAATCTTGTAAAATAAGTTTAATTTTTTAAATTAAATTTGATTGGGAAATAAAGGAATGTGAAGTCAACTGCATTATTTACATATAATAAGCATCAGTCGAAATCAGATTGATTTCGATCAATAAGGAACATACCGACTGGTCGGTATCATCCTGTGCATGAATACAACTGCGCATCACCGAAAAAAAGACCCTATCCGAGTTCAAGAGCAATTATTGGAAGCGGCAAGTATTATTGTGGCTAATGAAGGAATAGCTTCTCTCTCTTTAAATGCCGTAGCAAAAGAAGCGGGTGTAAGTAAAGGTGGTCTACTTCATCATTTCCCCGGAAAATTAGAATTAGTGCAGGCAGTATTTAAACGGCTATTAGGTATTATGGATAGTCGTATTGCAGTTATTATGGAAAATGATCCTATTGAAGCGGGACGTTTTTCTCGCGCATATTTAACTTATATTTCTGATTTAAAACAGTCAGACGAAAGTCGCCAATTAGCCATACTATCTTTAGCAATGCCAAACGAGCCTATTATGCGTAAATGCTGGCGAGATTGGATGTTAGATCATTTAGCCAAAGGCGATAAATTAGATAATAGTTATTTAGGTACATTAATTCGTTATGCCGCAGATGGTCTTTGGTTATCTGAATTAACAGAAGGCCCTACGATTTCACAAGAAGAGCGTAACGCATTAGTTGAAAGATTATCTGAAATGACATTTGACTATATGGCAAACACAGCAAATCAGTAATTTTAATCAGGATGAATGAGGGCACAATGAAATACAAAATAAATGCCTTAATTTATTACGACGCAACGGATGGCGCGATATCGTTAGAAAAAGAGAGTGTTGATACACATCTTTCTATTACCGCAAATGCGTTACTGTTTTATTTTATTCAGCATCCAGGTGTTGTTAATCGTGACGAAGTATTAAAACGTGTTTGGGATGATAATGGGTTAGTCTCATCAAACAGTAATTTAAACCAATATTTGAGTTTATTACGAAAAACATTTCGCCATTATGGTATTGAAAATATCATTGTCACTATTGCAAAAGGGCGATTAGAGTTTAATCCAGATATTTCAGTTGAACTCATTGATGATTCAACGCTGTTACCTTCAACTCAAACAAATGAAGAAGCACCTATTTTAGTTAAGAATGAAAATAAAATAGCCGTTGAAACAACGACATCTTTATCTTTAACGCAAACACCTTTAGAGCCTATACAAGAAGAAACACCGCAACAAAAACAGAAACCAGAAATTTGTTGGTATTTAGCTAGCATTGGTTTTCTATTAGGTGCGGTATTTCTTGCCGTGATCATCTTTTTTAATCAACATCAATCAAAGCCAATTTCACTGACACCATTAACGCATAATGATTGTGAATTACTTTCTAATGAAGCCATGATTAATTCTGCGGTAAGCGATAATTATGTTCGTAATTTTGATGCTGTAAGAAAGAAGCTTAATTTACAGTGTGTAAAAGGTGAACGATTTGTTTTTTTCTATGGTGATAAATTACAAACAAATGGATTAGGGCGAGTATTTTTAGCGCATTGTGCGAAAAATGAAGATAATCCATTTAGTTATTGTGACAATTACTTTTACTATTCTTGGAAATACTAATGAAAATCTCAGGGAAACTTTTATGTTTTTTATCGGCCCTGATTTTTATCTTGGTCGCCACTTATGCTGCAACAAGATTATTAACCATTAAAAATGAAGGTGTCATGGTATGTTCAACCAAAGGCATTATGCGCTTTGAAAATATGGAAGATGAAAATGTAAATGGTAATATTCATTTTTCATTTGGTGCTAATGGTAAAGGCTCGATTGTTGTTGAAGGTTATACCACTTCAAAAGCGGGATGGTTGTATTTACAACGTTATGTGAAATTTGATTATACGACCAAACGGGTTTCACCGACAGAACGACACTATTTTGTTAGTCAATGGAATGCAAGTGCATCATCAATTGATGAATCCCCAGATGTTATTTTTGATTATTTTATGCGTGAAATGTCAGATAGTCATGATGGGCTATTTATTAATGCACAAAAACTTAATGAGAAAACATTACTATTAAGTTCACTCAATTCGCCCCTCTATATTTGTACCTTAAAACCAGGTAGTAAATTTGATTAACTACCCTGATTATCGATCTTGTTTTTATAAGGTGGTACGTCTGTTTCCACCTTTTCATTACTCTAAGACCTAATGTATTACACCCAATTCTTTTACTTATTTTCTCTGTCATTGTGTGATGATTCTTCCTCTTTTACTTAGACTGAAAACATCCCTTAAATAAGCATGAGCACTCAGTTGTAGTTTTGTGCTTTCCAGTAAATGATACTTTATCCATTTCATTATCGCATGGCCACCTAATGTATAGGTGTTAGATAAAGAGTGCCCTCTTACTTTTTATACCTGTCGTAAAGCCTTAGATGAAATAAATACGTTATCAACAAAAAAATAGCACTATTTGTATATAGACTTGATTTAGCCTTTTTTAATTATTGATCTCACGTTGAAATATCAGTGATATTCCGCACATCTTTCCCATCGATACGTACTGGCTTTTTGCACCTTTTCAACATCCTCCTAACAAAGTTAATTTGCCTGTTTTTTAATCTATTTTTTGTGGAAATTAATCAATTTATAACGATGAAAAAAGCAAATAAACAGCATGGTTAAATAAATACTGAGATAAAAAACACTAAATATCAGAATTAAATTCTATATTTCTCCATAACATGGATTTATATGTTGTTTTATTTTTTGCGCGTTATAGTGATTTTGAAACCAACGTCTGCGTTTAAAAAATCACCACGCAGACACAATGGGCAAACGTAAACCGTTAAACGGCTTCTCGGAGGAAATGAAAATGGGTGATGCATTAGGTCTGATCGAAACCAAAGGTCTGGTGGCATGTATTGAAGCCGCTGACGCTATGTGTAAAGCCGCGAACGTTGAACTTATTGGTTATGAAAATGTGGGTTCAGGTCTCGTGACTGCGATGGTGAAAGGCGACGTAGGCGCAGTGAAAGCTGCAGTAGATTCAGGTGTGGAGTCAGCACAACGGGTGGGTGAAGTTGTTACATCGCTTGTGATTGCTCGTCCTCACAATGACATCAACAAGATTGTTATCAAACACAAGGCATAGTTTCTGCCTTAGGAGAACGTATGGGTGATGCATTAGGACTTATTGAAACTCAAGGGCTGGTGGCTTGTATTGAAGCAGCTGACGCGATGTGTAAAGCGGCAAATGTTGAGTTAATCGGCTACGAAAATGTGGGTTCAGGTTTAGTGACTGCAATGGTGAAAGGTGATGTAGGTGCCGTTAAAGCCGCTGTGGAATCTGGCTTAGAAGCTGCTCAACGTGTTGGTACTGTTGTGACTTCATTAGTCATCGCTCGTCCACATAACGATATTCAAAAAATCGTTGCCCAGTACAAAGTGACTGAATAACGAAGGAAATAAATATGAAAGAAGCACTAGGTCTAGTTGAAACCAAAGGTCTTGTCGCTTGCATTGAAGCTGCTGATGCAATGTGCAAAGCAGCCAATGTTGAACTGATTGGTTATGAAAACGTCGGTTCAGGTTTAGTGACAGCCATGGTGAAAGGCGATGTCGGTGCAGTAAATGCAGCGGTTGAGTCAGGTGTTGAAGCGGCAAAACGTATCGGCACTGTCGTGACTTCTCGTGTGATTGCAAGACCGCATAACGATATCGAGAAAATCGCGCAACAGCACAAAGCCTGATTATTCGGGCGTGCTGTAAATCAAAGAAATAAGTTATTCAGCTAAATTTTTTAACTCCTGTATGGGGGAAGACATGGTTGCATTAGATAAAGATTTGCAATCCAGACAACTGGCTCGTGAGCTAGTTCGTAACGCGAAAAATGCACAGCTTGTTTACGCTAAATTTTCGCAGGAAAAAATCGACAGTATTGTAAAACACATTGCATTTGAAGCGGCTCGTCACGCAGAAGAGCTGGCAAAAATGGCGAACGAAGAAACAGGCTTTGGTAAGTGGGAAGACAAAGTTCTGAAAAATACCTTCGCGTCATTGCGTGTGTATGAACATATGAAAGACATGAAGACCGTTGGCATTATCAATGACGATAAAGTGAAAAAAGTCATGGATGTCGGCGTGCCTTTAGGTGTTATCACGGCGTTAGTTCCTTCAACTAACCCAACATCAACCATTATCTATAAAACCCTAATTGCACTGAAAGCGGGTAATGCGATTATTTTCTCTCCGCATCCAAATGCCAAGCAGTGCAGTTTCCGTGCGTTAGAAATTGTTAAAAAAGCGGCGCTAGAAGCCGGTGCTCCAGCAGGTATTGTTGATGGTGTGACATTACTCACACTGGAAGCGACAAAAGAATTAATGCACAGCAAAGATGTGTCATTAATTTTAGCGACTGGTGGCGAAGGTATGGTACGTGCAGCTTATGCATCAGGCACACCGACAATCAGTGGTGGCCCAGGTAATGGCCCTGCCTTTATCGAACGAAGTGCAGATATCAAAAAAGCAGTTAGCGATATCATCACCAGTAAAACATTCGACAATGGGGTTATCTGTGCATCAGAGCAATCCATTATCGTTGAACGTTGCATTTATAACGAAGTTCACCGCGAGCTATTAGCACAAGGTGCTTACTTTATGAATGACGAAGAAGCAACAAAAGTGGCTTCCATGTTACTGCGTGCTAACGGCACAATTAATCCTGCTGTTGTAGGTAAAGATGCGATTTATTTAAGTCAGCGTGCTGGTTTTAGTGTACCCGCAAATACGCGCGTATTAATCGCACTACAAGATACCGTTTCACCCAAAAATCCGTATTCACGCGAAAAATTATGCCCAATCTTAGGAATGTATATCGAAGAAGATTGGAAATCGGCGTGCGATCGCGTAGTGCAATTACTGACTAATGAAGGCTTAGGTCACACCTTAGTGATTCATACCCAAAATGAAGATGTTATTCGTCAGTTCTCTCTAGAAAAACCGGTTAACCGTATTCTGATTAATACCCCAGCGGCATTAGGTGGCATCGGTGCAACCACGAATATTACTCCAGCGTTAACTTTAGGCTGTGGGGCTGTAGGTGGCGGTTCTAGCTCTGACAACGTCGGCCCAATGAACTTACTGAATATTCGTAAAGTAGGTTATGGCGTGCGTACCGTCGAAGAGTTGAAACAACCTTGCCCTTTAGCACAAGAAGCTACTCAACCTGCTGTTTCTGCTTGCTCTGTTTCCAGTGCAAATCACCAGACCAGCATTCTTGATGATGATCGTTTTCGTTCACCTTCTTTAACTCCTGTTCATGCTGAATGTGCCACTGCACAACGTCAAACTCAAGGTGATGATCGCTTTGGTGCATCTCCTTATGTAACGACGGTCAGTGCTTGCGCGCAACAAGTGATTGAACAAGGTGATATTACCGAAGAAAACGTGGAACGCATTATCAAGGAAGTTCTCGGACGTCTGAGTAAGTAACTCATTGATATAAGGCGATATAAACCATGATCCTCGCAAAGGTAATCGGACACGTAGTAGCGACACAAAAAAGCCCAGAACTTAAAGGGAGCAATTTATTAATGATAGCGACCTTAGATGATGAGCTTAAGCCACTGAAGAACAAAACGTATGTTGCAGTGGATAGTGTAGGTGCAGGTATCAACGATGTTGTGTTGGCTGAAGAATACTTCGCACTGAACAAAGAACGTTACAAAGCGATGTCAGTGGTTGCCATTGTTGAGAAGGTTTATCGGGACAGTAAGGAGTAATAACGACATGAGTGAGTTTCTGATAAAACCCAAAATTCAGTTTGGCACCAATGCACTGGATTTTCTTTCTGGGTTAACTGCCCGCCGCGCATTTGTGGTGACAGATAAAGCAATGGTGAAGTTTGGCTTTGCAAATAAAGTCACTGACAAGTTAATGCAACGAGGTATTGAGTTCCAAGTTTACGATGATGTTGCGTCAGATCCCGATATTTCAGCCATCGTGAGTGGTATGAAGATCATGGATGCGCATTATCCAGATTTGGTTATCGCACTCGGTGGTGGGTCTGTGATTGATGCCGCGAAAGCCGTTATGTACTCCCTCTGGCATACCCGTAAAGAGAGCAACAGAACAAAACCACAATTTATTGCGATCCCAACCACTAGTGGTACGGGCTCTGAAGTGACCTCTTTTTCAGTGATCAAATCACGCAGTGAAAAACTGGTCTTGGTTGATGAGTTTATGTTGCCTGATGTCGCCATTCTCGATCCTGAGTTGGTGAAATCTGTACCACCTGCGATCACTGCAGATACGGGAATGGATGTGCTTTGCCATGCACTCGAAGCGTATGTTTCTAAAGCTGCTTCTGATTTTTCTGATGCAATGGCAGAGAAAGCCGTCAAGTTAGTGTTTAGCCATCTTATTGATTGTCATCATCAAGGCGACAACTTATTTGCTCGCGAAAAAATGCATAACGCATCTTGTATTGCAGGCATGGCATTTACTAACGCTTCGTTGGGTATTACTCACAGTCTTGCCCACGCATTAGGTGGTGTATTCCACGTTCCTCACGGTCGTGCAAATGCGTTATTGATGACACATGTCGTCGCCTTTAACGCCAATCTTCATGGTGATTGTAATAGTGAAGCAGCAAAACGTTACGCCTATCTTGCTCAAAGCTTAGGACTTCCGGCTAACACAGTAAGAGAAGGGGTAACCAGTTTAATCGTCGCCATTAATGTATTGAAAGATGAAATGGGTATGCCGAAGAGTATTCGCGATACCGGTGTCAGTGAAGCGGACTTTTATGCCCGTTTAACGGAAATGGTCGGACAGGCTTTACGAGATAGCTGTACGCCGACAAATCCGCGTGACGTAAACACACACCAATTAGAAACATTGTATCGTCAGGCATTTGCCGGTGTATCACACAGTTAATGCTCAACCGAATGAATACCGATTAGGTCAAGTAAAGAACATCAGGAGAGCCTCACATGGCCAAATATTCTTTGACGCCACGCGTAAAAATGCTGGCAGAACGTTTAGTTTCACGTAATAGTTCCATCAGCACAGAGCGTGCAACCATTTTTGATTCATTAGACAACAGCATTGCAGGAGTGCCCCAAGCAATTAAACCTGCGCAACGTTTTTATGAATTTATTCGTCATTTTCCAAGCTACATTGCACAAGATGAATTGATTATCGGCAGTCAGTCATCAACACCACGCGGTGCGATTTTTCACACTGAAGATGAAGTGCGTAGCGACTCTATCTACCGTTTCTTAAGTATTAATAATAGCGTTGCATCACCTGATTATATGCTGGTGGTAAACCAAGGTTTCTTAGCCATCAAAGCGCAGCTTGAAGACAGAATTAGAAGCATTGGTAGTGCCGTAAATCGTAGCAGTATTGATGAAGCTAATTACTGTAAATCAGCTATTTATGCATGTGATGCAGCACTGTATTTTGCACAAATTCTGTCTGCAAAAGCAGAGAATTTAGCTGCAATGGAAGGTAACCCATACCGTAAAGCAGAATTATTAGATAGTGCAGCGGTATTACGTAAAGTACCTGCAAAACCAGCAGAAACCTTTAAAGAAGCGGTTCAAGTATTTTATTTATTGCAATTAGTCTTACATCTGGAAAATGGTAGCTATGCCATTAATCCAATGGGATTTGATAAAGCACTTTATCCATTTTATCAACGTGATCTCGACCAAGGTCGTTTAACACAAGCACAAGCGTATGAAATTGTTGAAAGTGTGTGGCTGAAATTAGCTGAGCTTTCAGAAGTACGTGCGACCAAAGAAGTTGATGGTTATCCAATGTTTGATGCCATGACGCAAGGTGTTGATATCAACGATCCACGTATCAGCATTAACGAATTATCAGAAATGTTGCTATCAGCTCGCGCTAACTTGTCAACTTTACACAGTTCACTGCAAGTGCGTTTATACAACGGCCGTATGAATTCACAGCCACAATATGCTGCACCTTTAGCGAGTGTTGTTGCACCAACGGCAGACGCGAGCGAATTCAAAGTGATGGAAGGTTTAACGCCTCGCTTACAACGTTTACGTAACCGTTATTTAGAAGCTCGTCCAAGCGTTTCTATCTACAGAGCGTTAGCATTTACTGAGATTGTTCGTAATAACCCAGGTTTACCGCCAATTTTACTACGAGCAAAAGCATTCCGTCGCGCTTGTGAAACTGCACCTATTTTAATTCAAGATGAAGAGCTGATTGTTGGTCATCCTTGTGGTAAACCGCGTGCTGGCGCTTTCTCTCCTGATATTGCATGGCGTTGGGTTCGTGATGAACTCGATACTATGAGCACACGTCCACAAGATCCATTCCAAATTTCAGAAGAAGACAAAAAAGTCATTCGCGAAGAGATTGTTCCATTCTGGGAAGGGCGTTCTCTGGATGAGATCTGTGAAGCACAATACCGTGAAGCGGGTGTGTGGGAATTTAGTGGTGAAACCTTTGTGAGTGATCTTTCTTATCACCAAATCAATGGTGGTGGCGATACTTGCCCTGGTTATGACGTACTACTTTTCACCAAAGGTATGAACGGTATTAAAGCCGATGCGCAAGCAAAACTGGCTGAATTAAGCATGGAAAATCCGGCTGATATTGACCGTATCTACTTCTATAAAGCGTCTATTGAAAGCTGTGAAGGTGTGATTGCTTACGCCCATCGCATTGCAGAACATGCACGTGAATTAGCATCAAAAGAGAGCAACCCTCAACGTCGTGAAGAGTTATTGACGATTGCTGAAGTCAACGAAAACGTACCTGCTAATCCACCAAAAACACTGCAAGAAGCACTGCAAAGTATCTGGACGGTTGAGTCACTGTTTGAAGTAGAAGAAAACCAAACAGGTCTTTCTTTAGGTCGTTTAGACCAATACTGCTTCCCAATGTATGAAAACGATATCAAATCAGGCCGTTTAACGCGTGAACAAGCACTGGAAATGATGCAAGCCTTTATCATCAAATGTGCTGAATTAATGTGGATGTCGAGTGAGTTAGGAGCGAAATATTTTGCTGGTTATCAGCCATTTATCAACTTAACCATTGGTGGACAAAAACGTACAGGTGGCGATGCGTGTAATGATTTAACGTACCTAATTATGGATGCTGTACGTTTTGTAAAAGTGTATCAACCATCATTAGCATGTCGTATTCATAACCAATCACCACAGCAATACATGGAAAAAATTGTAGATGTGGTTAAAGCAGGTATGGGCTTCCCTGCATGTCACTTCGATGATTCTCATATCAAGATGATGTTGCGTAAAGGCTTCGATTTTGAAGATGCGCGTGACTACTGCTTGATGGGGTGTGTTGAACCACAAAAATCAGGCCGTATTTATCAGTGGACATCAACGGGTTACACCCAATGGCCTATTGCGATTGAATTTGTTTTAAACCGTGGTCGTATGGTGCTGTTTGATAGCTATCAAGGTCTAGATACTGGCGATTTACGTGATCTGCGGACTTATGATGATTTTGATAGAGCAGTGAAAGAGCAAGTTGCTCATATCATACGTTTATCTGCGATTGGTACCGTAATAAGTCAACGTGTTCACCGTGATATTGCACCAAAACCATTAATGTCTCTGCTTGTTGAAGGTTGTATGGAACAAGGTAAAGACGTGACCGCAGGTGGTGCAATGGTTAACCATGGTCCAGGCCTGATTTTCTCTGGCTTAGCGACTTATGTTGACTCAATGGCGGCTATTCGCAAATTAGTTTATGAAGATAAAAAATACACCTTAGAGCAAATTCGTGATGCGTTATTAGCGAATTTTGAAGGCCACGACGAGTTATTACGTGACTGCTTAAATGCACCGAAATTTGGCAATGATGACGATGTTGTTGACCAATATGCGTTAGATATTACGGAATGGACAGAGCGTGAATGTCGTAAATACAAAATGCTCTATTCCACATTTAGCCACGGTACGCTCTCTATCTCTAACAATACACCTATTGGTGAGTTAACCGCTGCTACTCCAAATGGTCGCTTGGCATGGAAACCATTATCAGATGGTATCAGCCCAACACAAGGTGCGGATAAACATGGCCCAACAGCAATCATTAAATCAATCAGTAAGATGAATGTGGAAACTATGAACATCGGTATGGTTCATAACTTCAAATTCCTGAAAGGATTGTTAGATACCAATGAAGGTCGCCAAGGTTTAATTACCTTATTAAGAACGGCTTCCATTTTGGGTAACGGCCAGATGCAATTTAGCTATGTCGATAATGAAGTACTGAAAAAAGCGCAATTAGAGCCTGAAAAATACCGTGACTTAATTGTCCGTGTTGCTGGCTACAGTGCTTACTTCGTTGAATTATGTAAAGAAGTTCAGGATGAAATTATCAGTCGTACTGTGATTGAAAAATTTTAATTACAGCCATAGGGATGGCTCAGGCTATCCCTTTTAATCGACGAGACAAGATTTAAATTTATCGAACAGGGATGTTTGATGCAGATTTGGAGGCGTAAAGATGGAGACGGCGGCAGAAATAAGAGGGCGGATATTTAATATCCAGAAATACTCTATTTATGACGGAGATGGTATTCGTACTCTCGTTTTTTTAAAAGGCTGTAATATCCGCTGCCCTTGGTGTTCCAATCCAGAAGGTCTCAGCAGTGAATTTCAGGTGATGTACTCTCACGACAAATGTGTAGATTGCGGTAAATGCGTTGATGTTTGTCCAGCAGGTGTGCACTACATGACAACCAATGAAAGTGGTAAACAAGTTCATCGTGTTGATCGCGCTGTTGATTGTATTGGTTGTCGTAAATGTGAAGACGTCTGTATCTCTGATGCCCTTGATATTATGGGAAAAGATGTTTCAGTTTCTGAGCTAATGAAAATCATCATGCAAGATTATGACTTTTACCTATCTTCCGGCGGTGGCGTCACCATTGGTGGTGGTGAAATGAGCTTACAAACGGATTTTGCGGTTGCGCTTTTACGTGAATGTAAAAAGATGATGATTAATACCGCGGTAGAAACGCAAGCGACCACTAATGTGACGAATTATGAAAAATTAGCGGAAGTCGTTGATCAATTTCTGATTGATATCAAACACATTGATACTGCTCAGCATAAAGCGTTGTTTGGCGTTGGTAATGAAAATGTCCGTCGTAATTTAGAACGTTTAATGGATCTCGGTGCCAATGTGGTAATTCGTATGCCTTTAGTACGAGGTTATAACGACTCTTATGATGCAATTACAGGAGCCATTAATTACGCCATGGAGCTATCAAAACGTGGCAATATTCAGCGTATTGATATCCTTCCTTATCATCAATTTGGGCGTAATAAATACGAAAAATTGGAAATGATCTACCCAATAAAAACCGATCCTAGTTATACGCCAGAAGAGTTAGATAGTTTAGAAAACTTCTTTAAGAAATTTGATTTCGATATCCGTCTTGTCCGTCATTAAGTAGGAGAGAAAGATGAACAGTTTAGGTGTGATTGAAACACGAGGGTTAACCGCAGCCATTCAAGCGGCAGATGCAGCTTGTAAAGCAGCAAACGTGGAAATTATCGGATACCGAAAAGTGGGATCTGGTTTGGTATCAATCTGTTTTCAGGGAGAGATCAGTGCAGTAAGAACAGCAATTGATCATGGCGTTGATGTGGTGAGTCAAAAAGAGCTGGTGATTGGTTCATTGGTTATCGCAAGACCAGAGCCAAGCGTTATTACTAAACTGCTTACAGTTAAAGGTAAGAAAAAAGCCCCTATTGTTGCTGAAAAAGTGCAAGAGGCGGCTATTGAAAAAGTTGTTGAAACAATCGTTGAAGCTCCTGTTAAAAACGAAGTTGAGAAGCTAGAGGCCATAAAAGCCGTTGCAGATTTGAAGGCTCAAAATATTGCTTCTGAAACTAAAGCTGTAACAGATAAAGCACAAAACAGTAAAAAAGAGATCAAACCTGAAAGCCGTAAAGGTAAAAAATAATGATTAATCAACAACTCATGGGAAAAATTCTCTCTCGCTTGCCCGTTCATGGAGTGATGTTGGGAGAAACGCAAGGAGTGGCTATCCCTGTTGGTATTTCTAATCGTCATGTGCATCTTTCACAACAAGATGTTGAAGCGTTATTTGGCAAAGGTTATCAACTCACCCCGTTTAAAGATCTTAAACAACCGGGTCAGTTTGCAGCAAAAGAGTGTGTGATTGTTGTGGGACCAAAAGGTTCAATCAGTAAAGTTCGAGTTTTAGGGCCGGTTCGTCCACAAAGTCAATTAGAAATCTCAAAAGCAGACTGTTTTGTATTAGGTGTAAAAGCACCAGTACGTGAATCAGGTGATTTAGTCGGTTCAGGTCAAGCTGTATTAATGGGGCCTGCGGGTCATGTTGAATTACAAGAGCAAGTGATCTGTGCTCAACGCCATATTCATATGAGTGAAATTGACGCCAGAATGTTAAATGTCACCAATGGGCAAAAAGTACACGTTAAAACAGAGGGTGAGCGTAGCCTGATTTTTGATGAAGTTGTTGTTCGTGTTAATGAAAAATTCGCTTTGGAATTTCATATAGATACTGATGAAGCTAATGCTGCAGGGCTTCGTAACAACGATAGCGTATTTATTGTCAGCTAAGACAATGAGGTGACGTAATGGACAATCAGTTAATTGAAAGGATAGTGGCTGAAATAGAAAAAAGAATGAAAAAGTCAGTGTTGTTGGCACTTACACCTGCACCGGGATACCAAGATGAAATCTGTCAGCGTATCAACACTTTTTCTCATATTCGATTTTCTCTTTTTGTTACAACATCGGCACAAGTCAGTCATGATTTGTCGAAATGGCGTCATCTAGGGGAAATATATAATGCGAGCGAGTTCGATTGCCAGCAGTTATCGACTTACCACGCACTGTTTGTTCCTTATTTTGATAAAAAGCTGGTGGGTGAAATTATTAACGGATTATTTATAAGTGAAGAAGGAAAGCTAATTCATTCTGCACTGGCTCAAAATATTCCTGTTATTGCATTACCTTATTTTTGCCAACCAGAAAGTGAGTTAAATGAGATTTTAGGTTTAAATAAAAATAAAGAGTACAACCTGCTTATTCAGGAAAATATTAGTCGATTAAAATCAATGGGTGTTATGTTTCACTCTATAAATGATGTTGAAGATAATTTAATAAACCATGATGTTAAGCATCAAACTAAATCTGAATATAAACCTGAAATTAAACAAGAGAATAATAATCGCTATATTACTTTAAACGAAGTAATGAATAAGCCTGGAGAATATCATTTATCGCAAGATAAATTGACGGATTCTGCTATTGAATATTTAAAAAGTTTGAAAAATTAATCTTAAATTATATCTGATAACTCAGGAGTCTTATTATGTCACCGAAAGCTAAATCATGGCTTTGGATGCTGGCGGTTATTGTTTCAGAAACCTCAGCAACCTCTACCTTAAAAATGTTTGATAATAGTGAAGGTACAACTAAAACATTATTATTAGGCCTAATTGTTGTTCTTTATGTTATTTGTTATTACTCATTATCCCGTGCAGTGAAAAATATTCCAGTTGGTTTGGCTTATGCAACATGGTCTGGTACAGGTATTTTAGTGGTTTCTTCTTTAGGTATGTTGTTTTATGGTCAACATCCTGATACAGCGGCAATAAT
Source organism: Proteus sp. G2626 (assembly GCF_009915985.1). Taxonomy (NCBI): domain Bacteria; kingdom Pseudomonadati; phylum Pseudomonadota; class Gammaproteobacteria; order Enterobacterales; family Morganellaceae; genus Proteus; species Proteus sp. G2626. The sequence goes on along the minus strand of NZ_JAABNH010000007.1, from coordinate 356,698 downwards.
CGGTATGGCCGTTATTGCCAGTGGTATTGTCATTATGAATCTCTTCTCGAAAATGGGTTCTGAAGAAGAGGAAGAAGAAACAACCGAAACTCCTAATATTAAACAGGCTGCATCGTCAGTGAATAAATAAATCTATTTCTTAATAAATCTATTCTTTTATAAATAAGTGTTTATTAAAATAAATAAGGATAACAATTATGTTTACCGGATTCTTATGGCTGGCGCTGTCTATCGGTTCTGAAATCACAGGCACGTCTATGATCAAAAAGACAAATGGCTTTAGTAAATTAGCGCCTTCAGTTTTAGTCATCGCGGCTTACTGTATTTGCTATTTTGCCTTAACACGCGCAATGGGATATATTCCTGTTGGTGTTGCTTATTCACTGTGGTGTGGATTTGGTATTGTCGGTGTGACGTTAGTTGCAATGATTTTATATAAGCAAAAACCAGATTTACCAGCTATATTCTCTATGGCATTAATTATCTCTGGTGGGATAATTATGAATACATTCTCTACTATGTAGTTGCATATTAATTATTTTTAATAGAAACACTGAGTGTTAGGTGAAATAGACTCAGTGTTTTTATTTTTTGAAATATAAAAATCACGATATGATATTTTTATACAATGATTTCAATTAACGATTTTATTTCAAAACGGATCTGAGTTTATCTTGATAACTTTAAAGATAAAATCCCCATTGCATTCACAATGGGGATTGGTTTATGACATTACTGCTTTTTATTTTTTAGTTTTACTGCTCACTAACTTGCTGTAAATGTTTTTGACGCTCAGTTTTAGCGCTGATTTGATGGTTTCTAGCTAAGAAGCTGTACATTGTTGGTAACACAAATAGGGTAAACAGTGTGCCGACTAACATACCTGACACAATAATCAATCCTAATCCATAGCGACTATTAGCACCTGCACCACTGGCAAATAAAAGTGGAATAAGCCCAATAACCATTGCCGCCGTGGTCATTAATACAGGACGCAATCGGATTTTTGCAGCTTCAATAATGGCATCTCGACGGTTTAGATTTTTATGAACTTGCAATTCATTAGCGAATTCCACCATTAAAATGCCGTGCTTACTAATAAGTCCTATTAGTGTGACTAAACCAATTTGAGTGTAGATATTTAGTGTCACCATCCCTAATGCTAATGGAATTAATGCGCCACAAATTGATAGCGGTACGGTAATTAAAATAATCAAAGGATCAACTAAGCTTTCATACTGTGCGGCTAACACTAAATAAATAATGATAAGTGCTGAGATAAAAGCAAAGACTAACGTATTTCCTTCTTGGGTAAATTGGCGAGAATCAGATTGCCAATCATGACTAAAGCCAGCGGGTAATGAATCTGCCACAGTTTCAAGAAAAGCGACCGCTTGCCCCATCGTGACGCCAGGGGCGGGGATTGCTTGAAATATTGCGGCATTTTGTTGATTAAATTGTGTTAGCTTATTGGGCTCAATTTCAGTGGTAATATTCACAACGGTTGATAATGGAATTAACACGTTATCTTGAGTACGAATATAGTGCCCAGCAAGAGCAGCTGGCGTTAAACGTTGATAACGTACACTTTGTGGAATAACGTCATAAGAGCGACCATCCATGCCAAAACGATTAATGTAATGCTCACCCACTAATAGTGAGAGTGATTCACCAATATCCTGCATACGAATGCCTAAACTATTGGCTTTGGCTCGATCTATGGCAACTTGAACAACGGGATTATTGTAATCTAAATCGCTGTCTACCACGACAAATAGGCCACTTTCTCTGGCTTGCTGTTTGATTTGTTCCATTGTTTCAAATAAAACGGGATAACCTAATGGGCTACGTAACACCATTTGTACAGGTAATCCACCCACTGAGCCGGGTAGAGAGGCTAATTGGAAAGCAAAAATACTCGTTCCTTCAACATTATTGACGCGATTTTGTAAATCAGCTTGGATTTGATCTGCGTTGCGATCACGTAAATCCCAGCCATCAAAGTTAATGCCACCAAAGCTCGCTGAGGGGCCATCCGTACCGTTAATTATCCATGTGCTGTCAGTTTCAGGCAGGCTCATATAAATTTCATCTAGTTTTTGATTAAAGCGTTCAGCATAAGCAAGGTTGACATGTTGTGGGGCTTTTACAGCAGTTAAGACACTCGCCTGATCTTCTGAAGGTGCTAGCTCTTGTTTTGTTTGACTATATAGAAACGGCAAACTGACAAACACGGCTAAAGCGAAAATAATGGTTAACCAGCGATTAGTTAAAGAAAAATTGAGTATGTAACCATAATAATGAGCTAATTTATCAAAGACATATTCGGCCATTTTGGCCATTCTGCCTTCATTTTCTTTGGGTTTTAACATTAATGAGCTCATCACGGGGGATAAAGTTAATGCCACAATACCGGATACAATCACACTACCGGCCAAGGTTATGGCAAATTCTTTAAATAATGCGCCTGTTAACCCTGCCATTAAACCAATCGGGGCATAAACAGCAGCTAAAGTGATCGTCATGGCAATAACAGGGCCAGCCACTTCTCTTGCACCCACTAAAGCGGCTTGAACTGGAGATAACCCTTCTTCAATATGTCGATGTACGTTTTCAACAACTACTATCGCATCATCCACAACTAACCCAATAGCTAAAACCATCGCCAGTAAAGTGAGCAAATTAATACTAAAGCCAAAGGCAAGCATTAACCCGGCGGCCCCCAACATTGATAACGGAATGGCAAGCACCGGAATAAGTACTGAACGAAGTGATCCTAAACAGAGGTAGATGATTGCGATAACGATTAAAATAGCTTCAATTAATGTTTGTACGACTTGATTAATAGAGGCTTTGATAAAACGTGAGGTTTCAAATGCAAGTTCTACATTGACGCCAGGCGGGAGCGTTTTTTCAATATCGATAAGATGGTCTCTAATGCCATCAACAATCACTAGCGGGTTGCCTGTTGGTGTCGGAAATAGACCTAAGAAGACAGCTTTTTTACCATTCATAATACCGCTGGTTTCAGTGGCAGCTGCACCTAGTTCGACCGTACCAATATCACGCAAACGTACAAGATTATTGCTATCATTAGTGATAACCATGTCTTTAAACTCTTCGACATTAGTTAAATCAGTATTGACATAAACGTTAGCAATAACGAACTCGCCTTCGACTTTTCCTGGTGCTGCTTGATAGTTATTACGGCGTACGGCCTCTGCGACATCGCTAGCGGTTAAGTTACGACCTGCCAATTTATCTGTATCTAACCACAGACGCATCGCTAATTGTTGCCCACCAAAAACTTGTACTTTAGCAACACCATTAATGGATGAAAACATCGGTTCAACGACACGAGAAAGGTAATCGGTGAGCTCGGGAATGGAAAGTTGCTCACTTGAGAACCCGACATAAGCTACCGCTGTAGATTCTCCTGATGAAAGCTCAATCACCGGATCATAAGCTTGTTCTGGCAACTTATAACGAACTTGATTAACCTTCGCCATTACTTGCGTTAGGGCTTGAGTTGGGTCACGGTTTAATTCCATTCGAACTGTAACTAAGCTTTTTCCTTGTACTGAAGATGAAGAAATATAATCAACACCTTCAACAGAGGAAACCGCTTGTGTAATGGGTTGGGTAACAAACCCCTGCATCAGCTCAGACGAAGCGCCAGGATAGTCTGTTACAATCGTGATTGTTGAGTTCTGTAACATTGGGTATTGGCGGACTGGTAGTTCACTGAACGCAAATGCGCCCAGTAAAAGGATCAGTGTGCTTACAACTAATGCCAAAACAGGTCGCCGAATAAAAATATCGGTAAATTTCATTATTAACTCCCGTTATGGTTTTGTTGTCGCAGATTGAGCGAGCGCTAAGGTGTCTTGCTCAATAGGCTCAATAGAGAGCCCATCACTTAATTTAATTTGGCCAGATGAGACAATTTGATCACCAAGGGCTAAGCCTTCTTTTATCTCGATCATGCCGTTGTAGCGCAATCCAACTTTCACAGAGACACGCTTAGCGATAAGGTTTTTTTGATTGTCAGATTGCGCTACAAACACGGTATCTCCATAGGCAGTATAAGTGACTGCCGTTTCTGGTACGGTTAATACCATAGGACTATTAGGAGAAGTAACTTGCACACGAGCAAACATGCCCGCTTTTAATTTATTGTCAGTATTCGGTAAAACAGCTTGTATTTGCACTGTACGAGAAGGACCAATAAGAGGATCTATTGCATTTATCGAACCTGTAAAAACAACATTAGGATAAGCATCGACCTCGATATTAATCGGCTGTTTGGTTGAAATTTTCGGAGCTGCTTGCTCATTAAGTGAAAAGTTGAGTTTTAAATGACTTGCATCGACAAATGAAGCGACACGTTCACCTGCATTTAAATATTGCCCTTCATGGACAAGCTTGATCCCAACGATGCCATCAAAAGGTGCCTTAATTGTTTTTTGCGCAATTCGCGCTTTTACTTCACGAATGGAGGCGACAATCATATCACGCTCAGATAACGTGCTATCTAATTGCGCAGCTGCAGCCACATTTTTACTATAAAGCTGTTTTGTTCGAGAATAGAGTTTATCTGCGTTAGTTAACTGTGCTTGTAAACGCAATAATTCCGCTTGTTCAGGTTCATCATTTAATTTAGCTAAGACTTGACCGGCTTTAACAGTTTGTCCTGACTCAAAATTAATCACGGCAATACGACCATTGGTTTCAGCAGCTAAATAGATTTGTCGTGCGGCTTCTAATTCACCTATACCTTGCATATTGTTAGGCAATTTTGATGATTGTACGGTTGCCAATGCCACTTTAGTGGGTGGGTAAGTAAATTGCTGAGCTTCATCTTCATCGGATGATGTTGTTGCATAAACCATCGCACCCGCACTGAACAAAAAGAGTGAGGCACATACAGTAAGCGTAAATTTTTTATTCATATTATTGTTGATCTCATCGTGAATGTTTTTCTATCTTTATGATTTATGCGTTAGTTTTTTCCATAACGTTCTGAAATGGCTTGCCATCGCCATTGCCATTAATCCTCCAATAACAGAGGTATGCTCTATGGCGAAATACATCGACAACATCGCCTTATCTCCCGTCATATTCCAAAACGTATGGACAACCACAATGGTCAAAAATAGGAAAACAGCGAGTGCTCCAGCACCTAGCCATAAATAACGATCGAAAAGGACTAACAAGGAGCCTGAAAATAAAACGACCGCAGTAGCAATATTAAAAAACCAATCAGGATTTAATCCTGCAGCACGCATCTCAGCCAAACTATTTTCGTAGTCAAACACCTTGGCAAAACCAGAGGAGAGAAATAAAACAAGAATGAGCAATCTGGCGATAAACCATAAAACGCGGCTTTCGAGAATACGTGCAATTGAATTTGGCATTCATCTGACCTCAATGATCTTAAAAACAGAAACCAGCATCCCACTGGCTTGACTTCATAAGAGGAGAGGACTATAAAACCTCAAGTTAAGTTGAGGTCAAGAGGTAAGCATGAAAAAAGAAAAAATAGATTTTAATCGAGCTCTTACTGTCGGAGAGGTGGCAAAAAGAAGTGGTGTTGCTATATCAACGTTGCATTTTTATGAAGAGAAAGGATTGATAAAAAGTACTCGAAGCCCAGGTAATCAGCGCCGTTATCCATCAGTTGTTTTACGTTATGTCGCCATTATTAAAGCTGCCCAAAGTACGGGGATCCCACTAAAAGAGATCCAAGATATATTAGGAAAATATCCACCAAACAGTAAATTAACGGCAGAACAATGGCACGAAATATCAACGGACTGGAAAGTACGATTAGATGAACGTATTCGCCGTCTTAAACGGTTACGTAATGGACTTGATCACTGCATTGGTTGTGGTTGTCTATCGTTGAGTGATTGTCCGTTACGTAATCCTGATGATATTTTAGGTGAAAAAGGGGCCGGTCCTCAGATCCTATAATCAAAATGAAAACGAAGCGCTATCTGGTTTGAAAAAGCCTTCATAATCATCTTGGTTATCGGTCATACCTAATAAGTCGAGTGTAAATTGATGATAAAAACCTTGATAAGAAAGGAGGGAAACTAGCGCCTGATTAATCACATCTTTACTATCGTAATTTTCTAATTCGCTTACTTGGCGAGCATAAATTAATAGTGCAACTTGGCGTTTTTCTTTTACGGTTTGGTTGCCTTCGTTTTTAACATCAAATTGATTAAGTAATGTAAATATATCTTGTACTGTATTAATTTTAGATGTGGTTAAGGTTTGATAAAAAGCAGGATTTAATGTTGCCATTAAAGGATCTAATGTTTGATCAGTAAGATTTTTTGAAGTCGATAAATCGGGTTGTGATATATATAAAGCGTGTGGCGCTAAAGTATCAATCTTCATTATGATCCTCACTAATTGTGCCTATTTGAGAAGGGATATCATCCGATATCTCAAATGTATTAATTAAATTCAGCAGAGCCTCTTTTATTTCTTGTGTAAAAATAGGTTGATAAGACTCAGAAAAAGGTCGATGAAATTGTTTTTTTAGGTCATTAATTAAAAGAGCAGGATCAAAGAAAGTGATTTGATCACCCACATGAATGGCGATCGTTTTACTGTTATGAGGTATCAATTCAATATTGGTATTGTTGAGCTCAGTGTTGAGATAGCGACGTAATGTAGCAGGAATATCCAGGGTAATTTTTTGCTCTGCGGGTATTGTTGAAATTAAACGGCGTGTTAGCTCAACTTGAATTTCTGGGGCATCAAAAAATTGAGCAATTGTTGCTGTTATTTGCTCTCTTTGCTGAAATTCATACTGTGAGAATTTATTTTGGTATTGAATTGCGAAGGTTAAGATATCACCTAATAAAACATGAAGTCCTTTACTATAGGCTTGGTTAGTTATCTCTTTATGATGCTCTTCTAATTTATGATTAAAATCACTGATCATTTTTTTTATTTCATGTTTAGCCACTTTTTCAGTTTTATGAATATTATCAAGTTGTCGAACATAGCGGGCGCGTATTAATACACCTTCAGAGGTGTATTTTAAGAGATCTTCAGGAAGTGAGCGCAACATAATCTAATACCAAAAGAAAAATTGAACGAGATAAAAAAAGTGATTGAGGTAGTTCAGTCGATGATGATTGTGGTGAAAATAATAATGTAAAGCGTTGAGAAAGCGCGGTTGAAATAGAATTAATGAAATTAAATAATAATTGATAACCAATGCGAGTGGGAGGGATATCTTTAAGTGAGAGTGTGATATTTTTATTTATATTTAAAACCGGATAGAGTGATAAAAAAGCCTTTAATTGTGGCTCTAGACGATAATAATCACCTGATAATAAAAGTGTTTCTCTCGCATAAAAATAACCTAAAAACACAGCACAACGAGGGAGTGATATCCAATGAGTAAAAATCTTTTCTACAATAATATCAATCTCACAATCAAGTTGATTAATAAGTTTATATTGCTGAATTAATTGACGATTTGCTATTTTTTGCCAGATTATATTTTCTTCTTTAGATGCTAATACATTGTAGTCTGCATGAATATAGCTGAGTGGCTCATACATCACCTCAGATATCATTTCAAACTGTTCAGAAGTCAGATTTGTCATTATTCTCTTCCCTCTGTGCTTTTTTACGTCGATATATTATTAATAAGGTCGTAATGATAACGACGATAATTACGAGTAATAAACTTATGAATAACCAAGAGCTAAAAAAAGTATCAGGGTTATTTTGATGAATCTGATTGTTTATTATATTGAATTTATTGATATTTCTAGGATATAGCAAAACGGTAATATTGTTCTCGTCCATATCATTAAAGGAGTTATGAATAAACGCTTTAACATCTTCACCTAACTGATCATTATCAAGCATACCTTCTTCATAAAAAACTAATGCTGAAGCATGAGGTGTTGGAATAATTCGTTCAGTAGGTGAAATGGGATAACTCACATGGACCCTAGCATCAATAATATGATCAATAGTGAGTAATGATTGTTCTAATCGTTGTTCAATAGCGGAAATTAAACGTGCTTTTTCAGCTTGTGGGGAGGATACCAATGCATCTGATGGAAATAATTGAGTAACTTCAATTCGAGAAAGAGTGGGTAATTGATATTCTTCTAAAATTTGAATAGCAATTCCCATATCTTCTTTTTTAACAGAAATATCAAATAGCCCCTTTCCTAATGCTTTGCGAGTACTGGTTATTTGATGTTTTTGTAAAACAGCTTGAATTTCTGTTGCCTGTCTTTGATCCAAATTAGTGAGTAGTGATTGATCTTTACAACCACTGAGTAAGGGTAACAGGAAACATAATAATGCTAATAACAAATATCGCATATTCATTACTATTGGGCCTTGAGTAATGTTTCAACAATATTCAGTGATTTTCTGGCTAAAGTACTCGCTAAATTCATTGTAATAGTGTAGTCGTTCAGTGTTGTTTGTAATTGGGTATAACTTTGAACATCACTGAGTTTACTTAATGTCGTTAGCTTTTCTTGGATCTGTTTTTCATACTGAAAACCATTTGTAATGCTATTTATCATCATTGAAGACAAATTATCATCACTATCACTTTTATCATTTGGCAAAGTCGCTAAATGTACAGGAACAACAGGGGTAATCGCCATATACAGTCTCCATTAAATAAAAATTAACGCATATTCCCGATAATGCTCATTGCCAAATCTTTCACAACTTTAATCGATGTGGATTGTGCATTACGTGTAATATTATATTCAGCAAGTTTGGCCTGATAATCAGCTAAGGCGGCCGCATTTGATGTATCTGCTTTTAATGCCTCTAATGCTACTTTTAATGCATCACTTTGGTTTTTAACAGGCTCTTGAAAATAGTCATCAACTTTATCAATAGAGCTGACATCTTCGGTAACAGGATAAGCTGGCATAATTTTATTCCTCGGATTTTGATTTTAACTTATTGATTATAAATACCACTATTATCCTTGAGGGAAATAGCGATGTTGGTTATCAAGAAAGATATATCCACGATCTTCTTGTAAGGTTGCTTTATTTTTCAATATTGGATTACTTATATTTTCACGGTAAAAGATAAATTTTCTTCCAAAAATAGCCGTTTGTTTTTTGATATAAGTATCAAGTTTTTGTTTGTTATTACTATTTAATAAATCATCAAAAATTAAGGTTAATCGGCTATTTTTTTCTTCAATGGTATAACTTATTGTTTTGCTTAGCTCTAATTTATTTATATCATTAATAATGTTAGGAATTGATATCCCGTTTATTATTGGATGGCAATGTTCCGAAAAAAGATTATTTATAGTGCTAATGATTTTTGATTTTTCATTTTCATTATGATAAATAAAATTAATAATAGGTTGATCTTTATTTTTTAGAATCAGATGTGTTTTTTTATACTTATTATCAATAAGTAAGTGCTCTATTTTTTTCCTATCTATATAAAAAACGTTATTTTCTAGGTTATTCTTCGGGTTTAATGTAGGATAGAGATCATCATAAATACAATAATAACCATTATCACCTTTAAATCCTTTAAAATTCAAACTTTTTGATACTATTTCTGTGTTTTTTTCTTTTAAAGATCTATTGGTATAAAAAAAGAACACTATAAAAAATAAAATAATAAATATTAATAATGTACCTATTTTTTTATTTATAACCCACTTGTTTTTCTTTTTCTTAAAATGAGATGAGTCAAGACGTAAATGACTTTGGTCACTCACTAAAAAAATAGGAATATCATTGGTATATATAGGCTCATCTAGTATTAATGGGTATTCATTGCCGATTTCATTTTGTACAAAGCTACTCTCAATTTTATATTTGTTGTTTCCTATATTATCCCCATCAAGTATAATGCTGAGCTTTTTTTTACATTTCTGACTATTGCAAGGAATGTAAATGCTTGTTTTTTCATTTTCTTCTTTATTATCATTATATTCTTCATTTTGTAAGAAAAATGAATAGTGATTAGGGGGTAAAGGAATTGTTATCCCCTTTAATGGGCCACCGAGAATATAAACATAATACAGCATAGACTTATCCTAATGAAAAATTGTTATTAATTCATAATGTAAATATAGTTTAGTGAAGTAAGCGTGAAAATTCTTTTAAAAAAAAACACATGTTTTTTATTTGATAGTGAGTATTGATATATTACTGTCATCTTTTTTAAATAATAAACAGAAAAAAATTGTTATTTATTTTTATAGTTAATGAATAGTAATATTATTGTAGTATTATATAAAGTAACAACATAAAAATGAGTTGGATAAAAGTTTATTACCTATAATTTTAAATTAATGAATAGGATAATTCGAGGTATTTACCATGTTGATAAATGATATAAAAATAAGTGGCGATAAAAATATATTGCTAGGAAATTCATTGTTCTTTTGTATTCCATTGAAGAATGATTATCCAATAAAAATATATGATAATAAAACGATTAAAATTATAAAAGGAAAGCCTTTTATTTATAACTCAAAAAATGAAGATGTTATTTTTAAATCTGAAAATCAGTCATGGCGGATAGAAAAACGGTCATTTTTTATTTGTGCAAGATTATTGGCGTTTATTGATTATGCTCGTGATTTTTCAAAGATGACAGCAATAGGAGCTGAATTTGATATTAATCAGCAGATTTTTTATATAGAAGATACTAATAAATCTTTAGAATATGTATTAATAAATGAAGCAATAAAAACAGAAAGCCAACTAGAGCCTTTATTTGTCACAATAAGACATAGTGAAAGTTATTGGCTTATTTTACATCTGATCAGTTATTTAGATGAAAAGAAAAGTAATATTGCACAAATTGGAGAACGGTATGGTGTATCAGGTACACATTTTAGACGGTTGTGTAAACGTTATTTAGGTAATTGTGGGAAAAGTCAATTGCGTTCATGGCGTGCTGCATCTTCTATTTTAACCACGTTATCAACCGATGAATCATTAACACAAATTGCTGTCGATAATGGATTTAGTTCAGCGTCTCATTTTTCTAATGAAATTAAGACGTTATTTGGTATTACGCCAACAGAATTTCGTCGAATTGGTCAGTATCTTTATGAAAATAAAAAATAAGATTTGTTGTGCTATTGGGCTAGTATTATGTTTTAACATTTCCTTTCAAACACAAGCGGCACAAGGAGAAGTCATTTACACACATCAGGTACAGAAACCTGATGTGTTTATTGCTGTAGATACTCGTGTAGAACAATTTTTTCTTGTCTTATCAGATAAATTAAATAAGCCTTTTATTCTGAGCAATGCAGTAAAAAAGGAAAGAGTAACTGGAAATTTTGATATTTCTTCACCAGAAGAAGCATTTGAATTAATGGTGAAACGCTTGTCATTACTCTATTTTAATGATGGAAAATCAATTTATATTTATGAAAGTAACGAGATCTTACAAGAACTCTTTCAGGTAAAGAATATAAGCCTAATTGAGTTAAAAGAATACTTACAAGATGTGGGTCTGTATGATCCTCGTTACCCACTACGCGCAGGTCGTGATCAACGCACTTTTTATATTTCTGGTCCTCCTATTTATATTAAATTAGTAAAAGCAGCAGCCGAGTTTTTAGATACTGATGTACAAGAAAAAATTAATGAAAATATAAATAGCCAAGTACCAACGGGAAGCTCTCGTTATGGTGATGAATTTGTACAAATATTTCCATTAAAAAACACGTTTGTACAAGATAGAACTTATACTTTACGTGATGAAAAAGTTGTATTGCCGGGTATTACATCTGTTTTACAACAATTATTTATCTCCTCTGATGGCATAAAAAGAACAGCCGTGGAGCCTCATCGAAATATAGATGATACGGGGGAACAGCAATACGATGAAATGATAAATAGTATCGAAGAAACTGCAACGCCTATTATGACTAAAATGGGGCAATATAATGTTGAATTAGTCCCTTTACCTGGCTCAAATAGTCTTTTAGTTAAAACGAGTCGCGAGGGTTTAGCATTAATAGGTTCGCTTATTACTCAATTAGATAAACCTAAAAGACAAGTTGAATTGTCATTATGGATAATCGATATTTCTAAAAGTAAAGCGGATAGTTTAGGTGTTAATTGGCAAGCAAGTTACGGATCTGGTAAAAACAGCTTCTTTTTTAATACGGCAAGTCTAAGTGCAGCATCTGGATTTAGTTTTTTAGGAAAAATTAAAGCATTGAGTGAGGATGGTGAAGCTCAAATGGTGTCTCGCCCAATTTTATTAACACAAGAAAATACGCCTGCTATTTTTGATAATAACACAACCTTTTATACACAAATAAAAGGTGAGCGAGTTGCTTCATTAGAATCAACAACATTTGGCACGATGATCAGTGTATTACCTCGCATCGGTAATTCAAATAAGGATATTGAGATGATTATTAACCTTGAAGATGGTGCAGAGAAAAAAGATGACAACGGTGATGATGAGAGCATCGAGAAACTCCCTGTTATTAATCGTACAAATATTAGTACTGTTGCTCGCGTTTCTGAAGGTGGTAGCTTATTAATTGGTGGGTATACGCGTGAAGATAAAGTGAAAGCTGAAAATAAAATTCCTTTTTTAAGTGCGATACCTTTAATTGGTCGAGCATTTCGTTATGAGTCTGATAATAACAAAAAAATGATCCGTATTTTTATGTTGCAACCTCGCTTATTAGAAAAAATGCAGAGTGAAGCTTTCGGATCTTTAACTGAAAACCCATTTGAACCGCTAGATGACAAAACATCTAATGCATTAAAGCAACTTCAGGTTTTTATGAGGTAATATCATGATTGGGCCAATTAATACCTCTATTTCAACAAAATTGGTAAATAACAGTATTGATAAGAAAAGCCAACAAGAAACAGAATATAAACAACCTAAAGTTAGTGAAAGCCAAAATTATCAAAATCAATTAATAGAAATATCTGATGATATGTCTATGGTAGCTACGCTTTTTTCTCAGCGATTTGGCCAATCATTGGATAAAAAAGCAAATAGAGGACAAAGTACATTATATATTGCAGAAGAAGGCGCTGATAAAAAACTTGATAAAGTTATGATAATATTTAGAAAATCAGGGCGAAGTTTGCAAGAGTTACTTCAATATTTACGTAAAATGTTTCCTGATGAAAGTGATCTCGTTATGGTTTTGCGAGAATTACTAAGAAAGAAAAAATTAGGTGCACAATTAGATGCAGAAATTGAAAATGAAATAAATCATCTACTTGAAGGTGAAAATGGAAAGCAAATTAGGGCGGGGATTAATATCGCTCTACAAGCAAAAACATTTGCTAAATTGCTTTCTCTCAATGCATCAACATTAAGAAATCTTTATCGTAGTTATATTAATCTTGATCTTGAGCCTATTTATTTTTTTAAAATGTGGATGGAAGAATATGACATTAAACAATGTACTATTATTTTGAGTTTTTTAACACAAAGCTTAATTTGTGATATGCAATCATTAATGCCAAGTTGCTCTCAGAGTTCAGAGTTTGGTTATTTCCTTGAAAGAGTGAATAAGTTACGTACCTTATATAGCCTTATAGAAATTAATATAAAAAATTTAGAAATAAAAGATTTAAAAAATACAATAACTGAAAAAGTTCTTTATCAGATTGTTTTTTATGGAATGACGCTTCCCAGTGAAATGGAAAAGTATTTAGCATCTCTTTTAGAAAATGAATGGGTAAATTATTTAATTAATATAAAGATGAAATTATTACAAGGGTTAAAATCGATGTTTAATACATACCCTGAATCATTATATCTATCTTATGATTTTAGAGATGAGTGCCAAATAATTATACAAAAATTTATAGATAATTATTTTCGATTAGAACAATATCAACAAAGAAAATAATATATGGATAATTTTTATGATTTATAGATTTCTTTTGGCAATAAAAAACAGACCAGAATTAATCGTGTTATCGGTTATGATTTTGGTTATTATGATGTTAATTATACCGTTGCCGACTTATATTGTGGATTTTCTTATTGGGCTCAATATTACTATTTCTTTACTTATTTTTATGAGTTCATTTTACATAACTCGAATATTGAACTTTATGACATTCCCTGCATTATTACTGATTACGACACTTTTTCGACTTGCCCTTTCTATTAGTACGAGTCGATTAATATTATTAGATGCTGATGCGGGTGAAATCATTACTTCATTTGGTGAATTTGTTATCGGTGAAAACTTAGTTGTTGGTTTTGTTGTTTTTTCTATTGTTACGATAGTACAGTTTTTAGTTATTACTAAAGGTTCTGAACGGGTTGCAGAAGTTGCAGCTCGCTTTTCTCTGGATGGAATGCCAGGAAAGCAAATGAGTATTGATGCAGATTTAAAATCCGGCATTATTAACAATGAAGAAGTGAAAATCAGAAGAAAAGAATTAGGACAAGAAAGTCAATTATATGGCTCCTTTGATGGTGCAATGAAATTTATTAAAGGTGATGCGATTGCTGGTATTGTGATTATTTTTGTTAACTTAATTGGTGGGATTTCTGTTGGTATGGCACAAATGGATCTCTCAATATCACAGGCATTACACACTTATACACTTTTAACTATTGGTGATGGACTTGTTGCTCAAATTCCAGCATTACTTATTTCTATTAGCGCGGGATTTATTGTAACTCGAGTTGGTGGTGAAAATAATAATTTGGGTTTTAGTATTATGAATGAATTACTAGCCCAAGATTTTGCTCTATTAGTAACGGCAGTTCTCGCTTTTGTTATTGGTTTTCTACCTGGGTTTCCAACGCCTGTATTTCTTATCTTATCGGTAATATTAGGTGGATATTTCTTTAAAAAGAGGTGGAAAAATAAGAAAAAAGAAACCACGTTAGAAACTGAAGAAGATAAGAGTAAAAATGATGAGTTAGAGTCTGAAGGCAAAAAAGGGATTATTTCCAATCTGTTTTCAAATAAAAATGACTCTGAGACTGAAAACAGTTTATTAAAAGAGGATATTACATTATCTCAAGCAGAAACATTACCTTTGATTATTACCACCTCTTTGAATAAAAAGGCATATCTTTCAAAGTTAGTTTTTGAAAAATGGCTAAAAAAAGAATTTATCTTACAATATGGTGTATTACTTCCAGATATTGTTTTACATTATTCAGATAAAATTGATGATAATAAATTTATTATTTTAATAAATGAAGTGAAGGCTGATGAGTTTGATTGTCCTTTTCCATTTTTACATGTTGAGAATCCTAATGATGAGTTTTTTTCTCTAGATTTTAAAATGGTAGAAACACAAGATAATGATATTGTAAATTATTGGGTTAATAAAAGTGATAAAGAAAAGTTATCTCTGTTAGGTTATAAGTTAGAGTTATCAGAATCTTATTTTTATAGAAAGTTTTCTAATTTAATTACACTTAATATAGTCGAGTTTCTTGGAATACAAGAAACAAAAAACATTCTAGATAAAATAGAAGAAAATTCACCAGAACTTTTAAAAGAGTGTTATCGGCAAGTTTCTATTCAACGGATCAATGATGTTTTACAACGTCTAATACAAGAAAAAATACCGATTAGAAATATAAAAACAATCATAGGTGGATTAGTACAATGGGGGAGTAAAGAAAAAGACCCTGTACTTTTAACAGAGCATATTAGAGCTTTATTATCACGTTATATTAGTCACTTTTTTTCTGATGATGGAAAAATTAATGTGATTATATTATCTAATAATATAGAAGAAATAATCCGTGGCGGAATAAGACAAAGTTCTTCAGGGACATTTTTAAATTTAGAACCCGCTGAGCTTGATATGATAATAGAAAATATATCTACAGCTATTGATGAGATTAAGTATGTTCAACAATTTGTCTTTTTAACAGCAATAGATATAAGGCGTTTTGTTAAAAAATTAATAGAAAATCAATATCCTCAACTATCTGTTTTATCTTATGATGAAATTACATCAGATATTGAAATTAATGTTTTACAATCTATTTAGGAGATATTATGTCTTTTGATCTAGCAAGTTTAATCATGGATGCGATGAATGTAATCGGACGAAATGATCTATTTTCAGGAGGGAAGTCTATTGATAATCATTCAACGATAACAATTAGTTTAGGTGATATGCCTGATATTAATTTATTAGTTGTTGATGAAGTTCCTATGATTTGGTCTGTACTTGGAGAATATAACGAAAATTTATTATCACAATGTGGTTCTCAATTATTATTAAATAGTATCAATAATCCAGCTGAAAGTTTTTATCCAGGCCAGCCTGCTTTAGTTAAAATTGAGACTGATTTAGAATTGCGAGCTTCATTTATGCCAATAGCTCTACAAAATGGTGAATCAATGGCAAAAGCAATTGATGAATATTTCCAAATAATGAATAACATCCATCAACAATTTATTAATTAAATAATGAATAACTCATTTTCAATATTTCATCACGCAGCTCATCCTAGGCGAATTCAGGGGAATATTCTTGAGGTGATGTTGCGTGGTGTATTTATTGGAGAGATTTGTTTATTAAAAGATTCTGTTATTGATGGCCAAATTATTGGTGAAGCGATCGTGATTGGTTTTCGTAATGGTATTACGATTTTAAGCATGATGGGGAGTTCACAAGGTTATTCATTACAAATAATTGTAGTACCAACAGGTAATGCTTTTTCTGTCGCTTTAAGTCCTAATGTGTTAGGGAGCATGATTGATATCAAAGGCAATTCTTTATTACGTTTTAGTAATAAGCAAGAGATAGACGAAAATTTCTATTCATATTTACCTATTGATGGTCATCCTCCTTTATTTAATGAACGGCGTCCTATTACTGAAATATTTGAGTCAGGTGTTCGCGCTGTTGATGGATTATTGAGTTGTGGATTAGGGCAAAGAATGGGGATTTTTGCCAGTGCTGGAACGGGTAAGACAATGTTGATGAATATGTTTATCCGGTTTTCTCAGGCCGATATTTTTGTTATTGGGCTCATAGGTGAAAGGGGACGTGAAGTTACAGAATTTGTCGAGGAATTAAGAAAAGATAAACGATGCGAAAAAACAGTATTAATTTGTTCAACCTCCGATCAACCTGCAATAGAACGCTGTAATGCAGCATTGGTTGCCACTACGGTTGCTGAATATTTCAGAGAACAAGGTAAAAATGTTGTGTTATTTATCGATTCTATGACTCGTTATTGTCGCGCTCTAAGGGATGTTGCTCTTACTGCCGGCGAACTGCCTGTTCGCAAAGGCTATCCTGCTTCTGTCTTTGATAAATTACCCGCAATTTTGGAAAGGCCTGGAGTGACTTATAAGGGGTCAATTACCGCATTTTATACCGTTTTACTTGAAAGTGATGATGAGCCAGATGCAATAGGAGAAGAAATTCGTTCTATTTTAGATGGGCATATTTATCTCTCACGAAAAATAGCTGCTTCAGGCCATTATCCTGCTATTGATATTTTAGGCAGTGTGAGTCGTATTTTTCAGCAGATTACTAGCATTGAACAACAAAAAGCCGCATTAGAAATAAGGCAAATCTTAATGCGTTTGCAAGATATTAAATTGTTACAAGAGCTAGGTGAATACCGTATAGGTGAGAATGAATTAAATGATGTAGCGATCAATAAACAATCCGCAATAGAGGCTTTTCTTGTGCAATCCTTTAAAGAAAAAGCAGTATTTCAACAAACATTGAAACAACTTTATGCGCTTACCCCGTAATCAACAAGTATTGATCAACGCTATTGTTAAGCGTCAGCAAAGAATAGAAAAGGAACAACAAAAATATCAAAAATTGATAAAAGAAGCAGAAAATAAAAAAGAAGAAAAAGCATTATTAGCAGCAGCGTTAGAAAAAGAGATCCCCGCTTATGAAAAAATAGGGGTTTATTCCTCTCATTCTTTAAATCAACAAAAGCGTAAACAGGCCATTGTTTTATCTTCACTAAATATTTCTATGACTCAAATTAAAGAAATAGAGCATGAATTAGAAAAACTAAAAAAAGGCAGTTTGATTTTAAAAAAAGAAAGAGAAGTTGTAATCAAAAAACAAAATAAAATAAAGCGTTATCTTGAAGGAAAAGCATTAGAGAAAGAGTTATATATTGAAAGATTAGAACAAAATGAAATACAGGAGATGGTGTTGTATGATGTCGATAAAGATAGATAGTCTTAAGTTAAATAAATTTTTAATCAGTGAGCAAAATAGCGATAATAAGGCTGTTTTTTCTAAAGAATTATCATCATTATCTGATCGTGGAGCACGTTTACCTCTTGAAAAGGGTATCTCTTCTTCTGAAGAAGACTGTAAAATAAAACAAAAATTAAATGAATTTTATAATCTTGAACATAAAGAGTTTATTGATTTAAAAAATAAAATAAAATCGGATAAAGCAATAGATAAATTAAAAGATAAAGATGAAAAAGATGAAAAAGATGAAGGTAATGACGGTTTAAATATAGAAGGATTACTGTTAACGCAAAAAAAAATATATTCACAAGTTTGTTCTCATTTTAAAAAAAATAAATTAGAGCAAAAAATATTAGCTGGTAATGTTAGTCATAAAAATAATCTTGTTAATGCTTCACAAACTAAAAGTAATTTAAGTTTCACTAGTAATTTAGAATCTAATAAGGAAAACGTTATTACTCATTCAGAGGTTAAAAAAGAAAATCAATTAATTAACAACAAGTTGAGTCTTTTAACTAAACATGAATACGATAATAAAAAACCAGGAAAATTAGAAAAAAAACACTATCTTAATAAACTAATCAAAAGTAATAAAAATCATAAAGAAAATAAACCTGCTATCAATGAACAAAAAGAGGGTATTGATAAAATCAAACTGCCATTGAAATCTGAGGAAGGTAAGTTAATTTCAGATAGTCTTGTGATTGAAAACAATTATTCCCTTACTAAAGGACGATTTTTAGAGAATAGAAGTGTAGATAAAAAAGAGCTTTCTTTCGAATTTGAGAGTGAAAATTTAAATATAGGTGATTTACATAAAGAAAAAATAAAAGAAAATGTCAATGATGTATCGATATTTAATAGCATAAAGCCTGAATATCAACAAATGATATCAGGAGCACTATTTAATAAAAAGTTACTTGATATACCTGTTTTTAGTCTTCTTCATAAAAAAGTATCAATGATATCTCAGCCACCTAGCATAACTTATGTTTTTAAAAAATGGGGTAATGAACTGCATCAAATGAAAATAAATTTTGATACAGATAGAAAGATACAACTGATTGCTTCTACTGGACGAGTTTATCAATCTTCTTTAGAGAATTTTAATCAATATCAAGGACGACTATCTCTTTCATTAGAAAATGATAATCATCATTGGCGTATTAATGAGGTAGATCCTTCTACTGATAATAAAGATGAAAAATAATAATGTTAGGATCTAAACATAATTTTAATGATAATAAAGATAGCTATTCAATGGAAATTTTATCTTCTTTATATCAATCGTATTATCCGATCTCTTCGGCTCATTATTTTAAGATAAAAGGTAAAAATACATTAGGTTCATTTACCGGGCTTGTCGCGGTTAACGAGATTATGGATAAAATTTATCCTGAAAAAAAAATAGACTGGGAGGTTGTTCCTGACTATTACCTCCATGCTCTTTTTTCACAGAAGTGTTCACAAATATTGTTTCCTTTTTCGAAAGAGCCGATGTCATTAACGGCAGATAATATCTGTTTAGGCGAACAAGAAAGAACTGATTATCCAGTTATTAATACTGATATTGGTGACATATTTATTTGTTCTTTTGAGAAATATTATGACTGGACATTATCCTCAAAAAATAAAATTACTGCTATTGCTCAATTTCAACTTGGCAATAGTGAAATGTCATTTTCATTGTTAAAAACGCTCTCTTTGGGCGATATAGTACTGATTGATAGTATAGATTTCTCACTCGTTATTGGGGAAAAGAAATGGATGTGCTATCAGTGGCAAGAAGGAGAAAATGCCGTGGTTTTAGATGAAAAATTACTTACTGATGAAATAAAGAAAGAAGAGCCAACAAAAAATACAGGTATAGCATTACAAGAAAATATCGAGTTGAGGTCGATTAAAGCAATTCCCGTTACGGTTTCTTTTTTACTCTCAAGTAAGATACTGCCAATTGAGGAAATTGAAGAATTGGCTCCGGGACAAAAAATTATCTTACCGGATAATACTTCTCGGCATATTACATTAATTGCTAATGGTGTTGCTATAGCTCAAGGCGAATTAATAAAAATAGATGAGCGATTCGCTGTAGAAATTCAACGCTCTTATTTACAGCAAGATTAAATATATGGAAAGTTCAACAACACTGATTTTAACATTAGCATTAGCAACATTAGCGCCATTCATTATTGCAGCAGGAACGTGCTATTTAAAATTTTCTATTGTGCTGGTGATGACTCGTAATGCTTTAGGCGTTCAGCAAGTTCCTTCAAATATGGTACTTAATGCTATCGCATTAATGATGGCTTTATTCGTGATGACACCAATAGCAAAAAATACTTATCAATATCTTATTGAAAACCCAATTGATGTAACTTCTCCTGATTCATTTGAACGATTTTCTGATGATGCATTAGGAGAATATAAACGATATTTATACAAATATTCTGAACCAGAGCTGTTAGATTTTTTTGAACAAGCACAAGGTAATCGACCTGATAGTTCTGGTGATAAAGAAAATATAGAGAACTCTTTGTTAGCGCTGCTCCCTGCATACGCATTAAGTGAAATAAAATCGGCTTTTATTATTGGTTTCTATCTTTATTTGCCTTTTATTGTTATTGATTTAGTTGTCTCTTGTATTTTATTAGCTTTAGGAATGATGATGATGAGCCCAATTACATTATCAGTACCTTTAAAATTAATTCTATTTATTGCTATGGATGGTTGGACTCTATTAGCTAAAGGATTAATTAATCAATATCTTGATCTTATGGCGGTAAGGTAATGGATATGGTTTATGCGGCAAATAAAGCCGTTTATTTAGTGATATTGCTTTCTGCAGCACCTATTGCCATAGCAACATTTATCGGATTGGCAATTGGGCTTTTACAAACCATTACCCAAGTACAAGAACAAACATTACCTTTTGGCGTAAAGCTTGTTGGGGTTTTTGTCTGTTTACTCGTTACGATGGGATGGATGGGAGATAAAATATTAGTGTATGCAAAAGAGATGATGACGCTAGGATTAGCGGGATAAATACAATGTTAATACTTTTAGGGTATATACAAGTTTATTTAGTTGATCTTTTTCTACTTGTTGCAAGATTATTCCCTATTTTTCTTTTTGTTCCTTTTTTAAATAGTCGAGTACTGAATAGCCAACTATTAAAATATATCATTATATTTTATATTGCCATGGGAATAAGACCAAGTATCATTATTATTGATGAAATAAGAGATGAATGGGAAGTCGTACTTTTAAGTGAATTAGTTGTTGGTATTTTTATTGGATTAATTTTTGCAACTCCTTTTTGGATTGCTTCCGCTTTTGGTGAATTTGTTGATAATCAACGAGGGGCTAGTATTGGTGATACAATTAACCCAACCACCGGGATTGAGTCTTCGGAATTCGCGTCATTAACTGGGTTATTTTGTGTGGCTTATTTTTTATCAACAGGTGGTTTGACCCAACTAATGACGACGATAAAAGATAGCTATGATGTATTTCCTATCGGTTATTTTAATAAAGAAATTGGTTACTCATTTGTTGGTCATTGGCTTAATTCAATGATCCGCACTGCGATTGTTTTAGTTTCTCCCGTTTTGATTATTATGTTTTTAAGTGAAGTTGCGTTAGGCGTTTATTCACTTTTTTGTCCCCAATTAAATGCATTTTCTCTGTCATTGTGTATAAAAGGGATTATTGCATTTATGTCATTACTCCTTTTCTTCGCCTCTGCGATGACCTCAGAACTTTATTCGTTTTTTAATAATAGATACTTTTATTCGATTTTTATGAGTATTTATCATGGCTGAAAAAACAGAAAAACCGACGAAGAAGAAGCTCGATGATTCAGCGAAAAAAGGACAAAGCTTTAAGAGTAAAGAATTAACATCAGGGCTTGTTTATCTTATTGGTGTTATGTATTTATTTCATCAAGTCGATTTAGATGAATTTAGTCTTTTTTATCAATCTATTTTACTTCATCCAACAAATATTACTTTAAAAAGTTATATCGATGTTATATCAACATTATTCTTTGATATTGTTTTACCAATACTTTTAGTCACCTTTTTATCTGGTGCAATTCCATCTTTATTTAGCTCTCGATTTAAACTTGCTACTGAAGCAATTAAAATTGACCTTAACCATATTAATCCAATCTCTGGCTTTAAAAAAATATTTAGCATAAGAACAATTAAAGATCTTTTAAAGACATTATTATTTATAATTATATTTTTAGTTACTTGTTATGTTTTTATTATTTTACACGGTGAAGAAATATTTATATTATATCGTTCTAGTTTAAATGTTGTTATTGATAAATGGTGTTCTCTGGTTATTAGTTTTATATTTATATTTTTTATTCTTTCAATACCTATTCTTATTTTAAATATTATTGCTGATTTCTTCCTCTTTATGAAAGATATGATGATGGAAAAACATGAAGTTAAACAAGAAAATAAGAATATGGAGGGTGATCCTGAAATAAAATCAACACGTCGACAACTTCATCAAGAATTACTTGATGAGCCAATGAAAAAGGTGATCCGCGATTCATCTGCTGTCATTGTGAATCCAACTCATGTGGCTGTTGGTATTTATTTTGATCCTGATAATGGGATTATGCCGTTAGTATCACTGAGATGTATTAATGATAAAGCACTCGCTGTGAAAGCTTATGCTAAAAAAGTTGGAACTCCTGTTATTCGCTATCCTAAATTGGCGAGAAAAATTTATCATAAATATCATTTGTTCGAAGTTATGATAGATCAAGATTTATTGGATGTTATGGATATTCTTATCTGGCTTAAGAGAATAGAGATTGAAGGTTTATTGAGAGAAGAAATGGATTATATAAATAATCAATAAATTCACCTAATTTATTTTAATTATAAAAATAATGTATTTATATTTGTAAATATAGGCGTGTGTTTTATTAAAGTAATTAATTAATTATTCACTTAGAATTTCATTATTAATTATTCATCATAGATGAAAGGATTAACATCATGTCAGTATATGAAAAAATGTCAGAAAAAGAGCTTGATCAATTAGCAAACTATATTGTTTCTATTGTTCAAAATGGGGCATCACTTAAGGATGAAGGCGCTATCCCAGAAGGATTTATGGAAGGGATTTATTCATTTGCGTATGACTTTTACCAGAAAGGAAAACTGGATGAAGCAGAAGCTATTTTCAAATTTTTATGTCTTTATGATTTTTATAATGTTGATTATATTATGGGACTCGCTGCTGTTAAACAATTGAAAAAACAGTATCAAGTAGCCATTGATCTTTATGCCTTAGCTTATTTAAATGCAAAAAATGATTATCGCCCTGTATTTTATGCTGGCCAATGTAATTTATCATTAGGAGATAAAGAGAAAGCAAAATATTGTTTTGATCAAGTTTCAAAAAATATTAAAGATCAATCAATGAAAGAGAGAGCTGATGTTTATTTAGAGTCATTAAAAGATATTCCTCTTGTTGTTTTAAATACAGAGAAGGAAGCACAGTATGATTAAGGTTAATAATGAAAGCACAACACTATCCACACCTTTAGTTTCTAAAGAGGTAGATAAGGTTACTCAAGATACAGTACAGCAAGCACAAAGGATTAATTCTGCAAGTGAGCAGATTGTAGCATCACAACTTAAAGAGAAAGAAAATAATTTTACGGCTCCTTCCCTTCGTGTACCTCTAGAACAAAAAAAGAATAGCCAAAGAATTAATATTAAAGATGATGCACAGTATAAGATAAATGCTTTTTCTCAACAAAATACAAAAAAGAACCGTAATTTTATCGATAATAATAAATTCGAATTAGGAGAAATGATATTAAGTAACACTCATAATGAAGATAAAAAATCAAATATTCTTGCTAATGAAAAGCATCTTTATGATCCAACAGACACTGATAAAACGAATATATCTCAAGAAAAAAAATTATCATCAGTAACTTCAAATCCTACCTTACCGAAAAATAAGAAATCAAATAAAGATTATGATTTTTTATTTTTACAATTATCTTATCAGAATGTTATTCATCAAAATGTATTAGAAAATATTAAAGAGCCAGATAAACTTGATTATTATATAGATAAGCTAAATAAATTATCTAAAGGTATTGATGGATTAAAAGATCAAATTAAACCTGTATTAGATGAAATAAAAAATAATAAAGAGGCTTATGTTGATTATTGGATGGAAGTTTATAATCAAATAAAATCCAATAAATTCCAAACAGCAGGTGAAGTTATAAGCTTCTTAAAAAACAATACTATTCCTAGCTCATTAATCAATGAGTTACTTTCAGGAAAGATTAAATCTAAAGGTGATATGGAAAAGTTACTTGAAAAAACATTTCCATTTTTAACTTTGCCTGATGATATTTCTAAATTATCTTTGGATGAAATAGATAGCTTATATGAAAAACTATCAAGTTTCTTTGATAATGTATTTAAATATATGCCTTGTGTCTCTGTAAATGAAGAGAAAATTACATCACATAAAGATGAGTTAAAGGCATTAATAAATAAAAAAGAAAATGAGTCAATAAAAAAACAATTAGAACAGATAAAAGAAACATATAGAACATTGACGATTTCTCAAAGTTCATTAGAGCTTGAAATCATGTCTGACTCATTATCTGGAATGGCGTTATTAACATTTTTATTGGCTAAAACTCGAGAACTTACATTAAAAGTAATGTTACAACGCTCTGAAAGTGAACAGAAATTATTTGATGAAATGCGAGAAGTGACAGAAAAATCACTTAAAGAAAAAATTGAGGAACAAAAAGCTCAAATAAAAAAACAAGAAGAAATTCAGTTTTGGGCTGGTATTGGCTTAAAAATATTAGGTGGGTTATTAGCCTTAGTTGCGGGGATTGCATCTATTTTTACCGCAGGTGCATCAATGGCACTAATGGCTGTAGCGGTTACCTTATTTGTTGCCGATATTGCATTAACTGTGGCTGATGAAGTCTATCAAGCGATACATGATAAATCGTTTATGGATGAAATTATGCAACCTATCTCTGATGCTATTATGACGGCTATCGATAAAATAGTCGGTTTTCTCACAGATGTGATTAATAGCACACTTGATGGATTAAAAGGATTAGGTATCGATAAGAAGATTATTGAAGAAATGAAAAATGCAATGCAAGATAAATTAAAAATGGCCCTTAAAATTTTAATTACGGCCATTCTATTTGTTGGTGCGATTGCATTGAGTTTTATAATTGGGCCTGCAGTAAAAGGTCTAACTAACGTTGCAAATAAAATTGTCAATCAACAAATAAGAGATACATTAAAACGTGTATTACATGATGCTCTTGAAGCAATGATGGGCAAAATGATTAAAGAAATCATTGTGCAAGTTTTTGAAGAAGCAATGGA
Source organism: Proteus sp. G2626 (assembly GCF_009915985.1). Classification (NCBI taxonomy): domain Bacteria; kingdom Pseudomonadati; phylum Pseudomonadota; class Gammaproteobacteria; order Enterobacterales; family Morganellaceae; genus Proteus; species Proteus sp. G2626. The sequence goes on along the minus strand of NZ_JAABNH010000007.1, from coordinate 331,071 downwards.
GAAAATTAATAAATTACTTGCTAAAGATATTTCAAAAAAAGCAAGTGTGATGTTGAATAGAAGTGTGGTCGCTTCTAAATTAGTAAACTCAACTGCAACTAATGCCGTAAATATTTATAGTAGTGTTATTTCAGCTAAGATTTTGCAATCTATGGCTGACAGTAAAAAACTGGAAGCTATATTAAACCTTATCCAAAAATTAATGGATAAGATAATGGAAAGTTATCATGAGAATGTTGATACGATAACTGAAATTTTAAAAAATATGAGTACAAGCTCATCGATTAGTAATAAAGCAAAATCAGATATGATAAAAAGTATATCTATTTAACAATAATCCTTTGTGAGACTTTAATATGACTATAAAAATAAGTAATGACCATGTAATTAGCCAATATAATATAAAACCTGATGATCTTAAAAAAGATGAGAAAACAATTGATAAGGATATGTTATATAAAATAATTGAACCTAAAATAAAAAAAATGATAAATAAAGTTATAGATGGAGGAAAGCCTATTTTAAGTGAGCCAAGAATTAAAAAGCCAGATATAAAGTCTATTTTAAAAGAATTGGATGTCGATAACGATAATGATATTTATGATAATATTAAAACAGAAAATTTAGGTTCATTTAATTTTTTATCTGACGACATGATGAAATTAATTAATTTGATTGTTAAATATTTAGAGTCAATGATTAAAAAATTTGAGGCATCCCGAGAAATGGGGGTTATGCTGATGAATGTTGAATTAAATATGGCCAATCAAATTAAAGATAATTTAAATAAAAAAGCCAATATTATGATAGGGGCTGCCATTACGAGTGCAGGTATTTCAATGGCAATACATGGCATGGGGGCGTTTGTTTCTATTAAAGGGATGGGGCAAAATCTGGTCGGACACTCTAATCCAACTATGATAACGGGTAATCTAATTAGCTCTACGGCAGATCCTTTAGCGCGAGTTGCAGATCAAAATCTACAAGCTGATGGAATTAGACTGGATGGGGAGCAGAAAGTTTTAGAAGCTAGAGGAAGTGTCAATAATCATGTCATTAATAATAATAATGATATGCAACGAGAAGTGACTGAAATTATAAAAGCACTATTGCAGGCCATTGAAGCGATTATTCATGCACAGCAGGATGCGGCATCTACTATTGGTTCTAATGTAAAAGGATAATATATGTCTAATGCTATTCATTCAGGGATGCATAATATAGCAAATCATTTGACACCACATTCTTCTCCTCAAGAGGGAGTATCTATCTTAAAAAAGAAACAACTTTTTGATGATATGGAAAGTTTAGTAAAACATATCAAACGAGAGCATAACGATTTTGATCTGGATAATTGGGTCTATTGTCATCAGTTAGATGGGAAAACAGAAAGAGAAATTTATATTTCTCTTTCTGAACACTATGCAAAAAATAGTATTGACTATCAGCAGTGTTTATCTTCTGAAAAAAAGTTATCTCTAGAGATACAAAATGCACTTTCAACGAGTGGTTATCCGACTGATTCTTTAAGTGATTTCTTTCAGGAAGTAAAACAATCTATCGTTGCGGGTAAAAATGATTATTTAGATATTTTAAAAGTCATTTTTTCTAATTATATGGATTATGTTAGAGAATTAAGAACGACAATCACGTCTTTATCTCAGTATACAAAAGCAGGGAAAAAAGATGGGCATATTGCAGTCAATTATAGTGATTTTAAAAAAGAATTAGAGAAAATTAAGATAAAACATCAGGAAAAATTAGGTAATGATGCCTTTTTTCATATTCAGATACTATTTGAATGTAAAAATGATCATGGCTTTTTTCGTCATGTTGATAACCAAAAAATACATTATAAAAATAAAAATCAGGTTGATAAAGCAGTACATACTATAGAAAGATTACTAAAGGACATAAAAGGCATTAAAATAAAAAAAGAAGAATGCTTATCTGAAAAGAATAAAGATATTAATTTTAAGTTTTTTGGGAGTGTCGATTTTGATGATATTAATAAATTTATTAATAATATAGATACCACTATTTCTATAGAAGGTATATTATCAGAATCAGAAATAGAGAAAAAAAGAAAAAAACTTATTTCAGAAAATACTTCCTTATTTGGTGTTGTCAAACCAGGTTTTGATATCGGTAAGGAAATGATTAAAATAAGAGAAGATAATGAAAATAGAAAGAAAGATTCAAAATATAAAAATATTTTACAAACTGAGTTTGATTTATTTAAAAAATCACTTGACGTATTAGAAAAGAAAATAAATTCTAATCTTGATGAGCTTTCTAAAAAATTTAGTACAGCAAATAGTAATTATGATAATTTTGTGAAAATAGTGAGCAGTACAATGAATACATTATTAGAAATGGCAAAAGGTTTTTTACGTCAATAATAATATTAGACTTTAGATAAAATAGTAAAGCAATGCTGTCAATTAACATCATTCTTATATAAGAAGTTAAAAAATAATATTTAGCTGGCATATAAGATATTTTTTCTATTGAAATAATATAAGAGGTTAATGTTATGGCTACAGCTATTTTCCCTATGTCTCATCAGTTACACAATATAAAGAATAAAAATCATAACGAAGATAATATGATTCATTTAAATAATAATAATTCTTTAAATGATATGGAATTTTTATTATCTGATATAAAAAATGAATATAATAATATTTATCTCGAAAATCCAGATAGTTATCGAAAGTTAAAAGGAGTAACAGAGACGGAAAAAGTATATTTTCTATCTGAACAATATAATATAAACAATATTAATAAAGATAGGGCATTAATTAATACTAGAAGTACTTTTCAAACAATACAAAATAATCTTTCTGTTCAAAATCCCACTGATTCATTAAATGATCTGTTTGATAATGTTAAGCAATCTATTATTGCAGGTAAAAATGATTATCTTGATGTTTTAAAAGATATTTTCTCTAAATATATGGAGTATGTTAGAGAGTTAAGAGAGATATTATCTGAATTAGGTAAGTCAACTAAGGCTGGAAGTAAAGATGGATATATCAATGTCAATCTTGATGATTTAGTTAATAAATTAGCAATATTAAAAATGAAAATTGATTCGTCTAAATTTTTTAGTTTATGGATGTATTTCTATAAAGAAAATGATGGGCGATATTATAGAGTGATTAATAATGAGAAAATATATTATCCCAATAATCATGAGGTGGATAATTCGGCTATGGCATTAGAAAAGTTACTTAATCAAATAAAGGGTATTAAATCAAAAAAAAATGATAACTCAGCGACTGTTAGACCTGATATATCTTTTTTATTTGATGTCAGTTTAGATTTATCGGGATTGGATAAATTAATGGATTATTTAAATAATATACCAGTAGGGGGAAACGATATGTTACAAACAGAGTTTGATTTATTGAAAAAAACATTAGATTCCTTTGAGAAAGGGATTAATACTAATCTGGATGAACTTTCCAAAAAATACAGTGCGGCGAATAGTAACTATGATAATTTTGTGAAAATTGTAAGTAGTACTATGAATACATTATTAGAAATGGCAAAAGGTTTTCTTCATTTTTAATTTTATATAGAGTATATATTACGGATAATATGGTTATTTTAAGGATAAAAAGAGCTGATACCTAATAAATATCAGCTCTTAGATTTAAAAAGAATGATCTAGATTAGAATTTATATTCTACACCTAACCAGTAATTACGACCATCTTCCATATAACCTTGAGTATATTCATAAGATTTATCAAAAAGGTTATTAACAGAAGCATTAGCAGAAACACCACCACCAAAGTCATAATCTAAACGCAGATCAGTCTTTGCATAGCCTGCTAGTTTGTCATTTTCATCAATACGGTTATAAGTCCAGCTTTGGGCTTCTTCCATAATGGTAAAACGAACTTGCTCAACAGGAATAAATGTCATCCATATGTAGGCTTTATGTTTTGGTAAACCTTCAACATGTGCCACTTGTTTTGGATCACTGTGAATATAGCTGTAATTTAAGCCTAGCTCTAACCAATCTGTCACATTGCCTTTAGTACCTAAATCAAGCCCAATATAATCAACACGTCCACTATTTTGATTTTGGAAGAATGCGTTGCCACCACGATAAACGGTGTGTGCCATAATAGCATCACTAACACGGTTATAGTAAATGCTGGATTGGTAACCCCATTTATCCGTAATGTGTCCTTCATAGGTTAAGTCGAAAGATAATGCGCGTTCAGGATCTAAATCTGGATTGATGATCCCTTTAGAGCCATCTTTGGGTTTTTCACTTGTGTAACGTTCTTTTTGTGTAGGGAAACGGCTACGATCAGACACAGAAAAACGTACGGTATCATTATTGGTTAATGAATATTTTGCCATCATTTCCCAATTAAAGGCCGTTTGTTTGTTATCATCAGCGCCTTTGTCAGTCTCAAGGCTATCGCGCCAGTCGTAGCTAATTGCACCTACTAAATCAAGATCGTTAGTGACAACCCATTGATATTCTGTGGCTAAAGACCAGGTTCTGTCTTTATAACGCATCCAATCACCATGTTTCTCTTTTTGAGAGCGGTGAACGTCATCTTTCCAGTGCGCGGCGAAAGAGAGTAGATCATTTTCACGAGTATCGATGCCTAATTGTAATGCGGCACCTGTGTTGTAGTCGTCATAGTGACTGTAATCAGGTGCATCGCCTTTTTTAGGGTACATATAAAGGGTATTCTCAAACTTATCATGATACGCACGGCTTTGTAATTTCATACCATCCGTAATTTGAGTGATCCCGCTATAGTAATAGCTTTCTTTATTGTAATCTGGCCATGCCCAATATTTAAATTTACCTTTACCCAATGTTGATGGTGGGCTATTTTTTTCGCCGTCTTGTTTTACATAAGTCAGAGTATATTCATCAGAAGCGCGTGGTGTCCAACCCACTTTGATCATGCCACGTTTATCATCTGTTGTTGAATTATCACGACGTCCATGAGTTCCCGCTGCCACATTATTTTCATCAGCACCAGGAATTGGTGTAAAACGTTGTTTTAATTGGCTACCACTGATTTGAATAAAGCCTAAATCATTACGAGCACCTAAGCGTACATTCATATTGTGTGCATAATCAGCGCCACGAGCAAAACCTTGAGAATAAGCAATACTGCCTTCTAATGGTTTTTTCGGTGTTGCAGTCGTTATATTAATTGCCCCCCCCATTAAGTTAGGGCCTTGCAGTAATGAGGTATAGCCTTTGTTGACTTCAATGCTTGCCAGATCGTTAGTGGTAAAACGCGCTAAATCTAAGTTACCATCGTAAGGAACATAAGTGGGAATACCATCAAAAAATACAGGGACTTGGCGACTATCAAAACCACGTACTTTAATCGTGTATTCATTACGGTTGCCTGATTTTTGCATAACAACACCAGGCAATGTTGCAATGGCTTTCGCGGCATTCACTTTATTTTGTTCAAGCATTTGTTCTTGCGTTAACACGTCAGGATTTGCCGCGATAGGGCTACTCCAAACCGTTAATAGATCAGGTGTCGATTGTCCATAAGTCGTGTCAGCAAATACAGTATTTGGTAATAGAGCAAGAGATAAACAGTAGCATAGAGGTTTTAATTTCATCATTCCAATCCCAGTTTATAATCTATATATAATTATTTATATAACGATATTCGTAAAAATAAATGAATAAAAAGAGCACTTACACGTTGGTAAGTACTCGAGCTTGTTATAAAACAAAGCGACAGGCTTAACTTAATGAAGATCAGCAAAGAGATTTCTCTATGCCACGACAACCATTTCCTTGTTATTGACCTCATTATTATTGTGCTGTTTTTGTTTCTTGTTGATTAAAAAGGTAAATACTGACTTATCTCTAAGCCATTATTTTTATTTTAATCTTTGGGGTAAAGACGAACTTTAATATCCGTTGGTGGTGCATAATAAGGCGACGACGTTATCATTAATGTAATGCCGGTTTGTGCGTATTCTTCGATAGTATTGAGGTTAATGCCACCAGCCACTGAAAGACGGCAATGAGGCGCAATGAGAGGCGCTTCTTGTTGTAGCTGTGTGATATCTTTAATAGAGAATTTATCGAGCTGTAAGATATCAGGCTGTGCTTTTAACGCTTCTCTAGCTTGTTCAATGTCATCAGCTTCTACAACAATACATTTTTCAGGTGCTGCTTGGCGTAACTGCTTAACGTGTTGTGTCCAATTGTCAGGCTCTGATAGAAAACGACGATGATTAGCAAAGAGTAAGATAGTTTCAGAACAACCTTGGCGATGAATAACACCACCGCCCGCCAGTACCGCTTGTGTTGCCAGCAATTTGGTATTAGGAATATTTTTACGTGTACATGCAATTTGTCCATGAGGCTGATAGCGGTGGTAAATTTCCAGCATTCTCGCTATATAATCACTCACACCACAGCTCCACTCAAGGACGTTTTGTACCACCTTCCAACCTTGGTGCAGTGCATCAGCACGACCTTCAGCGGTGATCAAGCAATCACCCGCATCGGTAAAATCGCCATCTTGTTGATGCGCTTTTACGACTAATCCTAATTTTTCTAATAAGCGACAACCCAGCATGATCCCACTGACACAACCAGCTTTACGGCGTGTAAAGGTCATTGTGCCTAATCGATTGCTGATATTTAGCGCTCGGCTGGTGAGATCGCCATATTGGATATCTTCCATTAACAAATTATCAAGAAAGGTATCAGGATAATAAATCATAGAGTTAACTCACTTTCTGGCACCACATCCCAAGAGACCATCGCCCAATCACGGGTCGGTGAAATCAGTGAAACGCTTTTTTCAATACTTTCGTGATAGTAATTAGTTAGGCGTGTAATTTCATCTTCACTTAAAGGCCCTACTGAAAAATTAATACCCTCAATAAATTGTTCAAGGTTATTGAAATTGCTTTGGCAATTACGGCTACGGATATAGTCTACTTTAGGATGAATGCCCATTTGATTTAGCATATTCACAGCATAAATGTATGTTGGAAGCGTAGGAACCTCTCGACCCAGTAAGCGAATAATGCGTTGATCAACAAAGGTTGGCGAAACAGTGTGAGTGGTATAAACACGTAAATTAGCTTGGCGGTTTAGTTTTAAGAGTGCAGCTTGTAAATCCATCACTAATGTTGATCGTGAAGCCACTGCGATATCACAACGAGGAAGCTCATCCCAGCTATCTTCCCATGAGCAAGTGATAAATTCTGCATGGTTGATACCTGCTTGTTTAGCTCTACGTCTAGCGACCGTTAACATACCAGTACTGTAATCAATACCAATTATTTTCTTAAATTTATCTGCCACATGAATGCTGATAGAGCCTGGGCCACAACCTACATCTAATAGCGTTTCAGCACCGCTAAAATCCATCATTGCACGAAATTTTATTAGATAGGGATCGTTAGGGTTGGCACAGCTCTCTGCCATCTTTTCGGCACGTTTATCCCAATGTTCAGGCTCTTTTTTGGTTCTTTCTGCCTGTACCATGTGGTTTTTATAAAGTTCAGCAAAATCCGTGGTTTCAATTGTGTTCATATGCTTGCCTATGGTCATCTTTATTATCAGAGTAGGCGTGAAAATGCGCCTGAATATCTGTTGGTTGTACACCATAAAGGTGCGCTAAATTGTTGGCTGTCAGCAAAATGTCAGGTCTATCTTGCAAAACAGGCACATGAGGTGTTAGTAAAATGACATCATCTGCCAAAGAAGCAGCATGTTGAGGGTGATGTGTGGACATAAAAATACTGATCCCTAATGCTTTTAATGCCTTAACTTGGGTAAGTAGTTTTATTTGGTTACCAAAGTCAAGGCTTGCCGCGGGCTCATCCATAATCAGTAATTTGGGTTGCTGTACTAATGCGCGTGCAATTAATACCATCTGTTTCTCACCACCACTAAGAGTATCAAAAGTTCGGTCGGCAAGATGAGAAAGTGAGAGCATTTCTAAGGTTTCCATTGCCATGGTTTTATCTTGCGAACTTGGCGTAGAGAAAAAAGAGAGATGCGCGCCTCGCCCCATCACAACCATATCGATTACATTGAAAGAAAAAGGAAGGTGAGTTACTTGAGGAACATACGCCATAACTTTAGCAAGTTCTGTTGGTGACCACTTACTTAGTATTTTACCCGCAATATTAATCTCACCATCAATACAAGGTATGAGTCCTAATAAAGTTCGCATCAGTGTCGTTTTACCACAACCATTGGCACCTAATAAGCAGATGATTTGCCCTTGTTTGATATGAAAGGAGAGATCTTTAATTAAGGTTTTGCCTTTGTAGCCAATCGCGAGTTGGTTTGTCTGTGCAATGATCATGAGCCTTTCCTTGTTCTAAGTAACAACATTAAAAAGAATGGTGCACCAATGGCAGAGGTTAAAATACCTAACGGAAGTTCAAGGTTGGCAATAGTACGGGCTAATGTGTCAGTGATTAACAGCATAATAGCACCGACAAGTAAGGAAATAGGGAGTTGATGATTGAAGTTAGCACTCACTAACAATCTGACAATATGAGGGACAATTAAGCCTAGCCAGCCAATAATTCCTGCAATAGAGACAGCACTTGCAGTGATTAATGTCGCTGACAAAATAAAAATAAGTCGGGTTACTTCGACATTTAAACCTAATGCTCTGGCTTCTTCATCAGATAAACTGAGGATATTCATACGCCAGCGTAATAAAATTAGAGGGATAAAACCCACTAACATAAGCGGCGCAACAGAAATTAGATCAGAGGCGGTGATAGCTGAAAGCCCACCTAAGAGCCAAAAGGTAATTGAAGGCAGTTGAGTATAAGGATCGGCGAGAATTTTCATTAATGAAATTGCTGAGCCACATAGTGCACTGATAGCAATGCCAACTAACACAAGCGAAAGCACGGGATCATGTTGTTTAGCAAGTCTCGCAATAAAGTAGACTAAAGCAACCGTTGCTAAACCTCCCGCAAAGGCGAAAAGTTGAATCGACAACATGGATTGCCCAAGAAAAATACCTAATACCGCACCCACCCCAGCCCCGGATGAAACCCCAAGAATATCAGGAGAGACTAATGGATTACGGAACATGCCTTGATAAGCAGCACCAGCAATCGCTAATCCTCCACCTATTAAAATTGCCGCTAGCACTCTAGGAAATCTTATTTGCCAGAAGACGGTTTCAGTGCGGTTATATTCTATATTCCCCGTTAATTTATTACTGACTAGAGTCCACAGCTCATTAGTAGTAAGTGAATACTTACCACTTGTGATCGCAATTAACGCGACAACGCAAAATAACGTAATGAGAAGCGTAATACGTGCAGATTGATTCATAAATACCCCAGCAATTGCTGACCTTGTTCTGCACTTAATTGTGTATGGTAAAAATGAGCAAAGTAATTTTGTAGATCGTGAACGGCTTGCTCTTTTATTCGTGTGTCAAAATGGCTTTGTAATCGACGCATCCCCATTAAACGGTTAATACCCGGGGGACCATCTAACCAGCCAAATGGTAAGCCTTTAAACAGTAACACATTGTTATTTTTAACAGCTTGAATGCTTTTCCATACAGAGCCTTGCATAATTTGCTGATAGGCATTTTCATCTTGTGTGATGATCAAGTCAGGATCCCATATCAACAGTTGTTCTGGTGAAACATCTGTTAACCCGGTAAAATCAGGAATATCAACCACATTTTCAAAGCCTAATGCTTCAATGGCCTCAGTATGAATAGAGTGTTTTGCACCTGTTTGTAACCCTTTAGCACCCCGAGCGAGATAAAAACGTGGGTGGGTGTGTTGTTCACAAGCAAATAAGGCTGCATCACTAAGATATTGCTCTGCAATGAGTGCTAATGTTTCTGCGCTTTCAGCAACGCCTAATAAAGCGCCAGTTTGACGCAATTGGGCTGGACTATCTTTTAATGTGCCATCAATTAACACATAAGGCACACCTGTTTGATCAGAAACGCGTTTTGCTAATGAGCGATAGGTTTCATCTACATTTCCACTATCAATAATGATATCGGGTTCTAACGTTAGTAAGGCTTCTAAAGAGAGGGTACTTCCTCGCCCTGATAAGCGCCCTAAACGAGGTAATTTGCGTAGTTCATCTGAAAATAAAGAGCTTTTTTCTAAATTAAGAGAGGAAAAACCCAATAATTTTTCAGGAGCTAGTGCGAGCAACAATTGGTCAGTAGGAGGACCTGCGCTGATCACGCGATGGATCGCAGTTGATGCTGGAATATGACCAAACTGTGCTGCAATACGTGAGGTTATTGCGGCTCTTACCGAATGTGGAAGTGCAGATAATGTCGCAATGGTGGTGAGGTAAGTTAGAAATTGCCGTCTATGGATTGCCATAAGTTCACACTGTTTATTGTTTTATATTGGTATCGTTATTTCATTTATTATACAGCGAAGAATACTATATTTCCTTTGGCTTAAGTCAAGGGATAGTCAGTCAAAATCAAATCTAAGCACACATCTGAAAAACTTTATTCGAAATAGTGTGTAACCTAGGGCTATAATCAGCGTTCTTGGAAAAATAAAGCGCGTATTAATACGAATGTTTTTGGATAGTTGCGGTATAAAATGAAGAAAAAACGCCCCTCATTACAGGATGTAGCTTCACGTGTTGGTGTCACCAAAATGACGGTTAGTCGTTTTTTGCGTAACCCAGAACAAGTCTCTGAAGCTTTACGAGAAAAAATTGCGCGCGAATTAGATAGTCTTAATTATATTCCTAATCGCGCTCCTGATATTTTATCTAATTCTACCAGTCATGCGATTGGGGTATTGCTACCTTCTTTAACTAACCAAGTTTTTGCCGAAGTTATTCGTGGTATTGAATCGGTAACAGATAAATTCGGTTATCAAACCATGTTAGCGCACTATGGATATCGTGCGGAAAAAGAAGAAGAACGTCTGCTTTCATTGCTCTCTTATAATATTGATGGGCTTATTCTTGCAGAAAGAACGCATACGCCAAAAACAATGAAAATGCTAGAAACAGCCGGTATTCCGGTCGTGGAAATCATGGATAGTGTTTCGCCTTGTTTTGATTCGGCGGTGGGATTAGATAACGTTGAGGCTTCACAACAGATGGTCAGTGAAATGATCAAGCGTGGCTGTAAACGTGTTATTTATCTTGGTGCAAGACAGGATGAACGAACCCTAATGCGTTTAAACGGTTATGAGAAAGCCATGCAAAATGCGGGTTTACCTACGGGCAGTGTAATGACACCGAAAAGTTCGTCATATTCGCTAGGGGCAGAGTTATTACATGCTGCACGCAAACAATACCCTGACTTAGACGGACTTTATTGTACTAATGATGATATTGCTATTGGTGCTATTTTTGAGTGCCAGCGTTTAGGTATTTCAGTACCCAATGATATTGCTATTTCAGGCTTCCATGGGCATGACGTAGGGCAGGTGATGACGCCTCGATTGGCGAGTATCTTGACCCCCCGTGATGAAATGGGGCAACAAGCTGCAGATTTATTGCTTAAACGCATGAAAGGTAAAATTGCTCGAGGGCAAGTTATTGATGTTGGTTTTCGTATAATTAAAGGTGAAAGCATATAACAAGCTAACTAATTGATAATATTAAAGTTTAATTTTTTCGAACCCTATTGTTATGTCAATAACAGTAGGGTTTTTTTATTGTATATCTTCTACCTTTTAAGGTTATCACTCTTACTTTGACAGTGAATTAAAAGTGAGAAAGGGCGTAGTTAGGTCAGATATTTTGTTGTCAGTTTGTAGATTATCTTACTTTCATTTGAGAGTCGCTTCACATTTTCACTTCTTTGTTGATCTTCATTGTTGTATTTACCTTGTTACTTCGGATATGTTACCCGTAACAGTTACGGGTAACATTACAAAAAAGACTTAATATCTGTCTTAAAGGAGCATTCTATGAACGATACCCAATCCCTACACCATGTTTTTATCTTAATGGGGGTATCAGGTAGCGGTAAATCTGCGGTCGCAAATGGTGTGGCACAACGTACAGGCGCCGCATTTTTGGACGGTGATTTTCTCCATCCTCGCTCAAATATTACGAAAATGGCATCAGGTCACGCTTTAAATGATGAAGATCGTAAACCTTGGCTACAAGCGTTAAATGATGCCGCATTCGCAATGCAAAGAACTAATGATGTTTCGCTAATCGTTTGTTCTGCATTGAAAAAACAGTATCGCGATATGTTACGAAGTGGCAATCAATGTCTGCACTTTTTATATTTAAAAGGCGATTATGAACTGATTGAAAGTCGCTTAAAAGCACGTAAAGGTCACTTCTTTAAACCTCAAATGCTAATCACTCAATTTGAAACTTTAGAAGAACCAACCAAAGCTGAAAACGATGTGTATGAAATCGATATTTCAATGCCACTTGATGATGTTATTGAAAGTGTAATTAATAAAATAAATTCAGTGACGCATGGGGCTCTTGAAGGGGAAACAGTATGAGTACATTAACGCTTGTGCTAACTGCGGTTGGCTCGGTTCTATTATTACTCTTTTTCGTTATGTATGCGCGTTTGCACGCATTTATTGCGTTGATGATTGTTGCGATTGGTGCAGGTATTTTCTCAGGAATGCCACTTGAAAAAATCACACAAACCATGCAAAACGGAATGGGGGGAACATTAGGCTTCCTTTCTATCGTGGTCGCATTGGGAGCGATGTTCGGTAAAGTACTACACGAAACTGGGGCGTTAGATCAAATTGCAGTCCGATTATTAAAATACTTTGGTGAGAAACGAGCTAACTATGCATTAGGTATTGCAGGCTTAATTTGTGCATTACCTCTGTTCTTTGATGTTGCGGTTGTTCTATTAATTGGTGTTGTATTCGCAGTTGCTCGCCGTACTGGTGGCAATGTGGTAAAAATGGCTATCCCTCTGTTTGCGGGTGTTGCAGGTGCTGCCGCCTTCTTATTACCAGGGCCGACACCCATGCTGTTAGCTGACCAAATGAATGCGGATTTTGGTTGGATGATCTTAATTGGTCTGTGTGCGGCTATTCCTGGAATGTTATTAGCGGGCCCTATCTTTGGTAACTTTATTAGTCGCTACGTTACGTTAGAATTACCAAAAGATTTAACTGAGCCCAGTTTAGGCCAAAATAAAATGCCTTCTTTTGGTTTTAGCCTTGCGCTTGTGCTATTGCCTTTAGTATTAGTGGGTTGCAAAACCATTGGTGCGCGTTTTGTCGAGAAAGGCTCTGAACTATACAATATTCTTGAATTTGTTGGTCATCCATTTATCGCTATTCTTGTGGCTTGTTTAGTGGCTATTTATGGTCTTGCCATTCGTCGTGGTATGAGCAAAGAAAAAGTGATGGAAATTTGTTCGGCTGCCATTCAGCCTGCGGGGATTATTTTATTAGTCACGGGGGCGGGTGGTGTCTTTAAACAAGTGTTAGTCGATTCGGGAGTTGGTCCAGCATTAGGAAATGCTTTAATTGGTGCAGGTATGCCAATTGCAGTGGCATGTTTTATTCTTGCTGGTGCAGTACGTGTTATTCAAGGTTCAGCAACAGTTGCTTGTTTAACTGCCGTTGGTTTAGTTTTACCAGTGGTTAATGAGTTGGGCTACAGTGGAGCTCAAATGGCCGCACTATCAGTATGTATCGCGGGGGGCTCTATTATTCTTAGCCACGTTAATGACTCAGGTTTCTGGTTATTTGGTAAGTTTACGGGTGCAACAGAAGCACAAACCTTAAAAACATGGTCATTAATGGAAACTATTCTTGGTACAACAGGTGCTGTTATTGGTATGATTTTCTTCGCTTTTCTTTGATTTTTTATCTTTTTTTTAAATTATTAGCGCGTTCTTTGACGCGCTTTTTCATTGCAATAAATGACTATCAAATATGACAGAAAATACTTAGTTTCCCATTAACCTATAGGCTTCTTTATTCAGTGGGCAAACGAAGGCTGTCATATCATGGTTGACTATAATTCACTTTTTATCAAACACACGGATTGCAATATCCACACTATTACCCTCATTCGAGATTCTATTTTAGTATCCAGTAATAAGTTGCAAGATAAACTCAATTTGCTTGATGAAATGGAGCATCTCTTTAATGAGATGTTAGATAACTCTCAGTCATTGGCTCAATTTTTAAATGAGGTTGATGCACATTTTACGCATAGCAGAGAAGAGATAGACAAATTTTCAGGTTGGTTAAGAAAAATTAAAGATAGTGCTAGCAATATCGATAGGCTTTCAAGTCAGGCGAATCTTTTATCGATTAATTCCGCAATTGAAGCGGGGCATATTGGGCGTGAAGGTGCGGGATTCTCTGTATTAGCTCAAGAGATGAAAAAATTATCATTAGAGATTCAACAACAAGCCTCTTCTATCGCAACGATTAATAATAATTTGGGGACGCGTTTTATTCCCGTTAAAGAAACGACAGAAAAAAACCAAGAGCAGGTACAACAAGTTAAAAAATTGGTTGTAGAAGGGCATCAGAATTTAGCGTCATTATCAGCACAAGCCAGTGAGCTTAAACATCTTTTTACCTTTATGTCGATGCAACAATTTTTTAATACCGTCAAGCTAGATCATGTTTTATGGAAAGAAGCTATTTATATTCATTTATTAAATAATGATGATGAGCTTTGTGTTAATCAGCATACCGAATGTCGTTTAGGTAAATGGTATTATCAAGGTGAGGGTAGAAAGTTTGCAGGAAAAGACGCTTTTCGTCGTTTAGAAGCACCACATAAATTAGTGCATGAATGTGGGCGTTTAGCATTAAAAGCTAATCTTGAAGGTGATGAAGAGATCGTCACAAAATATATTGAACAAATGGAACAAGCCAGCGTTGATGTTATCAAATATGTGGATGCCTTGTTAGATTCATTTGTAAATTAATGGCTTTAAAACTAAAAGGAGCGGTAAGCTCCTTTTAGCTTATCAAGACTCTTGATGTTAACTTTTATTCATCAATGTGGTGAGCTGGCTATAAAGTGTATTGGCACTGCTCTCGTACCCTTCGCGAGAAAGATGTACACCATCAGGTCTTGCTAACTCATACAGTGACCATGCTTTTATCGAGCATTCGCCCCCCATGTAATCACGCCAGTCCCAAAAAAGGGTTCGCTCTTGTTGTGCCACTTCTTTTTGAATTCTGACAATATCACTGAGCCATTGCGGTTGTTGTGAACGGCAATCAGGGGCCTCTTTATTTTTGATGGAATCAGAAGGCCCTATTAGTAAAATTGTGCTATTAGGCGCTTGCTGGCGAATTTGGCGAATCTTATCCGTAAGCTGTTGGCGATAAGCGCTCAAATCGAAGGTGTTATTAAAAGCTTCATTTGTGCCATAAGCCAAAATGACCATATCAGGGTTTAATTGGCCTAACGTTTCTGTCCATTGTGTCCCCCACTTATCCATCATATTGATTGTGGCACCATTAATGCCTAATGAGGAAAGCATGACACCTGGTTGTTGATTGGTGATTAACCAACCGCCAAATTTAACGGGTTGGCTTTTGCTAACCGTAATACTGACTGGAAAAGTCATCGTTGTTGGGTTTGAAAACTGCCATTTACCTTGTGTTTGTGATAATGACAGTATTTTGCTTGTTGATGACTGCACATTCACTTGTGCTGTAGTTGGTGCTTTATAGAGTGCTTGTAATTGATAACGTTGTTGAGTTACTGGGTTTTCAGATAACTGTAATTTAGCCCATTTAGCTTGCGGTTCACTAATAAACCCTCCTAATGGAAAATCTGGATCGTTATCTTTTCTGCTTGAAAGCAGTGTCCATGCTTTTTTATCACTCTGATACTGTACGTTAGCAATACGTTGACCTGCAATGTTAGTTGGAGGAATAAAACCAATGCCTCCATTACCATAGTCGGCCTGAAAACGTTCACGTAACTTACCACTGAAAAAATCAGCTGCAGTATGAGAATCGCCTAGTTGAACAATATGCACAGTCTGACGACCTTGCTGTAATTTTTTAACGAAGCCCGCAAATTGAGGATCGTGATAGTTGTAAAGTTGTCTTGAGCCATCAGCAGGTAATACTGTGGGGGTAGGTAACTTCACTGCTTTTTCAGTGTCTTGGTTACACGCCACTAAAAGTGACACCAAGGTCAGTATAATTGAGCTACCGACTAAGGTTTTACGCTCAAGGATGTGCGCTAATTGTTTCATTTGCAATAACCGTGTTTTTATCTTTTACATCATCGACGGCATCATCTTCTTTAATTTCTTCTTGAAGATGAATACGTGAGAATACGTGTTGAGCAATAATTTGCTGACCTTTTAAGCTAAAATGAATGCCATCACCCGCTCTTAACTTAACACGACTACTACCATCGCCCATATAATCAGAATAAATATCTTTTTCATATTTAAACATATCATTGACGGAAAGGTAAATTTCGCCCATTTTCTCAGCTTCTTCACGGTAAAGTTTATCAAGGTATGCCATACCTTCAGATAACTTCGGTTTTCGCATATTCGGTGGCCCAACCCAAATAACCGTGACATTATTCTGCCTGGCGTTCTCTATAATGCTTGCAATGCGCGTACGATAAGTCGATTCCCATGCCTCACTGGCAAATTTTAAGTAACGCCCTCCACCATCCGGTGGCATATCCCAAGGATCATTAGGGCCTAAAAAGACAACTAGTAACTTGATGGAATTATCACTGGCTAAACGTGTCGCAATGGTTTGTGGCCAATTGAAAAAGCGTGGGTATACAAGTCCAGTACTTTGCTTACTTAAATCTATACTACTGATGTTGTAATTTGTTTGCAGTTGCCGTTTCAGCAACGGTGCGACGCCTTGCATCATTGAGTCACCTGCAAATAAGACTTTATCCTCTGGTGATAAGGTAATTTCTGTTTTGGGGACGATAGGTTTTAAGGCTTCTAATGCTGCATCAGAGATGTCTGTAACAGAAGGATAAGGTAATCCTCCCATGGCTTGTTTACGCTCTAATAATTGCGGGAAGCGTTGCGTCAATTGAGTTGCTGGTCGAGTGTAACCATTAAAGAAATGTAAACCAACCGCAAAGCCCTCAGGAAGTTGTTCTGGCGCGGAGGTTTGCACTATGGGTTTTGCCTGATTATCAGGGTGATTAACTTGTAGATAATCCCGATAACTTTCTACAGCAATAAATACGCCATCACGCAATTGCCCTCCTACTTGCCAAGCATAATAGTGGGAGAGCCCAGACCAAGGTGCAGGGCGATGATATTGTTGTTGCCAAAAACGCTCTAGTGATGTTTGGTTTAGCCAAATCAGAAAGAGGGTACTACACAGTACCATTAAGGCAACTTTTGCTGTCTTTTTTAAGTTTGAGCAGAAATCAAAAGCTGGCATAAATAAATCCTGGCACCCCATCTGGAGACAACATAAAAATAATCGTGAGGATCAACGCAAGTGGCAGTGGGTAAACATACCACGGTACTCTTTTCTCAAGACGAGCCACAATATCTCTTAAAGTCACAAAGCAAGGGTAAAGTAAGAAAAGCCCCCAGAACATAAAGAGTGTTAAGCCTTCAGCTTGTAATGATGCCCAAGCGCCAGCACTGAAGAGTTGCTGTATTAAGAGTAAGGCATCTCCCACCGTTTGACTGCGGAAAAATATCCACGCAAAACAAACAAAATGAAACGTGATTATCCATGACAACAGCATGTTGAATGACGATAACGCACTTGGTGGTGCCTCTTTCTTCACAGGAAAGAGGCGGTGTTTAATATTTAATAGCACCACACCAATCCCATGAATAGCACCCCAAATAATAAAGGTCATTGCAGCGCCATGCCACAACCCAGAAATCACCATGGCGGCAAAGGCATTAAAGTTCTGCCTAATCACCCCCTTACGATTTCCCCCTAAAGGAATATAGACGTAATCACGAATAAAGGTAGATAGACTGATATGCCAGCGACGCCAAAAATCAGCCAAATTTATTGCTAAATAAGGTGCATTAAAGTTACGAGGAACAACGAAGCCCAATAATAAGGCGATACCCGTGACAAGATTGGTGTAACCCGAGAAATTGAAATAGATATGCCATGCATAGGCATAAACTGCCGTCAGCACTTGTCCGCTTTGTGCTAAATCAGGCGCATTAAATACGGGATCAACATAGTTTGTTGAGAACCAACCACTCAACCAAAAGAGTTTTGCGATAGCCAATACAATCAGCATGATCGCCCCTTTATAATCAATGATTTTTCGGGTTGGTGCTTGAATTTGTGGGAGAAATTCTTTAGCACGATTAATCGGACCTGCTACGATACTCGGGAAAAAGCACAGATAAAGTACGACATCTAAAAACGGGGCTTTGGGGATCTCTTTTCGACAAACAGAAACCACATAACTAACGGAATGGAATATATAAAATGAGAGCCCTAATGGTGCAAGTAACTCAATTAGCGGTAGCTCAATGCTGAGTCCCCATTGTTGGAATGCTTGTGTCAGCGACTCTTGGAAAAAAGAGTAATACTTAAAGGCGGTGAAGTAGACACCCACCAATAATCCTAATAGCCAATATATGACTTTAGAAGAGGTGTACTTAGTTAATAGGTTTGTTAGCAAATAAATAAAGAGCGTATAACTTAATAAGATAATCGCAGGACGATAGTCTGCATAAAAGAGAAAAGCATAACTAACTGTAATCAGTAGAATATTTTGGATCTTAATGTGCTTTTGGAAGAGCCAGTATAGAATAAAAAAGCTAACAAAGGCTCCGAGAAACTCGAATGAAAAAAAATTCATAAATGGCTCTAAGGGTGTGATTTAAAAGTCATACCAAACGTGTTACCCCATATATTATGAATTCTAAGCCGGCTTTCAATCAAAAGATTATCTTATGATAAATAAAAGCCACTTTTCTCTGGAAAGAAAAGTGGCTTTTTGCCTGATGAAAGCCTGTTAAGGCTTAACTATCTTGTTTCGACTGCAACTGAACTTGAGTGATCAGTTTTTTATTTGAGTCGAACATTTCGGTCAGATATTTGTTATAACTTGAACCCAATTCTGAGTAACCTTTCAAGTCAGTGATTAACTGGCGAGAATCAAGTTGTTGCTGCGTCATTCTTTGCTGTGCTCTTGAGGAGCGCAATGAGTTATAGGCGCGGTGCGTATTAAGATTACGCATATAAGCAATCACTGAGCCTTCAATATCAGGGTAGGCAGCATAGCCTTTGGTTTTCCCTGGCACATTATTGCAAGACTGACTCCCACATCGCATACCGAATAGATTGTTATTTTGTTGTGCCAATTTTGATGTTCCCCAGCCTGATTCTGTTGCGGCTTGCGTTGCGACAAAGTGTGTCGGAATAATATCAACGCGAGTCAGTAACGAATCCCAATTCACTTTTTTAGGGCTGGTACATGTGACGCCATAGTATTGACAGATTTCACGCAGTTTTTTTAAATCTGCGCTGCCCCAGTGCTGGGCTTTACGTTGAGCAGTTAACCACTCACGATCTCTCATTATCTTATTATTAACATTGTCAATAATAGGAACTATGACATTTAAAAACGCTTTCTTACGCTGTGTTCCCGAAGGATATCTTTTCAAATCTGGCAACGGTGTTGACGTGCTTTTGAAAGAATACGCCTGCAGTATATGGGAACTGCTGGTACTGGTTGAAGCAAAACTTACACCAGTAAATAGTAGTGAAATCAAGAAAGCGAAGACGGCACTTGTCCTCATCAATTGAGAGGGCATTGCTTCTCCTCGTTTAACTGGATAAAAATCGAACGAATACTAGCAAATTACTTTTTTCATAGCTACAAATTATCGCCTCACATTAGGATAACTACGAGTGATTTGTTAACTAAATGTATAAGATTTACTGGAACGCCTAGTTTTATAATCGCTTTTCCCCTTTAACAAAAAGTGCTTTTTTACTCAAACCTTAAATTTTTCTTATAAAAAAAGATGTGAGTTAACCTAAATTTAGCACAATTAATAGTGGGAAATGTGTCATTTTTGTTTGTTATTTAGTCAGTTTTTGTTGTTTTTGGTCGAGTTTTATTATCAATTTCACGTGCTTTTTCTATCAAATCAGTAAAATCCGCTTCACGCCAGTAGGTTTTGGGATAAGGTAAATTTGCCATTTGCGTTGTCGGCCAAAGCTGAAATTCTGCTAATTGTTCTAAAATATAACCAGAATAAGCACTAGGTAATGTGAGGTAGTGTGGGGATGCTGTTTCCTCAAAAGGTAACACCGGATAACGCCTATCGGAAATATGATAATCACGCATTAAAACTAAAAACTTGTCAGGAATTCGTTGCTGACTATCCCACCATTGCCCATCAATCACATCAAACCATTGTTGTGTTAATTGACGAGGTTGAGCTTCTAATTGGTAGAGCGCAGAAGGAATGATGCCCTGCATTGATTGATTATAGTGTTCAAGGCTGGTGGCATGGCCATTTAAGATCAACGTAAGGGAAAGTCGGGCGCCAATTAAGTTAGAATAGAGATCTTCGGGCGAAAAGGCTGAGATCCCTTCGGAGAATCCTGGCACAGAACGAAATCCATACCACTGTGCAATTTCATGCCATACCGCGAGGCGATAACCTAACCGTGCCGCAAGATAAGCACTTAAGGTGTAGCGTTCTAATTCGTTTTTAGGAGGCGTAAATGCGTTAAAGTGGATTTTACGTTGTGCTAACTCATCACTTAATGTTAGCGTCCACTCTTGCCCTAATTTGGGATAGATATGGCTAAAGAGATAATAAGTGTAATCCGCCGTATCACGAATATGGGCGATATCAAGAAATCCCCCTTTATGGGAGTAAATTAAACCTGATTTTTCACTTCCTATCCCTAATACGGCTGCTGTACCTAGCCAAAAACTATCGTTATAACGATGATGACCTAATGTCGAGGCTTCAATCACATTATCAATACGGTAAAAAGGCACGGGAATTTCAAATACTTTGACTTTTAAGTTATACCCAAAAGCACAACAAGGTCTTAAGCCATTAGGTGCTGTTAGCGGTGCGGGTATTTGCCAAAGCTGTGTTGCTTCTTCGTGGGTAACACTCTCGAGATTGGCATGCAACGATTTAACAGGTGTGACTTGAGTGCAACCTGCAATAAATAAGAAGAAGACAATGGTGTTGATAAAAAGAAACCGCTTAAACATCAAAATGCTTCACCTACTTGAAAATAGAATCCTGTACTTTCTTTACCTATCCCAAAATCGAAGCGCACATTCATACGTGGTTTAAATTCAAAGCGATAACCCACACCAACACTGGGCAACCAATGGCCTTTGCCTAAATCACGGGCTTGGTCGCTCAACGTACCCCCTCCCACCCAAAGTGCAATGCCATGGCGCCAATCGAGTTTTTGACGGTACTCAACTTGGGTTGAAAATACGTGATTATCTTGATAACGCCCTTCATAGTAGCCTCGCATTTGGTGCCCATTACTCAATTTAGACAATTGACTCCAAGGTATATCACCCGATGTGAAGCGTGCATAATTATCAAATGCTAATACCGCAGTATCACTTAAAGAATAGTAGTAGTTATATTGCATCTGTGTCGCATTAAAGCGGTTATTACTGCCAGTATCCGGTGAATAATGGGTATAACTGATATCAAAAGCCTGACCTTGATAAGCATTCGGTAAGAAATCGCGACTATCGTAAGTAAAGCGAACCGTTAATCCCGAGCTGGTTGAACGCAAAGGTAAATCACGTGCATTCATATAGTCTTTAAAGGGATTATCTGGGGTAGCAGCTTGTAGGTTGGAGTAATCCCATCCTAATCCTATATAGGTGTTTTTGGTAATTTGGCGCAGTAACGTGGGCGTTAGACGCAATTCTTGAGAGCGAAATTCACCGAAATGATCTTTTACACGCCCTTCGTGATAACCCTCACCCCAATAATTGGTAGGGACATTATTTAATGTTCCTGTAAGATAAAAGCGCCAAGTATCATTTGCTAAATAGGTGTAGTTGCTAAAGGTCATGCCAAAAGCACCGGTTGATGAACCAAAGCCACTTAATGAGAGAGACGAGATTTTACTATCAGGGCGACTATCGGCTTGATAAAGACCAACAAGGGCGATGCCTACACCCAATTCTAGCTCTGGCGTATAAAATGGGCCCGGCAATACGCCCCAGTCGATAGTTTTACTACGGTCGAAGTTATTTTCTCCCCCTAATCCAACTAGCCATTGGTCTATTTGTTGTCTATCGGGAAAGAGTTGAGCTTGTGCTGTATGCGAAATAAATAGGCTGGCAAATGCCAGCCCAAAAATAAAAGGGTATTTAACCATTAAAAACGGAACTCACCTGAAACAAAGAAGCTATTACGATTATTAAAACCAAGCTCAGTAATCACATTAAAATTGCGTGTCACTTCTAAACGTGCGCCTACAGTTTGATTCCATTTATGAGCAAGATGTTGTTCAACGTCAAATTTGACGTTCCCAATTCCTTCTAGAAAATCAGGATTATTCATCATGTCATTTAGTTTACCTGGTAGATGTAATTTACTTACATCTCCTCTAAAACGTTGAGTAATATCTTGGTACATTGCACCTGTCCACACCTGTAATTTGGTATTACCTTGGCCGGAAATCAGTGGTGAGAAAACAAACTCATAACCCACACGAGGTGAAATCACTAACGCTTTAATATCACCATCTAAAATATCTAAGTTTGTTTTAGTGTAGTTTAAGTCAAAAGTACCAAAAAATTGGTTATAACCACCGGCTAAAGTAAAACCAGCACCATAGGTTTTACCCTTAAAATCAAGTTCAAATATCTCATCTTTAGCTAAGGACATAGGAAAGCCAAAATCCATAGATACGTCATTTAAGACTGTTTTTGATGTTCCTTTTGTATAACCGTATAAGCCATATACATTCATAAAAGGGAAAACCCAGCTATCCAGCTTGAGCATATGAGTTTCACTTTTTTCACGAGTATGTCCTACATCAACTTTAACAACATCACTCATTTCTGGCCATTTACTGGCATCAAACCCAATCTTATCCACAATAATATCTTGGCGTAGATTCATATAGCTATAGCTGGCACCAAAAGGCTCTGGAATATCATAACCGCGGGCACGAGCTTCATCGCCCCAAATGGGTAAAACACGAGATTGGCTTGCTGGGGTACGTGTATCTAACGAACCTTCATTATTTAATGCGGTGCCACCAGATTGGCTCACACTTAAAGAGAGCAGTGGGCGATCGCTATCTGCGTAAGAAAAGCCAGTCGCAAGAAGAGAGGCGGTTAAAACCACCTTATTTAAATTGGAAAAGTTCATACATAACCCACAGAAAATTAAAAAAGTAAGTAGTAAAAGAGTAGTGGAAAATTTTAAACTTTTTCTAATTGATGGTCACCAGCTATAAGTGCGATATACAGTAAGAGATACTTATATTTCGCATTACTGTAGTATTATTAAGAGATTATTAAGTAAATACCCTTATTTTCCCTAAGAAAATCTTAATAAAACTAGTCGATTAAAATTATAAAAAAGAAATGATAACTCTTCTTTTAATTATTACTGTTTTATTTCTCTCGATATTACTGATGAAATTAACATCGAAATAAGCTATTTCGGTGATAAACCGTTATGATAATAGTTGCCTTATATGGACTCTTTTAATAAAGGAACGTTATGACTTATCAAGAGCTTTATCAGTACGCTATTTTTATGCTGTCTCGTCGTGATTACAGTACAAACGAATTGCAACGCCGTATTGAGCGCAGAATTCGCGAAACAGAGAAAGATTCACCAACGGCGCCAGAGTGTTTACCTCAAGTGATCGAACGCTTACTTGAAAGCCAATACCTTGATGATAATCGCACTATTTATAGTTTTTTTCGTGGTTATTTAAATAAATCCTATGGGCCATTACGTATTCGCCAAGAATTACGCCTAAAGGGATTTCCTAGCGAAATTATTGAACGTGTATTAGAAGAAACAGACACAGATTGGTACGCACTCTGCCAAGAGGTCAAAGAGAAAAAATTCGGTACAGCTAAACCCAAAGACTTTAAAGAGAGAGCCAAGCAAGTTCGCTATCTACAATATCGTGGATTTACCTCTGATTATATCAATGCGCTGTTTTAATTGATTAACGTAGTGTCATTGCAATATCAGCTAATTTTTTATCATTATTTTTTTTAAAATAGACCTTTTGATGTAAGAAAATATCAAAAGGAAATGGTGAGCGAATAAATTGAACCTCATCATTTGTGATCGTTGAAATATAATGAATATTTTCAGGCATAAAGCAGTAACCCGCCCCTTCATCAACGCAGTGCAAGACATCCGCCATCTCTGTTAAGCCTAAAGTATGATATTGATAACCTTGATTTTTTAGCTTATCTAAAATCGTTGAAAATATGGGGTTTTGCAAAGTACTGCTTCTTTGTATTAAGGTTTCTTTGGCAAAAAATGTTTTGGTGTTGGGATATTGTTCAAAGAGTTTTTTACTCACCAATAAGCCGACTTTTTGTGTGCATAAATTAATCGTATTAATGTTTTTATGAGGATAGTCAAATTCAAGAGAGGAAATAACAAGATCAAACTCTTTATCAAAAAGTTCTTCTTTAATATCATTAATATAACCATCTTCTAAAGACAGGCTATATTGATTGTTTTTTTGTCGGATCTCCAACAGTTTTGTTTTTAAGTCAGGATAATAAAGACCATCTAATTTAATGGAGAGCGAGGTTTTATCCTCATTGGGATTCATTATCTGATTTTCAATTTTTCTAATTTTTTCATAATAGGGATATAAACGATCATAAAGTGTTTTCCCCGCAGGGGTAAGATCCATTCCGCTTTTGGAGCGTTTAATCAGTGACTTACCTATTTGGCTTTCAAGTTCGTTAATCCCGTGGCGTAGTGCGGATGGGGTAACATTGATTTGTTTTGCTGCTTTGACTAGGCTTTGACAAGTTGCGACGGCAAAGAACTGATTTATTTTTCGTGAGAAAAACATGCAGGCGTTCTCCATATTTATTTATATATATCTTACGAATAAATAATCCTCCCAAATGGAATCGTTATATTGATATTTATCAATAATCATTTTGGTGCGACTAAAAATGAAAAAAGGATAAAGAATAAATTAAAAAAATAACAATACCGACTAATATTGATAATAAATAAGCGTATTTTTGATAAAAATAAAATCAAATGATTAATTGTTTTTTATTTCCGTATTTTAGTTATTAATTGTCTCTTTTTTTCTCAATCTTTTTTTTATTAAAAACCGCAATCAATCTATAAAGAATAAAAAAACTCAATATCAGGTTATAAAAAATTCAATTTTCAATTCTTATTTTCTTGGTATTTTAATTTTCGAGATGAAACGACGATTTTATTCTCTTAATTTTAAATTAACTTATATTAGGAAAATATTTAATGAAAAACATTAATACACTTTTAAAGAAAATGAATTCTGATACAGTGGAAAATATCACGTTAAATGATCTAGCTCCCTTATCACTTCATGAAATCCACTCGCTGAGTGAAGAGAAACTTAGTTGGCATGAAGCAAAAACATTATATAAAGAAGCTCAAGAAGCTGCAAAAATTAATAAATTAAATGAAGCTCATTATTTAACACGTAATAATCCACAAGTACAAAATGCCGTGGTTTTAGGTATTCAACCTCATGCTACTCAAAGTAGTACGTTAGAAAATTGGATCCCAAATCGAGACAACCACTATGTCGATTCTAAATCTGTGGCATCGATGTTTTCACCTGCGGGTTATTTAACTGAACTTTATCGTGAAGCAAAAGAAATACATCCTGGTAGCCCAATGTATCGTCTTGATACACGTCGTCCTGATTTAGCTCAATTAATACTTTCTCAAGACAATCTGGATAAAGAAGTTTCTACTCTTTCTTTATCAAATAAAATTCTTACTACCGCACTGCAAAATAAATTAGGCAATGATAAAGATTTATTTCAAGAACTAGCAACAACTCGCGTAATGGGTGAAAATCCTTATCATCAGCCTTATGAAACTATTCGACAAACATTATTATTACGCGATGGCTTGGTTGATAAATTAATAAAGGCTAAAGATTATCTTAATATTTTAGATACAGAATGGATCTCAACGATTAATTCATCTATTTCTCCTGAATTATATGCTATTTTAACAGAATTAATCTCTGACGATAAAATTGATGAACTAATAGAGAAAAATTTCGGAAATAAAGACATCAGTTTAAAGAATAATTTAAAGTTCTTATCAGAATATTACTCTATTTCAGAAGAAGAAATATTACCATTATTTAATATGCTTAAAGTAAATAATGAACTATCTGCAAAAAGTATGCTGGTATTAAATAAGATTATTCGCTTACATAAAGCAACAGGGATCTCTATTGATAATCTATATATTTTAATTAAAACAAAAAACAATGATAACAATATTGACTCTGAGGTTATTCGTTCTATTCTTCATGTACAATATATTATGGAGAAATACAATATTAATATTGAGCAATCTATAGTACTTAATGGTGCTAATATTAATCATCAAAAATTTAATAACTCTTTATCGCTATTTGATATTTTATTTAATTCTCCTCCATTAGGTAAAAGTAAATTTATTGCAGATAATAAAGCACTTGATTTTAATTCATCATCTCCAGATGATATTATACGTATTAATACCTTAAAACGTGCATTTCATATCGATGATATTGGCATTGTTGCTATGTGGAAATTAGCTTCTGGTAAAAAAACGGGATTTACTTGTTCTATAAAGAATATATCACTGTTATATCGAGTATATTTATTAGCAACAGTACATAGTCTAGATATTTATTCTCTTTCTTTATTACTTGATATGTTACCTGAACCTTTCAGTAAACCCATTAATGAACAATCTTTATCAGATGATGCAGGTAATTTAATTTATACAATAGATAATTATTGTAAGTTTATCAAAGAGTATAAGTTTAGTATTCCAGAACTATATTCAATGACAGCTAAAAAATATGATTTATCTTATACTAAAGAAATGGAAAGACTCTTTAACGAGTTAATGAAATTTAATGATTTTTATATAGATGAATTCACTGAACGGGCAATTATACCGTGCTATTTACCTATACTAGGTTATCATTTATCCCTTCCTTCATTAAGTGTTGCCAATGCTGTATGGAAATATCTCGATAGTAATATGATATTAAACTTATCTATTGATGATTTTAGAGACTTGGTAAGGAAGGATGATAAAACATTAGAAGATAAAAATAAACTTGTTACTTATATAAAAATGTTGTGTCAAATAATTTCTATATTTACTAAGTTAGGATTAAATGAAAACGAAATAAATATATTGGGAGAAAGACGTTTGCTTAATTATGAATCTATTCTTCCTAATATCAAATCAATAAAAGATATATCTGAATTCCATAGTTTTTATTTAGATAAAATAAATAATAAAGACGAGCTAATTAACCTTTTTATCGGTTATGGAACTGTTTCAATTTTATCAAAGGCATATGGAGTCTCTGATGAGGTAATTGAGCAAATTATTTCTTTATTAAAACTGGATGATGAAATTAAATTTGATAATATCAAAGAAATCTCTAGCTATATTGATATGGTTAAAATATTTAACATCACACCAAATAACTTTAATCTATTAACTCAGTTAAAATTTTCTACAAGTGGGAATAAAGAAAAAGACTACTTGAATTGGGATAGAATTAGTAAAATTTTACAAAGCGGGCTAAATGCTCAACAAGTTATTTTACTAAAAAATAAAATGGATGAAAAAGAGAGTGTTGCACTTAGTGCATTTTATATTCATAAGTTTAATGAATTAAATTTAGTAACTAGTGATGATATTTATCATTATTTACTGATTGATAATAAAGTTTCATCTGAAATAAAAACCACAAAGATAGAACAAGCTATTGCAAGTATACAGCTATATATTAATGAATTTTTATCTTTGGATATGAAAAATACTAATTCACTTATTAAGTCTCGTCAGTTTTTTATAGATTGGGATAAATATAATAAGCGTTATAGCACTTGGAGTGGTGTCTCTTTATTAGCTTATTATCCTGAAAACTATATTGATCCTACAGTACGTATTGGTCAAACTAAAATGATGGATACGTTGTTACAGTCAATCAGTCAAAATAGTATTAATAGTGATACGGTTGATGATGCATTTAAAACCTATTTAACTTCTTTTGAACAAATTGCTAATTTAGATGTGATTAGTGGTTATCATGATAGTGTGAGATTAGAAGATGGGCACACTTATTTTATTGGTTGTAATGCATCAGAAAAAGTAAGTTATTATTGGCGTAGTGTAGATCATAGTAAAATAAAAAAAGGAGTCATGGCAGCAAATGCTTGGACAGAGTGGACTAAAATTGAGAATGGTGCTAACCCTTACAATAATTTAATTCGTCCTGTTATTTTTAATAATCGATTATATGTTGCTTGGATTGAACAAAAAGAAACTGAAAATAAAAAGTCTGAGAATAAAGAAGAAAGTACATCTACACCAATTTCTAAGCAGACACGATATAATTTAATTTTATCACATATCCGTTATGATGGTACTTGGAGCTCACCTATTGATTTTCAACTGCCTAATAATATTATAGATAATGAAAAAGGAAATTTTCATTTAAGCTATAACGAAGAATTAGATAAATTATATTTTTTAACTTATGTCACAAGTGATATCTATAAAGATGAAAATAAAGAGTATCAAGTTTATTCTATTGATAATGAAATGGTGTTTTCTAATATATCAGATTTAAATGGGGAACATGCAAAAAACATTTATATTAATGTGAAGTCTGAATTTGATTTGAGTAGTGAAAAACTCACTAAAAATATTAATAATAAATTTGCATTGAGAGGTAAATTAGCTTACTCAATATCTCACGATCCTATTGATGATATAAAAACAATGGAATCTCAACATGTCTCTCTTTCAGGAAGTTTAATTAATGGTGTCAGTGTAGAGTCGAAAAATAAAACATTATCTTGTTACCTTTCTGCTTTTGTTAACTGTAATATTAATTATGGAAATTTTGCTCCTGCACCTATTAAAGATATCTTTAACGGTTTATTAAAGAGTGGTTCTCTATTAGAGGATATTGTTTATACTTCAGGTAGTGTTGGTAAGTTGACAACCTTGTCTTTTAATGGAAAAACTGATTTTAGTTATTATTTAGGTTTTGATGTTAGAAAAAATATAATTTACTTCTTTATTTACGATAATATAAAAGGTGCGGTAATTAACGGTTTAGATGTTAATAATGGAGAAGATTATAGCGTAGAACTGTCTTTTTTCACTAAACAGTCAAATAGTTTATTAAAATATACATCGAAAAATAAAATTGCCTTTACGCTTTCTAATGAATTAGGCGATTTCTCGTTACAACATTTTCTAGATAAAGAAGCACCAAGATTTCTTTTTTATGTTTCGGGAGAAATAACGAGTCAATTGCTTATGGGAGAATATGGGAAAGGAATATTTTACCCATTAACTATTAGTGATTTAAATAAAATTATCTATAGTGATGACGAAATGGTTAATGATATTAAGATAACATTATCTTCTAGTCAGGATAATAAAGTCACCTATTCTCTCGAACAATGGTCTAACGCCAATACTTCTTTAGTTGAGGGTAGTAATAGCTTCAATAGTAAAAATAAAGAGCTTAAGCTTGATGTTCCTCAGAATGCATTTAATGACAATGGTGAGTTAATATTAACTGCGGATGTAACAGCGGTTAATAAGAACCAAAAAATTATTGCTAAAAGCCTATGTTACTTTAAAGTCAGTGAATTAGAACATATAAATGAGAGTGTTATTAGCTTAAAAACAAATCAAAAGCATGCCCAATATATGTCAATGACAGTGGCAAATGAACCTTTGTTAGTACGTTTAAATACATTATTTGCACGTCAATTAGTCAAACGTGCGAATAACGGAATTGATGCTATTTTAACGCTAAATTCTCAGAGACTGCCTGAACCCGCTCTGGAAAAAGGCGCTGATGTACCGATGGATTTTAATGGTGCGAATGCTCTCTACTTTTGGGAACTGTTCTATTACACCCCGATGATGTTAGCAAATGTGATGCTAGAAGGGCAAAATTACGACGAAGCTAGTCGTTGGCTACGTTATGTGTTTAATCCAAATGGTTATATTGATAACAATACTCATACTCATCGTGTTTGGAATTCACAGCCATTATTAGCGGATACAGCTTGGGATCATGATCAACTGGATTCAACTGATCCTGATGCTGTGGCACAAGCTGATCCAATGCACTATAAATTGGCTACATTTATGAAGTACCTTGATATTCTTGTGGCACGAGGTGACAGTGCTTATCGCCAACTTGAGCGTGACACACTAAATGAAGCTAAAATGTGGTATGTACAAGCGCTGAAATTATTAGGAAATGAGACAGAACTATTAGAGGACGATGTGTGGTCAGCACCGACATTAATTGATGCAGCAACCATAACACATCAAGCAAAACCTTCTGTTAATGATGAGAAAAAAGAAACAACATTATCACGCACAGCAAATACCTTAACTTCGCTTTTTTTACCACAAATTAATGAGAAGTTAGCGCAGTATCGAGACACGTTAAAATCGCGTTTATTTAATTTGCGTCACAACTTATCGATTGATGGGCAATCGCTGTCATTACCAATGTATGCAACACCAGCAGATCCTAAGGCACTGCTAATCACCGCAGTTAATCAATCGCAAGAGGATGGTGTATTGCCGAAAGTGATGATACCGGTTCAGCGTTTCCCTGTGATATTAAATAGCGCAAAATCAGTCGTCAGCCAGTTAATACAGTTTGGTAGTTCGCTTTCTAGCATCACTGAGCGTCAAGATGTGGAAGCGTTGTCAGAATTACTAGCAACGCAGGGTAATGAAATTACTCTCCAAAATATCAAGTATCAGCAGAAAACGATTGAAGAGTTTGCTTATAACGAAAATTCATTACAGGATTTACGGAAAGGTGCACAAATCCGCTATGATTATTATAGCAAATTATATAACGAAAACATTAGTGCAAAAGAAACAAGAGCACTAGCACTTCGCGTTATGGGCATGGGATTTACGACAATAAGTCAACCATTTTATGTGGGCGCGGGTATAGCGGTTTTAGCACCAAATACGTTCGGTATGGCTGTGGGGGGATCAAATTATGGTGGGCTACTTAATGCAGTAGGTACTGGATTCCTTAGCGCTGGTACCATATCTAATATGGCGTCAGACATTTTAAGTCAATCTGAAGTGTACCGTCGTCGTCGTGAAGAGTGGAAATTATTACGTGATACAGCACAATCAGAATTAAAACAATTTGATGCACAAATTAAAGCATTGGGTGTGCGTAAAGAAGCGGCTAATTTGCAATTAGGACTTCTGATGCAACAGCAAGTGCATATGCAGGCACATTTAGCGTTCTTACAAAATAAATTTACCAATAAAGCGCTGTATAGCTGGTTACGCGGTAAATTGATGGCGATTTATAAGCCATTCTACGACTTGGCTGCCTCCCGTTGCCGTATGGCAGAATCGGCTTATCAGTATGATTTAGGTGAAACACAAACCTTTATTCGCCCAGGGGCATGGCAAGGTAATTATTCCGGTTTGATGGCGGGTGAAAGCTTAATGCATAACCTGACTCAAATGGAAAATAGCTACCTTGAAAAAGATAAACGTGTATTGGAAATCACCAAGATTGTTTCGTTGGAAGACGTGTACCAAGGTTTAGGCACTAATAAGTTTGGTTTTGAACAAGTCGCTGATTTGATTAATAAATCGAAAACCCAGCTAGGTACGGCAGAAAATGGTATTACGCTGAAAAACGGTCAATTACAGGCTTCGATTAAGCTCTCTGATTTAGCTATCGACAAAGATTATCCTGCAGATTTAGGTCAATTACGTCGCGTTAAACAAATTAGTGTGACATTACCTGCGTTAACAGGCACGTATCAGAATATTCGTGCGGTGTTGAGTTATGGCGGTAGTGCGGTGAAACCACGAGGTTGTAGTGCGATTGCGATTTCTCATGGCATGAATGACAGTGGTCAGTTCCAACTGAACTTTAATGATGAGCGTTATCTGCCATTTGAAGGTTTACCTGTGAATGATAGCAGTACACTGACTTTAAGCTTCCCTGATGCGACAGATAAGCAAAAAGAGATGTTACTGACACTGAACGACATCATTCTCCACATTAATTACACCATTCGCTAATTACCCAAATCTTAATTAATTACAGGCTCCTTAGGGAGCCTGTCAGGAGTTCTACATGCAAAATTCAGAGAAATTGACCTTTGATGCGCCAAACTTACCAAAAGGTGGTGGGGCTGTCACAGGATTAACGGGCAACATGGGTGCTGTTGGCCCTGATGGTGCAGCCACTTTTAGCTTGCCGTTGCCTATTAGCCAAGGTCGTGGTTATGCCCCTTCTTTAGGTCTAAGTTATCAAAATCAAGCTGGTAATGGCGCTTTTGGCTTTGGCTGGTCTGTGGGGGTGATGTCGATTCGTCGTCGTACTTCAAAAGGCGTGCCTACTTATACTCAACAAGATGAATTTGTTGGGCCTGAAGGTGAAGTGATTGTGCCAATTATCAATAAGAAAGGCGAAATTGAAACGGCACAGCGTAATGAGTTACTTGGCGTAAAACTCGCTCATCAATATCAAGTGACAACTTATCGTTCACGTATTGAAAAAAGTTTTAGTCGTTTTGAATATTGGTCATTAAATGAGGCTAATGTTTCAGCCAATACACCAAAACAATTTTGGGTGATGTTGAGTGCAAATGGTGAGGTTCACTTATTTGGTTATGAAACCACAGCACAGATTGTGGATAGCCAAAACAGTGCACATATTGCGCAATGGGATCTCAATGCTTCGGTTTCAGCGATGGGTGAGCAAATTGAATATCACTATCGCGCTGAAGATGAACAAGGTTGTGATAAACAAGAAATTCAATCCCATAAAAATGCTAATACACAGCGTTATTTAGAGAAAGTGTATTACGGTAACCCTGTGGGAGAGCGTGCTTTTTCATGTACGAAAACGGATAACACCTTACCGAAAAATGCCTTGTTTACTTTGGTCTTTGATTACGGTGAGCGTGATAGCGCATTAGCCACCTATCCACAATGGCAAAGTAATTCCGCATGGGCACTGCGTAAAGACTGTTTTTCTCTTTTCTATTACGGTTTTGAAGTTCGTACTCGTCGTTTATGTCGCCAAGTACTGATGTATCACCGTCTTGAAAGTTTAGAAAAACAAACACCATTGGCAGAAACACCCGAGTTAGTTGCTCGATTAACGCTCACTTACGATGAGTCCGCATCAGGTACTGTTTTAGTCTCAGCACAAAAATCTGCGTTTAACAACAATAAAGGTGCGCAGTCGTTAGTGACATTGCCACCGGTTAAATTTGATTGGCAAATGGTGGGTGCGACTAAACAAGCCCAGTGGCAATCACTGGATGAGCTTGCTTCTTTTACACCACAACAGCCTTATCAATATGTTGATTTATTAGGCGAAGGATTGTCTGGCGTGTTGTATCAAGATCGTGGTGCTTGGTGGTATCGCGCACCTGTCAGAAAAGAAGATAAACAAAATCCGAATGCCATAACATGGGATAAAGCAAAAAAGCTTCCTGTTATTCCGTCATTGCGGAATTCAGCCATGCTGACCGACGTGACGGGTAATGGAAAACTGGAATGGTTAGTTACCCAAGGTGATGTGAATGGTTATTACACTCAAGATGAAACCAACGCAGAAAATTGGCTAAATTTTGTGCCACTTGATGCACTGCCAGTAGAATATTTTCATTCTAGAGCGGAAATCACCTCATTAACAGGCAGTGGTTTTGCTGATTTAGCTTTAATTGGTCCTCGCAGTATTCGTCTTTATGCTGGCTCTGCGCAAGGCTGGAAAAAAAGCAAAGATATCATGCAGGCTGATGGCGTGACGTTGCCGATTAAAAACGTTAATCGACGTACCTTAGTGGCATTTAGTGACGTATTGGGTTCAGGTCAACAACACCTGATTAAAGTGGATTACCAAGGCGTAACCTGTTGGGTGCATTTAGGTGAGGGGAGATTTAGTACTCCGATGACGATCCCTGGTTTTTCTGCGGATCGTCTGAAATTTAATCCTAATCAATTCTATTTAGCAGACTTAGATGGTAGCGGTACGACTGATATTATTTATGCTCAATCTACTCATTTAGAGGTGTATTTTAACCAAAGTGGTAATCAATTTGTGCGTGGTGATGATATCGCATTACCTAAAGGTGTGCGTTTTGATAACCAATGCCAACTGCAAGTGGCGGATATCCAAGGTCTTGGTGTCGCTAGTATTTTACTGACAAAAGCTTATCCAACACCGCAACATTGGGTGCTTTCGTTACAAAATAAAAAGCCGTGGTTATTAACGTCCATTAATAACAATATGGGGCTTATTCAGAATTTGCATTACCGTAGTTCAGCGCAATATTGGTTAGATGAAAAATCAACTCGTCAACAGCAAAATAAAGCTAAAGCGGTTAGCCACTTACCTTTCGCACTACATACGTTGTGGAAAATTGAAACCATTGATGAAATCACGCAAAGTTGTTTAGCGCAAACTTACAACTATCGTCATGGTGTCTGGGATGGTGAAGAAAATGAGTTTCGTGGTTTTGGTTGTGTAGAAGCCACCAATGCCGAGTCTTTTAAAAGTGAAGAAAATACCACGGATAAAACGCCAAGTGCATTAACGCGTCAGTGGTTTTTAACGGGAAAATCCTTAGTTGATAACCAGTTTTTTAATGAGTTTTGGCAAGGCGACAGTGCGGCGTTTTCTCATTTCTCACCACGCTTTACCCAAGGTGATGGAAGTTCAGAAAAAGCGTGTAATAACACAGTGCATCAAGAGCACACCTATTGGCTTGAGCGTGGACTGCAAGGTCAATTGCTTAGAAAAGAGGTCTATGGATTAGACAATACCGTTGTATCTGATGTGCCTTATGTCGTTACGGAACAACGGCCACAAGTGCGTTTAATTGAAGCGCAAGGGCGCTCACCAGTGGTGATGCCTTCTGTAGTCGAAA
This sequence comes from Proteus sp. G2626, assembly GCF_009915985.1. Lineage (NCBI taxonomy): Bacteria > Pseudomonadati > Pseudomonadota > Gammaproteobacteria > Enterobacterales > Morganellaceae > Proteus > Proteus sp. G2626. The sequence goes on along the minus strand of NZ_JAABNH010000007.1, from coordinate 295,917 downwards.
GCCGTGACTATCATTATGAGCGTATTGCTTCTGATCCTGCTTGTCATCAACACATTATCTTAGAGCAAGACGGTTATGGTTTTGTATCTAAAGCCGTTTCGATTAACTATCCAAGACGTGCTAAGGGGGCGAAAAACCCTTATCAGCACTACGAAAGCCTACCCGAGACGTTATGGGCATCCAGTTATGATGAGCAACAACACACTCTGCGTTTAGGTTTGTCGCGCCAGACTTGCCATCATCTTGTTCATTCTGAAAAACAGGTTTATCAGCTCGCGATCATCAACGCCAGTCGCCAAGATAGTTGGATATTCGGTGCGGAAAAGCAGCCGAAAGAAGGCCTGAATGTCGAAGCATTATTAGCGAGCAATAATTTGCTCACACAAAAATCAGCTTCAGTCTTTGTAGGGCAACAACAGCTTGCTTATCTGGATGCGAGTGGTAATGCAACATTAGCAGAACCCGATTTCCCTGTGCGTTTAGCTTACAGTGAAACCGCGGAATTAGATGAAGAAACCGCAAAAGTCATTTCACAACCTTATCCAGATTTAAAACTGGATGAAGTGATGAAAAATGCAGGTTATCAGCAAAAAGACTATTTATTCGCTGATGAAACAGAAAAAAGCAAAAAATTGTGGGTAAAACCGTTATTAGGCGTTAAAACCTATGGTTCATTAGCCCAGTTCTATAAGCCACTGGTGTATAAAAAAACAGAGTTTTCTTGTGATTATAACTTACTGTGGGATAAGCAATTCTGTGTATTAATGGGTAAAGGATCTCCTTTAAATACACAAGATTTTCATCTTACTTATGATTGGCGCTTTTTATCACCTAATTCAATAACAGATGAAAACAAAAATCTTCGTCAAGTGACCTTTGATGGTTTTGGTCGTGTAACGACAACCCGTTTTTCAGGGGCTGAAAAAGGTCAGGAAAGTGGTTATAGCCATAAAGCCTTTACGATGCCAAATACTGTCGATGAGGCTTTGGTACTGACATCAACTCTGCCTATTGCTACGGGTTTTGTTTATGTCACGGACAGTTGGATGTCTTCATCGTCAAAACTGCCTCCACACGCTCTGCAAATTATGACTGACCGTTATGACAGCGACTCACAACAGCAAATTCGCCAACAAATCGCGTTTAGCGATGGTTTTGGACGCCTATTGCAAACCTCTATCAGAGTTGAAGCGGGTGAGTCCTTTTTGCGCAGTAAAAAAGGGGAATTAGTGGTGGACAGTGTACAGCAAGCACAGCAAAAAAGTACCACAACACGTTGGGCAATTTTAGGTGAAACCGAATATGACAACAAAGGGAATGTAAAGCGCGTTTACCAGCCTTATTTCCTGAATGATTGGCGTTATGTTTCGGAAAGTTCATCTCAGCCTAATCGCTTTGCGGATACCCATTATTACGATGCATTAGGTCGTTTATATCAAGTGATTACTGCAAAACAATATCGCCGTCATACGATGATGACGCCGTGGTTTGTGGCTCAGGAAGATGAAAATGACACCTTAGTGTAGGTTATTTATTACGCGGATTAATGGGGAACACCATTTATCCGCTCTATTTAGGAATTTTATTATGCTGGTAGCAATCCCATCTGAAAGCGATGCGCTGGCTTGGATGATTATCGGTGGATTTTCAGCCTGGGGAGGTATCGTGAGGTATTTAATGGAAATTAGGCAAAAACAAATTAGGTGGTCTTGGTGTGGCATTGGTAGCCAAATTGTGATTTCAGTATTCACAGGATTATTAGGGGGATTATTGAGTTTTGAAAGTGGTGCAAGTCGCTATATGTCTTACATGATTGCAGGGCTTTTTGGCTCAATGGGAAGTACCACATTGATTTGGCTATGGAATCGTATTTTTGGCATGAATAGCCTTAAGGAGCCTAAATGAGTACGTATACATTAAGTCAACGTAGTCAAAACAACTTAAAAGGTGTGCATCAAGATTTAGTGCAAGTGGTTCATCATGCACTGACATTGAGTGAATATGATTTTGTGGTTATCGAAGGGCTACGCTCATTCGCGCGCCAAAAAGTGCTAATGAAAGAAGGCAAAAGCAAAACACTCAATAGCCGTCATTTAACGGGTCATGCTGTAGATATTGTACCGTTAGTGAATGGCTCGATCCCTTGGCATGATTGGTCTGCGTTTGAATCTGTATCAAAAGCGATGAAACAAGCGGCACATCAATTGGGTGTTTCAATGAATTGGGGCGGTGATTGGGTATCGTTTCGTGATGGCCCTCATTATGAGCTGTCTAGAGAGGTATATTCATGAGTCTAACCTGGCTTCTACGCTGGGGATTAAAAGGAGGCGTGTTGTTAGTCATTCTGACCACGCTTCTGGTGATCCGCTATCAGCACAACCAAATTAATCGACTTTCAGAACAAAATAGTCAGCTTGAATATCAACAAAGTACATTGCAATCACAATTAATGCAATGGCACGAGCAAGCGGAAAAAATCTCTGAAACGCTCACTCATCAACAAAAGGAGCAACACTATTTAGAGGAAGAAAATCATGCAATACGCCAAGAATTACGGCTACTTCTGGCTCAAACGCCTTGTGCTAATGAGTCTGTGCCTGACGCTGTTATCCAGTTGCAGCAAAACACCCTTAACCGTCGTTAAAGCACCCGAAAAATTTGTACCAACACACTTATTACAGCCCTGTTCAGCACCGTTTTTTAATGTGCAAGTATGGGGGGATTATCCTGATTATGTGGCACGTTTAATGTTGGTATTAGAAAAATGTAATACCGATAAAAAAGCGGTAGTAGAAATATTGGCAACAAAAAATCAGCTTGGTACTCATGAGTTAGATCATAAAAGAAAGCAAATTAAGGAATTATAGAAATATGTCAAATCAACAATTACATACAAGAACGCCAACGGTGGTGGTTCATGATAATCGAGGATCGGCTATTCGAGAAATTAGCTATTGCCGTCATCCTGATACGGTTAACCAAACGGATGAACGTATTACGCGTCACCATTATCATGCTCGCGGTTATTTAGAACGCAGTATTGATGCAAGATTGTATGAAACACAACAATCAAATTCAGCAATACAACCGAATATTCAACAAACAGTGAGTTTAGGTGGCGCGATTGCTGTATCTCAAGGGATTGATAATGGTACAAGCTTTAGTCTTAATGATATTGAGGGTACCATTTCACAACAGATTAATGCAAAAGGTACGGTGACAACGTATGAATATTCTGAGCCCAGCGTTGAGCGATATTTAGAGCAAGTCAAAGAAGGAAAATTAGGGAATTCAGACACGAAGGTTATTCAGAAATTTAAATGGGGACAAGGAAACGCGAGTGAGTTAATCGATACCAATCAAGTGGGAAAATGTATTGAACACTTTGATACGGCAGGTAAAAAAACGTATAGCAATTATTCTCTCTTGGGGCATGTTATTGCAGAAACACAACAATTGCATATGGGTAGTGTTATTGATTGGAATTCAAGTCGTGAAGTAAATGATATTCAACAAGCTGAAAAATTTACCACTCAATATACTTATGATGCGACAGGGGTTGTATTAGAAGAAACCGATGCAAAGGGGAATAAACGCCGTATTGCCTATGATATTGCAGGCTTTGTTAAGCAATCTTGGTTGACCTTAAAAGGACAATCAGAACAAGTGATTTTACGCGCTTTAACCTATTCTGCTACGGGGCAAAAATTACGTGAAGAGCAGGGTAATGGCTTAGTCACCACTTATGAATATGAGCCTGAAACGCAACGTTTACTGAATGTCAAAACACAGCGTCCTCAAGGTCATGCATTAGGTGCGAAGATCATGCAAGATCTGCGTTATGAGTACGATCCCGTCGGCAATATTATCTGTCTGAAAAATGATGCTGAAGCGACTCGCTACTGGCGTAATCAGAAAATCGTGCCTGAAAATCGTTATATCTATGACTCTCTGTATCAATTAGTGAGTGCAACAGGCCGTGAATCTGCCAATCAAAAAACACCTGCATCAATCCAATCTCAAACCATTACCACGTTGGTCAAAGATGCACAAAGTTATACCAATTACACGCGTTTATACGCTTATGACAGAGGCGGTAATTTAACGCAAATCCGTCATAACTCCGCTATTGCGCAACAAAGCTTTACCCAAGATATAACCATATCTAATAAAACTAATCGGGCATTACTTAAATCACAATGTTCTGATCCGAAGCAAGTCGATAGCTATTTTGATGAGAGCGGTAATTTAACCCAGCTTCTTAATGGTGATGCCATTATTTGGGATAGCCGTAATCATCTGAAAGCCACAAAAGAGATAATGGAAAGTGGGCATTTGTCTGAGGGTGAAACTTATCAATATAACAGTGCGAGCCAACGTGTGACGAAAATACGCGGGCGTAAAACTGCTGGCGGTGATTTAGAAAAAGTTACTACGCACTATTTACCGAATATTGAACAATGGGATGTGAGCACAAGTTCTGTGACAGAGAAATATGCCGTTGTACAAATTCAAGCAGGCACGAGTGCAAAAGTCAGAGCATTGTGTTGGGAAATTGGCACATCGAAAGGAATTGAAAATAACTCACTGCGTTATAGCTATGATGACGGTATTGGCAACAGTGGATTAGAAACCGATGGTAAAGGGCAATTAGTTAGCTATGAAGAGTATTACCCTTATGGTGGCACTGCGATTTGGTCTAGCGAAAATGCAGTAGAGGCTGATTACAAAACCATTCGTTATTCAGGTAAAGAAAAAGATTCTACGGGGATGTATTACTACGGTTATCGTTATTATCAACCGTGGATTGGTCGCTGGTTAAGTGCCGACCCAGCCGGTACGATTGATGGGCTAAATTTATACCGAATGGTGCGTAATAACCCAGTTACAATAACAGACCCAGATGGAAGAAATCCTAGCTTTACGCCTGAAGGAAGAAAAGATGAAGTATTACAAAAAATGACACCTAAACAGCTGAATGATTCTTATTATCAGGATGTTATGATAAATTTAGATAATGAATTGGCCGAAGGCAGTGCTTTAGCGAAAAAAATGGCTGGAAAATACGTGGAGGCTATAAAAGGTTATACCGCAGGGGACAGTAATAAAATAAATGCCTATTTGCGAGAGAATGGATCGCATGCCAACGATTTGTCGAGAAAGATAACAAAAAAAATAAATAATCTTGAAAAAGCTTTAAAAAAGATGCCAAAAATAGAAGGGGATTTTCTTCGTGCAGTGCCTGACTCTGGAATTAGCAGTAAACTAGCTTCGGGAGTATTGAAAATTGGAGATAGGTTAGGTGACCCTGCTTACTTATCCACGACGAGTAGTGTCAGTGCTCTCAAGACGCAACAGTTTTATCAGATGCACAAACAGGTCATTATTTATGATATTTATTCTGCTATGGGAACACGTTTACAGTTCAGGCCATTTACATCAGTGAGCATGCCACAACGTGAAGTACTGTTACCAAAAAATGGACAATACGAAATCATAAATTTTACATCTTTCAGTGGTGATAATCACAGAGGAAAGGAACAATATATTACCTACATAAGACTGAAACATGTTCCCTATAATAGCGAAATTACTACATATGGGATGAGTGATGGAGAAATAAATAAAACTAGTAATAGCTTGGCTTCATTAACTCATTCAGATGGTTTAACCAGAGGGAATCGTTTTTTTCGAAGATTGAGCTGCATCACTAAGACTCATTAATACACAAATTATGTATTGTTAGAGTACACCCAAAACAGGCAACCCAGGGAGACAGCATTTCTGTCTTATTTGGGTTGTTTTTATTTTATATTGATGATTTTATTTCTTTTAATAAAATATAAAAAAGTAATAAAAATAATTTAATTTATTATTTTTGTTATTGATAGTCATTTAATAAATATTAAATAACAGTGTTAGTCTCATTTTAATATTAAATTAAATATCGATGTCGCTCACAAATATAAATAAATGAATATTTAATTATCTTTTTTTGACTAGTATATATTGTGATTGATGCAATCATTATATTTAAAAACACTTATTAATAATTATGAGGCTTTATTATGAAGAAAAATAAACTTATGGTATTCACTGCAACATTATTACTATCATCAGCGGGTTTTATTTCAACAGCGTCAGCTGATGTGACGTTAAAACATGGATACATTGATACTCCTCCTAGCAGAGCTTTTCTTTGTTCAGCAAAAGGGAAAAATTTAAATAAAGATTGTGGTCCAATACAGTATGAACCTCAATCAATTGAGGGGGTTAAAGGATTTCCTAAAGATGGGCCTGCTGATGGTCAAATTGCTAGTGGTGGGAAAGAAGCTTTTTCTGCTTTAAATGCACAAAGTGCGGATCGTTGGCATAAAGTGGAAATGAAGAGTGGAGAAAATATGTTTAAATGGACATTAACGGCTAAACATAGCACTGAATCATGGCGGTTTTTTATTACGAAACCAGGGTGGGATGTAAATAAACCATTGACCCGTGCTGATTTTGATTTAACACCATTCTGCCAACAAGATGATAATGGCAAAATACCAACAGAAACCGTAGAGATAAATTGTAATATACCAGAGCGCTCAGGTTATCAGATTATTTTAGGCGTTTGGGATATTGCGGATACAGGTAATGCTTTTTATCAAGTTATCGATGCTGAATTTAAAAAATAATAAATTTAACGTAATAGAAGAAATTATTTAATATCAATAATGGTATTGTACTCAATCTTATTTATTTTAAATTATAAATAGATCATAAATCCGAATTCTAAATTTGGATCAGAGTTAATGTTTTTTATTAACTAGAAACTATAATCATTTATTATTGTTATTTAATTAATAGCGCCTCTACTCGGGCGCTATTTTTATTGGAACCACTAGAAATCCATCGCGCACAATGCTACTTTTTACGTTATACCTATAATTATTTAGCTTAAAAACCAACATTATTGAGGCGCGATTATGGAAATCTATTTAGATACAGCGGATATCGAAGAAGTCAGAAAACTCTCTCAAGTTCTTCCTATTGCAGGTGTCACCACCAATCCGTCTATTATTGCTAAATCAGCACAAGATATTGAAACGCTGTTACCTGAATTAAAAGCTGCAATGGGAGGCAAAGGCCGAGTATTTGCACAGGTCATTGCCAGTGATGTCGATACCATGGTTGAAGAAGCATTACGTATTGGCAATATCGCGGATAATACCGTGATTAAAATCCCAGTTACTGAAGCGGGGCTTGTCGCCATTAAACAATTAAAGCAAAAAAATATGCTGGTATTAGGTACCGCGATTTACAGTGTCTCACAAGGGTTAATGGCGGCTTTAGCAGGGGCAGATTATATTGCGCCTTATGTTCACCGAATGGATAGACAAGGCTCTGATGGGGTAAGGGTTGTCAAAGAATTACAAACCTTAATTACTATGCATAATTTACCGACTAAAATCTTAGCAGCGAGTTTTAAAACACCAAGACAAGTTGTTGATTGTTTATTAGCGGGGGCTTCTTCGGTGACATTACCGATTGAGCTTGCTTACTCTATTATTCGCTCACCAGTTGTGGATGATGCGGTAAATAGATTTTCGGATGATTGGCAAACTGCATTTGAGCGTCGTTTTTTATAATCAATTTAATAATATGAGACTAGGTGCTATAGAGTTATATAGCACTTAGTTTATCGCTTTTAGTATATAAAATACTAATCTTCACTTTTACTAATGTTTTAATCACTGGGTTATTATTGCATTAAATAAACGAATATTGATTTATATCTAATAATAAGCCACCTTTCTAGCAATCTAAATTCAAATCTATTATTATAATGTTAGTCTAGAAATGGATTATTAATATAATCTATTGTTTTTTATTTTGTTGTTTCAAATGCTTTATTTATCAATGTGTTATGTTTGTTTTTTTAATTTAATTAATTTTTATTTTTACTCAGTTTAATAGTTATTACTTTTGTTTTAATAACAAAATAATAAATTGTGACAGGCGTGTTAATTAACGAGTTTGGTTGTTAAAAATAAATTAATATTATATTGATGGGGTAGTTAAATTACCAAATTAACAGGGAAAACGGATACTCCGTGGTGCAATGATAATTAACATATACAGTTATTATTTTTATTTAGCAATAAATAAAATTTTATTTGTAATACTGGAGTAAATATGTGTGAAGAATACATGAATAAGCCACTCTATCTGTCAATTGCTGATTGGGTTCAAGAACAAGAGCGTTGGGTAAGCGCAAAAGAGATCGCGAAAAAATTCGATATCCCTCAATGTAATGCGATTAATATCGTTTCTTACATCCTTTCTGATGTGAAAGAAATTGAGTGTGAAACGAAAAGTGTTCCTAATCAACTTGAAGGCAGAGGATGTCAGTGCCAACGAATGATCAAAGTGAGTCATATTGATCCTCAACTCTATTCACGTTTAAAAGGTCATGCTCAAGGAAAAAGTAGTCAAAGCTCACCTGAAAAATTAGCGACGATGATCCCTCATGGGCTCAACCATGAGCAGAAATGGCAATGGATGCTGTCAAAATCACAACGACGCTAACTGATCATTTATGATCTTACAATAAATACAATACGACAGGCGCAATGATGCCTGTCGCTGTTTATTACTGACCTTTAGGTTTAACGTCTGTAGTGCCTCGTAAACGTGGACGATTAGGTTCAGGCGCGGCTAGTGGCATTGTTTCGACTAAGCTTTGGTGGCAACGTACTGTGAGATCTTGATATTCACGCGTGTTCATGCGCTTCCATTCCATCTCTTGATCAGTAATATCGCGCAAATGTTTGGCAGGACTGCCAATTAACATTTGGCGAGGTTGTCCTTGAAAACCCGCTTTTACAAAGCTCATTGCCGCTACAATGCTTTCTTCACCAATCACGGCTCCATCCATAATCACGCTATTCATGCCGACTAAGCTGTCACGCCCGATAATACAACTATGAAGGATCGCTCCGTGTCCGATGTGTCCATTTTCTCTTACTATGGTATCCATATCTGTATAACCATGCATGACACAACCATCTTGAAGGTTAGCACCTGCTTCAACAATTAAGCGTCCATAATCCCCTCTTAATGAGGCTAATGGGCCAATATAAACACCCGCGCCAATAATGACATCACCAATTAATACCGCAGATGGGTGAATATAGGCGGTTGGATGTACTACAGGAACAAGACCTTCAAACGCGTAGATACTCATCCGTTTTCCTCTTTGTTGTATTATCGAAACACTAGATAATTACCGTCCTTTCCATTCAGGTACACGTTTCTCAGCAAAGGCAAGTGGTCCTTCTGTGGCATCTTCTGAATGGAGAACACTTGGATAATGTTTTAATACACCACTGCGCATTAATTTGTAGCCTTCTTCAATAGAAAGTTCGCTAGTGGCACGATAAATCTCTTTTAATGCTGCAACAGCCAGTGGGGCGCTATTGGCGATTTGATCTGCGAGTTCACGAGCGCTATCCATTAATTCAGCAACGCTAACAACACGGTTTGCAATACCCCAACGTAATGCTTCGTCTGCATTCATGCGACGGCCTGTCATCAGCATTTCATTGACGATAGCAGGGGGGAGACGTTTAGGTAAACGTAGAACACCTCCACTATCTGGCACAATACCTAATTGTGCTTCAGGTAACGCAAAAGAAGCGTTGTCTGAGCACACCATCATGTCGGCAGCGAGTGCTAATTCAAATCCACCACCAAAAGCATAGCCGTTAACCGCTGCAATGACGGGTTTATCTAGAGTGAAAAGCTCGGTTAACCCCGCAAAACCGCCTGCGCCGAAATCAGCATCAGGAGCTTCACCTTCAGCTGCTGCTTTTAAATCCCATCCTGCCGAGAAAAAGCGTTCACCTGCACCTGTAATAATCGCGACACGTAAGTTGGGATCATCACGAAAACGTAGGAAAACTTCTCCCATTTCATGGCTGGTTTTCGCATCAATAGCATTGGCTTTTGGTCTATCTAATACAATTTCAAGTACTGAACCACGCGTTGTTAGGTGTAATGATTGGCTCATGTTGTATTCCTTTTCATCATCAAAAATAAGCATTTATGATTGAGGTTATTAAGTTGTGATTGAATCTACCTATGCTTTATTTCAAATGCTTTTTAATCACTTTTCCGGAGCAGTTACGTGGTAAACCCTCTCTAAATTCAAGAGCACTGGGAACTTTAAATTTCGCCATATTTTGCTCACAGAAATGGAAAAACTCTTCTTCACTCAAGGTTTCATTCTCGACCAGCACCACAAAGGCCTTGATCGCTTCATCACGAATGTTGTCAGGGACACCTATTACAGCCACATCTTGAATTTTAGGGTGTGAAGAAATGATGTTTTCAATCTCAACGCAAGAGACGTTTTCACCCCCGCGTTTGATCATATTGCAACTGCGATCAACAAAATAGAAAAAGCCTTCGTCATCACGATAACCATAATCACCCGTATGTAACCAACCTTCTGGCTCTAGCGCTTTGGCTGTTGCATCAGGTCGATTGTAATACTCTTTGAATAAGGTTTTTCCTGGTTCACCTTTTACGCAAATCTCACCTACCACCCCATCAGGGACTTCGTTATTTTGTTTGTCTCTAATTTGGGCTTGATAGCAAAAACCCGGTCTGCCAATTGATGGCCAACGGCGTTTATCGCCAGGCCTGTCACCAATTAAACCAACAATGGTTTCTGTCATGCCATAAGAGGTGAGTAATCGAACCTTAAAGCGTTCAATAAAGGCGTCTTTTTCTTCATCTGAGAGATTAAGGTAGAACATCACTTCGCGTAATTTGTGTTGCTTTTCTTCTGATGAAATGGGTTGGGCCATTAAAGTTCTCATCATCATTGGAATACATTCTGTTACCGTTGCTTGGTATTTAATTATCTGTTTCCAAAAGGCTCTAGCACTGTATTTTTCTAACAATACAAAGGTAGCACCCACTGAAAATGCCGCGAGGGAAGCCGTGCATTGGCAATCAATATGAAAAGCAGGCATTACAGTAAGATAAACGTCATCTTCCCGTAAGGCGTTTTGCCATGATGAATAATAACCGGCAAAGCGTAAGTTATAGTGTGTGATAACAACGCCTTTAGGTTGAGAGGTTGTGCCTGAGGTAAAAAGAATTTCAGCCGTATCATCCACACTTAATGGGGTGTAATGATTAAGCGTAATAGGGTGCTTGGCTTTCTCTTTTAAAAAGTCGATAACCCCTTTTTCAACAGGGAGATTGTTTTCTGTTATTAAAAACAACTGCGTTAAAGGGTTTTGTTCATCCTGTAGCATAGGTTGATAAATAGGGTAGAAATTATCGCATGTGACCACGTAGTGGGCTTGGCAGTGGTTGATTATCCATGCGCTCTCTTCATGCATAAATCGCGCATTAATAGGCACCATGACAGCGCCTATTTTTGCCAGCCCAAACCAGCAAAAGAAAAATTCAGGGCAGTTATCAAGATGCAAGGCAACATGGTCGCCTTTTTTTATGCCACCAGCATGGAAAAGATTTGCGGTTCTGTTTATCTCTTCATTTAATTCACTGTAGCTAAATTGTCTCTCTTGTCCTTGTGCGGATCCAAAAATTAGCGCTGTTTTTGTACTATAAACCTCTGCCAAATCATCCCACATTTGACGTAAGTTTTGTTTGCCAATCACATCCATTAAACTGTTATCCCGTTCTTTTGCCGTGAGTTCAGACGCGCTTTCTACCTTTGCGCTATCTGAATTCAACAGTATTACTTTTCGATTTTAGCCAGCCCCTTATCGACTAGCCCCCTGATTTGTTCATCGCTATATCCGATATTTTTCAATATCGCGTCAGTGTCCATGCCGTGAGACGGCATTCCACGCCAGATTTTTCCCGGATTATTTTTAAATTTCGGCATCACATTTGGTCCTTTGCAGGTTTCGCCATTCATGGTTTGCCATTCGGTGATCGATTCACGCGCGATATATTGCGGATTATCTTCAAGCTCTGGAATGGTGAGTACTTTGGCACTGGCAATATTGAGTTCTGAAAGGCGTTTAAGGACCTCAGTGATAGGCTGTTTGGCTAACCATTCATCTAACTTGTCTTCAAATAATTGGCCATGAGGGCAATTAATACGGTGAATAAGTTGAGTACCTTCCGGCACTTCAGGTGTACCAAGCAGATGAGCCAGGCCGATATCTTTGAAAATTTCTTCAATTTGCGTGATACCGACAACTTCCATCACGATATAACCATCTTGGCAACGGTAAAGCCCACAGCCTGCGTAGTACGGATCTTTTCCTTTGGTCATTCGAGGACAAATTTCGCCCCCATTGAAATAATCCATCATGAAGTATTGCCCCATGCGCAACATCACTTCATACATAGCAATATCAATACTTTCACCTTTGCCTGTTTGTTGGACTTTATACAGTGCAGCTAACGCGGAAGTGGTTGCTGTCATTCCTGAGAAATAATCTGCGGTATAAGGGAAGGCTGGCATTGGCTGATCTTTGTCACCGTTTTGAATAAGGTAACCACTAAAGGCCTGAGCGATGGTGTTATAAGCGGGTAGGTTGGTATATTGCGGATCACCGTATTGACCAAACCCCGATAAATGCGCAATAACCAATTTAGGATTATGCTCCCACAATACTTCATCAGTAATACCACGGCGTGCAAAAGCTGGGCCTTTACTGGCTTCGATAAAGATATCGGTTGTTTCCATTAATTTTAAAAACGCATCACGACCTTCGTCTTTAAAGATATTTAACGATAGTGCATGAAGATTACGGCGAGAAAGTTGAGGGTAGTGAGGTTGAACGCGGATGGTGTCAGCCCATGCAACGTTTTCAATCCAAATCACTTCAGCACCCCATTCTGCAAACATTTGTCCTGAAAATGGCCCTGCAATTTCAATTCCTGAAAACACAACACGAACCCCTGAAAGTGGGCCGAATTGTGGCATTGGTAAATGTTCTGTCATAGCGTCACCTCGTAAGTGGTTGAGTGAAACCTCTCTTACCTAATGATGAGAGAGGTTTCGTGATTAATTAGCGGTACTGTTTAAGTACTGAACGTCCAAGTGTCAGGATCTGCATTTCGTCAGAGCCACCAGAGACACGGTCAACACGAAGATCACGCCAGAAACGAGAAATACGGTGCTCGCCAGCAATACCAACACCACCAAGCACTTGCATGGCACTATCAACCACTTCAAATGCTGCATTCGCACAGAAGTATTTACACATAGCTGCATCACCAGAAGTGATTAAGTTGTTGTCACTCTTCCATGCAGTTTCATATAACATGTTGCGCATTGAATTGAGTTTGATCGCCATATGAGCGAATTTTTCTTGAATAAGTTGGAAACGGCCGATAGCTTCGCCAAATTGCACACGTTGGTTGGCATAACGAGCAGCATCTTCAAATGCACACATCGCAGTACCGTAGTTAGTAAGAGCCACTAAGAAACGTTCGTGATCGAACTCTTCTTTCACTCGATTAAAGCCGTTGCCTTCACGACCAAACATGTCTTTTTCTTCAAGTTCAACGTTGTCGAAAGTGATTTCACAGCAGCTATCCATGCGTAAACCCAGCTTTTCTAACTTGTTGACTTTGATACCGGGTTTGCTCATATCCACAAACCATTCGGTAAAGATAGGTTTATCTGGAGACGCTGAGTCACGGCTCATTACAACAACATAAGGGGTATAGGCACTACTGGTGATAAAGCATTTGCTACCGTTAAGGTAAACTTTGCCATCTTTACGGGTATAAGTAGTTTGTAAGCTACCAACGTCGGAGCCTGCCCCGGGCTCAGTGATAGCAGAATTCCACATTTGTTTACCTGTACCACGGAACGCCATGATTTTATCAATTTGCTCTTGAGTCCCTTCACGTAAGACGGTGTTAAAGCCACCTGGTAATTGATAAAGCACGTAAGTTGGCGCACCTAAACGACCTAATTCCATCCAAATGGCAGCAACAGTAACAAAACCTGCATTTAAGCCGCCGTGCTCTTCAGGGATAAGCAGATTGTCAATTTCCATATCCGCTAAGGCTTTGACAAAACGTTCTGGGTATTTGCTTTCGCGATCACATTGTGCGAAATAAGCTTCCCAGTTTTCACTGGCCATTAATTCGCGGACACCGTCAACAAACAGTTCCTGCTCATCATTCAATCTAAAATCCATGTTAATAACCTCTTAATATGTCATTCTTTGCGTATAGCGGATCAGTCTTTCCAATGTACTTTGGCATCTTTAATAAAGGACAAGGTGACCATGATATTGACGAAAAATAGTGGGCATCCTCCGGCGATAATGGCGGTTTGAATCGGTTTTAAACCCCCAAGTGCTAATAGGATGATGCCGATAACACCAACTAATACAGACCAGCCGATACGCACTAATAAAGGTGGCTCTGCGCCTTCTTTCATAGAGCGACAAGTGGACATGGCGAGTGTGTAAGAGCAGGCATTAATTAAGGTGACAGTGGCAATAAAGCAGAGGATAAAGAAGCCCCACATTGTCGCTGTACTAAGCGGTAATGCTGCCCATGTTTCGATAATGGCGCGTGGAACACCATATTGTTCAATTAGTTGTGGAATATTGAGAATATTTTGATCAATCAGTTGTAGAGTATTACCGCCAAGAATTGTCCAAATTAGCCAAGTCCCTGCGGTTAAGCCTGAAACCATTCCTAAACACAGTTCACGCACAGTACGGCCTTTAGAGATACGGGCTAAGAATATGCTCATTTGAATGGCGTAGATAACCCACCATGCCCAATAGAAGACCGTCCAACCTTGAGGGAATCCACCTTTACCGATTGGGTCTGTATAGAACAACATACGTGGCATATACATCAATAATGTGCCCACAGAATCAGTAAAGTAATTGACGATAAAGCTTGCACCACCGACGATAAATACCCAACCCAGCATTAAAAAACTCAGATAAGTACGCACATCACTGGCGATTTTTACCCCTTTTTGCAGACCGAATGCCACACAAATAGCATTAAGCAAAATCCAGCAAGAGATAATAATGGCGTCTAATTGCAGGGTATGTGGAATACCAAATAGGTATTGAATACACTCAGTCACAAGTGGTGTGGCTAAACCAAGGCTAGTCCCCATGGCTAAAATTAAGGCAACTAAATAGAAATTATCAACAATGGTACCGAATAAGCCATTAACGTGTTTTTCACCAACTAATGGAGTTAAGGTGCTACTTGGTCGAATGACCTCCATTTTGCGTACAAAGAAGAAGTAGGCAAATGCAACAGAAAGGAAACTATAAGTTGCCCAAGGTAAAGGCCCCCAGTGAAACAAGCTGTAAGCAAGGCCAATCTCTTTTGCTTGTGTTGAATAACCTTCCATTCCAAAAGGTGGGCTTGAAATGTAGTAGTATATTTCAATCGACCCCCAGAAAAGGACAGCTGCGGATGTACAAGACGCAAACATCATAAAGATCCAGCTTGCGGTACTAAACTCAGGTTTGTCTTCCCCAAGACGTTTCTTGGCATAACGGCCGAAGACTAGCCAGAACCAACCTCCGAACATGATAACCATGTACCATTCGAAGGCCCAACCCCAGACATTGGTAACATAGCTGAAGACGGCATTAATCACTTCATTTGAAGCATCAAGATCGCGTACCGTTAACCAACATAAAATACCAACAATGATCAATGGCGGAAAAAAAACCTTCGGTTCTATTCCTACCTTTTTATTATCTTTGCTCATGGTTAAATTTTCCAAATATATTTAGCGCAGAAGTTTAAGTAGTGTTAATTCCTAATAACTAATAAAGCAATTAAGTTTATTTGTGAATATTTTGTCTATTGGTGATTCATCATAATAGAAAAATAAAGTCATTGGCTAATCTACAAATCCATTAATGATAAAGAATGATGGATATTATAAGAAATCTATTCTGTTATTCACTTCACACTATTCTTTTTGTCGTTTTTATGTTACGTTTTATAACGTTTTGTTTTCATTGTAACTAACTGATAGTTATTGGTATTTGGTCGTATGTAATCGGCTTGTTATATTCCATCTTTCAATATTGTTGATCTGAGTGGCAATATTGAATGTTAAATACCATTATATTTATTATCTTCAATATTGTTGATCGAAGTAGCAATATTGAAAGTTGAACACTTAAATTAAAACTAATTTCAATATTGGTGATGTATTTGGCAATATTGAACGCTATCTCTTCTTTATTTAATAATGTTCAATATTGGTGACCTAGGTTTAATTTTTTAACCGCTTAATTATGTTAATTCTATATTACATTGCCAGAGTAAATGACATTATTTATTAATTTCAGGAGATGTAATGAATATTATTACATGTTACAAGAGTGTTCCCGATGAGCAGGATATAACGATCAATAGCGCAGATGGTTCGTTGGATTTTTCTCGTGCTAATACCAAAATCAGCCAATATGATTTAAACGCAATTGAAGCCGCTAATCAGCTTAAGACGCAACTTGATGGCATTCAAATCACGGCAATGAGTGTGGGTGGTAAAGCACTGACAAATGCGAAAGCGCGTAAAGACGTTCTTTCTCGCGGTGCTGATGATTTAGTCGTTGTGGTTGATGACCAATTTGAAGCCTCTTTACCCTATCAAACGGCGGTTGCACTAGCAGTAGCAGCCACTAAAAAAGGTTATGACTTAATTCTTTGTGGTGATGGTTCTGCAGATCTCAGCTCACAACAAGTTAGCTTGCTGGTGGGCGAAATTTTAAATATCCCAGCAATAAATGGTATTAACAAAATTGTTTCTCTTTCTAATGATTCCATCACGGTTGAACGTGAATTAGAAAATGAAATTGAAACACTGACAATTCCATTACCTGCTGTCATTGCGGTGTCTACTGACATTAACACACCTCAAATTCCTTCGATGAAAGCCATTCTTGGCGCTGCCAAAAAACCAGTTCAACAATGGAGTGTTACTGATCTTAGTCTGGATGTTATTACTGCGCGTTCAGAGCAAAAAGTCGCGGCACCAAAACAGAAAGTCCGTCAACGCATCATTATTGAAGGTGATGGTGACGATCAGATTGCTGAGTTGGCAGAACATTTACGCAAAATTCTTAAGTAATAGGGGGAGTTATGAGCCAATTTTCAACTGTTTGGGTATTTAGTGATGCACTTTCCCGTTTACCAGAATTAATAGGTGGTGCTTCTTCATTAGGTCAATCTATTAATGTATTTACATTGAATGATGAACAAAGTGTGGTTGCCTTTAAATTAGGTGCAACAGCTGTTTTTCAATTAGAAGGCAAACCAGACGATCGCATTATTGAAGACTATGCACAAAGCATGGTTGAAACCATCAAACAAAAAAGTGATGCAGGTTTAGTACTATTACCGAATACACGTCGTGGCAAATTACTCGCAGCACGCTTAGGTCATCGTTTAGAGGCGGTTGTTTCTAATGACGCACAATCTTTAACAGTAGACGGTGATGCATTAGTCACAAAACACATGGTTTACGGTGGTCTTGCCTTTGGTGATGAAACCCTGAAAACCCCTTATTGCGTGGTGACAGCAAGCGTGGGGGCTTTTGATGTTGCACCAGAAAATGACGCTACGGGTAATGCACAAAAAGTGGCATGGATAGCGCCAGCTCAAACCATTGTTCGTAATGCAGTTCAACCGCGCGCAATCAACGCCGTTGATTTAGATAAAGCGCGCTTTGTTGTCAGTGTAGGTCGCGGTATTGGTAGCAAAGAAAATATCGCTATTGCAGAAGAATTAGCGAAAGTTATTGGTGCTGAGATTGCCTGTTCTCGTCCTGTTGCTGAAAATGAGAAATGGATGGAGCACGAGCGTTATGTTGGTATTTCTAATCTGATGCTGAAACCTGAACTCTATTTAGCGGCTGGTATTTCAGGACAGATTCAACATATGGTCGGCGCAAATGGCGCACAAACTATTGTTGCTATTAATAAAGACAAAAATGCCCCTATCTTCCAATTCTCTGACTACGGCATTGTCGGTGATTTAATGAAGATTTTACCTGCATTAACTCGTCAATTATCTAACTGATTTATTTAAGCAGAGAAGGCGACTTCTCTGCTTTTATCGCAAATTCTGGAGATGTTATGTCCGATTCCGAAGATATTTTCGATGCCATTATTGTTGGCGCAGGATTAGCAGGCTCTGTGGCTGCACTTGTTTTGGCAAGGGAAGGCGCACAAGTATTGCTAATAGAAAGAGGTAACTACGCTGGCGGGAAAAATGTAACCGGTGGTCGTATGTACGCACATACTCTTGAGCGCATCATTCCTGAGTTTGCGCAAGAAGCACCAGTTGAACGCGTTATCACTCACGAAAAATTGTCGTTTATGACTGAAACCGGCGCAATGACAATTGATTACCAAAATGCTGAAGGGAATAATCCCAAAACGGCCTCTTGGTCTGTATTACGTGGTGAGTTTGATCAATGGCTAATGGAACAAGCCGAAAATGCGGGGGCGCAATGCATTACCGGTATTCGTGTTGATAAGCTCGTCGAGCGTGATGGCAAGATTGTTGGTGTGGAAGCTGATGGTGATGTGTTAGAAGCCAAAGCTGTTATTTTAGCTGATGGCGTGAATTCTATTCTTGCTGAACAGTTAGGGATGACAAAACGTGTTGCTGCTGAAAATGTGGCGGTGGGCGTAAAAGAGATCATTGAACTGCCTGAAAGTGTGATTAACGATCGCTTTAACCTAAAAGATAACGAAGGTACGGCTTGGTTATTTGCCGGCTCGCCTACCGATGGATTAATGGGCGGTGGTTTTTTATATACCAATAAAACCACACTGTCTTTAGGTCTTGTTTGTGGCCTTCATCATATTAAAGATGCGAAAAAATCCGTACCACAAATGTTGGAAGATTTTAAACAGCATCCCGTTGTTGCTCCGCTAATTGAAGGCGGAAAAATGATGGAATACGGTGCACATGTCGTCCCAGAAGCGGGCTTAAGAATGCAAAATGAATTAGTACGCGATGGTGTATTAATTGCCGGTGATGCTGCAGGGATGTGTATGAACCTTGGCTTTACTATCCGCGGGATGGATTTAGCGATGGCATCTGGCGAAGCTGCGGCAAAAACCGTGCTCTCTGCTATGGAGAAAAACGATTTTAGCAAACAAACGCTAAATGAATATCTCACACATTTAGAAGATGGCCCGTTACGCGATATGAAAGCGTATCAGCGTATGCCTGATCTACTTGATAATCCTCGTATGTTCACTGCTTATCCTGAAATGGTCGTTGGTATCGCGAAAGATCTCTTTACCGTTACGGGTGAAGTACCCGTACCAATGCGTAAAACCATGATGCGTCATACCAAAAAAGTCGGTTGGATGAATCTGATCAAAGATGGGATCAAAGGAGTAAAAGCAATATGAGTTCTCTCGTAAATGTCGATGTCAAACTAGGCATCAATAAATTTAATGTCGATGAAGAAAATCCACATATCGTCGTTAAAGAACAGCCTGATATGCAGGTATTGGAAACCTTAGTTAAAGCATGTCCTGCAGGTCTATATAAAAAACAAGAAGATGGCACCATTAGTTTTGATTATGCAGGATGCTTAGAGTGTGGAACGTGTCGAATTCTTGGTTTAGATAGTGCGCTTGAAAAATGGGAATACCCACGCGGAACGTTTGGCGTGGAATATCGTTACGGATGATGTATCACGACTTTTCTCCCAGTGCTATCTCCGGCCTGGGAGCTTTTCTTTTTTATTTTATTTAGAAAAAATACCAGGACGCAGTCATGCAACCCAGAAACTTTGATGATATTCGTTTTACCTCTGTACATCGTCGGGTGATGTTATGGGGGAGTGGTGGCCCGTTTCTTGACGGCTATGTATTAGTGATCATTGGGGTGGCGTTAGAGCAACTCACGCCGTTATTACAGCTTGATGCACAGTGGATAGGTCTGCTTGGTGCTGCAACATTAGCCGGGCTGTTTATTGGTACATCACTCTTTGGTTATATTTGTGACAAAGTGGGTCGTCGCAAAATGTTCCTCGTTGATATTGTGGCTATTGCGCTGATTTCGATTGCGACGATGTTTGTGTCAACGCCGGTGGGCCTATTAGTGATGCGATTCCTTATTGGAATCGTGATTGGTGCCGATTATCCCATTGCGACTTCGATGATCACGGAGTTTTCCAATAAAAAACAACGTGCTTTTGCCGTCGGTTTTATTGCCGCTATGTGGTATATCGGGGCGACTTGCGCAAATTTAGTCGGTTATCTTTTATACGATATTGAAGATGGCTGGCGTTGGATGTTGGGCAGTGCCTTTATTCCTTGCGTCATTATTTTAATTGGCCGCTTTGATTTGCCCGAATCACCCCTTTGGTTAATACGTAAAGGGCGTATTCAAGAGTGTAACGAAATGATGATAAAACTCTTTGGTGAACCGGTTGTTTTTGAAGCTGAAAATGCTAAAACAACGCGTTTTATCGAGCTATTTAATAAACGTCATTTTTCTTTTGTTCTGTTTGTTGCCGTCATTTGGACTTGCCAAGTTATCCCCATGTTTGCCATTTATACTTTCGGGCCACAGATTGTCGGGTTATTAGGATGGGATGCAGGAAGGAGCGCTGCGTTAGGTAATGTGGTGATTAGCCTATTCTTTATGTTTGGGTGTATTCCCGCCATGTTTTGGTTAAACCAAACAGGGCGACGTCCGTTATTGATTGGTAGTTTTGCCATGATGACATTAGCACTATTGGTGCTAGGTGTTTTTCCTGATTTACCTATTTTATTTGTTATCTTAGCATTTGCGACTTATGCCTTCTTTTCTGGTGGCCCCGGAATTTTACAATGGCTTTATCCAAATGAATTGTTCCCAACAGATATTCGTGCATCGGCGGTTGGTGTCATTATGTCAATAAGTCGTATTGGGACGGTTATTTCAACTTGTGCGCTTCCTGCTTTTATTGCCACTTATGGCATTAATACCACCATGCTGGTGGGCGCTGCGATTTCCTTATTCGGTATGATAGTTTCTGTATTGTTTGCACCAGAAACCAAAGGATTAACACTAAATCAAACCTCAACCATGCCAATGCGACAGGGTAAACAACATCTTTAATTGATGAATAATAAAATAAGTTAAGTCATTTAAAATATTTTTATTTAGATGTTATAAAGTTTAATCGTTATTGTATTTATTTTTATATTATTTTAATTTAAATTATTACATCAATGTTTATTGATAAGATTTGTTTATATCTTAAGTGAGATGAGTTTATTTATATTAAAAAGAGAGTGACTTTATTTTTCTTATTTAAATAAAATAACTCTCCTTTTTATTTTTTTAAATAACACCTTTATAACGCCTTGGTTTCAAATTTATTTCATTATTATTAATTTCTCTTCAATTACAAATTATATTTAACTCACCAAATCTAGACCCCAATCACAGATCTCTCTCAGACTATTCAAATGACGAAAAACAGTTCGTTATTTACCAAGAATGAATAATTCTCCCTACCCAGAATAAGGTCATTACAGACGCAAACACCAGCAGAAAAGCGGTTGAGTAGGTATTTATGACCTTATTAGAAATGACAGTTAAAGAATGTCTAAACAATATTGTAAAGCAATATGCTTCACAAACAGCCTTGATTGAAAACCAAAGTAAAAAGACACTTTCTTGGCAACAATTACAACAAGAAGTGGAAAGTGTTGCGCGTGGTTTTTTAGCCATTGGTTTAAAAAAAGGAGATCGTTTAGGTATTTGGTCTGCTAATAGCAAAGAGTGGATAATCTGTTTTCTTGCTGCCGCTCAAATTGGTGTTCCTGTTGTTTGTATTAACTTTCATTTTAAAAAAAGAGAGTTATTAGATTTATGTCGATTAACCGGAATTAAAGCACTCTGTTTTTCAGATGGTTTTAAAAGTAATGACTTTATTGAGGTTATTAATTGTCTTTCTGAAAAAGCATCTGAAAATAACGATATATTACCTCGATTATTTATTAGCATGGGAAATAAACATGCAGAAAAAAGTGTCTCTTTATCTCAATTAAAAGAAGTTAGCCAAAAAATATCAGATAAAGAATATCAACACGCTGTTTCACAAGTCAGTGTAAAAGATTTACTGACCATTCAAATGACCTCAGGCAGCACAGCAATGCCGAAAGGTGTCATGTTAAGTCAATATAATGTGATTAACAATGCCATGTTGTCAGCACAGCGGTTAGGTGTAACGCATAACGATGTCATTTGCCTTGCTGTTCCTCTATTTCACTGTTTTGGGCTCTCTTCTTGCCTCTTTTTTGCGTTAACAACTGGATGCCAATTAGTTCTTCTTGATAACTATTGTGCAGAAGATGTTTTGAAAGTGGTTCAAGACTATCGCTGCACCGTTATGCATGGCGTACCAACGATTTTTAGTCGCTTAATGAAGCACGAGCAGTTCTCTCACTACGATTTATCTAGCCTTGATAAAGGTATTATCGCAGGGGCAAGTTTCCCTTCTGCATTAGTTGATGACATTGAAAATACTCTAGGGATGAAAGGGATCACCGTCTCTTATGGTCAAACAGAAGCTTCTCCTTGTTGTACTCAAACATTACCAAATGATGCTTTATCCATAAAACGCAGTTCTATCGGTAAACCATTACCTTTTGTTGAAATGAAAATCATTAGCCCGAAAACAGGTAAACCTGTGCCAGTGGGCGTTTTGGGTGAAATTTGCACCCGTGGTTTTCATGTGATGATGGGGTATGACAATGCCCCTGATAAAACCAAGGAAGCACTAGACGAAGAGGGTTGGTTACATACAGGGGATATTGGTTATGTCGATAAACAAGGAAATTACCACTATGCCTATCGCATGAAAGAAATTGTAGTCCGTGGTGGTGAAAATATCAGCCTTTGTGAAATAGAAGAGGCTATCGCGGAATATCCTGGCGTTGATGCAACCAAAGCGTTCGGTATTCCTTCTACAGATTTAGGTGAAGAAGTGATTGCTACGATTTGTGTGCAAAAAGACTACACCCTAAATGAAAGCGAATTACGTACATTTCTACAAGAGCGATTGGCTCGCTACAAAATTCCCAAAGAACTCCATTTCTTTACGCAATTTCCTCATACCCCTTGCGGAAAAATTGATGTGCAAGCCCTGAAGTTGCAATTGGGTTATGGCGTTTCAATCAAGGATGAAGAAACCAAAGTAGCGGGTTAAGTGACCGCGGATTATCCACATTCTGACAACAGCAGTATGAAGTCTAAAAATAATTAGGAGAAAAAATGACAAGTCGTAAAGCACTGGAAGGCGTCACTGTAGTTGAGCTGGCGACCTTTATTGCCGTACCCGCAGCAGGTCGTATTTTAGCTGATATGGGGGCAAATGTAATCAAAATTGAATCCCCAAGTGGTGATAACTTACGTTATACCGCACCGACTGAAGGCCGTCCGTTAGATCAACATGAAAACACCAGCTTTGATTTAGAAAACGCCAATAAACGAGGCATTGTCTTAAATACGAAAACAGAAGCAGGTAAAAAAATTCTGTTTGAACTGTTAGAAAAAGCCGACATTTTCTTAACTAACTGGCGCCCGGGGGCAAGAGAACGCGCTGGGCTAGATTATGAAACCTTAAAACAGCGCTTTCCAAAGTTAGTTTATGCCAGCGTGACAGGCTATGGCGATGAAGGTCCAGATAAAGATCTACCTGGATTTGATTACACCGCGTTCTTTGCGCGTGGCGGTATTTTAGGTTCGCTGTATCAAAAAGGCACAGTACCTATGAACGTGATCCCCGGCCTTGGCGATCATCAATGTGCACTAGGTTTAGTCTCTGGGGTGTTAGCGGCTTATATTCGCGCTAAAAATATTGGTCAAGGTGAGTATGTTTCGACGAACTTACTGCATACCTCAATTTATACCCAAGCGATCATGATCCAAGCAGCACAATACCCCGATTATGGCCAGCCGTATCCAATCGATCGTCGTAATACCACTAGCCCATTTATTCTGGCTTATAAAACAAAAGATGACCGTTTTATTCAGGTCTGTATGCCAGTTTATGACGCCTACTATCCAACCTTTATTTCTTGTATTGGTCGTCCAGATTTAGCGGAAGACGCTCGTTATACACGTTTACAAGAAGTGGCGAAAAATAATCGCTCCCCTGAATTATATGATCTGATTTGGCATCAAGTTGAGCAAAAAACAGCGTCAGAGTGGGCAGATATTTTCACCAAAAACGATATCCCATTCAGTATTGCGCAAACATGGGAAGAGGTGTTGGAAGACAAACAGGCTTGGGCAATCAACACCTTCTACAACATGAAGTACAACAATGGCAGTGAAAAAGCCTTAGTTCGTCCACCTATTGATTTCTTAGAAAGTGGTTTGCCTGAATATCGTCGAGGTCCTTTGCTAGGTGAAGATACACCGTCTGTATTAGCTGAATTAGGGTATAGCGCGGAGGAAATTGCCAACCTTGAAGCCAATAAAGACGTGATGACGTGGAAAGAATAATCCATTTATTTTTTTAATTTTCAGGAGAGCAAAGGCATGCAACAAGACATTTTCACAATGGGCGTTGATATCGGATCGTCTGCATCAAAATGCATCATCATGAAAAATGGTGACACTATTGTCGCCAAATCACTGGCATCCGTAGGTGCAGGAACCTCAGGACCTGAAAAAGCGATCGCTGAAGTAGTCAGTCAATTTGGCGGTGATCTCAGTCAGATAAGTTGGATCTGCGCAACAGGTTATGGCCGTAATTCTCTGAAAGAAGCCAATAAAGAAGTGAGCGAACTGAGTTGTCATGCGAAAGGGGCGCACTTTCTTTTTCCGGGCGTAAAAACAGTGATTGATATCGGCGGTCAAGACGTTAAAGCACTCCATATGGATGGTGCAGGCCGTTTACTAAACTTTGTGATGAATGACAAGTGCGCTGCGGGTACAGGACGCTTTTTAGATGTGATGTCGAGAGTATTAGAAACTAAGATTTCCGATCTCGCACAAGAGGGCGCTAAGTCCACTAAAAAAGTCACGATTAGCTCAACCTGTACCGTGTTCTCTGAATCCGAAGTCATTTCCCATCTCGCAAATAACGAAACAATACCCGATGTAATTAATGGTATTCACCGCTCGGTGGCTAGCCGTATTGCTGGTCTTGCAAAACGAGTGGGTGTTGAAGCACCTGTCGTGATGACAGGCGGTGTTGCCAGTAATTTTGAAGTTGTTCGTTATGTTAGCGAAGAGCTGAACGCCTCTATCGCCATCTCACCATTATCACAATACAACGGGGCGATAGGTGCCGCCATTTATGCCTTTGAAGCGTACCGCCATCAACTGGAAGACGATGCGTTAACAATAGGAACATCAAAATGAGCAATGTAGATATGAATGCGCCGGATTATATTCCTGCAAAAAAACGACTGCAAAAAATCGCTGCGGATGCTTATCAGCGTGCGTGGGATGCTAAAAATAGCGGTGAAAAAATAGGCTGGTGTGCCTCTAACTTTCCACAAGAGATTGCTGAAACATTAGGTTTATGTGTGGTTTACCCTGAAAACCAAGCTGCTGCGATTGCGGCAAAAGGTGCGGGTTTAAAAATGTGTGAACATGCAGAGAGTATGGGGTATTCCAATGATATCTGTGCTTATGCTCGTATCAGTCTCTCTTACATGGATATTAAGCAGTGTGAAGAGATGGATATGCCTCAGCCCGACTTCTTGCTGTGTTGCAACAATATCTGTAACTGCATGATCAAGTGGTATGAAAATATCGCATATGAACTGAATATCCCGATGATCCTCATCGATATTCCTTATAAAAATGATTATGACACCGATGATGTGACCGTGAAGTATGTTCAAGCGCAATTTGATGATGCGATTAAACAACTTGAAAAAGTCACTGGCAAAGTCTTCTCCGAAGAGAAATTTAAAGAAGTCTGTGAAATCTCACAACGCACAGGGCGTGCATGGTTAAAAGCTGCAGAATATTGCCAATATGAACCGTCTCCAATGAATGGTTTTGATTTGTTTAACCACATGGCTGTTGCTGTTTGTGCGCGCGGTAAATTAGAAGCTGCACTGGCTTTTGAACAACTGTGTGAAGAGATGGAACAAAACATCAAAGAGAAAAAATCGACTTATCGCGGAGAAGAAAAATACCGTGTTCTCTTTGAAGGTATTGCCTGCTGGCCTTACTTGCGTGCCACATCGACTCCGTTAAAAGAGCAAGGCATCAACGTGACTGCCACTGTTTACGCCACTGCATTTGGTGTGATTTATCAAAACAGTGACGAGATGATGCGTGCTTACTCTTACGTCCCTAACTGTGTCTCTGTTGAGCGTGCTGCAGATATGCGTATTGACGTCAGTCGTCAGAATAAAGTGGACGGTGCGATTATTCACGTTAACCGCAGTTGTAAGCTCTGGAGTGGCATTATGCCTGAAATTGAGCGCCGTATTCGTCATGAACTTAAGATCCCAACAGTGACTTTTGATGGCGACCAAGCTGATCCTCGAGTTTTCTCTGAAGCGCAGTATGTCACCCGTGTTGAAGCATTGACTGAAATTATGGCTGCTAATAAGGCAGAAATGAAAAAGGGGGACATCTAATGAAAACATTAATAGATAAGTTTGATGCTCTACAAGCAGTGGTGGATACTCCTGTTGCTCAGTTAGAGGGATTTATTCGCAGTGGCAAAAAGGTTGTTGGCTGTTTTCCTGAATATACCCCGAATGAAATTGTCTATGCGGCTGGCATGGTGCCTTTTGGCATTTGGGGAGCTGAAGGACGTGAAATCTCAGAAGCGAAGAAATATTTTCCTCCTTTTTATTGTGCGCTAGTGCTTTCTTCTCTTGAGATGGGATTAGATGGTGCGCTGAATAAACTGTCAGCAGCCATAATTCCTTCTTTGTGTGACACCTTAAAATGCTTAGGGCAAAACTGGAAAGCCGGTGTGTCACAAGTACCATTTATTCAATTGGTGCATCCACAAAATCGTAAAACCCCAGCAGGTATTGCTTTCTTAACTGAACAATACAAAAAAATTGCACTGCAATTAGGGGAAATTTCAGGTCAGCCTGTGACAGATGATGCACTAAAAAATGCAATCCATCTGTTTAATCTGCGTCGCGCCGCGTTACGTGAATTCTCTGAAATTGCAGCCCTTCATCCAAACTTAATCACACCACAACGTCGTAATACTGTGATCAAAAGTGGTTATTTTATGGATGTGGTTGAACATACCAAAGCTGTTGAAGCCATTGTTGCGCAATGCAAAACCTTATCTCCAGAACCTTGGAAAGGGCACAAAATTGTCGTGACAGGCATTATTGCGGATAGTCCTTCTATTCTACAAATTTTGGCTGATAACAAGATGGCGATTGTAGCAGATGAAGTGGCGCATGAGTCTCGTCAGTTCCGTCAAGATATCCCAGAAAATAACGCACCTTATGAAGCGATGGCAGAGCAAATTGCCCAGCTTGAAGGGTGTTCACTTTTATATGATCCAGAGAAAAAACGCGGTCGTTTAATTGCCGATATGGTGAAAAACACAGGCGCTGATGGTGTCGTCTATTTACTGACAAAATTCTGTGATCCCGAAGAATTCGATGCTCCGATAGTGAAGAAATTCCTCGATAAAGAAGGCATTCCTTCCATCATTATCGAAATTGATCAGCAAACCAAAACGTATGAACAGGCTAGAACCGCACTGCAAACTTTTGCGGATGTGCTTTCTGCTTAACAACATTAATCAATAGTCACAAAAGACCTGTGTGAAATAGCACAGGTCAATTGAACCCTAACACATATAAGTGGGGCAATTATGGGTATTATTTGTTTAATCATTGGGCTAGCGATATTAATGATCATGTGTATGAAAGGCATACATATCTTCATTTCTGTTTTTACCACCAGCCTATTTCTTGCTGTGACTGCATGGCTTGTATCACCAGATATGCTTAATCCTGTCGATGCACTGTTACAAGTGTATACCGGTGGGTTAGGTGGCTATTTTGGTAGCTTCTTCTTCATTTTCGTACTCGGTGCGATTTTTGGCAAATTAACCGCTATCAGTGGCGCTGCTGATAGTGTTGCCTCTTTTATTATTGGTAAATTTGGTGAAAGAGCCGTTATTCCTTCATTAGTTGCGGCTTGTGCCATTTTAGCCTACGGCGGTGTTTCAGTGTTTGTTGCACTGTTTACCGTTTATTCGATGATGGTGAGTCTATTTCGTAAAGCGAATCTGCCTCGCAGGCTTATTCCAGCTGTCTATTTTGCTGGTGCAGGTACGTTTGTGATGATAATGCCTGGATCACCACAAATCCAAAACCTTATTCCAATGAAATTCCTAGGGACGTCAGCGACGGCGGGTTTAGTACCCGGAATGTTGACTGCACTGTTCCAGGTCACTTTAGTGATTATTTATCTCACTTGGTTATTTAAGCGTGTAAAAGCGAAAGGTGAAGGTTGGGTTGAAGACGAAAAAACAGCAAAAGCCGAAGAGGGTAAAAAAGAACGTCAATTACCGAATGTGCTCGTTGCATTACTCCCAATGCTTATTTTGTTGGTCGTGCTGAATATTCTGAAATGGGATCCTGCTATTGCTCTGTTCTGCGCCATTATAGCGGCCTTAATTGTGTATTTACGCTATCTCGATTGGAAAAAACTCGTACCTAATTTGGCCGCTGGCACGATGGAAGGAGTGACCTCTCTCTTTAATACCGCAGTTATTGTTGGGTTTGGGGCATTAGTGATGACCTTACCAGCATTCAAAGAATCTTTCCAAGCGATTGCTCAATCGGGTCTTAATCCTCTGGTTGTGACTGCGATTTCCGTCGGTGCGCTGGTGTTTATCAGCGGTTCAGGCTCTGGTGCGTTAAGTATTGCTATGCCAATGATTGCTGCAATGTTCCCTGCAACCGTGGTTGATCAAGGCGCCTTACACCGTGTGGCCACAATGGCATCAATGAGCACAACTCCACCATTTAACGGATTGATTATTACTGTCTTTAGCGTCTGTGGTGTCAGCCATAAAGAGGGCTATGGCCCTGTAGGAACGTTAACTCTCGCGATCCCACTGTTAGCCATGATGTTTATGTTGCTGCTGTACACCTTCTTACCTGCATCTATAGCGACGATGTAGGAATAACGTTAACCCATTAATGCGTGCGATAAGACGAAAAACGTGAAATCGCACGCCATAGAGATAACCCTAAATATTCTCAGAGGAAAATAAACATGGATTTTCAGCTAACAGAAGAACAAATCCTGATCCGCGATATGGTCAGAGAGTTTGTTGAAAACGACATTAAGCCGATTGCGGGGGAAATCGATAAAGAACACCGTTTTCCAAGTGAAAGCATCACTCCCATGGCTGAATTAGGACTCTTTGGTTTCAATATTGATGAAAATTATGGTGGTACAGAAGCGGATGCAATTAGCTATGTATTAGCAACAGAAGAGATGGCAAAAGTCAGTGCAGCACATGCCATGATCATGGGATCACAGTGTTCATTAACAGGCCCTGTTATTCAAAAATATGCTGATGAAGAAACCAAAGCACGTATTTTACCGGGAGTGGTTTCAGGTGAACAAATTGGTTGCTTCTGTTTATCCGAACCAAGTGCGGGTTGTGATGCCGCCGCTCAACAAACAACCGCTGTTCGTCAAGGTGATAATTATGTGATCAATGGATCTAAATTGTGGATCACAGCAGCACCTCAAGGTGCATTCTTTATCGTATTTGCCATGACTGATAAAAGTGCGGGTGTTAAAGGGATCACCGCATTCTTAGTTGAGCGTGATAACCCAGGGATCAGCATTGGTTTACCAGAAGAAAAAATGGGTATGAATGGCTCTGAAACTTGTTCTGTCAGTTTTAGTGACTGTGTTGTACCTGTTAGTGCACGTTTAGGCGCGGAAGGTAAAGGCTTTAGCATTGCCATGGAGACCTTAGATGGTGGTCGTTTAAGCTGTTCTGCTATTGCGTTAGGTATCGCACAAAGTGCATTAGATGCCACGATTGATTACACCAAAGAGCGTATTCAATTTGGAAAACCCATTGCAGCCAACCAAGGTGTGCAATGGATGTTAGTGGACATGGCTACCCGCGTAGACTGTGCTCGTATGCTGGTATATCGCGCAGCTGCGGCAAAAATTGCTGGGCTTCCTTATACCCGCGAATCAGCGCAAGCCAAATTATACGCTTCTGAAACAGCAACCTATGTCACTCAAAAAGCCGTTCAACTCCACGGTGGTATGGGTTACACCAAATCTTATCCTGTTGAACGCCTAATGCGTGAAGCAAAACTCACTGAAATTTTTGAAGGCACAAGCGAAGTGCAACGCATGGTGATCGCTAAACATATTTTAGCGTAATGACATTGGGATTTTATTAATTTGCTCCCTTGAGCAAAACGGAGAATGTGAATTATGAAACTTATTGCCTGCTGTAAGGTTGTTCATGACGAACAAGACATCACAACGCGGCCTGATCGTACACTCGCAACTGATAATGCGGGTTTAAAAATTAGTTTATATGATTTAAATGCAATTGAAACCGCAGTAGAAATTGCCTCGGCTCTGGGTGATAGCACCGTAACTGCATTGAGTATAGGCACTAGTGCAATGGTAGAAAATGCGAAAATTAAAAAAGATATTTTATCGCGTGGCCCTGATGCATTAACACTTGTTGCTGATGATGCGTGCAATGCTCTTTATTCAACAGATACCGCTAATATTATTGCGCAAGCGGCACAAAAGGTGGGTTTTGATTTATTAATTTTCGGTGAAGGCTCTGGTGACTTATACGCTCAACAAACAGGTTTAGCAGTAGGTGAATACTTAGGCTTACCTTGTGTTAATGCCGTGAACAAAATCACCGTTGAAGGTGACAAAATCATTGTTGAGCGTGATTTAGAAAATATCACTGAAGAGCTAGAGCTGACATTACCTGCCGTTGTCTGCGTGACATCAAGCATCAACACCCCAAAATTACCATCAATGAAAGCCATTTTAGCTGCCAATAAAAAACCTGTTGAGAAACTTGAGTTAGGGGATATTGGTGTTGATATTTTAGCTCCGACTGTTGTGCAAACACAGGTGTGCGCACCAGAACAGACTGATCGCCTAGGGATTATTTTAGACGGTGATTCAGATGAAAATATTGCCACATTTGCTGAGCATTTACGCCAAGCGGTTAATCAATAAGGAGATTAAAAATGGCTAGTTTACTCCCTACAACTTTTGTTTATGCCGAGAAAGCGGATGATTTAGCAAAACTGATTGCGTTTGCTCGTAGTCTTGGTGAAAAAGTGAATGTGTTATTTATCGGTGATGATGAAAGTACGCGTGAATGCGTCAGTCTGGGGGCTGATTGTGTCTATTGCTTTGCACCACAAGACGGTGTGATTGCTGAAGATTATGCGACCTCTTTTGCTGAAATTATTAAAGAAGCAGGTGCTAATGCATTGGTTTTATTAGCATCATCAAAACGAGCAAAAGCCATTGCGGCTCGTCTAGGTGTTACGTTAAAAGCAGGTGTTGTCAGTGATGCATTAAGTCTGACTGTTGAAAACAATACGGTGATCGCAACACACCAAATTTATGGTGGTTTAGCACATGCTAAAGCAGAAATTCGCTCACCTTATGCTATTGCTACTGTTGGTGGTGCATTAGATGTGGAAGTCATTACAGATGCTCCCAATGCATCAGTGGTACAAGGCACCTTTGTCGCCCCTGCGTATACATTAAAAGTGTTAGCACGTAAGCCAAAACAAGGTAGTAGCGTTGATTTAGGTAAAGCGCATTGTGTTGTTGGTGTTGGACGTGGCTTTGGTAAGGCAGATGATATTGCGTTAGCGTCAGCATTAGCGAAAGCCCTTCAAGGTGAAGTGGGTTGCTCACGTCCAATTGCTGAAGGCGAAGGTTGGATGGAACACGATCGCTATATTGGTGTTTCTGGTGTGACTTTAGGTGCTGATGTTTATGTTGCTGTCGGTATTTCAGGGCAAATCCAACATATGGTGGGTGTTGATAGAGCAAAGGTCATTGTTGCTATCAACAAAGATAAGAATGCGCCTATTTTCAATATGGTGGATTACGGGATTGTCGGCGACCTCTACAAAGTGTTACCTGCATTAACAGCGAAGCTGGGCGGCTAATTCTCGTCGGTCGCTTGGCGAAAGTGTGCTAAGCGACCACAGATAATAAAAGGATAGAAAAGTATGTCAGACGATATTTTTGACGCCATTATTGTGGGTGGTGGACTTGCTGGTGGTACTGCTGCCTATGTTTTAGCGCAAGCAGGATGTGATGTATTAGTGGTTGAGCGAGGTAATTTCGCTGGCAGTAAAAATATGACGGGAGGGCGTTTATACGCGCATAGTCTTGAAAAAATCATCCCTAATTTTGCCCAAGAGGCGCCTGTTGAACGTCTTGTGACGCGCGAAAAAATTTCCATGTTAACGGAAACCGATGGAGTTACGTTAGATTATCAGCATACTCAGCAGGAAGAGGAAGCCGCACGCTCTTATACTGTATTGCGTTCTTCATTTGATCAGTGGTTAATGGAAAAAGCGGAAAATGCTGGCGCACAAGTGATCACGGGCGTTCGTGTTGATGAAGTATTAGTAAAAGATGGCAAAGTCTGTGGGGTTAAAGCGGGTGATGATGAAATTGAAGCCAATGTCGTGATTTTAGCTGATGGTGTGAATTCACTGTTAGCGAAGCAATTAGGTATGACGCAGAAAGTTAATCCTCATACCGTGGCGGTAGGAGTTAAAGAATTACTAGAATTCACACCACAACAAATGGAAGATCGATTTGGTTGCACCAATGATGAAGGGTTAGCTTGGCTTTTTGCGGGGGCACCATCAGGGGGGTATTTAGGGGGGGGGTTTTTATACACCAATAAAAATACTGTTTCTTTAGGCCTAGTTTTAGGGCTGCATAATGTCAATAAGTTCGAAAAAACAGTTCCTCAACTATTAGAAGATTTTAAACAACATCCTGTTGTTGCCCCCCTTATCAAAGACGGAAAATTATTAGAATATTCAGCGCATATGGTGCCAGAAGGTGGCATGAATATGGTGTCTGAATTAGTGAAAGATGGGGTCTTAGTGGCGGGTGATGCCGCAGGATTTTGCCTCAATGTGGGTTATACCGTAAGAGGAATGGATCTGGCAATTGCTTCAGGTGAAGCGGCCGCAAAAGCGGTTTTAATGGCGAAAGAACAAAACAGCTACAGTCAAAAAGAGCTGAGTTGTTATCAATCTTTATTAAATGACAGCTTTGTTATGAAAGATATGAAGCTATATAAAGATCTACCTGCTTTCCTTGATAACACCAGATTCTTCACGGATTACCCACAAATGGCCACTAATGTCATGCACGATTTATTCGTGATTAATGGCCCAGAAAAACCAGTACGTAAGAAAATACTGTCTCAAGTGAAGAAAGTCGGTGTGATGAACTTAATTAAAGATGGCTTTAAAGGAGTACGTTCTTTATGAGTCAAGTAAACGTAGACGTTAAATTAGGCGTTAATAAATTTAATGTAGATGAAGAAAATCCACATATTGTCTTAAAAGATGATATCGATCCCGCACAATTTGAAATCTTAATGAAAGCGTGCCCCGCTGGCTTATATAAAAAAGATGATAAAGGGCAATATCTTTTTGATTATGCTGGGTGTTTAGAGTGTGGCACTTGCCGTGTGTTATGTGGCGAGACGATTTTAAAGAAATGGGAATATCCCTGTGGCACATTAGGTATTGAATTTCGTTACGGCTAATGTAATCACCTTTATCTCCCCCTCTAGAATAACCTCCAAAATCTAAACTAGAGAGGGAGATAATTCATTTATTTATCTTAAAGAATGTATTTTTCGATACTCAGATGGAGTCATAAAAAATTCAGATTTAAATTTTCGGCTTAAATTAGAAATATCACTAAATCCACATTCATAAGCTAGTTGTGTAATATTTTTCTCTGCTAAAAGCGGGTTAACTAATGCCGTTTTATAATTCTCAAGACGTTTTTGGTAGATCCAACGATGTACAGACATATTTTGTTCTTTAAAAAGCATCTGTAAATAGCGCACTGAGATCCCACAGGCACTAGCACATTCATTAACACTTAAATCTGGATCGGAAAGATGTTGTTCAAGATAGTGTTGAGCAAAATAAAACAGCGTTGATCTTCCTAAGCTTTGAGGTGGTGTCGCAATACTGAATTCGCTAAATGCAGAGGTAATTAAATTCAATAAAATATCGGCAAGTTGTTGAGCGTGTTGTGGTGGCATCGAATCCAAAAAAGGGATATAGCGCATCACAAAGCTATATACCAATGAACCAGTGATACTATTACCACGTATTGCCCTTGCAGTCAGATTTTGCGTGTTGCCTAAACGTGATGCTAATTTTTCTCTTGGGATCAGGATCTTAAATAACGAATAGTCGTTATCAAAAGACCATGATACAGGTCTTGCCATATCAAAAATACAAAAGTCACCTTGCC
Source organism: Proteus sp. G2626 (assembly GCF_009915985.1). Classification (NCBI taxonomy): domain Bacteria; kingdom Pseudomonadati; phylum Pseudomonadota; class Gammaproteobacteria; order Enterobacterales; family Morganellaceae; genus Proteus; species Proteus sp. G2626. Next base: position 261,381 of record NZ_JAABNH010000007.1, on the reverse strand, counting down.
GTAGAAATGCCGTTCTCCCATCTTGGGTAAGATGACTAGTTCCTGAACGTTGTATCTCAATTTGGAAATGCTCTTCTAAGCTAAGTTTATTAGCTAAAGGACGACTACTCGCCCAGTGACCATTAGACTCTAGCTGAATAAAGCGAATATTTGTCACCTTTTGCTCGACAATGTTGGCATAAAATCGAGAATGAGGGGGCAATTCGACTTCATTGCATTCATAAGACGATAAAAAGCGGTCTTTTATTGTATCCCTGAATACGGAAAACCGATCTACGTCAGGGAGCTCCCGAGTCGTAAACATGCTTTTCATAGTACGCCCACTTTTATTGAAAGTTTTTTTGTTGTGTTGCTATCAATCTAGTATAAAAACGACATAAACTAGACTGAATTAGAATAATATTTTTATAACTTTAATCTTAAAATTAGAATAGTAAATTTAAATAATTATTAGCGAAGATACTTATTCTTTTCTTTGTTAATAAATTGAAGATAATATATTTAAAAGTTTTTAATTTATTTAAACTAAAGTCATTTAAATTATATATTTAATTCATAGCATTTTTGATGCTACCACTTCTATGATATTAATCCTAAGTTAATTTCTTATCTTTAGAGTGAGATCTCATAAATAAATTAAGAGTGATTCTTATTAATATCTTATTTATTTCATTCTTTTCAGAGTGTAGGTTAATATGGATTTTATGTACGGAGTATAATCGCTTGTTAAATAATGTTGTTATTTATTGTTAATAATAGCGTTAATGATTATATTAAATTTTTATAAACTTAAGTATTAATAATATTCATATTATATATTACAACAAATCTTCCTTTGATATCATGATGTATTAATAGTAAAAATATTTAATCTTAATGATGTTCACGATAATAATTTTTATTTGTTGTGAACAAGTCAATATCGTGGCTCTGAAATAGGTTGCTCGATGTATAAACCATTATCATTTATCCATACTAGAATAATGATCTTTTTCTTAAAACTGAATCTAAAAAATAAACGATATCTTCCATTTACTAATTTAATTCGTGATCAATTTTTATTTTCTTCACCTAGGTGTTACCTAATCTAAACTCTGGAGTTCGTGGAGCATTTGTGATGTTTACTATAGATTTCAATATATGAGCAAAAATTTTTTGTATCTGCTTTTTTCTGATAATCTTCTGGATATTTTTTCAGTGCTTCAAATTAATTGAAATACTATGAATACAACTCTATTTTGAATTGATGTGAGATCACATCAGTGTTGTTAAACATATAAGAAAAGAAATAGCTAGGATATTGAGAGAAAGATTTTTTAAAAGGCTAGAAAGCAAAAAACCAGCCCTAAGGCTGGTTTTTCTAAAGATGGTGCCCGAACTCGGAATCGAACCAAGGACACGGGGATTTTCAATCCCCTGCTCTACCGACTGAGCTATTCGGGCTAACGAGGCGCATTAAACCGTATTCAGCGTGATGCGTCAACGTCTTTTTAATAAAAAATGCAAAAATAAGTTCGTTTGCTTTCTTTTTATTCTATTCGAGTTTAAATTTTCATCATAAGCAATTTTTTAGTAAAAAATGCTTAAATAACAATCAGTAAAGATATTCACTTTTTTGCATGTCGAAGAGAAAACTTTCTCTTTTTTGATGATTAAATTTGTTTTTTGTTATTCAGTAGAGAGAAATTGAGTACAAACGAAAAAATGGATCCTTTTTCTCGTTTCCTAGTACTCAAAACTAACTTAATGCGCCATTTTTACGGCATTGAGCAATCTTAAGAATGTCTTCTGCCAATAATTTTGCTGTAATAATATCATCAGCATGATGATTCACCATTAAACGGCTTAAACAGCCTTCTAAGATGAGTTCCATCTGTTTAGCAACTAACTCGCTGTCTTCGATATCAAGCTCGCGTAGTAGCGTTTTAGAGTAATCAAATGAGCTTTGTTTTTGACGTTGGCTTAATTGATGGATTTGAGAGTGTTCATCAGGGTATGCGCTACAAGCAGCAACGAATAAACAACCAGGAAAACGGTTTTTCTCTAAACGCATGGCGAGCTGATCATAACGAGCAAGTAACTTTTGTTCGATAGTCAGTTTTTCATCTAACATCACTTGGCGTTGCCAAATATCAATTTGTTGCCCGTGATGGCGAAGACAATCAAAAATTAAGGCATCTCTATCAGGCCAAAATGGGTGAAGTTGAGATTTATTGATACCGGAATCTTGAAGAAGCTCCGGTAAAGTCGCCGCTAAGCCATATTGCTCCAGCTGGATAAGTACGTGGTCTAATAACGCTTCACGTTGCACTGAAATCTCCTTAAATCACGTTGTCGCGAAAACATCATAATTAGCAGACTTTAACTAAAAATGAAAGCAAGAGGCGGCAGGGTAAAATGAAAATACCCCATCTTGCGACGGGGTATTTTCTGTTTTTTTATTTCTTGTAAGCGCTAGGCGCTTTTTTGCAATGTTTTCGTTTTTTACTTCAAACTACAGGATCATACCGCCGAAGAGGAAACCAAATCCGACCGCTAATACCACCCCAATTGTACCTGGGATAAAGAATGGGTGGTTGAAGACTAATTTACCAATACGAGTTGTACCTGTGTCATCCATTTGAACTGCCGCAACTAGTGTTGGGTAAGTTGGCAGAATGAACAGACCAGAAACCGCAGAGAAAGAGGCAATTGCAGTTAATGGAGATACACCTAGAGCTAAAGCCATTGGCATCAATGCTTTTGCTGTTGCTGCTTGTGAATATAACAGTGCAGAACAGAAGAAGAAGATAACGGCTAATAACCAAGGATGGCCAGTGATTAAATCACCCGCAGTCAGTTTGATCCAATCAATGTTACTTGAAACGAAAGTATCACCTAACCATGCAACACCCAGAATACAGATACATGCACTCATACCTGCTTTAAAAGTACTTGAGTTGAGGATAGTATCCGTTTTCACTTTACAGAAGATAGTGATAAGGGTTGCAACACTCAGCATGATGATAAGAATGGCGTTAGTGGTATTCATTAACGGCTCTTTCACGATACCTAAACTTGGGCTGTTGATAACAGCATAAGTTACAACACCGATAACACCCAATAAGAACAGCATTACAGATGATTTAGCACCAGGTAATGTTTCTCTACGTTCTTGGCTACCACGTAACTCAACCAGACCTTGTTCTAAACGTTCACGATAGACCGCATCATCTGACAGTTTTGAGTTAAATACCCAAGAGATGATGAAGGACATCAGAATGATAGCAAGGAACGTTGCTGGTAATAAGATAGACAGCAGAGTGATGTAGCTTACTGTATTACCTTCACCGACCATTGCAGGGTTTTCCATGACAGATGCCATGTAAACAACCGCAGCAGAGATTGGAGATGCAGTAATACCGATTTGAGCGGCAACAACACCTGTTGATAAAGGGCGGCAAGGTTTGATGCCTTGTTCTTTTGCAACTTCTGCGATAACGGGCAGTGTTGCTAAAGAGATATTCCCTGTACCTGCAAATAGTGTTAAGAAATAAGTCACAATTGGCGCAAGAATTGTGATGTATTTTGGATTACGTCTTAACAGTTTTTCAGTTTGGCCAACAAGGTAATCCAAACCACCAGCAACCTGCATCGCAGAGATTGCGGCAATAACAGCCATAATGATGGAGATAACATCAAAAGGGATTGAACCAGGTTTAACACCGATAGCAGCTAAAACTAAAACCCCTAAACCACCGGCAAACCCGATACCAATTCCCCCAAGTCTCGCACCGAGGAAAATGGCCAGCAGAACGATAATCAATTCTACGGCTAGCATAGCGTTTACTCCTTGAGATAATTAAAAAAATGAGAAAGATAAGTTAAATTTTTGTTTTTACAATCAAGTAAAAAGGCACGTCTCTTAAAGAGTCCGTGCCTTGTATTTTTAAGAGCTCATTCTTATGTTTAACAGTGTCATGTTATAAAACATAATTATTAATCATCGAAGCGTTTTGCTTTGTAAGCCGGGTTTTTTAAGTTCTCGATAGAGAAGATATCATCCAGTTGTTCTTCGGTTAATAAACCGCGTTCTAGAACAACTTCACGTACGCTCTTACCAGTTTCTGCACAAATCTTACCAACGATGTCGCCATTATGGTGACCAATGAATGGGTTCAGATAAGTAACGATACCGATTGAGCTGAAGACGAAGTGTTCACAGATTTCTTTATTCGCAGTGATGCCATCAACACATTTTTCTACTAAGTTACGACAAGCGTTGCTTAACAGAGAAATTGATTCGAACATTGCTTGACCGATTGCTGGTTCCATTACGTTTAATTGTAATTGACCTGCTTCAGCAGCCATAGTGACACAAGTGTCATTACCGATAACTTTAAAGCAAGCTTGGTTAACAACTTCTGGAATGACTGGGTTTACTTTAGCTGGCATGATTGAAGAACCTGCTTGTAGTTCTGGAAGATTGATTTCTTTCAGACCTGCACGAGGACCAGAGGACAGTAAACGTAAGTCATTACAGATTTTAGACATTTTCACAGCTAAACGTTTTAATGCGCCGTGAACCATTACATAAGCACCACAGTCAGAAGTTGCTTCAATTAAGTCTTCTGCTGGAACGCAGGCTAAACCAGTTACTTCTGCTAATTTTTCAACAGCCAGTTTTTGGTAACCAGGCGCTGTATTCAGACCAGTACCGATAGCTGTTGCACCTAAGTTCATTTCTAACAGTAACTCAGCAGTACGTTTCAGGTTTTTGATTTCTTCTTTCATTAATACAGAGAAAGCGTGGAATTCTTGACCTAAAGTCATTGGTACAGCATCTTGCAATTGAGTACGACCCATTTTCAGGATATCTTTAAACTCAACCGCTTTTCTATCAAAACCTGCTTTCAGCAGTTCGATAGATTCAGTTAACTTGATTACAGAGTTATAAACCGCTACACGGAAACCACAAGGATAAGCGTCGTTTGTTGATTGGCTCTTATTGACGTGGTCATTTGGGTTCAGGTATTGGTATTCACCTTTTTGGTGACCCATTAATTCCAGACCGATGTTTGCGATAACTTCATTGGTATTCATATTTAATGAAGTACCTGCACCGCCTTGGAATACATCAACTGGGAATTGATCCATGTGTTTACCTGTTTCTAATACTACGTCACAGGCTTTGATAATCGTATCAGCGATTTCACGAGGAATAGTGTGAAGTTCTTTGTTTGCTAATGCTGCTGCTTTTTTCACCATGACCATACCGCGGATGAATTCTGGAACATCATTGATGGTACGATCACTGATGTAGAAGTTTTCAATTGCACGTAAAGTATGGACGCCGTAGTAAGCATCAGCAGGAACTTCTCTTTTACCTAACAGGTCTTCTTCGATACGAGTTTTATTTGACATGAGAACCTTCTTATTAAAATTTTAACTGTCTAGTTATGCGCTTGTTAATAAAATATATCGTTAACGGTTAATAATGTAATATAACTTACCGTTTTGCTTGGTACTGACATGATCATATTCGGGTTGTGAACAAATACCTTTAAGCTGGATCACTTTATACGTAAATAACGTCTAAATATTTTCTTTTTGTGATCTATCTCATGGATTTTACAGTTCTACTTCTCTTTTTAATACCCCTTGAAAAGGAGTGTTAGGCTCCCCATTATTATGTAGATAAACTAAGAAAAAGCGAGTTCGTAAACCATCAGCTTAGATGTAGTTCACACTCCTTTCTATTAATAATATGAATCTTTTTTTATAAAAAGGAGAACCACGTGCGTTGGCTCCCATTAATTGTTATCTGTCTTCTTATTTATATAGAAGCTGTTATTTTCGTCAATGTGGCATCTTCTATTGGCGTACTGACAACACTCTTCCTTGTGGTGCTGACTTCTTGTGTTGGTGTCTCATTGGTAAAAAATCAGGGCGTAAAAAATATTGCTTCAATGCAACAAAAATTAGCGGTAGGAGAAGTACCTGCTGCTGAAATGGTGAAAAGTGTTTCGTTAATATTGGCAGGTATTCTATTGTTGATCCCAGGCTTCTTTACTGACTTCTTGGGATTACTGTTATTACTGCCACCATTGCAAGCACTGCTAGTGACTAAATTGATTTCTCGTATTCGTGTTTATTCAGCAGGCCATACTCAAGGCGGATTTTCTTCACATCAGAATGGCACCACTTTTGAAGGTGAGTATCAGCGCAAAGAAGATTCACCAAGTAACCAATTGAATAATAAGGGCGAAGATCAGAATAATGACCATTTTTCTGACAAAAAATAATTAGCCCAAAGCATAATCGACTAAAAAGGGGAAAATTTGAAAAAAAAACACACTTCTCCCCTTGAAGTTTTACCGGATGCCCCCACCTGTATCGTCATGGTACTGGTTCATCTTAGGCACTGGTATCAACCTTAATCCTGATATGGACTTTTTTATAGGAGCACTATTAATGAAGATTCGTCCATTACATGACCGTGTTATTGTTAAACGTAAAGAAGTCGAAGCTAAATCAGCAGGCGGTATCGTTCTCACTGGCACTGCAGCGGGTAAATCTACTCGTGGCGAAATCTTAGCCGTGGGGCAAGGCCGTATTATGGAAAACGGCGACGTTAAACCACTAGATGTTAAAGTTGGCGATATCGTAATTTTTAACGACGGTTATGGCGTTAAAACAGAAAAAATTGATAACGAAGACGTGCTTATCATGTCTGAAAGCGACATTTTAGCAATTGTAGAAGAATAATTTTTCTCTTTTAAGATCTTCTTAAACTGAACGAATTCAAAGGAAATATACGATGGCAGCTAAAGACGTCAAATTCGGTGTAGATGCTCGTAATAAAATGTTACGTGGTGTTAATGTTCTTGCAGATGCAGTTAAAGTAACTTTAGGCCCTAAAGGTCGCAACGTTGTTTTAGATAAATCTTTCGGTGCACCAGTTATTACTAAAGATGGTGTATCTGTAGCACGTGAAATTGAACTCGAAGATAAATTCGAGAACATGGGTGCGCAGATGGTGAAAGAAGTTGCTTCTAAAGCTAATGATGCGGCAGGTGATGGTACTACAACTGCAACAGTATTAGCACAATCAATCATTGCCGAAGGCTTAAAAGCAGTTGCCGCAGGCATGAACCCAATGGATCTGAAACGTGGTATCGACAAAGCGGTTATTGCCGCAGTCGAAGAACTGAAAAAACTGTCTGTTCCATGTTCAGATACTAAAGCGATTGCTCAAGTTGGTACAATTTCAGCAAACTCTGATGAAACTGTTGGTACTTTGATCGCACAAGCGATGGATAAAGTCGGTAAAGAAGGGGTTATTACTGTTGAAGAAGGTACTGGCTTAGAAGATGAGCTAGATGTTGTTGAAGGTATGCAGTTTGACCGCGGTTATCTGTCTCCTTATTTCATCAATAAACCTGAAACAGGTACAGCAGAATTAGAAAACCCATTCATTCTGTTAGTTGATAAAAAAGTATCAAATATCCGTGAGTTACTGCCTGTTCTAGAAGCAGTTGCTAAAGCCAACAAACCTCTACTTATCATCGCTGAAGATGTTGAAGGTGAAGCACTGGCAACATTAGTTGTGAATAACATGCGTGGTATCGTTAAAGTTGCTGCGGTTAAAGCTCCTGGCTTTGGCGATCGCCGTAAAGCAATGTTACAAGATATCGCAACGTTAACTAACGGTGCTGTGATTTCTGAAGAAATCGGCATGGAGTTAGAAAAAGCAACGTTAGAAGATTTAGGCCAAGCAAAACGTGTTGTTATCAACAAAGACACTACCACTATTATTGATGGTTTAGGTGATCAAGACGCAATCAGTGGCCGTGTATCTCAAATCCGCCAACAAATCGAAGATGCAACTTCAGATTATGACCGTGAAAAATTACAAGAACGTGTCGCTAAATTAGCGGGCGGTGTTGCAGTAATTAAAGTCGGTGCAGCAACTGAAGTGGAAATGAAAGAAAAACGTGCTCGTGTTGACGATGCTCTGCATGCAACTCGTGCAGCAGTTGAAGAAGGCGTTGTTGCGGGTGGTGGTACTGCGCTGGTTCGTGTTGCTAACGCGCTACGTGAGATGGTTGGTGATAACGAAGAACAAACAGTAGGTATCCGCGTTGCATTACGTGCAATGGAATCGCCAATGCGTCAAATCGTTGCTAACGCAGGTGAAGAACCTTCAGTTGTTGTAAACAACGTGAAAGCAGGTGAAGGTAACTACGGTTATAACGCTGCAACGGATGCTTACGGCGATATGATTGATATGGGTATCTTAGATCCTACTAAAGTCACTCGTTCTGCACTGCAATTTGCTGCATCTATCGCAGGTCTGATGATCACAACAGAAGCAATGATCACTGATTTACCTAAAGATGATAAAATGGATTTAGGTGGCGCTGGTGGTATGGGCGGCATGGGTGGAATGGGCGGCATGATGTAATTCATCAGCTTACTGTTTTACACGAAAAAACCGAGCTTAGGCTCGGTTTTTTTATGTCATTTTATGAGATAACAGATCGTTGTTGTAGTTGTCATTGCCTTTCTTTTGCTGTCATTATGTGTGGTTATCCCGCTCACTGTCAGAAAAAACCCTTTGTCGTTGCTCCCAGTTGTGGTAGGTGCCTGTTGGTCTATTTTGTGTTTTGAGGTGGCTTTTTATTCACTTGTTTTTGTATTTCTCTTTATTTCACCACGTTTATTTTTGGGGCAATATTATTCGGCAGAGGGGATTGATTGTCTGACAATTTTAAAAAAATGAACAAATAATGTGTTCATTCTCGCACTGTGCAGGCTGAAAATAGGTCAGATTGTTTTAAAAGCCTAAAAGCGGTGTAGAATAGATGCATTGTTGCTTTGTCTATCTCAAAGCCGAATTTGTACGTTAAAATAAGTGTAAAGCGAAAATAATATCTTAAGGCTATTGGCTAATGTGAGATAGTAATAATGATTTATTTTTGCGCATCAGAGGGATGACAAGGTATATTGTTGTCGTAACTAAACGGACACTCAAATAAATGAGGGGATCATGCGAATTAAATTGTTATTGGGAGCTACTGCGTTGTTATTAGCGGGCTGTTCTGCAACAAACACATTAACCACTGCGGGCTCACAGGTACAAATCACTGATACGCAACCAGGCAGTGAGTGCCAATTATTAGGAACAGTGACAGGTGTTCAAAATAACTGGTTATCAGGTTCCCGTACTGAAAGTCAATCACTGCGTGGTGCTGCTAATGATTTACGTAATAAAGCAGCGGCAATGGGCGGTAACGTTATTTTTAACGTTGGTACTGGCGCAGGCAGTTTCGTTGATAGCTTTGCACCATTAGATAGCAAAATGAGTGGGCAAGTTTATAAATGCCAATAAAGGCAGGTAAATTATTCATTATTTATTAGTCTACTAATAGAAAATAAAAAGCTGTAGTCACTTCATAATGAATTGAACTACAGCTTTTTTGTTTCTGCGATATTGATTATTGTTGGCGTAATCCGAGATCTAACAATGTTTTGCTTGGTTCACCACCAATTTCACGAGTAAGTTTAGGTACCATATAACCTGATACTAAGCTCATAAGTCCTTTCATAATCTCTCTAGCTTCACTGTCTGGCACCATAAAGTGAGCCGCCCCTTGTACTTTATCTAGAACATGCAAGTAATAAGGCATAACGCCTGCATCAAACAGGGCGCGACTTAATTCTGCGAGAACTTCAGCGTTGTCGTTAACACCTCGCAATAACACACCTTGATTTAATAAAGTGACATTGGCTTTCTTTAGCTTTAAGCACGCTTCTCGTAATACGTCATTAATTTCATTCGCATGATTTGTATGCAGTACCATAATATTCTGCAAACGTGATTGTTGTAAGCGCTGACATAGTACATCAGTGACACGAGCAGGAATCACCACAGGTAAACGAGAATGGATGCGTAAACGTTTAAGATGAGGAATGGCTTCTAATTGTGTGATTAACCAATCAAGCTCATCATCTTTTGCCATCAGAGGATCTCCCCCGGAGAAGATGATTTCATCGAGTTTTGGGTTATTTTTGATATACTCTATTGCCTTTTGCCAATTCGCTTTGTTTCCTTTGTTATCTTCGTAAGGAAAATGACGACGAAAACAGTAGCGACAATTGACAGCGCAACCACCTTTGACCAGAAGCAATGCACGATTCTGATATTTATGTAATAAACCTGGCACCGCATTTTGTTGCTCATCTAACGGATCCGTAGAAAATCCCGGTGTTAGGGTAAATTCAGCATTTGCAGTTAATACTTGTAAAAGTAATGGATCGTTAGGATCGCCTTTTTTCATGCGTGCAACGAATTCACGGGGAACCCGTAGCGGAAAAAGCCGTCGCGCCTGAGCCCCTTTTTGGAGATCAGCGTGATGTTCCAATGCTAAAAGTTGGAGTAATTCAACAGGATCACTGATTGCCTGCGCGAGTTGTGTTAACCAGACTTCTCTGGTGGGGTGATTATGAGTTACAATGTGTGCCATTTTTTGGCTATGCCATTTTAAATTAAAAAAGTTAGAGGATATTCATGGCTTCTTATAATACCAACGATTTTCGTTCAGGTCTTAAAATCATGTTAGATGGCGAGCCAGCCGTCATTACTGAATGTGAATTTGTTAAACCAGGTAAAGGTCAGGCATTTGCTCGTGTGCGTCTGCGTAAACTGATTTCTAACAAATTACTGGAAAAAACATTTAAATCTACTGATTCAGCAGAAGGTGCTGATGTCATGGATATCAACTTAACTTACCTATACAACGACGGTGAGTTCTGGCATTTCATGAATAACGAAACCTTTGAACAATTAGCCGCAGACGAGAAAGCCGTTGGCGAAAATGCTAAATGGCTCATCGACCAAGCAGAGTGTATCGTAACACTGTGGGATAACCGCCCTATTGCTGTTATTCCACCAAACTTCGTTGAATTAGAAATCGTTGATACTGATCCTGGCCTGAAAGGTGATACTGCGGGTACTGGTGGTAAGCCTGCAACATTAAGTACAGGGGCTGTTGTTAAAGTTCCACTTTTTGTACAAATCGGTGAAGTTATTAAAGTTGATACTCGTTCAGGTGAATACGTATCACGTGTAAAATAATCGTATAGATTATTTTACTGAGTTACAATATCAAGTACAATAATTAATTACCGCAGATAATGTTAACTATTTGCGGTATTTTTTTATTTTAATTGATAAATATTGAATAATAGACGGTATATTCTTTCTAAAAAACTGAGTGATTTGTATTACTACATTATTTTATTTTCTATGTTATTATTTTGTGCCTAATTTATTTATCCCTTTATTATATTTGAATGCCAAAACTGAATGCTATATTCAATATTGGAATTGGTAAAAAATAACCATTTTCTTAGAATGAATGTGTCGGTTATTTTGGTAAAGATAATCCACAGCAATATTTATTTTAAGTTATTTTGACTTTCCTTTAAGAGATATTGAAGAGTATAGATAAAAACATTAATCCTGTAATATTATTGATCTTTATTTTATATTTTTGTACTAGGGAAACCCTTTCTATATAGACATTTACTTTGATATATCTCTTTTATTTTTTTATTATCTATATTTATACTGCAATAAAAATCACCTATTTCATAGGTTGAAGATCTTATATATAGAATAAGTTTCTATTTCTTCTTTTTATAAATTTCCCATATTAAAAAACAGATAACAGAATTATAATCTATACTTTATTTAGATTGAATATAAAGAATAGGTGTTGATTTTTTTTCAATTCTAATGTTATCAATGCCTTATATTTACCCGTAGACCTTAAATTCATTTAGGAGGCTATATGGAAAATAAAATGATTATTATGGGGGCAGATCCTTCAGGATTTGAGCTTAAAAACACGATTAAATCTTATTTATCAGAAAAAAACTACACAATAAAAGATCTCACAGAATTAGGCCCTATTGGCTATTGTGATGTAGGTGATAAAGTTGGTTCGATTATTTCTGAACATCCTGAATATATTGGCTTTGTTTTCTGTGGTACAGGAATGGGGGTGAGTATCAGTGCGAATAAACATAAAAATGTTTATTGTGGTGTCTGTGAAAGCGTTACCAGTGCTCGTTTTTGTAAAATTATAAATAACTGTAATATTCTCGCTATGGGAGGATTATTAATTACCCCATTTAAAGCAAAAATGATGGTTGACGCTTATTTATCAGCAACCTTTACAGACGGTTTTTCAGAAGCAACACCGGAAGATTTACAATCTGGCTTAAATTCAATGAAACAAGTAGAAAAGAGAATTTATAAAAATTAAGTCAAGTTTAATGACTCACCTTTATAAGCCTGAATATTCAGGCTTATTTTTTACTAAGTGATATATTTTGCTTATAAAATAGGTAAAGATTTAGTATCTATATTAAAATAATAAACAAAGCATTTTTATGACTCAACAAGAAATTAAAAGTAGGTGAACAGTGGAACATCAACACGATGATGCAGTAAATGCCCCATTACGTATTACCTCTAAAATGCGAGATGTTGGAGGGATTGAAACCTATCGTGCTTTACCTGATAAAAAACAACGTTTAATTGGGCCTTGGTGTTTTCTTGATCATTTAGGCCCTACTGTTTTTAATGACTCTATCGATAAATTAGCCATTTCGCCACATCCCCATATTGGCTTACAAACTTTTACTTGGATGTTAGAAGGGGAAGTTTTACATCGCGATAGTCTCGGTTTTCAGCAAGTTATTCGCCCTCAACAAGTTAATTTGATGACAGCAGGCCTCGGTATTAGCCATTCAGAAGATAGTCACGGCGATAAAAAAGAGGTCCATCTGGCGCAATTATGGATAGTGCTACCAAACGATAAAAGAAATATGCCACCGCGCTTTGATCACTATCCTGAACTACCTAAATGGCAAGCTGATGGCGCTGACTTCACGTTATTAATCGGTGATTATCAAAGCTACAACTCTCCCGTATTATGTTTATTACCCATGGTTGGCATGGATATTATGGCAAAACATGCTACGGGTATTTCCTTATCATTAAATCCTAAATATGAATATGGACTTTTTGTCTTAACGGGCGAAATGACCATTAAAGGTGAAATTTTTACAGCTAATGAACTTGCTTATATTAGTACACAACATGAGTCATCGTTAGTTATTCAATTAAGCGATGATACTAAAGTTCTTTTTTTAGGTGGTGAACCTTTAAAGGAAAATATTTTGATGTGGTGGAATTTTATTGGTCGTAGTAAGGAAGAAATTCAACAAGCAATCACCGATTGGAATGCGGGCAGTGCACGTTTTGGTAAAGTGGTTAATGATGAAAGAACACCACTGGTATCGCCTTTAATGCCTTAATTTTATGTTATAAAAGAAAATATTAATATTACGTATTTGAACTTAGCTGAGTTATCTAAAGATAATTCAGCCATTTTTTTCTCTATGCTCCGCTATTTTTGATATCTAATCATAGTGACGACAAAATTGTTGTTTATAACTCACCACTTACTGTCAACGTCATTATTGTCGATACGTCATTCTTAATCCCTTCTTATATTTCTATCTCAATGATTTTTATCGTAAATAAATTAGAACCTCTCTTGGCATGAAATATGCTTCATCTAAAGAAAAATTGACGACAGTAATGCTGTTAAACGTTTTTCTCGGAGGATGTGGCGAATGAATCGCTTTGTAATTGCAGAGCCACAACGATGCATAGGGTGTAATACCTGTATGGCAGCTTGTTCAGAAGTTCACCAAGCTGTGGGGTTACAGGCGCATCCGCGTCTTACAGTGGTAAAAGTGGAGGATCAAACAGCACCGATGCTTTGTCGGCACTGTGAGGATGCTCCTTGTGCTCGCGTGTGCCCAGTCAATGCCATCACTCATGAAGATAATATGATCTTTCTTAATGAGAGCCTGTGTATTGGCTGTAAGTTATGTGGTTTGGTTTGTCCCTTTGGGGCAATTACACCATCAGGCAGTAAGCCCGTTAACTTACCAGCGGTTTTTGAACATTTTGTTCCTGAAGAGATGTTGGCGGATGTGCCAGCAAGCCTTCCAACAACCAACCCATTTCTTGCATGGAATGTGGGTGTCCGTGCTATTGCAGTGAAATGTGATTTATGTGCTTTCTCTGATGAAGGTCCTGCTTGTGTCAAGGTGTGTCCGACAGATGCATTGCATTTAGTTGAAGAAGACAAACTTGAAGAGCAGATGAAAACGCGTCGCTTAGATTCTGTGATGGAACCTGTCACAAGTCTTGACGATTTATCTACTTTGACACAGGAGCGGAAGTAATATGGAACCTCTTCAGTTACTGCTGTGGTCAGTCATCCTGTATGTTGTTGGTGGCGTTATTGCACTGTTTTTAAAGAAACAGGAAGGGTTGGCAATCCTTATTTCAGGGATCAGCGCAATCATCGGCGGTGTTTTAGGTGTTTTAAGTGCATTACCGGTTATTTTGGGTGGTGAGATCGCCACTTTTACCGCGGCAGGCCCATTTGAATTTGCAGCCTTCGTAGTACGTATGGATATGTTAGGCGCCTTTATGGTGTTCGTTATTTCATTATTGGTCAGTATATGTGCACTTTATTCTCTTGCTTATGTGCAAGAATATAAAGGACGTGGCGCTTGGAGCATGGGATTCTTTATGAATCTGTTTATTGCTTCTATGGTTGGCTTAGTGGTGATGGATAATGCGTTCTACTTTATTATCCTATTCGAAATGATGTCGCTGGCTTCTTGGTTCTTAGTGATTGCTGATCAAGATGACGAATCTATTCACGCAGGTTTACTTTACTTCTTTATCGCTCACGCAGGCTCCGTGTTAATCATGATTGCCTTCTTCTTGATGTGGCGTGAAAGTGGTAGCCTTGATTTTGATTCATTCCGTCAACTCTCTCTTTCACCTGCAATGGCCTCTGTAGTGTTCTTACTGGGTTTCTTTGGTTTTGGTGCCAAAGCAGGTATGTTGCCATTACACAGTTGGTTACCAAAAGCTCACCCTGCAGCGCCTTCACACGCATCGGCATTAATGTCAGGTGTAATGGTTAAAATTGGTATCTTTGGGATAATCAAAGTCGGTATCGATTTATTAGGTGCCACCGAAATGTGGTGGGGCATTGTTGTTCTTGGGTTTGGTGCTGTTTCTTCTGTATTAGGTGTTATGTACGCCTTAGCAGAGCATGATTTAAAACGCTTACTCGCATGGCACACCGTTGAAAATATCGGCATCATTTTAATGGGTGTGGGTGTTGGCATGGTAGGAATGGCAACTGATCATCCTGTTATAGCAGCACTTGGTCTGTTAGGTGCTTTATATCACTTATTAAACCATGCGGTGTTCAAAGGATTATTATTCCTTGGTGCAGGTGCCATTATTAACCAAATTCACACTCGTGATATGGATAAGATGGGGGGCTTAGCAAAACTAATGCCTTATACCGCAACAGCCTTTCTAATTGGTTGTATGGCGATTTCAGCGTTACCACCATTAAATGGTTTTGTTAGTGAATGGTATACCTATCAATCTCTTTTCTCGATGAGTTACGAAGGTAACTTTGTAATGCGCTTAAGTGGCCCAATTGCCATTATTATGTTGGCAATTACAGGGGCATTAGCGGCAATGTGTTTCGTTAAGGTCTATGGTGTTAGTTTCTGTGGTGGCCCGCGTAGCGAACAAGCAACAAAAGCGAAAGAAGTGCCTTTACCAATGACGATTGCAATGGGTTTATTAGCACTTTTCTGTGTTGTGTTAGGTGTGGGGGCTGCTTTTGTTGCGCCAATTATTGCAAATATTGCAATGTCACTTAGCGAAACCAGCGCATTAACCGTGACTCAAGGCGCAATGCTTGTTCCTGATACCGCATCACAAGCAATGTTCTCTCCAGCATTAACATTTGTTTTATTAATTGCCTTACCGCTTATCCCATTCCTGATTTATCTCGGCCTGAAAGGCAATCAACCTGCGTTTCGTCGTAAAGGTGATCCTTGGGCGTGTGGTTATGTATGGGAAAAAGACATGGCAGTGTCAGCAGGTGGCTTTACTCAAGCGTTACGTAGTATGTTTGCACCACTTTATCGTATGCGTAAACAACTTGATCCATCTCCATTGCTGTCTCGTGGTTTTAATAAAACACAGCTCGGTGCTGAAAAGGTCGAACCATTCTGGGATGAACGCATTATTTATCCTCTGGTTCGTGGTATCCAACGCTTTGCAAAACGTATCCAATGCCTACAAGGTGGGGATTTCAGACTCTATTGTCTCTACGTTGTCGCAGCGCTGGTCATCTTGCTTTTAGTCATCGCAGCGTAAGGAGAGGGACTTATGACTTTCCAAGAAGCACCTACGTTAATGATGGGAATATTCGCACTAATACAAGCACTCTTTTTGCTGGCGATAACCCCATTATGTACAGGTATTTCGCGCACAATTCGTGCCAAGATGCATTCGCGTCGAGGCCCTGGAATTTTGCAAGATTATCGAGATATCTTTAAGTTATTTAAACGCCAATCAGTAGCGCCTGAGCAATCTGGTGTGATTTTCCAAGTGATGCCGTATGTGTTACTCGGAAGTATGTTAGTGGTTGCTATGGCACTGCCCGTCTTTACTGCAACATCACTGTTTGCGGGTGCGGCTGATCTTATTGCACTGATTTATCTGTTTGCACTTTATCGTTTCTTCTTCTCTTTATCTGGTCTGGATTCAGGAAGTCCATTTGCTGGTATTGGTGCTAGCCGTGAATTAACACTGGGTGTGTTAGTTGAGCCAATTTTAGTGTTATCACTGATTGTGGTGGCTTTGATTGTGGGTTCAACCAACGTTGGCACCATCAGTGCAACACTGGCTCAAGGTTGGGTATCACCTACAGCCACATTGTTAGCCTTATTAGCTTGTGCTTTTGCGGCATTTATCGAAATGGGCAAAATGCCCTTTGACGTTGCTGAAGCTGAACAAGAGTTACAAGAAGGGCCATTAACTGAGTATTCAGGCTCTGGTTTTGCCATGGTGAAATTGGGTCTTGGCTTAAAACAAGTCGTAGTAGCTGAACTGTTCTTAGCCATATTTATTCCTTTCGGTAAAGCAACAGAATTCACCTTCATTGCACTGATCATAGCGTTAGTTTTAATGGCGGTGAAATTGTTAGTGGTGTTTGTATTAGCGTCATTGGTTGAAAACAGTTTAGCGCGTGGTCGCTTCCTGCTAACTCACCATGTGACATGGTTAGGATTCGGTGTTGCAGCACTGGCTCTTGTTTTCTATTTAACTGGTCTATAAGGAGCGATGATTACAATGGAAAATATAGCTCTTGCGACCTTACTCATCCCATTTGCGGGGGCGCTGATTACGTCCTTAATGCCAAATCGGATGGCGAAGTGGTTATGTACACTGTTCGCTTTATTAGCCACATTAGGAACGGTTGCTTTAGGTTGGCAGTTTCTCGCTGAAGGTAAAGTCGATACGACAATTACGCTAGTACAATATGGTGATATTGCACTCTTTGGTTTTACCATTGACCGTGTGAGTACCTTGATTGCTTTCGCTGTTGTGTTCTTAGGATTACTGGTGAGTTTATACTCCACGGGTTATCTGACTGATGGCAACCGTGAGCATCCTCATGAAGGGACTCGTCGCTATTATGCCTTCCTGCTGATCTTTATTGGTGCGATGGCAGGTCTAGTGCTTTCATCAACTATCTTGGGCCAACTCCTGTTTTTCGAAATCACAGGGGGTTGTTCTTGGGGATTAATCGGTTACTACCAATCTGAAAAATCACTCCGCTCAGCAATGAAGGCATTATTGATCACTCACGTTGCTTCAATCGGTCTTTATCTTGCGGCTGCAACCTTATTTGTCAGTACGGGTACATTTGAATTAACCGCCATTGCAACCTTAGATGAACCAACCAAACTGATTGTGTTTGGCGGTATTCTCTTTGCGGCTTGGGGGAAATCAGCTCAATTACCGCTACAAGCTTGGTTACCTGATGCAATGGAAGCTCCAACCCCTGTAAGTGCTTACTTACATGCAGCATCAATGGTGAAAGTCGGTGTTTATATCTTTGCTCGTGCAATTATGTCAGCAGATGGTGATGTTCCTCATCTTATTGGATGGGTAGGTATTACCATGGCAGTAATCACGCTGATTTATGGCTTTATGATGTATCTGCCACAAAAAGATATGAAACGCCTATTAGCATGGTCAACGATTACTCAGCTCTCTTATATCTTTCTCGCATTATCTATCTCTATCTTTGGACCACGCGAAGCGTTTGAAGGCGGTATTGCTTATATCTTTAACCATGCCTTCGCTAAAAGCTTGTTCTTCTTAGTTGCGGGTGCGTTGAGTTATAGCTGTGGTACTCGTATGTTGCCTCGCTTAAAAGGGCTAATTAATAAATATCCATTATTGGGCGTGGGTTTTTGTGTTGCTGCGCTGGCAATTGCAGGTGTTCCACCACTTAATGGCTTCTTTAGTAAATTCCCAATTTTTGCCGCAGGCTTTGAATTGTCGAGTATTTTCTGGGTGATGACACCAATTATGGTGCTAGTGTTGATTGAATCTGTGGCTAGCTTCACTTGGTTTATCTACTGGTTTGGTCGTGTTGTGCCGGGCAAACTCAGTAAAGAGGTTGAGGAAGGACAGCCAGTTCCTATGGCAATGCAAATTGTCATTGGAATACTGATTATTATGTCCTTTGCATCCAGTGTTATCGCAGTCACTTGGCTAGGATAAGGGAGATAAATCATGACTGGAGCACTTATCGTAAACAATTTGGCGGGGTTAATGATGATAACTTCGCTATTGGTCATTGGCGCGAAAAAGCCGATTGCTTCTTGTTGGTTCTATGCATTGCAATCTTTCGTCTTGGTGATGATTTTTGTCACCTTGGCCAATACGTTAGATGCACACCAACTGACTCTGTGGGCAATTACCGCCTTCTTTACTAAAGTTCTGCTTGTGCCACTTATTTTAGGATTTGCATTCCGTAAGTTATCGGATCCTAGTGCGAATATCAGTGTTATTAGCCCTGCACTCTTAATGTTGTTGGCGGCTGTTATCGTCATTCTAAGCTGGTTTGTGGTTGAGCCAATTCAAATACCAATGGTTGTCGATTTGAAACCTGCACTCGCAGTTTCTTTGGGACACTTTATGTTGGGTCTGCTTTGTATCGTGACTCAACGAAATATCCTAAAACAAGCTTTTGGTTACTGCTTAATGGAAAACGGCTCTCACTTAACACTGGCACTATTAGCGTGGAGAGCACCAGAACTAGTCGAAATCGGTATCGCCACTGACGCCATCTTTGCTGTGATTGTAATGGCAGTGTTGGCTCGTAAGATTTACCGCACGCTCAACACACTGAACGTGGATCAACTGACCGCGCTGAAGGGGTGAGGAGATGAACCAAACAACCATGTTAACTATTTTAATGTTTGCACCGTTGGTATTTTCAATACTGGCGTTTCTAAGTCCGTTATTAAAAGCGGGTGCGCGTCCTGTTGTGACGGGTATTCATGCTATTGGTATCACCGTATTGTTAATCGCTGCGTTAGGGACTGTGGCAGATGTCATGTCTCATGGCGAAATATTGGCTGCTGCTAATTGGGTTCACGTTGATAGCCTAGGCGCATTATTCCTATCCATCTTAGGCATTATCGGCTTTTTAACGGGGCTTTATTCTATTGGTTATATGAGTCACGAAGTGGATGAGGGTGAAATCTCAGTACGCACTTTGTGTAACTACTATGGATTCTTCCACCTATTTTTATTCACCATGTTATTAGCAATCACGAGTAATAACTTGATCTTAATGTGGGCGGCCATTGAAGCAACAACCCTAAGCTCTGCATTCTTAGTCGGAATTTATGGTCAACGTTCTTCTCTGGAAGCAGCGTGGAAGTACATCATCATTTGTAGTGTGGGTGTGGCGTTTGGTCTTTTCGGTACTATTTTGGTATATGCCAATGCCGCAAGCTTTATGCCTGATCCAGATCAGGCTATCTTCTGGACTGAAGTGTTGAAATATACAGACCAGTTAGATCCAACACTGATGCATTTAGCTTTTGTCTTTATTTTAATCGGTTTTGGTACCAAAACAGGGTTATTCCCTATGCATGCTTGGTTGCCCGATGCGCACAGTGAAGCACCAAGCCCTGTCAGTGCGCTGTTATCGGCGGTGTTACTGAATTGTGCACTATTAATCATCATTCGTTACTACATCATTATTGATGCGGCTATTGGCACCGAGTTCACTCGTAACTTACTGTTAATTTTTGGCTTCCTCTCTGTGGCTATTGCGGCGTTCTTTATTCTTATTCAGCGCGATATGAAGCGTCTTTTAGCGTATTCCAGTGTGGAAAACATGGGATTAATCGCCGTCGCGTTAGGGATTGGCGGACCAATCGGTATTTTGGCTGCTTTATTTCACACCTTAAACCACAGTTTAGCGAAAGCGCTGTTGTTCTGTGGCTCTGGTAACGTGTTATTGAAATACGGTACGCGTGATTTAAATGTCGTGAAAGGCATGTTTAAAGTGATGCCATTAAGTGCAGCCCTTTTTGCTGGTGGTGCGTTAGCGTTAGGGGGCATGCCTCCATTCAACGTCTTTATCAGTGAGTTTATGATTGTTGTGGCAGGTTTAGCTTCTCAACACATCGGTTTAACTATTCTACTATTATTGTTACTAACCATAGTATTAGGTGGTTTAGTTCGTATGGTGGCTAAAACTGTTTTTGGTCCAAAACCTGATGTTGTTGCTAAAGGTGAGCTGGGGATTTTAACCACATTACCAATGGTCATTTTGATTGCCCTTATGCTGTTAATGGGAACTCATATTCCTAAACCTGTCAGCGAGCTGTTAGAAAATGCCGCTAATATCGTGATGAATCTCGATAAAAATGAGTCACCAACTTATGCATGGCCAACAACTTTAATCAGCAATCAATCCACATCAGTTCAGGAGATGTAACGTGAGCTACCAAAATTATGTCAGTAGAAAAGAGGGAAAAGAACTGGGTGCAGATTATGTTGCCAAAGTTCGAGAGAAATTCCCATCAGCTGTCCTTGATGAAGAGCGACAAACTGCTGATCAATTGACGATAACAGTAAAAACGGGATCACTTCCTGAAGTGGTGGAGTATCTATATTACGGTTTAGGGGGTTGGTTACCTGTTTTATTTGGCAATGATGAGCGTAGTTTAAATGGGGATTATGCCGTTTATTACGCATTATCAATGGAAGAGGGTGAAAAATGCTGGGTTGTGGTTAAAGCCCATGTCAGTCCAATCACGTTAGAATTTCCATCAGTAACACCACGTGTACCTGCCGCTGTTTGGGGGGAGCGTGAAATTCGTGATATGTATGGACTCATTCCTGTAGGTTTACCTGATGAGCGCCGTTTAGTGCTTCCAGATGACTGGCCTGAAGAGATGTATCCACTGCGTAAAGATGCAATGGATTATCGTCAACGTCCAGCACCAACGACAGAAACGGAGACTTACCCGTTTGTGAATGACGGTAAGCAAGATGCGCGCGTAGTACCTATTGGCCCAATGCACATTACCTCAGACGAACCTGGGCACTTCCGTTTATTCGTCGACGGTGAAAATATTGTCGATGCTGATTACCGCATGTTCTATGTTCACCGGGGTATGGAAAAACTGGCTGAAACCCGTATGGGTTATAACGAAGTGACATTCTTATCAGACCGCGTGTGTGGGATTTGTGGTTTTACACATAGCGTGGCATATGTGACTTCTGTTGAAAATGCGTTAGGCATTGAAGTGCCTCGTCGTGCGCATACCATTCGTTCAATCTTATTAGAAGTTGAACGCCTTCATAGTCATTTATTAAATATTGGTTTAGCCAGTCACTTTACGGGGTTTGATACTGGTTTTATGCAGTTTTTCCGCATTCGTGAAAAATCAATGCAGATTGCAGAAATGCTCACTGGTGCACGTAAAACGTATGGCTTGAACTTAATTGGTGGTATTCGTCGCGATATCTTAAAAGATCAGCGCCTTAAAACCATTCAATTAATAAGAGAAATGCGTCGTGAAGTTACTGAACTTGTTGATGTTCTTCTCACTGCGCCTAATATGGAACAGCGTACTGTTGGTGTGGGTATTTTAGACAAAAAGGTTGCCCGTGATTTTAGTCCTGTAGGTCCTATGATCAGAGCGAGTGGCTTTAAACGTGATGTGCGTTTTGACCATCCATTTGCCGATTATGGCAATCTTCCACTGACTCTCTTTAGTTATGAAGGTGGCGACGTATTCTCCCGTGTGATGGTTCGTATTAAAGAAGTCTTGGATTCAATGGCTATGATTGAATATGCCTTAGATAATCTGCCAGAAGGCCCGTTATTAACGGAAGGCTTCACTTATCAACCTTATAAATTTGCATTGGGCTTTACCGAAGCACCCCGCGGTGAGGATGTTCATTGGAGTATGTTGGGCGATAACCAAAAATTATTCCGCTGGCGTTGCCGTGCGGCGACTTATGCTAACTGGCCTGTATTACGTTATATGTTGCAAGGAAATACCGTATCCGATGCGCCATTGATTATCGGTAGCCTTGACCCTTGCTATTCCTGTACTGACAGGGTAACGCTCGTCGATGTGAAAAAACGTAAATCGAAAACAGTTTCTTATAAAGAAATTGAACGTTATAGCATCGAACGTAAAAATTCGCCGCTCAAGTGAGGGAATGAACGATGTTAAAATTGTTTAAAACCATAATCAAAACAGGCGAAGCAACGACCAAATATCCGTTTAAGCCTTTGGATTTACCCGATGGCTTTAGAGGAAAGCCTGAATATGATCCACAGCAGTGTATTGTTTGTGGTGCTTGTACTGTGGCTTGTCCTGCTAATGCATTAACTATGGAAACCAATTTAGAAACAGGTGAGCGTCACTGGCAACTGTTTATTGGTCGCTGTATTTACTGTGGTCGTTGTGAAGAAGTTTGCCCAACAAGAGCGATTGTTTTATCGGATATGTTTGAAACGGCGGTGACGAAAAAATCAGACCTTTATATTAAAGGAACGTTTAAGTTATTGAATTGCCGTGAGTGTCATCAGCCATTTACCCCTAAAAAATCCGTTGAATATGCGATGGCGTTATTAGTGCAATCTGGTTGGGATGAAAATACCGTGGAAGCGATGCGACCGCAATTTGAAACCTGCCCTGAATGTAAGCGTAAACATAACTTGTTATCTGATGGCCGTGAAAATATTAGTATGGGCGAGATCGGGAGTACAATAAAATGAGTCTACCAGAAATTCCCATTAATCATCATGTTAGCCAACCGATCACCCTTGATGATCAGGTGCAAAAGCTAAAACAAACATTGTTGAAAGATATTCAGCGTTCAGCTTATGTTTATCGTGTTGACTGTGGTGGTTGTAATGGTTGTGAGATTGAAATTTTCTCCGCAATTACACCGGTTTTTGATGCTGAACGTTTTGGTATCAAAGTGGTAGCCTCACCTCGTCATGCTGATATTTTATTATTTACTGGCGCAGTCACGCGCCAGATGCGTGTTCCTGCATTACGTGCTTATGAATCAGCGCCAGATCCAAAAATCTGTATCTCTTATGGCGCTTGTGGCTGTGGTGGCGGTATTTTCCACGATCTCTATTGTGTATGGGGTGGTAGCGAATCTATCGTGCCTATTGATGTGTGGATCCCCGGTTGCCCTCCGACACCTGCGGCGACGATTTATGGATTTGCTGTTGCACTGGGTTTGTTAGACCAAAAATTAAAAGGCGAATCGCACATTGAAATAGAGAATGAAAAAGCGTCTCTAATTCTGCCTTCTATTCCTTTAGATGCTAGAGTGATGATTGAGCGTGAAGCACGTCGTTTAGCTGGCTATTATCAAGGAAGACAAATCAGTGATCATTTCCTCACCTTATTAGAAGGCGCCACTATTCAAGAAGTGAGTGGTCGTGTTGATGCATGGTTGAGACAAGCTAACGATCCTCGTTTATCAGAGATTGTAAAACGTCTGGTCTATTCATTAAGCCAAGGAGGAATTTATGCCTGATGACGCTAAAGTTTATTTTTGGTCATTAAGACAAAAGTTTGTTGATAGCGAT
The DNA here is from genome assembly GCF_009915985.1 of Proteus sp. G2626. NCBI lineage: Bacteria > Pseudomonadati > Pseudomonadota > Gammaproteobacteria > Enterobacterales > Morganellaceae > Proteus > Proteus sp. G2626. The sequence goes on along the minus strand of NZ_JAABNH010000007.1, from coordinate 237,262 downwards.
GATGATATTCCTGAACAAGCGCAACAGGTAATGTACTATTCACTCGCAATTGGCCACCATGTGGGAATGATTGACTGTTTAAAAACGGAATTAGTTTGCCCTTTAGAAAAATATAAAGCGTGGATTGATTTATTACCTGAAGGTGAAGCCAAGCGCAAAATGCAGGGATTACTAACATTTGGCGAAATCAATATTAATTCAGAACATACTCACTTGTTAGCATTGGCATTCGATCCTCTCACTAAAAATGACGATCCTATTTTTAGTGAATGGAGTCAAACACTAATTAAATTATTGGGTGAGATCTACGCAGAACCTGCGATTTATTTGATTGTAAAGAGAAAACCATGAGTAACACAATGACAGCACCTAAAGTGGTATTAACGGTCGGTAACAGCATGATGGGCGATGATGGAGCTGGCCCTCTGCTTGCAGAGTTAATGGAAGCTGATCCCATTGAGGGATGGATTGTGATTAATGGGGGAAGCGCGCCTGAAAATGTCTCTTATCAAGTAAGAGCGTTACAACCTCAATGTGTTGTCATTGTTGATGCTGCTGATATTGGTTTAAATCCCGGCGAAATTAGGGTGATAGACCCTGATTATATAGCGGAAATGTTTATTATGAGCACCCATAATATGCCGCTGAATTTTCTTATCGATCAATTAAAAGATGATATTCCTGATATCACTTTTTTAGGGATCCAACCCGATTTAGTCGGTTTTTACTACCCAATGACCGAGGCGGTCAAAAATGCTGTTGATGAAGTTTATCAAGGGATCAAGTCTTGGCGAATTGATTACTTTCCTGAACTTGAAGTTTGTGATGAAGAAGATATCGAAGAATAAAAATAGAACAAGTATCCAAAAATTATAGATATAAATAAAAACTAAAACATCCGCTTTGCGGATGTTTTTCGTTAATGACACCGATACTGTTCATTAGCTATAAAAATGAGTGTTAATAATACTTATATTACTCATTAATAAATAAAGTTATAGCGCTAATAACATGCTTTTTATGTGCTAACCTTAATTTTTCCTTTAGTTATTTCTTTTAAAAAACAAACCACCTTAACCCTTTCTTCATAAGAGATTAAAAGAAGTTAATTATACTTATCTTGATTAAATACAAATTCCACTTTTAGTTAGTTGAAAATTAATTTTTTATTAAGAATTAATGAATACTAGTTTAGTATTTCATTACTTTTTTTTTAATTTTAAAGACTAACTATTTAGGAGGAAGCTTCTTTTCTTTGCTAAGAATATAAAAGGTGGGTTATGTTTTCTTCTATACCTCAACTGAGTATTGTGGTTGCCATTTATAATGGAGAGAAATTTTTATATCAATTTTTCAATGGGTTAAAGTCTATTAAATTGGATGATTGGGAACTTATTTTAGTTAACGATGGTTCTAAAGATAACTCACTTAAAATCTTACAAGAGTGGAAAGACAGATTTCCTAATGTCACTATTATTGATCAGGAAAACCAAGGTGTTTCTGTTGCACGTAATATAGGATTTAATATTTCTAAAGGACAATATATTGTTTTTCCTGATATTGATGATGTAATTCATTCTAATATGTACGATAGAATGCTTAATATTGCTAAAAATGATGATTTAGATATTTTAACTTGTAATGGTAATTATGTTTATGCCGATGGACGTCCTTCTCGTCCTATATTCCCATCTAGTCGATTACATTCAACCGATGTTTTAACGGGGCCACAATGGCTAAAAATGGCATTAAATTCTAAGAAATTCTTACATGTAACTTGGTTAAATATGTATCGACGTGAATTTCTACTTGCTCATGGTTATTATTTTGAACCTGGCTTACATCATCAAGATATTCCATGGACAACAGAAGTATTATTAACAGCGAAGCGTGTTAAATATATTGATGAGCGTTACTATGACTACTTTATTCATTCTGAATCCATTTCTCATACGACACCTAATGATACTATTCATGTTCGAACAATTCGTAATTACATGAAAATATTAGAGATGCTTGATGCTATTAATCAAAAGCATAAGGAAGTCGCGAAAAATATCAATGCATGTTATTGGCAAATCGCAAAAGAAGGTTTGGGGATTATTCATTCAATCAATTCTATTCAATCTATTGAAGTTAAAAAACAAATAGTTAAAGAGTTTTTTGATAGAGGAATATGGTTATTAATTTGGAAAAATGCGAAAAATTTTAGATTACGTTGGCGTTTAGGGCGGCGCTATTTTAAATTAAAGAAAATATTAAATTCCTAATCGTAGGAGGGCACAATAATGTGCCTTTTTTATTTTCATTGTATATTAAATAAAATGAAATAATTTAATTTCGTTAAAAAGTCACTTTATTTCGTTTTACGCTCACTGATAAATTCAATGGTAAATATATAACTTATTTATTAGAAAAATACTGTGCACTCGCTAGAAGTTTGTCATAATGAGTATTATTGCTTAATAAAAGTTTATGTAAAATCAATAAACTGTCGAATATTATTCGAGTAGTTGAATAAAAAAATTTATTATGATGCCACTGATTTATTCTTTATCTGCAACAATTGCTGAGCATCGTAATCATCATTGTTATTTATCTTATTTCAGCCTCTTTTCTTATGGGATTAGAGACTGGTGATAAGTCGTATCTAAAAAATCGGAGAATGTTTTTATGTCTATTCGGTTTGGTTGGCGGCAATCATTAGTAACCTTAACTTGCTTAGCCGCACTTAGTATCCCTTTTGCAACATCCGCTCAAACGCTGAAATTGGCTATTGGTGAAGAACCCACAGAAGGTTTTGATCCCATGCTGGGGTGGAGTCATGGGAGCTATTTACTTCTTCATAGCCCATTATTAAAGCAAAATGCGGATCTCTCTTGGTATAGCAATATGTTAAGTGACTATCAGCCAAGTGAAGATGGTAAAACATGGAAATTAACGTTAAAGCCTGATTTAAAATTCTCTGATGGTCTACCTATCACAGCAAAAGATATCGTATTTACTTATAACAATGCGGCTGCAAGTGGCGGTAAAGTAGATATGGGGAATTTTCTTTCTGCAAAAGCAGATGATGATTTACATGTCACTATTACCTTAAAAGCACCACAAAGTACGTTTGTGAACGTACTTGGCTCTTTAGGTATTGTTTCTGCAGATAAGTATGATGAAAAAACCTATGCACAAAAACCAATTGGTGCTGGTCCTTATCGCATGGTCAGTTTCCAACCCGGTCAGCAATTAATAGTTGAAGCTAACCCTTATTATGCCGGGCAGAAAAACGATTTTGAAAAACTCATTTTCGTTTTCCTTGATGAAGATGCCGCTTTTGCTGCTGCTCAAAGTGGACAGCTAGGGATTGTGCGTATCCCACCAGCAACGGCGGCAATGGCTAAGAATTTACCAAATACCAAATTATGGGAAAGACCGAGTGTTGAAAACCGCGGTATTGTTTTTCCAATGGTAAAATCAGGTGAAAAGAATGCGCAAGGCTATGATATTGGTAATGATATCACCGCAGATATCGCCATTCGAAAAGCCATTAACTACGCCCTTGACCGTAAATTATTATCAGAGCAAGTGCTTGATGGTTATGCTATTCCTGCGTATACCGGAGTGAAAGGTTTACCTTGGGATCAAACAGATGCAGCCTTTAAAGATGGTGATGTTGAAAAAGCCAAGCAAATTCTTGAAGATGCAGGTTGGAAACCCAATAAAAACGGCATTCGTGAAAAAGATGGTTTAGAAGCTAAATTAACCCTGTGGTATACCAGCGGTGATGCAACTCGTCGCGATTTAGCTGAGTCAATTCGTGCGCTAGTGCAACCTCTTGGTATTCAAATGGATCTTAAATCAGGAAGTTGGGATACAGTAGAACGTTATATGCACTCAAATCCGACTTTATTTGGCTGGGGCAGTCTTGATCCTATGGAACTATATCATCACTACAGTGCTAATGCTGCTGGCGTTGGTTATTATAATCCAGGTTATTACAAAAATCCTGAAGTCGAAAAACACCTACAAGCTGCGCTGGATGCCCATACATGGCAAGAAGCAGTTCCTCATTGGAAAGCAGTAGAATGGGATGGGAAAAACGGCGTGGGTGTAAAAGGTGATGCCGCTTGGGCTTGGTTGATGAATGTGCAACATACTTACCTGACGAACCCCTGTGTTGATCTGGGAACAGGAACGCCTGAAATTCATGGTTCATGGTCATTATTAAATAGCGTAGATACTTGGAAGTGGACTTGTCAGTAATACGTCACAGTGCAGGTTTTTTCCTGCGATTATTTTGCCTGCTGTTGGTGACAACAGCAGGTGTTTTTATTTTATTAAGTTTTTCACCAATAGATCCTATTAAGGCTTATATCGGCAGTGATTTACTGAATGTCCCTCCTGAGCAATACCCTTTAATTGCAGCTCGTTGGGGGCTTGATCAGCCTTTATGGATGCGGTTTTGGTTTTGGTTTAGTCAAATTATTCAAGGCGATTTTGGCTATTCTATGTTGTATAACATGCCTGTTATTGAGGTTATTCGCGAGCGTGTAGGGCCTTCTTTTATTTTACTTTTTTCAGCTTGGGTCTTCTCTGGTGTGATTGGCGTGGTCATGGGATTAGTCGCAGGTCGATATCTTAATCGTTGGCCGGATAGAATTATTTCTACTCTCTCTTATTTATTAGCTTCGTTACCGACATTCTGGGTAGGATTGCTTCTGTTATCGTTGTTTTCTGTCACTTTGCATTGGGCACCAATTTGTTGTGCATGGCCGATGGGAAGTAGTGCAGAAACAGCAACATTAAGTCAGCGTTTTTCCCATCTTATCTTACCAATGATAGCCCTTGGATTATTAGGCACAGGGAATATCGCACTGCATACTCGTGCAAAAGTTGCTGAAGTGATGGGCAGTGAATTTATTCATTTTGCTAAGGCTCAAGGTGATAAAGGTTGGGCTATGATGCTATTTCATGTTCTACGTCATGCCATTACACCCGCACTTTGCTTACAGTTTGCATCAATTGGTGAATTACTTGGTGGCTCTCTTTTGGCTGAAAAAGTATTTGCTTATCCCGGCTTAGGGCAGGCTACTGTTGATGCAGGATTACGAGGCGATATTCCCTTATTAATGGGGATTGTTGTTTTTAGTACTATTTTAATTTTCTTTGGTAATAGTATTTCTAACACACTATTACGACGTATTAATAAAGGAATTTTACGAGACTCATGATTTACGATCCGAATAGGCCTTTGTTACGACTTTTATTAGTCTCCCTTGCATTAATTGGGTTAGTTACGTATGGCTTTTCTGTTTCTCATACTGATATCGTAATGGATTTTTTGGCTAGAAATCAGGCTCCATCAGATCAATATTGGTTCGGTACTGATAATTTGGGGCGCTCTTTGTGGTTACGTTGTTTTCAAGGAATGTTAAGCAGTTTAAATATCGGTGTGACAAGTGCGATTGTCAGTGGTGCTATTGCTCTGTTGTTTGCAGGTATTTCCTCGATTAATCGTTATTGTGATTTTCTGGTCAGAGGGGTTGTTGATGCGCTTTTAGCATTACCTCATTTATTACTATTGATTTTAATCTGCTTTACCTTAGGGGGCGGGCAACAAGGAGTGATTCTGGCAGTGGCATTAACTCATTGGCCTAAACTTGCGTTGATTTTACGTGGCGAAATTCAACGTATTCGGGAGGCCGATTATGTGATGTTATCGCGTCGTATTGGTAATTCACCTTTTGAATGTGTAAAAAAACACTACATTCCAATGTTATTACCGCAGTGGATTGTGGGAACGTTATTGATGTTTCCTCACGCGGTATTACATAGTGCGGCGTTAAGTTTTTTAGGCTTTGGGCAAGCTGCTCATGAGCCTTCTTTAGGTTTACTGTTATCTGACGCATTACGTTATTTAAGTACCGGCTCTTGGTGGATGGTTGTGTTTCCGGGACTTATTTTGATGTGCTTAGTGTTGATCTTCGATCAATTTGCTAAGGCAATGCAACAATTGTGGTTAAGAGGGGCAGGATGTTAAGTTTTGAGCAGCTTTCCATTGATATTGCCCAATTTCGGTGGTTGGGAAAACGAAATTGGCAACCGTTGCTAAAATCAATTTCTCTGGATATTAAACCGGGTAAAATGTTGGCATTAGTGGGGGGAAGTGGCGAAGGTAAAAGTTTATTACTTCAAAGTGCATTGGGACTTTTGCCTGCTAATATGCGAGTTCGTGGCTCGATTAAACTGAATGGGCATACATTAAGTGAACGAGAACTTATTGCTTATCGAGGAAATACTTTTTGCTATATTCCTCAGGGAGTGACAGCACTTAATCCTTTAATTTGTATCGGTGAACAATTAAGTCGCTCAGCGCATTTAAGCGGTGCTGAAGTGACATCGGATGATATTGTGCAGCAATTGGGGCTTTATCACCTTTCAGGCTCGTTAGTGAAAACATACCCAGCTAAACTTTCAGGGGGGATGGCAAAACGCGTATTAGCCTGTAACGCAACACTCTCTAACGCACAATATATTTTGGCTGATGAAATTACCTCATGGCTTGATGATGAGCACGCATGTCTATTATTAGGGCACTTAAGAGAATTATGTAATCAGGGTAAATCTGTACTTTGGGTAACACATGACTTAGCTCTTGCCGCACGTTTCGCAGATACGATAGCTGTACTCAATCAAGGTGAGGTTAATGAAGTTATCCCTGCCACAATGCTTAATCGTCATGAAGGTAGCGAATGGTTAAAAGCACTCTGGAATGCATTACCTGAACAACAATTTCTAAGTCAAACAGAAACATCACTGAATCCATTATCATATTGAGTTATTAAGCTTTCTTATTGCTGGAGTTATCTTTATGCCACTTTTAGAGTTAAAACAATTATCTGTTCAGCAAGCAGGTAAGGTGTTATGGCAAGATCTCTCCTTTTCGTTAGAGGCTGGAGAAAGGCTGGGTATTTCAGCGCCAAGCGGTACAGGAAAAACGACATTAGGTCGTGTTCTAGCGCAGTGGCAAGCACCAACTCAAGGTTCAATTCTTGTTAATGGCAAACCATTATCTAACAAGGGTTATTGCCCTATTCAATTAGTCCCTCAGCATCCTGATAAATGTTTTAATCCGTTTAGAACAACAGGAGATAGTGTTCGTGATGCTTGGTCGCCAGATAAAGATTGGTTTGAAAAATTAAGAATAAAATCAGAATGGTTAACACGTAGACCTAATGAACTATCTGGCGGAGAATTGGCACGTATTGCGTTATTACGTGCGTTAGATCCTCGTACTCAAATATTGATTGCAGATGAAGTCACGGCACAATTAGATGCGAAAATTCAAGCTGATATTTGGCAAGTATTGATCGATGAAAGTCAGAAGCGTCCTTTAAGTTTGATTATTTTTAGCCACAATAAAGCACTGCTTGAAAAAGTATCGACGAAGGTGTGGTGGGTTAATGAAGAAAAAAATAATTCTACTATTTTAAATTTGAATTCTTCAATCAGCTAATAAAAAAGAGCTTCCTATATTTTTATAGGAAGCTAAATAATACAGCTAAAATTAACCCTAAACAAAACAATAAGGAATTAGAAGCGATAAGTGTAGTCAATACCAAATTGCATATCGTGATTGCGATATGTAGTCATTTCCCAATTTGCTTTCGTACCAATAGATGAGTGTTTATCCACTTGATACATTAATCCAATATGAACAAATGGACGTTGTTTTAACTGCTTTTTATTTTCTAAATAATCAATTTGTTGTTGACCTAAATAGTCAATATGGCTACGGAAGTTTCCTTGATAATGTGATAAGTTCCACAGTAATCCTGCTTTTGTATTTAGTATGAAAGAGGAACCTAATAAATGATCCATACCCAATCCTATTTTGGCTAATAATGAATGCATTTTGAGGGCATCATAGTGTGCTGCAAATTGGGCATTTTGAGTTTCACTATAAGCTGAACGTGAGATTTGATTAAAAGTAAGTCCTACAAATGGTGTAAGCATAAATTCATTTGATATGGCGTATGGATAAGAGCCTTGCAAATCAATGTGATAACCAGATATCTTACTATTGCCTTTACCTGATTCAGAATCTGCTAATGCTTGTCTTTCAATAGAAACTTTACGATTTAAATAAGCGCCTTTTAATGACAGATGTAATGCATTGCTATTTAATTCAGCATTGAGTGAGGGTATTAAATCTAGGCTAAAACCAATTAAAGGTAATGCATAACCTTGATATTGATAGCCTTTAGGTAATGAAGAAGAGATATCTGTATCAATGGCAAGCCCTACAACTAATGGAATATGGTTAATATCAAAACGATAAGCACCACTTAACCCCGTTTGTGTTGCATTGGCTTTATTTACATTTTGGTAGTGCGCAAACCCACTAATACAGGCTTTTTTAGTACCGACAGAACAGGTTGCAGAAGCTAAATAGCGCAGTTGTCCTTGTTGCATATCTATCAGTTTATAGCCATTTTCAGCGACTAATTGTATTGATTTATAGGTGTTTTCAATGTCGATAGGTTTGCTGATCACAACGGGTGGTTTGGTATCTGCTTTCTCTTCGGCTTGCTCTTTAGCTAGGCGCTCTTGCTCAGCGTTGGCTTTATCGGCTTGCTCTTTAGCTAGGCGCTCTTGCTCGGCTTTGGCTTTATCGGCTTGCTCTTTAGCTAAACGCTCTTTTTCAGCTTGAGCTTCTTGTTGTTTGGCTATCTCGGCTAAGCGTTCTTTTTCTCTTGCATCGTCAGTAAATTTTTGTTTTTCATTATTAAAGTATTCATTACTGATTTTATTACTCTTCCAAATGACTTGGCGCCAATTATTATGTTTATCAGTAGATAAACCATAAATAATTCTTCCATCGTCAGTAATTGAATGTGCTTCAGAATCATTACCTTCGTCAAGGGTTCCTAAATCGTACATGATTTCGTTTGAGTAAAGAAAGGCATGACGATGGAATATAATAAACGTTTCCGGCCCTTTTTTTGATGAATCCATTGGGATTGTATCGTAATTATAATGATCCGTTTCAGACCATCCCACGATATATTGACCATCAGCTGAGATATCCATAGCTCTTGCATTTCGAAATTGTGCTTCATTTGTTTTTTTAGAAAGGTTACCTATATTCTTCAGCTTATCGTTCGAGAAATCATAGAGTAGTGCATGGCTAAAAAGTGAAGAAGATTTTTTTATGCTATGAGGTAGTTTTATTTCATAATCAGCATGCCAAATTTCGCCCCAGCCAACACTATAATTGCCATTTTCTGAAAAAGCAGTAAATTTAGATGAACCAAAATCAGAGTAGCTCACTTCTTTTATTGGCCCTTCTTCTCTAGTAATAAAAGCTACTTTAGGATATCCAGCATCAATGAGTTGTTTTTTAGATAGATTTCTATCGAGTTGGCCAATAATTACCTGAGCATTATCACTTACTTTTTGGATATCAACATTTCTTTTCTTTATTTTATCTAAAATTGGAGGAGAGCTTATTGCTAAAAGTAAGATGTCTTTTTCAGGGTGCGCTGGTAAATAATGGTTAATATTTTCAATGCTAAGGATAAAACTTTCTTTTTTAGCTATATCATATATATGTAAATTTTTTTCTTTATTTGAGGAATATAAAATAAAGTTACCATCTTTAGTAAGATGATGAATATTTATCTTATTATCTAGGATTGTAAATATATCATTTCTACTATTGTAGATAAAAGTATGACATAAAGGATAACCTGAGCAACCATTAACGTTATAAGTTATCTCAGTTAACCTTGATTTAGACTCTGTTGCATAACCAACGATAACTTCACCATTATAAGAGATTCTATCTAGATAAAGGGTATCTAATCGTTCATCTCTCCCCTTATTTATTTTCTTATGAGTGATACCGCCATCTGTGCTGATAAATAATTCACTGGGAAGAATGCTTTCATTAAAAAATGATGACTTTCTTATATCGTAAGACGGTAGCTCTTTTTGATTTTCATTATTTATATTATCTGCAAATATATTATATTTTAAAAGCGTATCATCATCTATGGCAGTATAAACATAGACACTTCCAAAAGGAGTAAATAGTTTTTGATTATAATTAGTCTTATCTAATATTTTACCATGTTTATATTTTATATCGTTATGTTTATTATTTCGAAGTTGATAATATTGGGTTGCATTATTTGAAATGCTAAAGGGTTTATAATTTGAATTACCCATATCTTTTATATCATAATTAGCATGGGAATTAATTGGAAATATATATATTGAGTATGTTATCAATAATATTGATTTATGTTTTATTTTCATAGCAGGAGCCCATAAAGAGATTTTCTAAATGAGATTATCTTCTGAGTTAATTAAAGTCAAATAGATAAGTTTGCATAAATTATAATATTTAATGGGGTTGAATTATTATATTTAATAAATATTTTGTATTTTAATTGAATTAATGTTTCTAGCTTTAAATTCATTCGTTAAAATAATAACTTCTTGTTGAGAAGCTGCACGCCAATTGCTGGCTTCTCCATAAACACCATGTTGATGGAATGCATTAATACGGATCAATACAGATTCACCAAGTGAATTAATAAATTGAGAAAGTAATTCAATATTCTCTAAATAATCAGTTTTCTCCGGAATATATAAAAGGCGTAATTCTGTAAGTAAATTATTCTTAGCTAACCATTTGATTGATTCTTTAATCCGTTGATTACCTCTACCCGTTAAATAAATATGAGTATCTTCATTCCAACTTTTTAAATCGATCATGGCACCATCCATAAAGGGAGCGATTTTTTGCCAGCCATTAAGGGAAAGAGTGCCATTACTGTCGATTAAACAAGTAAGGTGTTTAAGATCGGGTGCTTCTTTGATTGCTTTAAAATAATCAATCAAAAAAGGTAGCTGTAACGTGGATTCACCACCGCTTACTGTGATGCCATTAATAAATGCTGCATATTTGCGTGTAATAGCCATTAGCTCATCAACAGTATAGGTTAATGTCATCGGGCTTGATTGTCGTGGGCATTGTTGAATACAAGTGTCACATTGTTCACAACTGGTGCTGTTCCAACTTATCACACCATTTTGTAATGAAAGTGCTTGCTGTGGGCAAGTTGGAATGCAGTCACCACAATTGTCACAGATCCCCATCGTGTAAGGATTGTGACAATTTTTACACCGCAGGTTACACCCTTGCAGAAAGATGGCTAGACGATTGCCTGGGCCATCAACACAAGAGAAAGGGAGTATCTTATTTATCGAAGCGCATCTGCTGTTCATGACTGATAACTCGTGGTTTACGTTCAGCGATATGGCAGTTTGCTGTGGCTTCATCACCTAACCAAGTGGTATTAAGGCGGGAGCCTTCTTCTTTGTATTTTTTTAAATCCGATAAACGCACCATATAACCTGTAACACGAACGAGGTCATTACCACCTACATTGGCAGTAAATTCTCTTAATCCAGAGGAAAATGCCCCTAAGCAGAGTTGCATTAGGGCATCAGGATTTTGTTTGATGGTTTCATCAACCGTTAAAATATCGCTAATTCCTGAGGTATAAAATTGATGGTGAGGAGCAACCGTTATTAAGTGGGTAACAGGATCAGGCTCTTTACCATAAGGAATGCGAGTTGCAGGGGTTGTGCCAATATCAGAACTAATACCTGATTGTGCATGCAACATAGCTCGATGCTTCCAACCATATTTAACCGGTGTATCTGCGACAAATTGTGCTAGTTTTTCACTGATAACATAACTGAGTTTATTGGCAGATTCATTATCACCATAGGCAACTTGCTTGCCTTCTTTTTCAAGTAAAAACGCTACTGCTTCTGCCATGCCATAAATACCAAACATAGGGGCAAAACGATCAGGTGAGATCAATCCTTCTTCAACTAAGAAACTCTGTTTAAAGAAGTTAGATTTCTCATAGAGAAACTCACAACGAGCATCAATGATCTCAATCTGTTTTTGCATATAAAAAGGCAATACATTATTAAGAAAATCAGAGCTATTTTGGCTACGTTGTGCAACCTCTTTGAGGTTTATACGCACTAAGGTGCTACCACCACCACTTTGAGGTAAGGAGTTATAACAACTTACAATGCCATATTCATCTTTACCAAATACCGCATCTTGCAATGTGCCGTTGGCAATATGGGGTTTGCTACTATGGCAAATATTGGTGATGGCTTGATGCAATAAGTCAGAAGGTGTTGAATTTGCATCATAAATAAACGTGAGATTGGGGGCGACTTGTTGAAGCTCAACATCCACTTTAAGAATTAAACGTGTAAGAACAGAGTCTTCTGGACCAATATTGGCGTGCATAAAAGCATCTGGGAGTGTTCTATCAAGATAGCGCCAGAAGCGCTTTAATTTTGGGTAAAGTTGCTCTTCGGTTAGCTCGCCAACATAAGGTAGTAGGATTTTATCAATACGGCCTAAATAAACAGGCATAGAGGTTACAGAAGGAACATGATGATAAAGGATAGTCAGCATGTTTAAAGCGTCGTCAAAGTCTTGCGCGGGCTCTAGCTCTAAATAACGAGAACCTTGCGCTAAAAACTTCGCATAATCAGGTAAAACATAACGCGGTTTATATGGGGCGTGACCTTCATACATATCACAGATAACCCGTTCATTAAGCGCTTTAGTTGCATCCTCAGGAAGTGATGGATAAGGCAACATATTTTCAGCTTCTAATGCAAGAAAATGGCGTTTTTGTTCAGGAGAAAGGGTTGGATTTTCTACGATTTGTCGACAACGTTGGATAACGGATTGTTCAGTCATAACCACCTCAGTACTCAAAGAGCCAGAAAAAGATTTAAAACTTATCTTTTTAGGTTAATGACTTGGTTGAAATTTACCGTGACTTTAAACAAAACCCCTTTAAAGATTAAGGAAATAGCACAAAAATACGCATAAATTAGATATATCTAAATAACTGAGGTTAAAAAAGTGAGCTTAGCTAATTATTGACTAAACTCACTGAGTCATTTGTTAAAAGAATAAAGCGTTATGTTTTACCTATTCTATTATCAGTGTCATTATTTTCCTCTTTGACACTCTCTTTTGATTCATTTTCTTCATGATTTTCGTTTTCTTCAACGTCCTCTTTTTCAGTACGAGGCGGCAAATTGGCCGTTAATAAATAGGGGGATTGTTGCCAATGAACGGGGGTTAACTGAAGCAGGTTATGAGAAAGCAAAAAGCCAATGGCAAGTGCAACTAATAACATGACGCGTAATAAATTCGTTGTGTTATCGACTTGACTTGATTCTGTGATCAACTGATGAGTATCTAATGTCAGCCTTAAAAAACCTTTTGGTTTATCTTTACCCGGTACGGGAACAACAAGTTGGTGATTAAAAGAACCGCCACTCTTTTGCCCTTCTAGTGCTAATCGCTCTTTAACAGTGACATTTTCACCACTATGCGCTATTTGTGTCCCATCTTCTAAATAAAGACTGGCGTCAAGCACCCGACTATTGTGGGTAAGATGATTTAAATTAGCCATAATGAGGGGATTTACGTTATCTTTGCTACTGTCATCCAGATACGTGGATAAAGAGAACGCAACTTGTTCTGCCAGCGTTTTTGCAAGCTCTTCAAACTGGGTAATACGGGCATGCTGATTAGCACGGCTAAAATAAGACGCGCCTTGCATAAGAAATGCCAATAGTGCGATACAAATCAGTATAATCGCCGTTTTTTGTAGTTTGAATTTTAGTTTGTCTTTAAGCATGTTCATCCTTTTGCGTAAGCAAGTATGTGCATGTTGCCAGATGAGCCTGAGATAGAATAGGCTGAATAACGATTATTTTGTTCAGACAGGGGAAAACAGGAGAATAAGTATGTCAAATAGTCTGACCTATTGCTATTTACCGGATGAAATCCGTAAATGGCCAGGTCTGCCGTTATCACTCAGTGGCGAAGAGGTAATGCCACTAGATTACCGCGCTGGCGATAGTGGGTGGTTACTTTATGGACGTGAACTTGATAAGAAAAGAATAAGCGAATTCCAACATAAATTAGGTGTGGCAATCGTGGTGGTTTCTTCATGGCGTATTGATGATTACCAAGTGGTGCGTATTGCAGGTAGTCTAACTCGTCGAATTCGCCGTTTATCTGATGAATGTGGCCTAGATGTTGTCCCTCTCGGTGAAATCCCTCGCTTACGTTCTCCTGGGCTTTTAGTGATGGATATGGATTCAACGGCTATTCAAATTGAGTGTATTGATGAAATCGCTAAACTTGCGGGAGTTGGAGATAAAGTTACGGCAATAACAGAACGCGCGATGCAAGGCGAAATGGATTTTAGTGAAAGTTTAAAACTCCGTGTTGCTGAACTTAAAGGCGCGGACGCTTCTATTTTACAAAAAGTGATGGATGATTTACCACTAATGCCAGGATTAACGAGCTTAGTGCGCAAACTTCAGGCAATGGATTGGCATATTGCTATCGCATCTGGGGGTTTTACTTATTTTGCTGATAACTTAAAACAAAAATTACGTTTAGTGGCTGCTGTTGCTAACCATCTTGAAATTAAAGATGGCAAACTAACAGGTAAAGTTAAAGGCACCATTGTTGATGCGAAATACAAAGCACAAGTGCTTGCGCGTTTAGCAAAAGATTTAGAGATCCCAATGGAGCAAACCATTGCCATTGGTGATGGCGCAAACGATCTTAAAATGTTAAGAAAAGCCGGACTGGGTATTGCTTATCATGCAAAACCTAAAGTGTATGCTCAGGCAAAAGTGGCTATTCGTCATGCTGATTTAATGGGTGTGATGTGTATTTTAAGTGGTGGTTTAAAACACGAAGAACGCTAAAAGGCGTTTTTTAGAATGATTATCATAGGGAGAGATGTGTGGCAAAAGCAGCTAAAAGAGCCTTTGTATGTAATGAATGTGGTGCAGATTATCCTCGTTGGCAAGGGCAATGTTCGGCTTGCCATGCGTGGAATACAATTACAGAAATTCGTCTTGCAGCTGCGCCTTCTTCCCGTAATGAGCGCTTTAGTGGATTTGCTGGTGATGCAAAAGGCGTTAGCCGAGTTCAAAAATTATCTGACATTAGTCTTGAAGCATTACCCCGATTTTCGACAGGATTTAAAGAGTTTGACCGTGTATTAGGCGGTGGTGTTGTTCCTGGAAGTGCAATTTTAATTGGGGGAAGTCCCGGAGCGGGTAAAAGTACGTTATTGCTACAAACTATGTGTCGTCTAGCAACAGAAATGAAAACGCTGTACGTCACTGGTGAAGAGTCGCTCCAACAAGTTGCGATGCGAGCACATCGATTAGGTTTACCGACCGCAGAACTGAATATGTTGTCAGAAACCAGCATTGAGCAAATCTGTTTAATTGCTTCACAAGAAAAGCCTAAATTGATGGTGATTGACTCTATTCAAGTGATGCATATGGCGGATATTCAATCTTCACCGGGCAGTGTTGCTCAAGTTCGTGAAACGGCTGCTTATCTGACTCGCTTTGCTAAAACCAATGATGTTGCCATTATTATGGTGGGCCATGTCACAAAAGATGGCACCTTAGCTGGGCCAAAAGTACTGGAACACTGTATTGACTGCTCTGTTATGTTGGATGGCGAAACAGACTCTCGTTTTCGTACTTTACGTAGTCATAAAAACCGTTTTGGTGCTGTTAATGAGTTAGGTGTTTTTGCAATGACTGAGCAAGGATTACGAGAGGTGAGCAATCCTTCAGCTATCTTTTTAAGTCGAGGGGATGAAATCACATCAGGCAGTTCTGTAATGGTGGTATGGGAAGGAACAAGGCCTTTATTGGTTGAGATCCAAGCCTTAGTTGATCACTCAATGCTATCAAATCCGCGTCGTGTGGCTGTGGGATTAGAGCAAAATCGACTCGCTATCCTACTGGCTGTGTTACATCGCCATGGTGGGTTACAAATGTCTGATCAAGACGTTTTTGTCAACGTCGTGGGGGGGGTAAAAGTCACAGAAACGAGTGCAGACTTAGCTTTGTTATTATCATTAGTATCGAGTTTTCGTAATCGCCCTTTACCACGTGATTTAGTGATATTTGGCGAAGTTGGCCTTGCTGGTGAAATTCGCCCTGTACCTAGTGGACAAGAGCGCATCGCAGAAGCAGCAAAACATGGTTTTAAACGCGCTATTGTACCAAGTGCAAATATGCCAAAGAAAAATCCACCGGATATGAAAGTGTATGGTGTGAAAAAACTGTCAGATGCATTATCTGTTCTTGATGATTTAGAAGACTTCTAAAGGAGCTAATTATGGGACCTTTTGATTATATCAAACAGGCTATCAGAAAAAATGGGTATACCTTACAACACGTTGCTGATGAAAGTGATATGACAAAAGGCTATCTTAGCCAATTGATTAATAATAAAATCAAGAGCCCTAGTGCGCAAAAGATGTCCGCATTACACCAATTTTTAGGATTAGAATATCCCATGAAAAAGAAAACAATTGGTGTTATTTTTGGTAAGTTTTATCCTCTTCACACAGGACATATTTATTTAATTCAACGTGCTTGTAGCCAAGTTGATGAATTACATGTGATCCTCTGCCATGACGAACCTCGCGATAAGGATCTATTTATTAACAGTGCGATGTCTCAACAACCCACAGTGAGTGACAGATTGCGCTGGTTATTACAAACCTTTAAATATCAAAAGAATATCCGTATTCATGAGTTTGATGAGCACGGTATCGAACCACAGCCCCATGGCTGGGAAATGTGGAGTGAAGGGATAAAAACCTTTTTGCGTGAAAAACAAATAACGCCTGATTTCATCTATACCAGTGAACGTGATGATGCAGATCAATATAATGCTTTCTTAGGGATTGAAACGGTATTGATTGATCCAGAACGCTCATTTATGAATATCAGTGGCAGTCAAATTCGCCAAGCACCTTTTAAATATTGGGAATATATTCCAACAGAAGTCAAACCTTTCTTTGTACGTACAGTTGCTATTTTAGGCGGTGAATCTAGCGGTAAATCAACGTTAGTCAATAAGCTTGCCAATATTTTTAATACAACCAGTGCATGGGAATATGGTCGTGATTATGTTTTCTCTCATTTAGGGGGAGATGAGATGGCATTGCAATATTCGGACTACGATAAAATTGCATTGGGACATGCTCAATATATTGATTTTGCAGTTAAATATGCCAATAAAGTGGCTTTTATTGATACGGATTTTGTCACCACCCAAGCGTTTTGTTTACGCTATGAAGGTAAAGAACACCCTTTTGTTCAAGCGCTTATTGATGAGTATCGTTTTGATTTAGTGATTGTTTTAGAAAATAATACGCCATGGGTAGCGGATGGTTTACGCAGTTTAGGCAGTGATAAAGATCGTCGCCGTTTTCAAACCTTACTCATGGAAATGCTTGATAAAAACAATATTGAATATATTAAAGTTAACTCTCCCGATTATGACGAACGCTTCTTAAGTTGTGTCGAATTAGTCAGAGAATTATTGATGATGCAATCAAAGCATATTGAGTAAAAATATAATGTAAAAAGCGCCATTAGTGGCGTTTTTACATTGAAGAACAAAATAAATAATACGATTTCAAACTTTTCACTTTCCACTAAAGAATAAATCGTTTTTTTATTCTTTATCACTGATGATCTATCAGAACAAAATCATTAACCAAAAGATAAAAATATATAAAAGAAACTGTCAAATAAGCTATCTACGTAATAATGCTATTTTTTTCAATAAGGTGAAAAAGGTTACTGAAAATTAATTCAGGGATCTTTATGATAGATATTAGGTATAGATTTATCGGTGTGTATTTCTTTTGTCATTAGGTGTGAGGAGTTACACACTCTATCTTCATTCGCTCAGGTGAAGAAGCAGACTATTTTTCGTAAAAGGATAAGATAATGGCGCAACCTTCCCGTGTTTCACTTCATATCAAGAAAACGGTCATTTCGTTAGCGATAGTAGCTTTAGGTTTTACCGTCTCATCAACTGCATTGGCTTACCAAAAAGTTCATCAGCCAGATAATAGTTATCAGCAATATGTTTCTCAGCGTCAAACTGTTGATAGCTTGATCCAAGATGCGTTAGATGCATTTAAGTCGCCGGCACGAGTGTCGGATGCAGGCTTTACAGGAAAACTGCCATCAAATATGGAAATAGTGGCGCAAAAATTGCAACAAGCTTATAAGTTAGAGCCTTATCGCCTCGATTTATTATTTAGTACTGCTAGTGCTTATATCTATAACAATGATGTCCCTCGCGCTATTACTATTTATAAACAGATTTTAGAAGCGGCCCCTGATGATATTGATGCGCTAATTTACGTCACTTCGTGGACTCGTTTTGAAGGCAAAGATAAAGAAAGTGAAGCATATTTCAATAAATTAAAATCATTAAATCCGGCTAAAGCTGAAGAAGTCAGTCGTTTTTTTGCAGAGATTGATCGCGTAAGCAAAATGCCGTTAAGTGATAAATTGACACCAGCAGATTTGGCCAAACTAAATAAAACCAAAGATAACAACGCGATTGTGACATTGGGGTATGCCTTAAATCCTGATGGCACAATGAATAAGATTTTAATTGAACGCTTAAATAAAACTTTAGAAGTGGCTAAACAATTACCAGAAGCCATGATTGTCGTTACGGGGGGCGTGCCAAAAGCACATCAAACGGAAGGGAAATTAATGGCCGATTGGTTGGTAAAAAACGGTATTGCACCAGAACGTATTTTCCAAGAGAACTATGCACGTACAACGGTCGAAAATGCGTTATTTAGTCGTTATGCATTAACTAAACATCGTATTAAAACGGCTGTTATTATTAGCTCTGGTAGTCATGTCCGTCGTGCAGACGCAATTTTCACGCTTGCCAGTTGGCAAAGTGGCCCAAGTGATATTACTTACTTAACGGTTGTTGCACCTGATAAACCCTTAGCGGAATTACAAAAAGCGAGCAAATCAGATATCCAAGGTATTTATCGTGATGGCTTAAAGGCGCTGGGCTTATGGAGCTTCCGTAGCTATCCGTTAGAAGAGCGTTAATTTAATATTGGATCATAAAAAAGCTCAAATAAATTATTTGAGCTTTTTTATTTGAGGTTAAAAATAATTTTGATGATATACAGCCATTTTATTTATTGTAATGATAACAATTATCATTACCATTGTTTCTCACAATAGTTAATAATGAGAAATAAAGTGAGAATTCCTCTGATGATATGCATGTTGATGGCCTCTTTTTCAAGTTTTGCCAGTTGCTTAACAGTGACAGAAAATAAAGAAATGACAGGCCAGTTTGATAACGACACGGTGTGTTTTACCACTCATTTAGAAAGTCAACGTTATGTTGAATTAAGCGTAAAAGGGATACAAAATTTACGGTTAGAGAAACAAGATGGTACTCATCTTCGTCATTTATTAAAAGATATTCCCGCTGACGGGCAACAAAAGGTACGTTTTTTATTACCTGAAACTGCTAATTATCAATTAGTTGCACAAGGTGAAGCTAAAAACCAGTGGCTATTCATGCTAACAACACAACCTTATCAACCTTTAGATAAAGATGCTGGTATTGCACCAACTAGCCCTCGTTTGCAAACTCTCGCTAAACAACTTGATCAAAAAAATATTCAGGCATTTTGGCAACAAATACACCAAGAAGGGACTCCTCTGATTGAGCCTTATGATCATGATAAAAAGCGAGTAACTTTTCTCTGGCAAGGCGCAAAAAAGAATGTCTATTTGCTGGGATCACCTGAAGGTAACCATGATCCGTTAACTCATTTACCCAATAGTGATATTTGGTATCGTAGTTATATCGTGCCTAACGATACATTAATGCAATATAAATTAGCCCCTGATGTTCCGGTTATTGAAAATGCAGAACCCTTTGAACAACGTCGCGCGATTTTAACCACAGCACAGGCGGATCCGTTGAATTCTCACGATTCACCAAGTCAGTCAGAGGATATTTATAATCATTTCTCTTTGTTGTCATTAGACCGTCAGCGCGAATGCCATTTGCCTGATATTCTTGATAGAGCAATGAAAGGCAAGACAGAGATTGTTCGCTTTCACAGCGAGATCTTAAATAATGATCGTGAAATAGCACTTTACCTGCCAGCTCAAAAAATGGAAACGCCTCGACTTCTTGTATTATTTGATGGGCAAACTTATCGTCGCCAATATGGTATTGATAAGTTTTTTGATAAACAGATCGAAGAGGGGAAATTACCGCCAATCATGATCCTATTTGTTGACAGTATTGATGGCGATCGACGTGGGATCGAATTACCACCCAATCCTGATTTTTACCGTTTTTTAGCTGATGAATTGTTTGTTTGGTTAGAAAAAGAGAAAGGTATCCATGTCTCGGGGGAAGAAACGATAGTGTCAGGTTCTAGTTATGGTGGATTAGCTTCTTCATGGATTGCATTTAATCGTCCTGAGCGCTTTGGCAAAGTACTCAGTATGTCTGGCTCCTATTGGTGGGCGCCTGAAAATGAAGAACCAGAATGGCTTATTCGTCAATTTAAGCAAGCGGATAAAAAACCATTACAGTTTTTCTTAGAAGCAGGACTATTTGAAAGCCGTGGAGATAAAGGGGGAATTCTAAATAATAATCGCCATCTTAAACAAGTTTTAGAACAAAAAGGTTACCCTGTTAAATCACTCGAAATGGCCAGTGGACATGATTATATCTCTTGGTGTGAAACACTGTATCTGGGAACAAAAGCACTAACACAAGAAAATTAATCTCTCAGGACTCAATCGTAATACAATAGAAGCTTATACAAGATAATGCATAGTATAAGCTTCGTTCTTGTCACTAACCTGTCATAAAGCTGTCATCAAAATTGCTTTTACTCTTCATTTCTTTGTCATTTAACTACCGTAAGCTTTTTCTGACTTAAAACATTAATCTTGTTTTTACTTTAGAGTGCAAGGAAAAAGCTATGTCTCATCGTTACCAACGTTCTATTTTATCCGTTATTGTCACAACGCTATTGGCTGGTGCGAGTTTCCCTTCTTTTGCTGCTCCCGTTGCTGCGGATGCAATTTTGGCACAAGATCGCGCAGCAAAAGGTAATATCACAGAATTTGGCGGTGCTCGCCGTATGACTCAAGATCAAACTGAGGCATTAAAAGCAGCTTTAAATAATAATCAAGCGAAAAATGTGATCCTCTTTATTGGTGATGGTATGGGGGATTCTGAAATCACTGTTGCACGTAACTACGCTGAAGGTGCGGGTGGTTTTTTTAAAGGTATTGATGCATTACCGATGACGGGTCAATATACACACTATTCATTAGACAGAAAAACACAAAAACCTAACTATGTCACAGATTCGGCAGCCTCAGCAACGGCATGGGCTTCGGGTGTGAAAACGTATAATGGTGCATTAGGGATTGATGTATTTGGTAAGGATCATCAAACCATTTTAGAATTAGCAAAAGCTAACGGAAAGGCAACGGGGAACGTGACGACATCAGAAATTCAAGATGCAACACCTGCCGCACTATTTTCTCATGTCACTGGACGTAAATGTTATGGTCCTGTTGAAACCTTAGAAAAATGCTCAACTAATGCATTAGAAAATGGCGGTAAAGGTTCTATCTCTGAGCAACTACTAGTGACTCGTGCAGATGTTACATTAGGGGGCGGTGCAAAAAGTTTTGCTCAAACCGCAGTAGCGGGTGAATACAAAGGTAAAACATTAGAACAACAAGCCATTGAACGTGGTTATCAAATCGTCAAAGATGCTAAATCATTAGACGCCATTACTTTGGCGAATCAAGATAAGCCAGTATTAGGGTTATTCCATGAGGGCAATATGGCTGTAGCGTGGGAAGGGCCTAAAGCGGTTTATCATGGCAATATCAATAACCCGCCATTAGAATGTAAACCTAACTCTAAACTTGACCCTAATGCGCCAACACTGGCACAAATGACCAAAAAAGCGATTGATTTACTGAAAACCAATGAAAATGGCTTCTTCTTACAAGTCGAAAGTGCCTCTATTGATAAGCAAGATCATAATGCTAATCCTTGTGGTCAAATCGGTGAAACAGTTGCGTTAGATGAAGCTGTACAGATCGGTTTAGATTTTGCTAAACAAAACGGTGACACTCTGATTATTGTTACAGCTGACCACGCGCATTCAAGTCAAATTATAGAAGCTGATGTGAAATCAAGTGGATTAACACAAGCACTTATTACCAAAGATGGTGCGGTTATGGTGGTGAATTACGGTAACTCAGAAGAAGGATCTCAAGAGCATACGGGGGCACAATTACGAGTTGCGGCTTACGGTCCACATGCAGCTAATGTAGTTGGATTAACAGATCAAACGGACTTGTTCTTCACCATGCGTGATGCAATGGGCCTGAAATAAATTTAAGTTGATTTAATAGTCTGTCTGAACATGTAGTCGAATTGCCTTACTAAATTGTTGTATTTTTGCGCGACCTAGAGAGATACCCTCTGGTCGCGTTTTTTTATTGAACGTTTGATACATGAAAAATAAAATGATAATAAATCAATGGGTTATTTGTAGTGCGACTTTGAAAATGACATATTCTCTGTTATAATTAACAGAATTTACGAATTAATCTATGTAATATTCTCAACTTCTCCATTGATTATTGTGCTTAAGTTGCAATATCTTTTTGTCTAATAACGCACTGTGTTATTAAGGCATTACCAATAAAAATCTTTTCTCAGATAATTTATCTGCTCATGGTCTTTCTCTTTTTTATGAGATTGAAGGAGAACAGAGTCAAACAAACAATGATAAAAATAAGGTTGTTATTTCTATGCTGACACTGCTTCATTTACTCTCATCAGTCGCGCTTCTTGTATGGGGAACACATATTGTTCGTACTGGGATAATGCGTGTTTTCGGCTCTGATTTGCGCCGAATTTTAGGTAAAAGTATTAATAAAAAATCCAATGCTTTTCTTGCGGGGGTTGGTGTAACGGCATTAGTTCAAAGTAGTAATGCAACGGCACTTTTGGTTATCTCTTTTGTGACGCAAGGGCTGATTTCGATTACGCCTGCACTGGTTATTATGTTGGGGGCGGATGTCGGTACGGCGTTAATGGCGCGAGTACTGACATTTGATCTCTCTTGGTTATCTCCACTTCTTATTCTTATCGGGGTAATTACTTTTTTAAGTCGAAAAAAAGAGCGAGTCGGACAATTAGGGCGTGTAGGTATTGGCCTTGGTTTAATTATTCTTGCTTTGCAACTTATTGTAACATCCGCAGAGCCAATTACACATGCAAGCGCCGTAAAAGCCATTTTTACCTCATTAAGTGGCGATACTGTTTTAGCGCTTTTAGTTGGTGCTTTGTTTGCTATGGTAAGTTATTCAAGTCTTGCCGCGGTGTTATTGACTGCAACATTAAGTGCAACAGGGCTAATGCCATTGTATATCTGCTTATGCATCGTTATTGGCTCTAATATTGGTAGTGGTTTGTTGGCATTAATGAGCAGTCGAGGACAAAGTATTGTCTCACGTCAAGTGGTGTTAGGAAGCCTATTTTTTAAATTAATCGGTGCGTTGCTGGTTTTACCTTGGATAATTATTATTGCAAATAAAATTCAGCAATACGGATTTTCATCTGCTGAAGTCGTGATCTATTTTCATGTTATTTATAATCTCGCTCGCTGTGTATTGATGATCCCTTTTGTCGGCATAATGGCAAAATTATGTCAGCGACTTATTCCTGAATTACCGGCTACGGGATCTGAAGTTGCACCTCGTTATTTAGATCAATCAGCGATTGATACTCCATCTTTAGCTATCGCTAATGCGGTTAGAGAATCGCTACGATTAGGTGATGTTGTAGAACAAATGTTGCAACGTTTTACGGCGTTAATGGAAGGCGATCGTCAGCAGAAAAGGGAAATTAGCCAGTTAGAAGAAGAGGTTGAATTACTCCATAGCAGTATTAAATTATATATGGCTCAAATTCAACAGCATGATTTGGGAACAGAGGATTCTCGGCGCTGGGCTGAAATTATTGATACAGCGATGAACTTACAACAATCATCCGCTATCATAGCGCGTATGTCTGCTGAAGTGGTGAGTAAAGGTTTAAATCATCACTTATTTTTATCGGAGGAAGGGCGTCGTGAATTACAGACACTCCTTGAGCGTCTGCAAAGTAATCTGAATCTGGCGATGTCGGTATTTGTTTCCGGCAATATGGAACATGCTCGTAAGTTACGTCGAGCAAAACATCGTTTCCGTTTACTCAACCAACGCTACTCGTTTGCACATGTAGAACGTCTTCATTTGCATAATATACGAAGCATTGAAACCAGTTCTCTGCATACCAGTTTGTTGGGTGATATGAAACGGTTGAATTCCTTATTCTGTGCGGTGGCTTACCACGCACTAGAACGAAGTGAATCATCATCAGAACAGGTTAATCTTTAATAATGAAAAATGTTATTCGTCAATTAACACGAAATGAAATTCCACAAGTTTGGGACATCGATAGAACTGAGCTTATTGAAAAGCTATATGTATTAAAAGAAGGAAAGTTGCTTTTATCAGAGCAGCGCTTTGATATGAAAGGTTGGCCAGAAGGTGAAGCAGAACATTACACCCCTGTTTTACTTGAAAGCTTTGATCGAGGGGCGCCTTTTTGGGGCATTTTTGAACATGATCGATTGGTCGCTGCGGCAAGTGTTGATCCGAAAAAACGCGGTCAAAATGGTACTCTACTTCAACTCTCTTTTTTACATGTTAGCCACCAGCAACGTGGGCAAGGTTTAGCACGAATACTCTTTGGCTATTGTGTGAAATATGCGAAGGAAAACGGTGCAAATGGATTATATATCTCATCAACACCTTCTGAAAATAGTGTGAACTTTTATCAGCATTTAGGCTGTCGCTTAATTGATATTCCTGATCCTGAACTTTATGAAAGAGAGCCAGAAGATATTCATTTGGTCTTTTATTTTATAAAGCCAAATAACGCATAATTTCGTTTATTGATAACATAATAAAATCAAACGCCTTATTGTTAAAATGATAAGGCGTTTTTTGTTTATTATATTTTAATGTATACTTAACCCTTTAAAAAATAAGGATATAAAGTTATTTTTTTTCATTATATAAGTTGATTTGGCATTGGGGTTATATATAATAATGAAAATCATTATCATTAATGGTGAGTTATTATGGCTAAATCAACACGCTTATCTCAAGTCGCTTCTTGGACATCTCGTATCAGTTTATGGGAAATGTTAGCTGTTTCTTCTTTATTTACAGTCATTATGCACTCTATTGCTGGAACATCTGCATTTACGTTAGTTTTAGTCGTTTCAATGCTGTTATCAACATTGATGTTATTCCATAAAAAATTACAGATGTGGGTAATGATCCCCGCTGGCGTAGTGTTGACCTATAGTTTGATGACACTTTTAGTTGCGTATCACGGATAGCAAATAAAACAGTAAAAAGAGGGGTTGAATGGAAGCCAAGAAAAAGAAAGGTTAATTGAGTGGTGCGAAGAGGGGGACTTGAACCCCCACGTCCGTAAGGACACTAACACCTGAAGCTAGCGCGTCTACCAATTCCGCCACCCTCGCAATCTCAACATTATCTTTGCAGATAGGAGGCGAATTCTATGCTTTTTATTTTTGGCGTCAATTATTTTTTTCACTAAATTATCTTAATGATGAAAAATAAAACACCCTGAATTATCACTTAAAATCAGCCTCAAAAATAAAGCCCTGTTTTAGATAACAGGGCTTTTGATTAATCTTTCTTCGTTGCTTGGTAAACTTTGAATTTACCTGTTGATGCGAGTACTTCATGAGAGCCAAACACATGATCGAGTATGTCGGGGTAAGGGATAAAGGAATTCGCTACAATGCGTAATTTACCGCCTTTTTTCAGGTAATTTGGTGCAAGACGAATAATATCTTCGGCTGCTGTATAGCTTGTGCCTAAACCATCATGGAAAGGTGGGTTTGAGATTATCCAATCATAGGTCTCTTCAACGGCAGAATAGACATTACTGGCAATGACTCGACCTTCTAATTCATTCACGTTTAAGGTGGCGATACTAGAAGAAATTGCCGCTGCATTCACATCACACAGTGTCAGTTTCAACATTGGGTTTTTCTTACCGAGTACAGTGGCAAGTACACCACAACCACATGCCATATCCAGTAAATCGCCAACCATTGCATCATCAAAAGTTGAAAGTAATAAACGGCTACCCTCATCTAATGCATTTTGGCTAAAGACACCCGGTAATGCCATTACAGTAAGATCGTCATGGCGGTAAGTTTGCCACCAGTTATTACGGTCAAACAGTGTTTGATATGTTTGAGTACCAAAAAATAAGCTGCAACGGCGTGCTGAATCTATTTTTTTAAGTTTAGCGATACCGTTCATTAATTCAGTGGCACTTTTAACACCGCTACGGTTTTCACCGACGATAAAGATTTCAGTACCCACTTGTAAATTAGAGCAAAGGCTACGCAGTTGGAAAGTGGCTTCGTTTTTATTTTTAGGCCAAAAATAGATCAAGGTATTGCAATATTTCACAAAGGACTGATCTGCAACTAAACCGAAGAGTGCGTTATCACCCATTGATTTTAGTAATGGTAACCACTGGTGATATTGGTTGGTATATGCTCTGACACTTTTCGCCTGAATTTGCGCCGCGAAAGTATCTTGAAGATCACCTGCAATAAGTACATGCCTGTCTGCGAAATGATCTAGGTGACGAAGAATAACTTCGCTAGCAGGGGACAGTGAGGACATTATGATTATTACTCCTTAAAAAACATGAGACGCATGATATCAGATATAAAGAAACCGACGCTATTTATTGGCGTAGTTTATGCCCTCTGATACTATGTACCGTTGTTCTACACTTGATAGGTAAGCATAATGAGCCGTAAAGACAGAATGTTATCCCAACTAGGAATTCGTCAGTGGGTACTTCGTAAGCCTGCCGTGTTAAAAGGCGAGCATTCTGTTCAATTTCCGGATACAACACGTTTACTTATCATTACTGATGATACCGTTGATCTAAATAACGGGCTTTTCTCTGATATTTTTAGCGCCATGGGGATAGATAAAAACGAAATCTATTGTATTACAACAAACGATGTGAGTATGCTCACAGAATCTTTTGATCTTCCCTGCTGGTTATTAGGCACTGATCTCATTCTTCCCTCTGAATATACTTCTTTGAGAAGCCCTTCATTACATCAGTTATATTTTGATGCCGATGCAAAACGCGATCTTTGGAAACAAATCTATCAATATGAAGACCATTTCACCCTTAAACCCTGCTGATTTACCTTTAGCATGGCAAATAGAAAAATTAAGTCATTCATTCCCTTGGAGTGAAGAAACATTTTATAGTAACCAAGGAAGTCATTATTTTAATCTGAAAATTTGCATTGATAATATTATTGTAGGTTTTGCAATTACGCAATTAATATTAGATGAGGCAACTCTTTTTAATATTGCGATTCATCCCGACTATCAAGGGAAAGGTTATGGTAAAGCACTTTTACTTGAACTAATTGAAATTCTTGAGAAAAAAAATATCACTACCTTATGGTTAGAGGTACGAGAATCAAATGAAAAAGCGTTCAATCTCTATGAATCTATAGGATTTAATTTTGTTTCAAAGCGCAAAAATTATTACCCGACAAAAAACGGAAATGAAGATGCGATTATCATGGCTTATCCTATTTCATTCTAATTAAATATTTATTTAAGTTAAATTTAAAACGTCTTCTTTTAGGCGTTTTTTTTATTTTAAATAGCGTGCATGAATTTGTTTTTTTATTAATTGTATTTAAAATTTATCTTTATTTTTACTTAATGGAAATTTATTGGTTTAATTTCACTTTTGTCATGTTTTCATTGTAAGGTAAATGTGATTATAACAGTGTTAAAATAGTGAATAATATTTGAAATAAGTAAATCGAGTATTTGGTTTTGTTTTAAATAAAGTGATTGTTCTCTAAATATAGAAAAATTAAATTTAAACAAATGTACATTTATTTTGAATCTGATATTCAATCCCGCGTTTAACCAAAAATAAATAGGTTAATTCTTCGTATTATGAGTCGCCTCATAAAGGCAATTTGTAAATTTTTTAGTAAAATAGGTATTTGAGTGCATCAAGGAAAATAATGTTGGTTATATAGGTGTGAGAGCGGTTTTTGTCTCCATGGTGTAAAATAGACACGATTAATTTTTTCAAATACTAGGCATCATTCCTTCAAGCAGATAAAATAGTAACCATTGATTGTTTATACAGACAAGATAGGCGAAAATAAGCGCCAATTAAGATTAACTTGCGGGTTGAATGTCTTTATAGTCACTTTAATTATTAGTTATATAAATATATCAGTGCGTTACATTCACTCGTCTATCAACCAGAAGATCACCATTGATGTCTAATCCTATTTTTCAGCAAGAAGTTGCTCGTCGTAGAACTTTTGCCATTATTTCTCACCCCGATGCGGGGAAAACCACCATCACTGAAAAAGTGTTGTTATTCGGACAAGCTATTCAACGTGCAGGAACCGTAAAAGGGCGTGGTTCAAATCAGCATGCAAAATCTGACTGGATGGAAATGGAAAAACAACGTGGTATTTCTATTACAACCTCAGTCATGCAGTTTCCCTATGCTGATTGTCTTGTTAACTTACTCGATACCCCAGGGCACGAAGACTTCTCTGAAGATACTTATCGTACTTTAACTGCTGTTGACTGCTGTTTAATGGTAATAGACTCCTCTAAAGGGGTTGAAGATCGTACTCGTAAGTTAATGGAAGTAACACGTCTACGTGATACGCCAATCCTGACTTTTATGAATAAACTCGACCGTGATATCCGTGACCCAATGGAATTAATGGACGAAGTTGAAACAGAGCTAAAAATTGCTTGTAGCCCTGTTACTTGGCCTATTGGTTGTGGAAAACTCTTTAAAGGGGTTTATCACATTCTTAAAGATGAAACTTATCTTTATCAAACTGGGCAAGGTCACACTATCCAAAATTCTCGTGTAATTAAAGGATTAGATAATCCTGAACTTGATGAAGCGGTAGGTGATGATTTAGCAAGCCAATTGCGTGACGAATTAGAGCTTGTTTTAGGTGCCTCTCATGAATTTGATCATGAAGCTTTTTTAGCGGGCGAATTAACGCCTGTATTCTTTGGTACTGCATTGGGTAACTTTGGTGTTAACCATATGCTTGATGGCCTTGTAAAATGGGCGCCAGCACCAATGCCTCGTCAAACTGATATGCGCCAAGTGACAGCGAGTGAAGAAACATTTACTGGCTTTGTTTTTAAGATCCAGGCCAATATGGATCCTAAACATCGTGATCGTGTTGCTTTTTTACGTGTTGTGTCAGGTATGTATGATAAAGGGATGAAGTTACACCAAGTCCGAATTAAAAAAGATGTGGTGATTTCCGATGCACTAACCTTTATGGCGGGCGATCGTTCCCATGTTGAACATGCATATCCTGGGGATATTATCGGTCTTCATAACCACGGTACAATTCAAATTGGTGATACCTTTACTCAAGGCGAGATCCTGAAGTTTACGGGGATCCCAAACTTTGCGCCTGAATTATTCCGCCGTATTCGTTTACGTGATCCGCTAAAACAGAAACAGTTACTGAAAGGATTGGTGCAGTTATCAGAAGAAGGTGCTGTACAGGTCTTTAGACCACTAGCAAATAACGATTTAATCGTAGGTGCAGTGGGTGTACTTCAGTTTGATGTGGTTGTGGCAAGACTCAAGAGTGAATATAACGTTGAAGCGATTTATGAGTCCGTTAACGTTTCAACAGCTCGCTGGGTTGAATGTAATAACGAGAAAAAACTCGAAGAGTTTAAACGTAAAAATGAACAAAACTTGGCACTTGATGGTGGGGATAACTTAACGTATATCGCCCCAACGATGGTGAACTTGAACTTAACGCGTGAGCGTTATCCTGATGTTGAGTTTCATCAGACTCGTGAACACTGATACTTGTCATACTTCAAGTTGCAACGTTGTTGACTACGTTCATTCGCACTTTGAATCATTTTGAGTTTTTAACTTAATGAAAAAGCTGCATTTTTAATGTGGCTTTTTTGTTTCTTCGCGTCATTATGTATTAATTAACAGTAATACTCGATGAGATACGCTATTTTTCTATCAAATCTGCTTTTCATATCCCAAATATCCTGTCAAAAGATCTGCCTTCATTTGGAATTACTCTTTTTTTTTTCTGTTAACATGATACTCGTTTTTATATCTATTAATAAATATATGTAAAATTTTTTATAGTTTTATTCGTTATTATTGGAATAAAATTATTAGGATTAGTCTTTATTTGTTTTTTTTAACTTTATTAAACTAAAATACCTTATTAATGTAATGACTTTGTTTGTTAACATTTTGTAGTACTTCATAAAAATACAGATATTGATGACACATATTTTTTATCACCATTATTGTGATTCGGGGGAGAGCAATGAAACAATATAACATGTTGAAATTAGCATTAGTTATGTCCATAGGACTTGCTTTTGTCAGTACGGGAGCATTAGCTGAAACATCGTGGTATAGCGAAATTAATCGTGGAACGAATAATACTAGCGACACAATTAGCGACACGGCGATCTC
This sequence comes from Proteus sp. G2626, assembly GCF_009915985.1. Lineage (NCBI taxonomy): Bacteria > Pseudomonadati > Pseudomonadota > Gammaproteobacteria > Enterobacterales > Morganellaceae > Proteus > Proteus sp. G2626. Next base: position 206,568 of record NZ_JAABNH010000007.1, on the reverse strand, counting down.
TACAAAAATTAAAAATACATTATTACCTATCGAAAGTATTGATAGTGAATCTCTTTCTATTCGTACAGAATTTGGACATGTCTTTGTGACAGGATTTGTTAAGAGTAAAGAACAAGAAGCACAAATTACGCAAATTATTGAAAAAGTAGAAGGTGTGAAAAGTGTCGATTTTTCAGCAAATATTCAGCCTTAAATTAAGCTCATTTTTTTAGGTGATGAAAAACCGCGAAGACCACCTATTTTATTTGTATGAATTCGTAAAAAGAATGACGCAGAAAAAATGTGCGGGTATCCTTTGTTAAGTTGTATAAAGGAGACATTATGGGGAAGTATATACCTGTCACATTAAATAATATTACAGCACTTGAATTTCAATCCTCACTGCCACAAGGCAAAGTTGCTTTAGTCTGTGAAGGTGGAGGTCAACGCGGGATCTTTACCGCGGGTGTTCTTGATGAATTTATGCGCTCACAATTTGATCCCTTCGATATTTTACTTGGGGTGTCTGCGGGGGCGCAAAATTTATCTGCTTTTGCCTGCGGTCAGCGTGGTTATGCGCGTAAAATTATTAATCGCTATACAACCAATAATCAATTTTTTAATCCTATCCGATTTGTCCGTGGTGGTAATTTATTAGATCTTGATTGGTATATAGAAACGACGGCCAAAGAAATGCCCCTTGATATGCCAACAGCATTAAGGCGTTTTGATACTGGTCGCGAATTTTATATGGTAGCCAGTCGTTCTGATAATTTTAAAGCAAATTATTTTCAGCCTGATGAACCAACTTGGCTTGATATCATTAAAGCATCCAGTGCGATCCCTGCTTTTTACCGTAATGGCGTTTTATTTCATGATGTTGTCTACCATGATGGCGGAATAAGTGACGCTATTCCAGTAAGAGAAGCTTATCGACGGGGGTGTCGTACTATTGTTGTTATTCGTACTGTTCCCTCTGAATATCAATACACGACAGAGTGGGTCGATCGAATGGGGAAATGGTTTGAAAATAGCCGTTTACAACGTTTTATGGCAATGGCACAAGTACATATCGAAACCTATACCGAAACCCTTAAATTTATTCAATCGCCACCAGAAGATGTCGTTGTTATCGAAATTTATCCACCCACAACGTTGCAATCAAGTGCGTTAGGTAGCCGTTTAAATGCATTAAACCATGATTATCATGTAGGAAGGCGTTGTGGTCGTTATTTTCTGGCGACGATAGGTCAGCATTTTTCTAAGAACAAATTCAAACAACACGATAAAAAAATCTTCAGCTTATTTGAACAAGAAGCAAAAACAGATAAAGCAGAAGAAGCTTCTATCATTCAACAAGGAACAAGGCGTATACATCCTGACGTGAGGCAGGTTCAAGAATGAATAAATTTATTGATACTCACTGTCATTTTGATTTTCCTGTTTTTTATAATGATATTACGAATAGCTTATCTTTAGCACAACAAGCACAAGTTGAAAAAATGATTATTCCGGCTGTTGCTCGTTGGAATTTTGATGTAGTGACTGAATTATCAAATGAATATCCTCAATTATATAGCGCATTAGGATTACATCCTTTATATATTGAAGAACATAGAGAGCAACATCTCCTTGAATTAGAACAAAAATTAAAAATAAACTCTCGTTGTGTTGCTGTAGGGGAAATTGGTCTGGATGGTTATATGGAAAATCCTCAACCAGAAAAGCAGGAGCGTTTTTTAATTGCACAACTGAAATTAGCGGCTAAGTTTGATTTACCGGTTATTTTACACTCGCGTAAAACTCACGATACGCTAAGTGCGCTTTTACGTCGTTATGATGTTCCTCGTAAAGGGGTTGTACATGGTTTTGCTGGAAGCCAACAACAAGCCAAACAATTTATTCAGCAAGGTTACTTTATTGGTGTTGGGGGCACGATTACTTATGAGCGAGCACAAAAGACACGTCGAGCAATTGCTTCATTACCACTCGAATATTTATTATTAGAAACAGATGCTCCCGATATGCCTGTGAGTGGCTTCCAAGGTGAGCCCAATCGACCGGAACGTATTCAACATATTTTTTCTCAACTCTGTGAACTACGTCAAGAATCACCGGAGGTAATAGCACAACAACTCCATCTTAATAGCCTACAATTATTTCAGTTAAAAGATAATATCTAGTTATCGATTGCATTTAACTAACCTAAAGATTAAAAAGTCTCCTCAATTTAATCTTATTGATATGGATAAGGTGCTTATTTTACTTTACTGTTTAAGATTGAATACATGATTTGTTAATCACATGATTTTTTCTCTTTATCCTGCCTATTCAATAAATGTGTTTTTCTCTCTTTTTGTGTGATCTACTTCTCATTTGTGACTTTTGTGTTACTTTTTCCAGACTCTATTTGTGATGGATGTTGAGGGTTCTTTTCTTAGACTAGGTATAATTATCTGGCAAAAAGAGTCAATAAGCTCGACTAGAGCGTTATTGATAATCCATTAAATTTTTATATGAACAGGGATCCTTCAATGCAACTCATTATGAGCTTGGTCGGAATGGCAACATTAATATTGATAGCCGTTCTATTTTCCAGCAATCGACGTGCAATTAGACTACGTACAGTTGGTGGCGCATTCCTTATTCAGATTGGCTTAGGTGCATTTGTTCTTTATTCCGACAGTGGTCGTGAGGTACTTCTTGCGATTTCTGATGGCGTTAAGAATGTTATTGATTACGGCAATAATGGGATGAGTTTCCTGTTTGCAGGCCTAGTATCAGATAAAATGTTCGAGTTGTTTGGTGGTGGCGGTTTTGTATTCGCCCTACGCGTACTGCCTGTTATCGTATTTTTCTCTTCACTAATAGCAGTACTGTATTACCTTGGTATTATGCAAGTTGTCATTAAAATTCTTGGTGGTGGCTTACAAAAAGTACTGGGTACATCTCGAACAGAATCTATGTCTGCAACGGCAAATATTTTCGTTGGACAAACAGAAGCTCCACTTGTTGTTCGCCCTTATATTGCAAGAATGACAACCTCAGAACTCTTTGCTGTTATGTGTGGTGGTTTAGCCTCTGTTGCAGGTTCTGTACTTGCTGGATATGCCAGCATGGGCGTACCGTTGGAGTATCTGATCACCGCATCCTTTATGGCGGCTCCAGGTGGTTTACTCTTTGCTAAATTGTTGATCCCTGAAACCGAAACCCCTGATGATCAAAAAGATGCGTTTGATAAAATGGCAGATGACGAAAAACCAGCCAATATTATCGATGCAGCTGCTGCTGGTGCCTCTTCTGGTTTACAGCTAGCTCTTAACGTGGGAGCCATGTTACTGGCTTTTGTTGCTTTGATTGCATTAGTTAATGGTATCCTTGGAGGCATTGGTGGCTGGTTTGGTTATGAGAATTTCTCATTAGAATTGGTGTTTGGTTGGGTGTTTGCACCTATAGCCTTCTTGATTGGTGTTCCTTGGAGTGAAGCAACCATTGCAGGCTCATTTATTGGACAAAAAATTGTTATCAATGAGTTCTATGCTTATTCTGAATTTAGTAAATACCTTCAAGAAGATGCACTTGTTGCTGGTTCAGGACTGGTGGTGCTATCAGAGCAAACGAAGATAATCATCTCTTTTGCACTGTGTGGCTTTGCTAACCTTTCCTCCGTTGCTGTATTATTAGGCGGTTTAGGTGGAATGGCGCCAAATCGCCGTAAAGATGTGGCGCGTTTGGGGATGAAAGCTGTGCTTGCAGGTACACTTTCTAACTTAATGAGTGCAACTATTGCAGGATTCTTCTTTGCATTAACGGCAATGGCTGTTGTTGCTGCTTAATTGATTTTTTTATTGTGAAGAGCAGATAGGGTTCGCCTATCTGCTCTTTTTATGTTTGTTTTCTGCTGTAATGTTAACTACTTTTACTGTGTGAGATATTTCGCAGTTTGTATTGAATATGGTCAAAAGTCTGTCATTTCATATCAATTGCACTTTTTTTTACGTTATAAAGACGACTTAGAAACGGTATTCGAGTAATATTAAACCAGAAAATAACCATTATGTGATTTCTATCACATTTATATGTCACTGGTTGCAAGTTGTATTTGATTAGTGTGATGTAAAGCACATCTAATTGTTCCTTAGCGTGTTCAAATAAGATGTGCTGAAACTTCATGGAATGGCGAAGGCTCAATGTCGGGTCGCCGAAGTGAGCATAGCGCGGTGAGAGGGAGCTCAGCTGTCGTTGTAGCACAAGTTACAACAACATCTTCAAGGAACCAAGTCCGCTCGCCAACAAATTTAATCGCTAACCTTAAGCGTACGCCCACAAGGGCTTGAGAAACATCGTTGGAGAGTTTTATGACAGATTTAACCGCTGCAGCGCGCCTTGCGCTGTCTTTGATGGATTTAACTACGTTAAATGATGACGACACTGATGCAAAAGTGACTGCGTTATGTCATCAGGCTAAAAGCCCAGAAGGCAATACAGCCGCTATTTGTATCTACCCACGTTTTATTCCGTTAGCACGTAAAGTGTTACGCGAACAAGGTACACCAGAAATCCGTATTGCAACCGTAACTAACTTCCCTCATGGTAATGATGATTTAGATATCGCATTAGCAGAAACCAATGCGGCATTAGCTTATGGCGCAGATGAGGTTGACGTTGTTTTCCCTTACCGTACATTTATGGCAGGTAATGAGCAAATCGGTTTTGATATCGTTAAAGCATGTAAAGAGGCTTGCGTAGAAGCCGGTGCTTTACTGAAAGTTATTATTGAAACGGGTGAGCTGAAAGAACCAGAACTTATCCGTAAAGCCTCTGAAATTTCAATCAAAGCAGGTGCTGACTTTATTAAAACTTCGACAGGTAAAGTGCCTGTAAATGCAACACTGGAAAGCGCTGAGTTAATGATCCAAGTGATCCACGATATGGGGGTTGGCAAAGATGTAGGTTTTAAACCTGCAGGTGGTGTTCGTACCGCTGAAGAAGCTGCTCAATATCTAGCATTAGCTAACCGCATTATGGGTGACAACTGGGTTGATGCCCGTCACTTCCGTTTTGGCGCCTCAAGCTTGTTAGGGAATTTATTAGCTACTTTAGGTCATGGCGAACAAAAATCATCTAGTGGTTACTAATCCATTCGTGTAATACGCCTACGTCATATTGTGGGCGTTATCAATGCTATAAAGCCAGGAGGTTGCAGTGTTTCTTGCCCAAGAAATTATTCGTAAAAAACGTGATGGTCATCCTTTAACTGAGGAAGAAATTCGTTTTTTCATTAATGGCGTCAGAGATAATACTGTTTCTGAAGGTCAAATTGCTGCATTAGCAATGACTATTTATTTCCACGACATGACTATGCCTGAGCGTGTTGCTTTGACATTAGCCATGCGTGATTCCGGTACTGTATTGAACTGGAAAAGCCTAAATTTAAATGGCCCAATTGTTGATAAACATTCAACCGGTGGTGTAGGTGATGTTACTTCACTGATGTTAGGGCCAATGGTTGCCGCATGTGGCGGTTATGTTCCAATGATTTCTGGTCGTGGATTAGGTCATACAGGTGGAACATTAGATAAACTCGAAGCCATTCCTGGCTTTGATATTTTCCCTGATGATGAAAAATTCCGCGATATTATTCGCAACGTAGGTGTTGCTATTATCGGACAGACTAATTCATTAGCACCTGCTGATAAACGCTTTTATGCGACCCGTGATATTACTGCTACAGTTGATTCAATCCCTCTTATCACCGCCTCTATTTTAGGTAAAAAATTAGCTGAAGGCTTAGATGCATTAGTGATGGACGTTAAAGTGGGGTCGGGTGCTTTTATGCCAACTTATCAGAAATCTGAAGAGCTGGCAGAGTCTATTGTTCAAGTAGCAAATGGCGCAGGCTGTCAAACTACGGCGTTGTTAACGGATATGAACGAAGTATTAGCTTCTAGCGCAGGTAATGCGGTTGAAGTTCGTGAAGCGGTTCAATTCTTAACGGGTGAATACCGTAATCCACGTCTATTTGAAGTCACTATGGCGCTGTGTGTTGAAATGTTAGTATCAGGTCGTTTAGCGGATGATCGTCAACAAGCTCGTCAAAAACTGCAAGATGTGTTGGATAACGGTAAAGCGGCTGAAGTCTTTGGTCGTATGGTTGCTGCACAGAAAGGCCCATCTGATTTTGTTGAAAACTACAATAAATACCTGCCAACTGCGGTATTAAGTAAGCCTGTATTTGCTGAGAAAGCTGGATTTATCACGGAAATGGATACGCGTGCATTAGGTATGTCTGTTGTGACATTAGGTGGTGGTCGTCGTAAAGCGACCGATGCTATTGATTACAGTGTGGGTTTAAGCGACATCGCTGCGCTTGGTACTGAAATCAATACCGATACGCCTTTAGCGATGATCCATGCTAATAGTGAAAAATCATGGCAAGAAGCTGCCGCTGAAGTCCGTCAAGCGATGGTAATTGGTGACAGCAAACGTGAAGCTTCACCTATGGTGTATCGCCAAATCAGCGAATAAGAACTCAATTACGATTTATAAGTGACATATCCGTGGTCTACGGAGAATGACACAGGAGAGAGAATTATGAAACGTGTACATATCATGGTATTAGATTCCTTCGGTATCGGTGCTGCTGGTGATGCAGAGAAATTCGGTGACCAAGGTTCGGATACTTTAGGGCATATCGCACAAGCGTTTGCTGACGGTAAAGCAGATAGAGACGGACGTAAAGGTCCTCTTCATTTACCTAATCTTTGCCGTTTAGGTCTAGGTAAAGCAGCTGAAGAATCAACAGGTAAATTTCCTATTGGTTTAGATAAAGACGCAGATATCATCGGTGCTTATGGCTACGCGAGTGAAATCTCTTCTGGTAAAGATACTCCGTCAGGCCACTGGGAAATCGCAGGTGTTCCTGTGCTTTTTGATTGGGGATACTTTAAAGAGCTGAAAAACTCATTTCCACAAGCATTGTTAGAAAATATCGTTAAACGTGCCAAATTACCCGGTTATTTAGGTAACTGTCACGCTTCTGGTACGGTTATTCTGGATGAGCTTGGCGAAGAACATATGAAAACCGGTAAACCAATTTTCTATACTTCTGCTGACTCTGTATTCCAAATTGCATGCCATGAAGAAACTTACGGTTTAGACAAATTATATGAGCTGTGTGAAATTGCTCGTGATGAACTAAATAAAGGCGATTACAACATTGGTCGTGTGATTGCGCGTCCATTTATTGGTGACAAACCAGGTAACTTCGCCCGCACGGGAAACCGTCATGATTTGGCGGTGGAGCCACCAGCACCAACGATGTTGAAAAAACTGGTTGATGAAAAACAAGGTCATGTTGTCTCTATCGGTAAAATTGCTGACATCTATGCAAATGTAGGTATCACTAAGAAAGTGAAAGCAACTGGTATTGATGCCCTGTTTGATGCGACACTTGAAGAAATGAAACTCGCGGGTGATAACACCATCGTCTTTACCAACTTTGTTGATTTTGACTCTTCTTACGGCCATCGTCGTGATGTTGTTGGTTATGGTGAAGCACTTGAATTATTCGACCGTCGTTTACCAGAACTTATGGAACTGGTGAAAGAAGATGACATTCTTATCTTAACTGCAGACCACGGTTGTGACCCAACTTGGCCTGGTTCTGATCATACTCGTGAACACATTCCTGTTCTGGTTTATGGCCCTAAAGTTAAACCTGGTTCATTAGGTCATCGTGAAACCTTTGCTGATATCGGCCAAACTGTTGTGAAATACTTCGGTTTGTCTCCAGTCGATTATGGTAAAGCGATGTTTTAATTTAATTTCGGTAGGTATAGTGATATGCCTACCGAATGATATTTGAATAGTAAAAAGATTAATTAAAAGGAAGAATTATGGCTACCCCTCATATTAACGCAGAAATGGGCGATTTTGCTGATGTCGTTTTAATGCCGGGCGACCCGCTTCGTGCTAAATACATCGCTGAAACTTTTTTACAAGATGTCCGTCAAGTAAACAATGTTCGTGGTATGTTAGGTTTTACAGGTACGTATAAAGGCCGTAAAGTTTCTGTAATGGGCCACGGTATGGGGATTCCTTCCTGTTCAATTTACGCGAAAGAACTCATTACTGATTTTGGCGTAAAAGTGATTATCCGTGTGGGGTCATGTGGTGCAGTATTACCAGATGTTGAATTACGTGATGTTGTTATCGGTATGGGGGCATGTACGGACTCTAAAGTTAACCGTCTACGTTTCAAAGACCAAGACTTCGCAGCTATTGCAGATTATCAATTAGTTCAAAATGCGGTTGATGCAGCAAAAGCGAAAGATATTAAAGTTCGCGTTGGTAACATATTCTCTGCTGATCTGTTCTACTCTCCAGATCCTGAAATGTTTGATGTAATGGAAAAATACGGCATCCTCGGTGTTGAAATGGAAGCTGCTGGTATTTACGGTGTTGCAGCTGAATATGGTGCAAAAGCACTGACTATTTGTACTGTATCTGACCACATTAAAAAAGGTACACAGACTACAGCTGAAGAACGTCAAACGACCTTTAACGAAATGATTGAAATTGCATTAGAATCTGTTCTCTTACTAGAAGACTAAACAATACATCTCGTTGCTTAAATAAAAAAACCCAATTTTTGAATTGGGTTTTTTTATTTCTTCCCCTCTTAATATCTCATTCAAACTATCCAAAAAAATTAATTTATTTAACAATTCCTTATGAATGTCAAGTGTAAAGCAAATAATGATTATTCTTATTGTTTTTTTATATCTTATTGATTCTTTTGTTATAAAATGGTCTTGTTTTGAATCTATCACGTTTATTTAGATAAAAAATAATCAGTGATTAACTTCACATCCTTTAAACTGTTTTTACATAATTACGTAGCGTTTTTGTAACATTGGGTTGCAAACATAATAACTATTTAAAAGGATGCTCATGTGTTAACAATCATCGGACTATTCATTATTATTACTATTGTGACATTACTGATGATGGGAAAAACCAGCCCTATTATTGCAATGTCGGTCACTCCGCTTATTGGTGCGCTGTTAGCAGGATATTCATTTAGTGAGATCTCAACCTTTTTTGAATTAGGCATTAAGCAGGTGAGTAGTGTCGCAACGATGTTTTTATTCGCGATACTTTTTTTTAGTATCATGAAAGATCTGCATATTTTTAATCCACTTATTCGCATTATGATAAGCCTCACGCGAGGCAATGTGATTATTGTCTGTGTTGTGACAGCACTCGTGGCGGCAGTTGTTCATTTAGATGGTTCTGGCGCGGCAACATTCTTAATTATCATTCCTGCTTTCTTACCGCTGTATCGACGCTTAGGGATGAGTCCCTACCTTATGCTATTAATTATGTGTACCAGCATGGGCGTTATGAATATGGTGCCTTGGGGTGGGCCTTTAGGACGAGCTTCTGCGGTAACGGGTATTCAAGCTGCAGAGTTATGGCAAAAACTTATTCCTGTACAGTTATTCGGCATTTTAGGCTCAATGGTATTTGCTGCTATTATGGGGGTTAGGGAAAATAAGCGTATTGCAAAAGCAAAACGTAAAGGAACGACGCCTTATCAGAAAGACTCTTTATTAGCCATCTTTGATGAAGAACAACCCGAAACGGGCACTGAAAAACCGAAAAAATTCGGCATAAATATTTTATTGATTGTTGTTTCTATTACTTGTTTAGCGTTAGGGTTGTTCTCTGCACCTTATATTTTTATGGTGGCGTTTTCAGTTGCGTTAGTGATCAATTACCCCAAACCCAGAGATCAAATTGCGATTATTAGCCATCATGCACCACAGGCGTTATCAATGGTAGCAATTATTTTATCGGCTGGTGCATTCTTAGGAATTATGTCTAATGGTAAAATGCTGGAATCAATTGCGCTTGATTTAGCTGCAATCTTACCTCATTCCTGGGTGGATAATTTGCATATTATTGTGGGTATACTAGGTGTACCTATGGATATCTTTACCAGTACAGACGCTTATTACTTCGCATTACTTCCTATTGTACAAGAAGTGACTGCAGGGGGCGGTGTTCCTGCTGCTGATGTCGTGTATGCGATGGCAATAGGTAATAATGCTGGAACGTTTGTTAGTCCATTCTCTCCTGCAGCTTGGTTGGCAATGGGGATTGCAGGAACAGATATGGGAAGGCACCTACGTTATTCATTTGGTTGGATATGGTTATTTAGCTTCTTTACTTTAGGTGTTGGCTTCTTCTTGGGGCTTTTCTAACAGAAAATCTTAGTTGTAACCTTAAGCCTCAGTATTTTCAACTGAGGCTTTTTGATGGAATTTATGGTGCATAGATATAAGTTTCTAAATAAGGGTCCATTTTAATGGCATAATCTTTAATATTATCTAGGCTTGGTGTTAACGGCTCTTTGCACTCTTTTTTGCTGATAATATTGTTGTCTTTATAAACAATTACGCCGTTAAAATTCCATCCTCTTCCTTCACCGTCATAAACGACATAGCTGTAATTTCCATTCTTAAATCGAATGTAAGTCGATGCTCCAGCAACGAACATTTGATGCCCATAAAAGACATTATTATTAGGTTGTTGAGGCACGGGTAGTGTGATTTCTGTTTTAGCCAGTGTGCCATAACGATAAACAGGGGGGTTTCCCTGTTCAGCGAACACGCTGACATACTTACCATTTTCAAGTTGGCAGGTAAATTCTTCAGCATAGACACTTGCGGATAATAATACGAATACAGTCGCGATAGCGATACGTGTTTTCATATTGTGTTCCCCGTTAATTACCTACATTATTACTTTTAGTATCGGCAAAAAAAATAAAAAATGTAGAGTAAATATTCTGATTATTTATTAGAGTTACTATTTTTTACTTTAACTGATTTTTTTATTATATCCAGAATTATTCACTATAATAGTTTTTTTCTTTATATTTTCGTATGTAACTACCTTTGTTTTACCCGTAACCAATATTTTATGCCTAAAAATTGTTTAAATTAGAATTAATTTGCTGATTGTTGAAAATATAGTAGTTTTTTAGTTTGATTTTCTCATCATTAATTAAAATTAATATAATTTTAGCAGTATTAATTGCGGAAATAACAGATTAATACAATTAATTGAATCAAGAATTCAATAATATCATATGGTTAGATGGTTATTATTGTATTTTGATTATATTTCAAATAGTTAATAGTATTGTTGGTGATTGTTTCTATTTATAGTCCTATTTTCATTGTGATCTCAGTCACATAAGTACATTGATGAAAAGTTAATGGCTGTAAATTTAACTTTCCGTGTCAATATAAATTATTGATATTAATAATAAATACTATTAAGCCGTTATAGGCTATGTGGTAGACGTTATCACATTGCTCACTAACTAATTTAATTAGAAAATGTATAGTATTGCTGTGCAACTAAATTAAATTATTGTCGGTTTCTATTTGGAGAATATAGTGAAAAATCAAGATTTATTGGGTTTATCTTCTGCCAATATTCTGAACTCGGAATTTGAGAAGAAATACCACGACGTTATTGCTCACTTTTTCAGCCGAGATCCGAAGTATTGGCCGATATTTCAGGATAAAACAATCCAATCGATTACACAGTTTAGAAAAACAACGAATAATGATAACGACCAATTACAGCGCTATGCTAATGGAGCACAATTATTTGAACGTTTAATGGCTGATACACAAATTCAGCAAAACATTAATTACCCAGAAAACGATCCTAATGAATTGCTGATGTTGGTTTCAACGTTATGTAAAAACTGGGAAAATCCACTCGCAGTTGAAAACGTAATTGCAATGCCAAGTGATCCAGGTGTTTATGGTTCAATTTTAGGGTTAATGGGTAACCCGAATATGGTGTATTGTGAATATTCTGGTGTTGCAGATGCACTAGAAAAAATAACAATTAAAAAAGTCGCTAAATTAGTGGGATACGATCCTGACGTTGCTTCCGGTGTATTCACACAAGGTGGCACCATGTGTAACTTATATGGTTATCTCTTTGGGTTACGTAAATCCATGCCTAATTCTAAACATTCAGGTATGGCAGCAGATCAAGACTATCGCATCATTAACTCTCAAGGCGGTCATTATTCAAACATGACTAACCTTGCACTATTAGGTGTTGATGTAGATAACAAAACTATTCGTATTAAAGTATCTGAAGATAATACCATTAATCTAGAGCACTTAGAGCGTGAATTAAGAGCCTGCTTTACTGTTAAGTGCAAAGTTCCAACTATCATGTTAACCACAGGGACAACAGATACCTTTGGTGTGGATGATGTGAAAGGGGTTTGTGAATTACGTGACCGCTTATGTGAAGAGTTTGAGATCCCTGTTAAGCCTCACGTGCACGTTGATGCCGCTGTGGGCTGGCCGATCATCTTCTTCTTAGAATATGATTTTAGTGGTAACCCACTGGCGATTAATGATGTCACCTTAGAAGGCTTACGTCAGAACGTTGAGAAATTTAAACATCTGAAATATGCTGACTCTGTGACTATCGACTTCCATAAATGGGGCTATGTTCCTTACACTTCAAGTTTAGTGTTAGTGAAAAATGGTCATGATTTTGTGGCACTGGAGAACGATCCAGAAAACTTCACTTATTTTGAACATGAATTAGAAGGGCAGACTCACTTACAATCTACTATTGAATGTACACGCAGTGGTGTGGGTATCTTTGGTGCTTATTCTGCAATGCACTATATGGGGATTGAGGGTTACCAAACCATTATTGCTCACTGTTTGCAAAACGCGAACTACATGCGCCATCGGTTGTTAGAGATGGGTAATGCAAAAGTGATCGTACCGCAAAACCAAGGTCCAAGTGTTGGTTTTAAACTGTATGATCCAAACTTAGTGAAAGATCCTAATGTTGCTTTTGATTTAGAGTTAACGTGTTCTACAGATAAAGAGGCATATGACTTTATGGTTCATAACACACAGTGGCATAGAAAACTTTTCTTACAGCGTGGTAGAGAAGGGTTGTTTACTAACTGGGTGGATTCTATTGCCTGCTCTAAATATGCGAAAAATAACCGTTATGTTTATCTTCCGGGTGAGAAAGCAGTATTTATGAACCCAAATACTGAACGTGCACATATCGATAATTTTATGAAGATTTTAACCGAAATGAGTCAAGATATGAGCTCAAAGAAGGTCGCAAAAATCTAATTCAATAACCGTCTAATTCAATAAAACAAACTGTACTTTAATCGAGGAAACGCATATTAAGGTACAGTTTTTATTTTATATGCTTATGATTGCAGATTATCTCAGTTGGCTGTCTTTACTACCTCGACGATTATACCCACTAAAGGCATTATTTTTTTTATCAACCATCTCCTGACAATTTAAACAATAACGTACACCAGGAACGGCTTTTTGCCTAGCCGGAGAGATTGGCTCACCACATTCATCACAAAACTCGGCACTTTCACCTTGTGCCATTTGATTGCGAGCTCTTGCAATTGCATCATCAATGGTGGCATCTATTTGCTCTTGAACTGCACTATCATTAGCCCATCCACTTGCCATCATATTCTCCTATTTTAACAGTGAATATAAATACTATTATTAGGGCGATGGCGAAAAAATCAACAAAGTAAAAGAGAAAATACACTTTAAGATATCGTGATAGAAATAAAAAACCCCTCATACCGAGGGGCAAATTTCAGAGGCAACGCTTGTTGTTATTGTTGTTGTTCTCGGATAAACAGAGAAATGATAAAGAAGAGGGCGACGAATACGATTATTAGGTTAAAGCCAACAGAAACATTATAGCTTTCTGAAACCTGACCGATTAATGAACCTGCTAACGCTCCGCCCAATCCTGAAGCTACATAAATAAGTCCCATCACCGAGCCACTTTTGCTAGTTAATTTTGTGGCAACCGCTGCGGCTGTTGGAAATAGCACAGATAATGCAAAACCAAATACCATAAATAGATAAACAACATCTTGCACAAAGATACGGCTAACAATAATGGCAATAAGCGAGAACAGTGAGAATAAAATCAATGTTTTACGATCACCCAGTGCAAGGTTAATAAAGCCACCAATAAAACGACCGATAGTAAATAAGAATGCAAAACTAGAAATAACATAAGCGGCGGTTTCTGCTTTTTGTGCATTACTCATATTCCCAATATCCATAGAGGTATAGAAAATAGGGAAGAAGTTTAAGAACGCGGCTTCGGCTGCCACATATAAAGTGATAAATAAAATAACCAGCAACAGTGACTTTTGTGTCAGCAACTCTAAAAAGTCACTGAATTTCATATCGACTTGTGCGCTACTTTCTATTTTTAACGTACTTAATACTAAAATAATCACAGCAACAATAACGGCAACACCAACATAAAAGGTACGCCATGAAATAGAGTGTGAGAATAAATATTGTAAAATAAGAGGCGTAACAATCATCCCTACACCAAACATGGCGTTAGAGACGTTAAACATCATTCCTGCTTTCTCTTTATAGAAAGTTGGAATAACAGTAACGATAGAGACAAGCATTGAGCCAATCCCTAAACCAATGACCAGATAAAAGCCAAAAAATAGCATCACGTTGAAAGCAAGGCTGGTTCCTGTTAAACCAACAGCCATCATTAATGAGCCAATAAACATCATGACTTTTAACCCTTTTTTATCGGTAAAATAGCCCGTTAATAAACTGGCGACTAAAAAGCCGATTTGGAAAAAGGTAATTAATGAACCTACTTGGCTCATATTTAATGAAATATCATGTTGAACTTGTTCGAGGATCAGCCCTTTTGTATTTTGAATGCCACCGAGTAAAAACATCGTGACAAACAGAAGGAAAAAGACTTTCCATTTTTGTTGTTTAGCCATAATTTGATCCTGATTTTCCGCGGTGTATTATTCTTTAATTGTGTTGTTGTTATAAGTGTTATTATTAGGTGTATTGTGTTCGCCAATGGCATCAAATAATTCTTGAGTCGCCCATCCATAGCAATAATAGAGTAAGTCATCACAAGCACTTTCTTCAGCGGCAATGACTGCTTCAATTAATTGAGTGGCAGGTAAATTCCACATTTGAATACCGCTATAAATAAAGGTATTTGGCTGTGAAAGTTGGCGAACTTTATTATTTTGTTCTGCAACAAAATGAATAGGAAAACCTTGCTGTTTAAAGGTTTCATATGAAATATCATAGGGCAATTCAAATAAGCGTTTGAATGCCGTAAATGCATGTTCTTGGCTTTCGCTATTATGGGCAAAATGATTAATTAACCCTTGAACATCTGCACCTCCCCCTAATTTATGATAAGGGAAATGTTTGAGCGTTGAAGAATAACGGGTTAATTCATGATAATTTTGACCTAAGATCCAACTGTAAGCAGGTGGCCATAGATCAAGCCATAACGTAATACCACCCGCAGTTTGTTTGGCATCAGACAGTAATTTTTCAACTAATTGAGTCACACTTTGTTGGCGAAATGCTTGCCACGCTTTTAACAAAGGCTCTTCTTTTAATGCGGAAACAGGTGTTTCGAAATCCCCTTGTTTCAATGAATCAGCTAAAGCCACAAGACGATGTTTGATTTCGTTAATAGGCAAACCTTGCTGTACCATTTTCTTTTCGCAGTGAGGGCAAAAACAGGTAAATAATCCCGCTGGATTGACTTCTTTACCTGCCCAATCAGGGAAACGAATTCGGTCAATTAAAAAGGTGTCGTAACCGTAGTTTTGTTTTAATGCTGTGAATGTCTTTTGCCATAATTGAGCAACATCAGGAGCATTAGGGCAGAGCCAATGTGCTTGTGGACGACCTTTAAAATCGACAACCTGATTGTTTTCTACATTACCAATAAAATCGCCATTCAGAATATTTGCCCATGGAATGACTTTATATTTTCCACCATCGGTGGCTTTTTTTATCGTCATTAGTGGATCTGCACCCGCTAAAATAGTGGGATCGACCCGTTGGCTCAGATGAGGAAAATCAGTATGAGTATTGATATGTAGTGTACCTGTTCCCATAACCATATTATGAATAGGGTTATGAGGTAGATCACCAACAGGGTAAGGGTTACGTTCAAAAATCGTATTAATTTCGACAAATAAATGCTCAACATGCTTCATACCGTCAAGGCGTTGAAGAATAGCGGGCATGCCTTCATCTAAAATATCATGTGGGTGAAGATGTATTCCTGCCATGAGTTGCTCCCATCTCGTTTAAAGACTTTTTTATTAGGGTTATCTCAATTGGATCTCGGGCATAAATTGAATTGATGGATAAACCGTGGCTAAGGCGAGAATAGCAATGCCATAAAGCGGGCCTTTTTCCCATAATTCAGAAAGCTCGATATTCACTTTGGTGTTAGCAAATAAATGTCTATCTAGATTTGCCTGAACACGCGGTAAAAAGGTATCAGCAGAGCGGGTGATCCCGCCTGTTAATACCACTTTTTCCAAATTTGCAATGGCGACTAAATTCATAATGCCGATGGCAAGATAATCAGCCATTTCTTCAACTAAGGATTGAGCAAGCGGATCGCCTTGTTGTGAGGCTTGAATAATCTCAATTGCACTAAGATTTTCCTCTCGTAAGTTTGCCATTCGCTCACTTAAACCTGAGCCAGAGCAGAAACTCTCAAAGCATCCTTTATTGCGCCAATTGCGAAAGAGATGGTCACGAGCAAACATCATATAGCCGATTTCACCAGCTGCATTGTTTGCGCCACGGATAACTTTTCCATCCATTAGTAAGGCGGAGCCTAATCCTGTGCCGATCCCAATCAGCGCACAACTGTGTGTATGACGGCAACGGCCTTTCCACATTTCACCGACAAGTGCTGCACGAATATCATTTTCGAGTACAATGGGTACATTGAGTTTTTCTGTAAGTTGTTGTGCTAGAGGCAAATTATCCCAATGAGGTAAGTTAGGGGAGCCTTCTAGTACAACCCCATTTTTGATATCGATGATCCCTGGTGTGGCGACACCGATAACATTGATCTTTTGGCGATCTACGCCGCTTTTTTCGATCACATTTTCAATACTTTGCGCAAATTGCGTAATGAAGTGTTCACGATCGTCAGTATCAAAGGTAGGTTCTTGATATTCATACAATAATTCGGCATCTAAGTTAAAAACCGCATAAGCGATTTTGGTTCCACCTAAGTCAATGCTGACACCTAAACTGTGTTGAGGATCGAAGTTAACTAAAATACCTTTTCTGCCTTGTCCTGCAGGCGAACTGACACCGCTTTCATAAACGATTTTTTCTTCAAGGAGATCGTTAATAATTTCAGACACCGTCGCTTTTGTAATTCCACTGATCTTGGCTATCTGAGCCCGTGACAAAGGACCTTGATGACGAATGACATTTAATACAAGCGAGGCATTCATTTGCCGTAATGTATTGGGTACGTTCGGTGTCACGTTACTACTCCATTTGTTTAGAAACAAAACTAAAAGATGTTTTTTTTATATAAAATCGTCTGTGTTTGATAGTTATGCACCGTTTTATTTACTTTGTAAAGTATAAAAAGATTAATTAGTTTAGAAACCATCCTAAATGAGTTTGTGATCACAATTTGATGAGTCTGATTTGTATAATGAGATCGTCCAAAAGATCTTCAATGTATATATTCGTTGCACATATTCTTAGGGCAATAAAATGACTAGAATGAAATCAATATCTATTGAACTAAAGAGAAAATTAGCATGAAAAAAGTAATGTTATTAAACGGGTTAATAGGAATGCTATTGCTATTCCCACTGTATTCGCAGGCAGTAACATTAAGCGGTTATCTTGAGGTAAAACGATTATTAGCTTTAGATCATCCTTCTAATAAACAACTAGAATCAGTGACACAAGCGTATTTAAATGGTATCGCGAATGGATTTAATTTTTATGCTGTTGCCGTAAAAATTGAGAATCAAAATAACGATAATTTTCGACCTCTTTATTGCCCGCCTCCGAAAGTAGAACAAAATGGCGATTTTATGGTTAAGCACATCGATGCTTATTTAGATAAAAATCCTGAAGTGAAGAAAAAACAAAAAGAAACGCCGTTGGAGTTAATTTATATTTTGGCATTACAAGATGCCTATCCTTGCCATGCTGATGGAAGTCTCTAAACGAAAAATAGCCACAATCCTTGTGGCTAAAATGATTTGGTGTGCTCTTTTTTTGTTATTTACTTCAGGTTGCCTCTCTCATAAGCCCCTTGATGGAAAACACTCAAGCGATTGCAACTTCAACTTGTTTTACGGGAACAAGGTGACAACAATCACTTTCACCGGTTTTCTCAAAGGTTGATAAACGGGTGATCAAGAGTGAATTCATGTCTGTTAATAATCCTTCTGCTTGCAGCTTTTGCATGATGTTTTCATCACAATCACTATTGTTATGACGTTGATAAGCAACAGGTGTGACACCACGCAACACGGTCAATTGACCTGCAAGTGCAGGATTATCTGTTAATGCATATACATTGTTATTCGGCATAAAACGTGACAACAAGGTCACTGATTTGCCATTTTCTGTTAATACGGCGACACTTAAATGTTTGTCGTCATGAAAAGCGGTTGTGGCTGCAGCCAGTGCAATCCATCGACCGGTTTGCGAATAGTAAGACGGTGATTGCCAAGGGTTTTCAGCATTAGCTGCAAAAGAGCGCTCTGCGCCTTCAGCTACGCGTGCCATTGCACTAACGGCTTCCACTGGATATTTCCCTGCTGCCGTTTCAGCTGACAACATGACGGCATCTGTTCCATCACCAACCGCATTTGCAATATCCATAACTTCTGCACGGGTTGGCATCGGGCTTTCAATCATTGATTCCATCATTTGAGTCGCGGTAATAACAGGGCAACCTAATGCGCGACAGCGTGCAATAAGTTGCTTCTGTGCACCCGGTAAACTGGCATCACCGATTTCAACCGCTAAATCACCTCGAGCCACCATAATGACATCAGATGCTTTAATAATGTCATCCATATTTTCTTCACAAGAAACCACTTCTGCACGTTCAACTTTAGCAACGATTTTGGCGTGACTTCCTGCTGCGATCACTAAATCACGGGCATATTCAATATCCGCACCATTACGTGGGAATGAAACGGCAATGTAATCTGCTTGAATAGTGGCTGCTGTGTGTATGTCTTGTTTGTCTTTCTCTGTTAATGCAGGTGCAGATAAACCACCACCGAGTAAGTTAATCCCTTTACGGTTAGATAATTTTCCACCAACAGTAACGACAGTCTCTATTTTATTATTATTGACGGCGCTGACTTGTAATTGAATATTGCCATCATCAAGTAACAAAATATTCCCTGGTGTGACTTCTTGAACAAGTTGTGGGTAATCCAAACCCACTTGTTGCTCGTCGCCTAATGTGCTGTCTAAATCTGCATTTAAAATAAAACTATCGCCTTGTTTTAATTGAATTGAATCATTTTTAAAGTTAGCGATACGAATTTTAGGACCTTGCAGGTCTGCTAAGATCCCGATAAATACACGATGTTTTTCTGCGACCTGACGGATAGTTGCGGCAGTGGCCTGATGCTGTTCGCGAGTACCATGTGAAAAGTTTAAACGAAATACGTTAGCACCTGCCATAATCAGCTTTTCAATCATCTGTTCTGAACAGCTAGCTGGGCCAAGAGTCGCAACAATTTTTGTCTTACGCATAATGACATTCTCTTTTTAAAGAGGGATACCCAACGGTATCCCTTGATGACAACTTAATTAATTCATTAATCCATGGTAACTTTTTTCGCATTCCAGACCATCATTGCGAGGATCATGGATACGATGGCAGAACCTATCCAGAAATACTGTACTGTGCTGAAGTCATAGTGAGTTACACCATCAATTTCAGTGACTTTAATTAATGATGCAGAAATTAATTCTTGTGCTGAGGCTGCAATGTAGGCGAATAGTCCGATAAAGCCTTTTACTGCGCCTACTGCGTTTTTCGGCATCAGGTCACAAGCGGTTAAACCTGCTAAAAACACAACTAAACCACCAATTGCAAAACCAATCATACTTAATGCAACTGCATCCATAACACGGCTTTGTGGACCCCAGAACATCAGTGCAAAACCTGCAATGTTGGCAATACCGTAAATCAGTGTTGGAATATGGCGGTTAGCGTTAAACAGTTTGTCTGATGTGATACCTGCTAAGATTGCACCGAAGAAACCAGCGATTGGGTAAGTTGACATGGCAAAACCAGCGTCAATCAGTGAATAGCCTTTTGAACCTTGTAAATAAAGAACAGCCCATGAACTGATTGCGTAGCGAGAGACGTACATTGCTGCACAGGCTGTGGCAATGATCCATACAGTAGGTTG
This sequence comes from Proteus sp. G2626, assembly GCF_009915985.1. NCBI lineage: Bacteria > Pseudomonadati > Pseudomonadota > Gammaproteobacteria > Enterobacterales > Morganellaceae > Proteus > Proteus sp. G2626. Next base: position 186,221 of record NZ_JAABNH010000007.1, on the reverse strand, counting down.
TTTTAATATGAATAATTGTGCACGGCGTGTTTCTTTTGGATCGCTACTTTTAGCAAACTCAGCTTCTTCACCGAATGCAGTTGCTGGATCTGGCAGACCATAAGTGCGAGGACGATCTTTTAATAACATTAGTAAGATAATACCAGCAGCTAAACTAGCAATACCTGCACCGATAAAGCCTGCGCGCCAACCAAAGAAGCTCACTATGGTTGCAGTCAAGATCCATGTAATAGCTTCACCGATATTACGTGAGCCACCCCAGATAGAATAAACACTACCGCGTTGTTTTGGTGAGAACCATTGGAAGATAGAGACACAAGAAGGTGCTGAACCGACAGATTGGAACCAACCGTTAATACCCCATAATAGGACGAAAAATAGGCCGGCCGTTGACATCCCCATAAAAATACAGGTAATTGAGGAAGCAATTAACGAGATGGACATAAAGCGTCCAATATTCGCATAATCGGATAAGAAGCCGTTAGAGAACTTACCAAATGCATAAGTAAAGAAGAACGCAGAACCCATTAAACCGAGTTCAGTTGTTGTTACAATACCTGCATCTAGCATCGGTTTTTTTACCACACCGAGTGCCATTCGAACTACATAGAACATGGCGTAGCCAAAAACAAGCCCTATAAAAACCTGCCATTGGTATTTTTTATAAATTGATCTGATCTTTTCATTAGATTCTTCTAATAGAGGGAGATCTTTTCTTGTTTTAAAGAAATTAAACATATAGATAGCTCCGAAAAAAAATAGATAAAGCTGAAAGTTTTTAGTCGGAGTGAATACTAGCGAGTAGGAAGGAATAACAGCAAAACGTTAACAATGAGTCATGATTGACACATTACCTTAATTCGATGGGTTAAAACTGTAATCTAGGTAATTTATATTAGTATCAAAAGAAGAGAATATAAGCGTATCTCAAAAAAGATTGGGTCATAGTTGACTCACAATCGAAATAAAATAATTATCATGAAATTTTAAATTTATGATCCTGAGCACAATTCTAAGAAAACTTCTATGGTGGGGAAAATGAAAGGGAAACTTATTTTGTCATTCTTTTGTTTGTTTTTTATTTTCGGCGCAAATGCAAAAGATGATCGGCTTGTTATCTTGACTACACATTCAGATACAGTAATGCGCCCATTAATGCTAGCTTTTGCTGATAAATATCCAAATATTAAAACACAAGTTGTTTATCGACGTGTTGAGATTGCAGAAAGATTAATAAAAAATTATCCTTATCAGTCTATTGATATTGTAATGTCTTCTTCTGCAAATTTTTATCATCATCTTGATAGAGAAGGTTTGCTTTCTCGTTTGCCTATTAAATATGAAACCCCTGATTGGTTATTAAAGCACAGTAGTATTATAAACGATAAGGTAACGGCGTTTGGTTATTCAGGGATTGGGATTATTAGTAATACACAGTATTTACAAAAACATCAGTTACCATCACCTAAAAGTTGGAAAGATCTCACTGCTCCTATTTATCAAGGTCATTTAACGATGACAACACCCGCTAATTCTGGCACGACACAACTAATGGTCGAAAATATTTTACAGGAAAATGGTTGGGAAGAAGGTTGGAAAATCCTATTAGAATTGAATGGTAATTTAGCATCAATATCAGCGAGAAGTGCCAGAGTCAGTGATGCTGTTGCTAGGGGGATTGTTGGTGCAGGGCCTGTAATTGATAATTATGCTTTCAACCATCAAAAACGGTTTGATTTTATTGATTTCGACTATTTTGATAAATCAATAATTTTACCCGCTTATGTTGCTATTTTAGCTGAAAGTGATAAGCACGCTGAAGCAGGTGTTTTTATTTCTTTCCTTCTTTCCGAAGAGGGGCAGGAAATTGTTTATAACAGTGATATGGCAAAGATCCCGCTAAGTGAAAATGTATTAAGTACTAATTCTCAATTAGCTGATTCAACAGATTTTATTTTAGATAGTAATAAAGCTTATCATCGCCGTGAAGTAGTCAACGCTTTATTTGATCAAATGATCACCCATAATTTCCCTTTAATGCGTCAAGTTTGGAGTGATATTCATGAAGCAGAAAGACAAAAAGATCAAACGCCAGAACGGCTTGATGCGATTAGTCAAGCACGCAATATAGCAAGTTCAGTGCTTATTAGTGAAAATGAGGCTAATTCGCCAACTTTACAGGCACTTTTTACAAAAGCAGCAGACCAACGAGAATATACCGATCAAGCTTTAGCCGTGCTTTATCAATGGCGTACTTTAGAGGCCGAAAGACTTGAACAAGCACTGGCTTTATTGAAAGAGACAAAATCACCCTAACCGCCTTGTGGTTCAGATATATAGCAGGAAGCGCTGTTTTTATGAAGGGTATTACGGATGAAATTATTAGTGCCTAAACAATTTGGCAAGCTAGGTAGACGCCTTTATATGGCGTTTACTTTTAGTTTTTTACTCACCTTACTGATTGGGGTGATTATCTTTTTTATGTGGGGAAAACTGGCGACACAAATTAATGCGTCAGTGGGAGAATCTCTACCCATGTTAACCATCAGCTATAACATGGAGCGTTATAGCACCAATTTACAAATGTTATTAAAAGAGCGTGAACAAACACAACGAAAATCGATTTCAGAGCAACAACAACAGGAAATTCATCAGTTATTAGACAATTTGCGCGAATTTCCTATTGAGCAAAAGCCTCAACGTGATTTTTATACTCAACTTGTTGATGAATTATCATCGTTAATTTATCAACAGGATGTATTACTAGATAAACGACGTGAATTAGAAAATCGTCTTGCACAATTATTAGGGCAACTAGCGTGGATGCATGATGCTGTCGGCGAAGATATTAAGCCACTACTTAATGAAATCGAGTGGCATGTCAGCCAAATGATCAATGAGAAAAATGTACAGGAAAATAGTTTACAACTGTTATTAGAATCAACGTTATTACAAGAGTTATTTACCACGGAAAATGAGTTAATTAGCTTAGTTGAGGAAATTGCTCATCAACGTTATAGCCGTGATATTGATGTCGCCTTTCACTATATTAGTGTCAAAATCGATGAAATTATTTCGTTAAATCAGAAGTTAAAAAGCTATCCGTCGACGATTGCTCATCGTCAGGTATTACAAGAGATCATCGCTATTACTCGTTATGACGGCGATATCTATAACACATTGATTGATGATGTCGAAAATGAGAAAAAACTCAAAGCATTAGCACCTGAATTAAATGAAAAATTATCACAATTTGATAATGCGGTAAGTGGTAATGTTTTTGCGACCAGTGAAGTGTTAAATGAGCTCAATGGTAATACGCGTAAACTGATGGCGACGGGAAAAATCGTTATTGTGGTGATTATTGTCGTCTCTTTATTACTCAGTATTATTGTGATGAAAATCTTGATTGATAGACGATTAATTGCGAGGTTGAATAAACTCAGTGATGACCTAGCGCATGTGGCTAAAGGCAATTTAACAGAACCAATGCTCATTGAGGGGCAAGATGAAATTGGTTTATTAAGCCGGCGACTTCGTCGTTTTTGGCGTCAAATGAAAGAAGTTGAAGCGACTAATGCGTTAAATCTTATCAATAACACCGATGCGAGTTTAATTACCTGTCACCACGATGGCAGAATGGAAACCGTTAATCCGAGTGCTGCAACGTTATTAGGTACAGGTAAAGAGCAAAGTAATAAACCACTTTGGTTATTATTTAGTGGTGAAGCCAGTACTATGTTGAAAGCGCAATTTAGTTCAACAAGTCCGCTTTATCGTTTAGGACAAAGTGAATGCATCATTCGAATGGTAAAAGCGAGTGAGCCTCATTTCTTACAATTTAATATTCGTGAATACCCTCATAAAGACGAACATAAATATATTGTGACTATCACCGATATTACGCGCCAAGAGTTAAGTCGATTAGAGCTTCAACGGCTGGTGGCCCTAAAAACACAAGATTTGCAGGATAAAAACCAGCAATTAAATGAAGAGATTGTGCGTCGTGAGCAAGCACAAAAACATTTAATTCAGACCCAAGAAGAGTTGGTTCAAGCTGCCAAAATGGCGGTTGTTGGGCAAGCGATGACAAGCCTTGCTCATGAGCTTAATCAGCCCCTTTCAGCAATCAATACCTATCTGTACAGTGCAAAACTCACCATACAGATGGAAAAATATGATCAATTGCCTGATTCTATAGAGCGTATCGAGAAGCTTTGTGCACGAATGAATCGAATTATCACTGCATTACGTAATTTTTCACGTAAATCGTCATCTGAAATTAGCTTTGTTTCAGCACCATTAAAAGAGCTTGTGGACAGCGCCATGGTGCTGGTTGAGTCTCGTTCTAAACGAGAGCAGTGTATCATTACGAATAATATCCCTAATGAATTAACTATTTGTGCCGATCCGACGCAAATAGAGCAAGTCTTGGTTAATTTGTTTGTTAATGCAATGGATGCAATTGCCGGTGTTGGTGAAAGTCAGATCACCATTGACCTTTTATCTGTTGATCCTAAAAGAAAATTAGTGGGGATCTCTGACAGTGGAGAAGGGTTCAATTCCGCTGTTTTACCAAAATTATTTACCCCGTTTACCACAACAAAAGATGTGGGGTTAGGGTTAGGGTTATCCATTTGTCGTTCTATTATGCAACGGTTTGGTTATGAAATTTACTTGGCCTCAGCGTTAAACGGCGGCGCTATGGTCGTTTTGGAGTTTACTGATGACACAATCACTCATGCCTGATATTGATGTTTTATTAATTGATGACGATGAAGATATTCTTGAATCTTATCGTCATTTACTTAACCTTGCAGGTATGGTTGCCAGAGTGACTAATTCGCCTGAAAAAGCATTAAGCCTTTTAACACCAGAGTGGCAAGGGGCTGTTGTGCTCGATATTTATATGCCCGCAATGAATGGTATGGAGGTACTTGAGCGCATTAAGCAAATCGATTCTCGTATTCCCGTCATCATGATCACCGGACATGGCGATATACCATTGGCTGTGGAAGCGGTAAAAAAAGGGGCTTATGATTTTATTGAAAAACCCATTAATCCCCCTGTTTTTTTAGAATTAGTCGCAAAAGCACATAAAGAGCGTCAATCTATTCTCGCCCTTAGAAACACCGTAATAAGCACCACACAAGAGCGCTTAGTGGGAGACAGTGCGCAAATTACGGCGATTCGAGAACAAGTACAACAAATTGCGGATATTGATAAAGATTTAATGATAGAAGGTGCGATGGGAACAGGGCGTCACCTTCTTGCTCAATTGCTACATGAGTTAAGTCCACATAGTGATAAAGCTATCCAAACGGTAGACTGTCAAAATTTATCCGATATCAAACAGGTTATTGTTCAAATTGAAACTGATGGAGTGGGTACGTTAATTTTACGTTCTCCATATGATTTATCATCAGAAGCACAGCGTTGGTTAAGTTCTTATCTGCTGGATATGGAACGTCAAGGAAAGCGTCACTTTAGAACCATTGCGATTTTAGAAAATAATACACAACAACTGGTGACGGAAGGGCGATTAATACCTGAATTCTATTACTATTTTTCACAAATTACCTTTTCATTGCCTCCCTTAAGCGCAAGACGTCCTGATATTATTCCATTATTTAGAGCCTTCTTACGACAAAGTGCACAGCGACTCGGTATTGCCATCCCAAAAATTGATCGTAACTATCTTGATATTTTAAAACGTTATGATTGGCCAGGTAACATTCGCGAATTACGAAATGTCGCTGAGCTTTATGCGGTAGGTATTGTGAAAATGGTAGATAGTGAACAACACCGAGCGATTATTCCACCTGAAGGCCCTTTAGATAATCTTGTAGATGAATATGAGCGTCGATTAATTGAAGATGCGTTATATTTATTTGCGGGTCGCGTCAGTGATGTTGCTGATTATTTAGGTATTCCACGTAAAAAATTGTATTTACGGATGAAAAAGCACGACCTTGATAAGGATAGCTATAAACCAAAGGTTTAATTTACGTTTTATTGCATAACAAAGAGGCGCCATACTGGCGCTCTTTCACATTTTTTTAAGATACATTACTTGAATTATCTTGTCGCTAGTGTCACAAAATCGCCTGCCCACTTGCTGGTAAATTCAATGCGCAAAGCGCCTTCCCATAAACCTTCAGGTAATGATGCTACAGATTGAGAACCATTGATGACATTAAATAAAAAAGCACTTTGAAGACTTTTTAGCTCACTTTTCTCTGACGCTTTATTTGCTGGCATCAGCCCATGATGAATACCTTTTTGGTTATCAAGAATAACGGTTTCTTGATTATTTGATAATGTTTTACCGTTCCAGTCTGTTTTTACTATTAATACTGAATTATCTGTCGCATTTTTAAGTTCATTACTAATAATTTTCGATGTTAATTTAAAATCTGTTGCCCCTTCAGCATCTTTAACGGTGATATCAAAAGCGCCATCTTGTGCATTAAAACGGTTATTTTCTGTGACTTCAAAATGCAGGGCATTTAAAGGGGTTACACCTAATTCACTCTGGGGTTTCTTTATTGCTGTGGCATGCCAATTTGCAATTGTCTGTACTGATGAAGTATTGGCAAAGGTTGTTGTTGTCGTGAAAGCCGTCAGTAATAAGCTAAGTAATACGTGGTATTTTTTCATGGTTTATTCCTACAGAGTAAATCGACGTTAATAGCAATATCGGCTAAAAAGTCTTTTTCATGAGTTTATACATAAAATTTAGATTATCTAAAAAAGATGATTCATTAGATAAATTATAGAATGAATTGAAAAAATAGTTTATTTAAAACATCATAAAAAAATAGGAATAAAATGTAATAAAAATAGCTTTATCGTTAATAATGTAAAGTTATTTATTATCATGTGGTTATGTTTGTATTGCTGTCTTTTTGTGATAATTAATTGAAAATTAAAAATGACAAATATGACAGAATATAAAATAATTTAATTAATTATGTATTTATAAAAATTATATATTTAACCAAGTTACATTTTCTTTCAAATGGGAGAATAGGCTGAATAGGGTAGAGAAGATTATTGAATGGGTAAAAATACTTACATTAATCGTAAAAAGGTAGCCTGATAGGCTACCTTGAGTTTTGCCATTATAGTTTTGTTAGTTTGAAGCACAGTTATTTTCTAATCCAATATAACGGTCAAAAGCAATAATAAACTGCTTATGCTCTTTCTTTAACCAAGGGTGTTGGTAACTTTCGCCGGGTAATAGCTGTAATATCTTGGCATTTTCTTCATCAGAATCGCACTTATCATTTAACAGTAAGCGAAAATAAGTATTGCCTGTGTTTTTGATAGTGCCAGCAACATTATTATGATCATAAGTGAATTTCATTTCACGAGGACGAATAACCATCACGGTATTTAACCCAACAGTAGGAACGACTAAAGGCTGCTTACTGTTTTCCTGATAAGGTACTAAGTTAACCGGTGTTTCTTCAATAATAATACGGTAATAACGCTCTTTATCATCTTTAGCACCTTTATAAAATAATTTAAAAAACTCATGTTCATTAGGTAATAATACTTTTTGCAGAGGAGTGTAAAGTATTTCACCATCTTCTATAGGAAGTTGTTTTTCATCTTTTTCTTTACCTCCCGGCTTTTCTATTTTATAGACATGAATTTTATAAAGGTTTGTTCTATCAGTATTATTAAGATAAGTACGAGAGAAAAAAGATTTATCAGATTCAAGAGTAAAAACTTCAGAGCCAACATAAAGCGCATGGGCTGAAAATACCAGTGTTGAGAGTGTTAATGTGCTAATAAATGTTAATATTTTTTTCATTCTATCTCTTTAATTCGTTGTTTTTAATAATCAGTAATAAACAACACTATAATACCGTTAATCTCGATTGCATAATGTAGGATTAAATGCAAAACGGGTATAAACACTCAATTTATCTCCGCGAGTAGTACGGTATTTATTGTACTTCCCCGGCACTGGGTAAGGAAACAGTGATCGGCATTAACGAAAGCTGTGTATTACTGACTTTGGATGAGGAATTATTATCATAGGGGATCCCGTAAACTTTACTGCTATTGAGTGCAGACATGGTTGCCCATACGCCGTTGCACTCAGGTTTAAGTGGTTTTCTGCAAAACTCCAAATGCTATCAATAGAAAAATAACTGTTAGTGTTATCTTTTTGCTGTTTCATCTTATTGTTATAGCCCCCTAAATTATAGGTTGTGACAGAGGAAATATTATTGACCGTTGATTTTCCTAATATCTATGAGCGTGCTTTAATTTGTGTAGCCAGACCCGCTTCATTGACATTTAACGACATAATAAAAGTACTTAAATCAAAATTAATCTTGGCATCAGGAGAGAGAATGATGGTGTTTTTTATCTACAGCAGAGGCGTATTTTTTATTAAATAAAATTAATTACAATCTAATTATGGCTTGTATTGTATGAAGCATGGAAAGTCATTATTTAACATTGTTTTTTGATTATCAAAAATACACATTCTTTTAAGGATGAGTCTTTTTTGAGTATGAAAATAATTTAATTATATATTTTATAAATGGATTTTTATGGCTCTTTTAATAAATTAATCAAGTGTTATTATTTTATTAAATATTAAAATTCATTTTCTTTTAAATATTTAATCAATATATTTTCTTTATTTTATTAATAGTCATCGTGTATTTTGTTGACTTGCCCGCACATGATTGTGCGGGTTTTTTTATGCGGTTAATTTAAAAAGAGATTTATAACGACGTTATAGGTTCAATAACTAATTCACCCTTATTGATATCGAATTTTAACTTTTGTGATTCAGTGATTTTTAATAGAGAAGGCCCTAAATTGACTAACATTGGTAAGTGCATTTCAGCTGCAATAATAGCACTGTGAGAGAGAGCATCACCTTTCGCTAAAGCAATACCGACTAATTGACTATCAATTAATTGAATTAAAGTAGAAGGAAAAAGCTCTTTTGCTACTAAAATAGCGGGTTGTGAAGGGGTAAAGCTTGGGCGAGTTTTATCCTGTAACTGATAAAGTACTTGATTACGTAGATCACGAAGATCGAGTTCACGTGCTCGTAAATAAGGATCTGTGAGTGCGCAATACAACTGTATCCTTTCTTGTATTTCATCAGACCAACTTTGCTGAGCGCTGATCTTCTCTTCTTTAATGCGATCAATCACACTCGCGATTAACTCATCATCATCTAGCATCATGATATGGCCATTAAAAATAGCCCCTATATGCTCACCTAAAATTTGGTTCGCTTTATTAGCATGTTGCTTTAGATCGTTTAACGTGTTTTTAATGGCATGATTAAATTTTATGATTTGATCGTCAATATCAATTGGTTCAGATAGATTTTCTACGGGTGACAATTCAGTTTCATGCCAAATAAAAGCAGGGGCTTTAATTTGGGCGATAGGGGCTAAAATACCTTTTAGTGTCGTGGTATCAGGATCAGAAGAAAACGCTTCACCGAAGCCATTTTGAGCGAGTTCAAGAAAGGCGGTGATTGCTTCATCTTCTTGCTCACCCGAGGCAATTAAAGTGATTTCATCGCCTTGGCGAATTTGTATTAATGAAAGCTGATTTAAACTGAGAGGATTAATACGTCTATTCCCTTTAACTAATTGATAATCAGCTTGAAAGGTAGAAAGGATTTCCACTAAGGTGGCCGCTGGTCTTACATGTAAACCATGAGGATTACGTACTACCCAACTTGCCTCTTTACCCTGAAGTTTGACAGGCGCATTAATGTCATTTTTAGGCTGAACAAAGTTTTCACCAAGCTGAATTTTTTTGGGGTATAACGAGTTTGTGGCCTCTTCAATGACTTTTTCTAAAGATGCGCCAGAAGAGGCGGCAACGACGGCAGCAAGAGTGCCTTCAACTAATGGTGCAGAGCAGAGCGTGACTTTTTCAGCGAGTTCTGGTTCAAGTAGTTCAATTGCGGTTTCTGCACTCAATATGGCACTGCCTAAATCCATCATCACAACAATAGACTGTGCCTGCGAAAGAGATTCAATCGCCGTCATAATTTTAACGGCATCCGTACCAATCGCATGTTCTTCATCATTAATACCGGCGGCAACAGCAAGTTGACAGTGAGTAGGATTAATCATCTGACTGGCAAGTTCTGCCACACCATCAGCGAGATGTTTACTATGAGAAACAATAACAATATTTATCATGGTAGACCTTTTATTTATTTGTCAGCTATGCATTAATGCTATTAGCAAGCGCTTTTATCATTAGTACCACTGAAGCACTGCCAGGATCTTTATGTCCGATGCTACGTTCGCCTAAGTAGCTTGCTCGTCCTTTTCTGGCTTGCATAGGAATGGTATTGTCAGCGGCTTTTTCGGCCACAATTTGTGCTTGGGCGAGGGCTTCTTCGATAGAAAGATTTTGTGTATTAGATTGTTTTAATGACTCAACCACAGGCCACCAAACATCACACATGGTTTTGTCATTGGGCTCTGCTTTTCCTCGACTCACAATACCTTCTACACCTTCAGTTACCATTTCAACAAGTTGATTGAGTTCTAAGTTTTGTAATGAAGCCGTCGGTTTTGCTGCGCGAATAAAGAAAGTGCCAAATAGAGGACCACTTGCGCCACCAATGTTAGAAAGCAATGTCATGCCTGTGGTTTTAAGAATAGAGCTAATATCTTGGCTTTCAAATTCAGGTAGTTTTTCCAGCACTTTTCTAAAGCCACGGTTCATATTTAAACCGTGGTCGGCATCACCTATTTCGCGATCTAAGTCTGTCAGATAATCACTATTTTGTTCAAAAAGTGATGCACATTGTTCTAGCCAAAGAATAATTTGAGCATGAGTTAAAGCCATTTCGAGTTCCTTTTTCTTAAAATTAAAAACTTATTTCACCATCGCCGGTGTGTTAACAGGCGCATCCCATAAGGTAAGTAATTCGTTATCGGCTTTTAATAACGTAATTGAGACGCCTGACATATCGAGTGAAGTGCAATAAGAACCAATTAAAGAACGCTCGATGGTTAAGCCAAAATTTTCACAGCATTGGGTCAAATGGTGATAAACACCATACAATTCAGATAGTGGTGTTGCACCAAGGTTATTAACTAAAGCAATAACGTGATCACCGGATTTTAACGGCTGCTTTTCTTGATTTTCATCTAACCAAGTGCCATTTTCACGATCCCAATTGCGGATCACGCGTTGATAGTGACCATTTTCAATTAAGGTGTTAAACATGGCATCAACGGTATCATTGAGGGAAGTAAATTTACGGCGATCAATACCCGGTTCACCGTGAATACCGACACCAAACTCCATTTCATTTTCAGGCAAAGTAAAAGACGGTTTTCCTGCGGCTGGCACAGTACAGGCGCCTAAGGCAATACCAATAGAAAAACCATTGTTGTTAATGTGGTGACCTAATTTAACCAGTTCATCAAGAGAGTCACCTCTTTCAGCAGCTGCACCCAACAATTTTTCCATTAAAACAGTATTGGCAACACCACGGCGTCCTGCGGTATATAAACTGTCTTTAACTGCTACATCATCATCCACTAATACGGTTGCGATTTTTACACCATCGTCATGAAGTAATTCTGTTGCTGTTTCAAAGTTCAGCACATCACCCGTGTAGTTTTTTACGATCATTAAAACACCTTCACCGCTATCAATGGCTTTGGCGCAGTCATACATTTTATCAGGTGTGGGTGATGTAAATATTTCACCGGGGCATGCACCATCAAGCATCCCTTTACCTACAAAACCTGCATGCATGGGTTCATGCCCGCTTCCACCGCCAGATAACAGAGCAACTTTACCTTTTATTGGAGCATCTTTTCTTGTGACATAAAAAGAAGAGGGATGAAGTTTGATTTCAGGATGGGCTTTTGCGAAACCTTGTAATTGTTCAGATAACACATCATCAACTCGATTAATCAGCTTTTTCATCTAAAATGCTCCATTTTGAAATTTGTGTTTAGTCTTCAAATCAGAAATGAGGTTTCTGTTTTTGGGGCTGACAAATTATTTATTAAAGGATTGGCAAACACAGTATAAATAGGCGGTGTTTGTTTTATTTAAACATAAGAATTATTTTTATTTAGCTCAAAAATGAATCTACATCATTTATCTTTCTATAAAAATAGGTGCGTCAAATAACCTGTCAGAATGGGAGCAAGATCATAAAAATAGATGAAAAAGAAAGTATCTGATCGTGATGGCTACATGCCTTGCAAAAGAGTGAGTGCTTTCTCTCTCTGTTCTGGAGAGAGGTTTTTGATAACATCGAATAACAACGTATCTTTGTTTTTTGCACTTGGCATCAATGTATGACTAAAGGTTAAGTTTAAAACAAAGGTATGCCCACACTCAGGATCACGGCAGGCACAATAGAGATCGGATAACTCTTTGTGTTTGCGATTACTTTTCTTTATAAGCGCTTTTTCACCACATTCAGGACAAAAAATAGTTAAGACACGCATATCATTTTCTCTTTGCTATAGACTATCTGATGCCTTCTATATTAGCTGAAATTTGTATTATAACCAGCCTATTTATTGTTTTTTATATAAATCTTTGTTTAAACGTGATTAAAAGAGCTGTTAAACAACTTTTCTTGTTTTTCTGGGTGTGTAAAGTTCGGTTATCATCGGTTATTAAGGTTTAACCGATGATAACCGAACAAACTTACTAGCCTAAAATACAAACTTTATAGATAATAGCTTCACATTAAATCATATGGAGATAATCAACTTATTGAATTTATTGTTTATTGTTTGTTGATTTTAATGTAAGTAGAAAACAATAGACAAGGATGTCTATTACAAATTAACAAGGAAGTTAGCAGTAATATAACCGAATCGCTTATTGTTTATCGCAAATGGGTATTGCATATATACCAAATAAAAGAAATTCAGGTTATCTCAATTTTGTCTCGAATGACGAAGGAGTTAAGTTATGTCCAACACTCTAGCGGTATATGCATGGATTGCACTAATGGCGTTTAGTTTGGGTTGGATTGCTCAAGGATGGCATCGAGATAATATAACGTTAGAACAACGGATGTTAATAACGGAAATCGAAGATCAAGCAAGCATGGATGCTTGTCTTGATCTTCAACTTTTTTCTTATGTATTAGAGGAAACATCTTTCTAATATAAAAGAGGAAATTTTTATTTCATTTAGTGAATATCCGTTCCTGACCATTCGGCAAAGACATTAACATAACCACGGGCTTCTACTACCCCAAGCCAGTCTTCACCTTCCATTGAAAAAAGAGAGGTACTTTCATTCATTGGGAAGGTAAGTTGTAAATCAGTACGATAGAAATTACCTTCTAACTGATAAGGGTAAGGCCATGTCGTCTCTGTCCATAAGGCTTCTTTAATGGAGATAGGCACATTATCACAAGCCGCTCGATTTTTGACCTTTTTGCCACTGGCATCAGTATAAGTTAAGTAAGCTGAAAAGGGCACATTCATTTTTTTATCTTTAGAGCTAAATAAACAATAAGATTGGCCTCGGATTGTGGTTCTAGGTCCTTCAACCGCTGCGGTAATTCTATCAGCTTGGCGAAATGCACTGGTGGTAACGATATAGTCAAAAGTTAATGGTGGCTCTTTATCACCGACTTTTCCCTCTCTATGGGGATTATTGACTAATTCTTTAGAAATAATACTAATTCCATAATCACGAGGCTTGATAATTATTGTGTTAGAAGGGGTAAATTCATAAAACCCCGATTGAGGCACTGCCGTATTGGTAAAACTAAAGGTAAATAAATCTTGGCTCTTAGAAAGATCTACGTTGTTTTTAATTAATTTTTTGAAAAAACTTTTTGTGAAATGGACATAAACGCCCCCATTACCAGGGGTGATTAAATAAGAGGCAATTGTTGGTGAAGAGTAATAAAAGGTTCTTGATGTCGGTGTGGCTGAAAGAAGAATATCACTCGCTGTTGGTGTAAATGATAATGTCGCTGTATCTACTTTCATCGCTAGTCTCATGACATTTAAGCTTTCGCCATTTAGCTCATAATCAACCATCTTACAGACAACATTATTGCCTACAATTTCACAAAATTTAGAGCCTAAGCCTAATACAGCATTACCTTCACTATCGACAAAAATCTCTTGTAACGCATTGGTTGATTTCAGTTTTACATGTCCATTTTTGGTGATCGCAAAACTTTGTTCAGTCACTCTGCCGTTTACAGAGCGACATGTTTGGCCTAATGCAGGGTTGTAATCATTCTTGGTATAGCAGAAAAAATAACTAAAATTTTCTGTACTGCCAATAGGTAAGTGTTGCATATATTGATAAAAAGAATCAGAAAATATAGCTCTAGGAATACCTGCTTCACCACCATGCGTGTTCATATATGCACGATACATCCCATCGCTTAAGACTTGTTCAGGTCTTTGTATTCCATCGGATGGGCAATCTCTATATGTTCGCCAGCAACGGTTACCAATAAATGGCATTTTTATAGGTGAGTTTTCTAGCCAAATATCAAAATAATTGTAGAGAGGAACAGCACCTGTATATCCCATGTAGCCTAAGCTAAGTTGATTATTACTGTATTTAGTAAAAACGTTAGCACCACTAAAGCGAGGATCGGTTTTTTGTGGTGTAATAAAATATTCGTTATCAATATTATTTTCAATAAAAACAATATTATTGGTATAGGTTGCTGCATTACAAATGAATGTAGCAAAAAGGGTGAGTATTAATAATAGATAATGTTTAAACATTATATGCTTTCCTTTAATTCCGATTTACCAACGTCGTTTGCGGATCACAAATCACATCACCCACCCATAACACACCTCGTGCAGATGAAAGATCTAATTCAGCCTCACAAATCTGTTTATCATCTTGTTGTAACGAAATGACGGGATAGCGTTTATCAACATCCATTGCAAATTGGCCTTGGTGATCGGTTTGCGTGCGACCGATATGGTTACGTACTTGCGCACTGGCTAACAGTGTGCCATCAGGCGATTTCATTCGACCAAATACAGTGACCATCTGTTTTAACTCAGGTTGATGTACGGCAACGTTACCTGGATAAAGCACCACATTTTTCACACGACCCGAGGCGATATCAAAGCTATCTTCACTGTTTTTATCGTTCAGTAATTCGACTTTATATTCCGCATAAGGTGAAAGTGGAATAAAGTTATTGCTACCCGATAAGACAAAACGTTGACCATTGACGTTAGCCGCTATTTGACCTTCACCATCGATTCCAGTTTTGACAATCACCCCCGAGGTTTCTTGTTTACCACTGGCAGAGAAGTTCATATCACTATAAGCAAAGGAGCCTCGAGCGGTTAATGTAGTATTTAATCGGTCATCGTTAGGACGATTCATGGTTAATGTCCCCGTACTGTATTTCGTGTCGAACATACTGTAACCACTCACAGAGAAATCACTGTCAGTTCCGTCTTTATCATGAAGAAGGGTCGAAACGGATAACCCAGCACTGGTAATTGGGGCATTTTCAAAGTTTTTCGAGGCTGACAGCTCACCACGTAAGTTCCCGTTACTGGAAGACATCCCAGCACTGAGCCAGGTTGCCAGTGGTAATGAGAAGTCTAAGGTAATGTATTTTTCATTTGTGCTGTCTTGATTGTCGTAATGATAACGTTGAATACCCGTACGTAAACTCATACTGCCATAGCGACCCGTGTAGAGAGTTGTCGCGTATTCAAAGTTATTGGCGTTATTTTTATCGCGTAAATCTTTGGTGTAGGAATAGGTAAATGATCCCGCATATTCCCAAAATTGGGTAAAATTGAGTGTGGTGCCAAACGAGTAGTTATCAGAGTCATACATCGGGAAATCGTCTTTGATGTTGCCTTTTTCACGATTGACCCATAGTGATCCAAGGCCTTTAGGCAACGCGTAATTAGCGGTGAAAATATTACGGTTGCTACCCTCTTTAGCAATTAATGCTTGCCAACTGGTGGAGAGTGTGTCGGTTAATTGCAAATGGCTGTTGGTTTCTAAGACGGCAACGTTATCAAAAATATACGCAGAGCCTTGTAGGTTAAGACCTGAAAAAACACCTAAGGTAATGGCGCCCGCGCCTCCGACTAAGACCGTATTATCTCCGCGAGTAGTGCGGTATTCATTGTTGTTGTTTTTAATGCGTTTTTTGTAATCCACATAACCCGAATACAATTCCCAGCGCAGTTGGTTTAAGGTTGCCCCTTTCATATTGAAAGATTTATTGACGGTTTGACGTTGTTTAGAGCGAACTTTACCATCAATGACCACTTCGACATCCACTTCATAAATACCAAAAGGAAGTGGTGCCGTATCAACTTCAAAACTTCCCATTGGGAAATTTTGAATACTTAATAATTTACCGTCACGATACAGACGGACTTCCCCTGCACTGGGTAAGAAAACAGTGATTGGTGTTAATGAAAGCTGTGTATTACTGACTTTGGATGAGGAGTTATTGCCATAGGTGATACCGTAAACTTTACTGCTATTGAGTGCTGACATGGTTGCAATAGATTGTAAATTCCAGGTATTTAATAGACCAAAAGCAAACCGGCGCCCATTAAAATCCCGTTCAAACATGGCGCGATAGAAATCAAACGATTGCTCGGCGGTACCTAATCCATACGCCGTTGCACTCAGGTTTAAGTGGTTTTCTGCAAAACTCCAAATGCTATCAACAGAAAAATAACTGTTAGTGTTATCTTTCTGCTGTTTCACCTTATTGTTATAGACCCCTAAATTATAGGTTGTGACAGAGGAAATATTATTGACCGTTGATTTACCTAACATCTCTGAGCGTGCTTTGATTTGTGTGGCCAGACCCGCTTCATTGACATCTAACGACATAATAAAAGTGCTTAAATCAAAATTAAGCTTGGCATCAGGAGAGAGAATGATGGTGTTATTTTGATCAAAAGGTCTATCTTTCAGATCATTTAATGACTGAACAAGCTGTTCATTGATGGATGCTGTTTGTGTTTCACTTTCATCCAATGTAGGCGTAACGGAGTTAATGGTAATTTTATTGTCTTTTAACACCACCAGCGCATCCGCAATTTTATTACGACTTTGCTCTTCTAAAACCGATTGTTCAGATAGATCGTAACGTAAATAGACAGGGATCGTCATGCCTTCTTCTAATGCGGTAGCGAAGACACTAGGAATAATATAGTTACCTATCTTTAAATTGGCGGGTTGACTAAATGCACTTTCAGATAAAAGGCATAAGGCAATACCCAGAGCGACCCCTGATTTACGCACAATAGATCCTTATGAAATTAAAAATTAATTTACAATAATAAAATCATCGTTATGCCAAATGCCGACGGTAGCTTTTTTACTTTGAACATCGACTTGTTTTAGCTTGACACCAAGACCTGGCATAACGTAGTAGCGTTCACTACAGCGGTTATTTTCGTTTTTTGTGACGGCATCAGGCATACAATCGCCAGTGGCGACAGTGCGAAAGGATGTATTTCCCGTGTTAAACACCACACGCGCTTCTTTATCAAATTGGTAATCGAATCTTTCTTGACGAGGTGCAACTACTAAAATAGTGCTTATCATGGCAGAAGTGGTTGCCGTGGCGGCTTTTGCACTCTGGGTTGATCCTGTTTCTGTCACAGGATCGTCACGCCAGACTAAGCGGTAGTAACGTTCTTGATTATCACTAGGGCCTTTATAGAAAATTTTGAAACTTTCTTTGGTTTTGCCGGGTAAAATTAAGTTTGCAGGTGAAATCAAAATCTCGTTATTGACTAAAGGGAGCACTTTTCCATCATCCAATGGGGATGAAATGCGCTCAATAGATAATCCGACTAAACGAGCCTGATCGACATTATTTTCAATTTCTTTGGCAAGAATAGTTTGGTCGGATAGCAGGGTTTCGGTAATGGCACCGACATGAATGGCTGCTGCGAATTGGCTATAAAAAATCAAAGGACTCAAACAGGCTAATATTATTTTTTTCATCATGGATCCTTGAGGGATGAGCGAGAATTCGCTCGTCCCTTATTATTAAAAGACTATTTTATGGATCACAGCTTATGGTGTTGCAGTGAAGTCGCCTTCCCAAGTTGCAGTGAACTGGACTTTAACGTCGCCATCCCAGTAACCATCTGCTAAATCAGAGAATTTAGCATCAGCACCCGCAAGTTTTGCAGAAGCGATATTGAATGCGAATTGACCTTGACCGCTGACACGATCTTTACCGTTGAAAGCACCCTCTTGAGCTAAGAAATCAAGACCTGCTGTTGTGCCTGTAGCAACGTCAACCATAGGGGTTTCAGTAGTATCAGTTAATGCAGTACCATTCCATTTAACACCTACAGTCAATTCACTATCGTCAGCTGCACGAGTTAATTTGTCAGAGATGATTTTAGACGTCAGTTTAAAGTCAGTTGCCCCTTGTTGACCTTGGATAGTGATATCGAAAGCGCCATCTTGAGTATTAAAGGCTTTAACACCTTCAGCGTAGTTGAAGGTTAATGATTTTAATGGTGTAACTACTAACATACTTTTAGTGTCTTTGTATGCTTTAGCATCCCATGAAGCAACAGCTTGTGCTTTACGAGTATCAGCTTGAGCAAGAGTAGTTGCACCCATAATAGCTACAGCAAGAACTGCCAATGTCAGTTTTTTCATATTGAAATATCCTTTGTTGATTATTTTTCACAGCATAGTGTTTTTAAATAACAGTGCGTTTTTCAACTATATTCAGTTATTTATTTGTTAGTAAAATATTTATTTAAAATAAATTTTAAATATACTCATTTTAAATTAAATATATTTTCCTAATGGGAGGTGTTATTTAATTTTTTAAATTTCTATTTTCTTTGCGTCTTTTAATTAATATGCAAAAAAAACTATAAATCTAAAATCAGAATATTTATTCCTTTTTTGATTAATTGTTTTATTTGCAAAATTGATTTGAGGTCAATTTTACTAATAAAAATATTAATGAGGATAGGATTAATCTCATAGGGTTTTATGCTTAAAAAACAACTCATAAGAGTTTTTTAACTAAATCTGTGTATTTTTACTCTGAATGCGAGTTATTATTGAGTTATTAAATAAAAAGCTTTATGTGTTGATAACTAATTAACATTATAAGAAAAAATGTTTTTATCTTTTTTTTATTTTTTTATTCCGAGAAATTTCAATTTAAAAATATAATTCAATAAAATAGGTCTTTTTGTGATTTGTTTTGGTAGTTTGTATGAGGTATTGCATGATGGAAATAGGAAAATTAAATTTATTCCTGTTAAGTATCTAAAAAAGACTAGCCAATATTGATCTAGAATAATATATATAATAACGCCTATGAATAATTCCTATTTTAATAAAACTAGATTTAATGAAAATACTATTTTTTATCAAATGTCACAATCAAATAATGTAAAATAAAAGTTAAATAATGATTAATAATTTGTGTTTTTATTTAAGTGAGTATGAGTGTAAAGAAGGATTATAAAATAACTATCTAATCAAAGTGACCTATTATAAACGCTCTACACATGAGAGTGTTTATAATTAAGATAGAGCTCTTACTAAGAAAAGCGCGTATTTTTAGAATACAACTTTTTTAGTTATTTCTGATTTTTGGTGAAAATAAGCAGTAATAAGCAGGATGGCATAAAATGTTGCGCCTATCATCCATAGCAAGCCATCCCAATAAACGATGCTGTAATGATAAATAAAGGCAAAGCAGAGTGGGCCAATAATTCCGGAGATGTTGGTTAAGCTTACCAATGTACCTTGTAATTTCCCTTGCGCATTGCCATCAATAGATTTTGATAAATAACCTTGTAAAGCAGGTTGTCCCATACCGCCAGCCGCCAAGCAGATTAATGCAGGTAATATCACCCAAACTTGACTTACCCACGCTAATAATAAACAGCCCATCATATCAATAGATATGCTGAGTATAATGGTGGTTTTTTCGCCCCATTTTTGGGCTAATGTTCCAGCAACAACCGCTTGAAAGAAAATATGTAATACACCCAGGGCTGCCAAAGACATACCGACCGATGTCGTATTCCAATCAAAACGGTATTGTGTAAATAACACCCAAATTGTGGCAGGAATTTGACCGATTAATTGAATGATAAAATAGGCTATCAGCCAAAAATAGAGGCTTTTCTTAATACAGCCTGCGGTTGAATTTGATGCTATTTGAGTGCATGTATTTGTAACGCGTGTTTCTCTTTTTTGTGTTTCATAAAAAAATAGCAATGAGAGGAGCAATAATACCGAGTGTAAAATGGCGACGCATATAAATGGAGTGTGGGCACTTATTTCACCTAATAACCCTCCGAGTATTGGACCAATAATAAGACCAACACCAAAAGCACCACCTAAAAAGCCAAAATAGCGAGTTCGATTTTTAGCAGGAGTAATATCACTCATGGCTGATGCACATACAGCACCTGTTGCACCTGTGATGCCTGCAATAATACGCCCAATGTAGAGCATCCAAAGAGTGGTTGAGAATGCCATTAAAAGGTAATCGAGGGCTGCACCTAAAAGAGAAAACAGCAAAATAGGTTTTCTGCCATATTTGTCAGACAGTCTGCCTAAAATAGGTGCAAAAATAACCTGCATAGTAGCATAGAGCGCTAATAGCACACCGTAATGAGTTGCAAGTGAATTCTCACTGATAAATTCATTTAATAGCGTAGGGAGTACTGGCATGATAAGCCCAATGCCAATGGCATCTAATACGGTGATCAGCAGTATAATAATAATTGATTTATTCATCTAGATCCTAAAAATCTATCGGTGATAGAGTGGGCGTAAAATATCTCTATCAGTGATAGATTGTCAAGGATGTTTTATTTTGAGGTAGATAATGGCAAAGTTAGATAAAGAACAAGTGATTGATAATGCGTTAGTTTTACTTCATGAAGTGGGGATTGACGGCCTAACGACGCGCAAATTAGCGCAAAAAATAGGGGTAGAGCAACCCACCTTGTATTGGCATGTGAAGAATAAACGTGCGTTGTTAGATGCATTAGCAGAAACGATTTTGCAAAAACATCATCATCATGTTTTGCCATTGCCTAATGAAACATGGCAGGATTTTTTGAGAAATAACGCGAAAAGCTTTCGCCAAGCATTATTAATGTATCGTGATGGTGGCAAAATTCATGCAGGAACTCGCCCGTCTGAAAGCCAATTTGAGACATCAGAACAGCAACTACAATTTTTATGTGATGCCGGATTTAGTTTGTCTCAAGCCGTATATGCGTTGAGTGCTATTGCGCATTTTACATTAGGATCAGTTCTTGAAACTCAAGAGCATCAAGAAAGCCAAAAAGAGCGTGAGAAAACAGAGCCCAATACTGTTCACTATCCGCCATTATTAACTCAAGCCGTTGCCATTATGGATAGTGATAATGGTGATGCTGCATTTTTGTTTGTCCTTGATGTAATGATTTCAGGACTTGAAACGGTGTTACGTAACACTCAATAAATCTAAATCCGCTGACGTCCTTTTTGGCTAATTAATTGCCCTTGTATATCAGCGATACCAATATGCGCTATACAGCCTGCATTAAACGGTAAATAGTCATCTTCGATGCCATCCGAAAAAATAACTCCATTTTCTGGCATCAAAGACTCTAATTGTAACGGTGAGTCAGGCTCAATAGTGCCAAAAGTCAGTGTGACACCTGTTGTTCTGCTAGGAAATGGCTCTCTGACACTAAATTGTAGCTTTCGATCACCCCAGTTAAACCCTTGTAACAGAGGGTGCGAAGCTTTTCCTGTTATTGCCATTGCGCCCGCAAGAATAGATTGAAACCACCCAGTTGATCCTAATCCCGTTGACACAATGATGCCTGATGAGGATTGTGCTTCTTGAGCACCATCCCATTGTAAAATATACTGCGCGGAAGTGTGACTTTTAGGGCCAATAAATAGGTCATTAACTGCTAATAATGATTGACCATCATTGGTTGTCGCTTGCGCGAAAGTGACCGTTTTAAATGGCATTTTTTGATTAATGGTATTAATCACCGTCTCTTTTAATTGCCCTATTTCAAAGGGTAATAATTTACCATCCCATCTTGATGGATCAGGGTTTATTGCAATGATAGGCTGCCCATTGAGATATTTCAGTGTATTAGCTACAAGCCCATCTTGACCAATCACCACCACAATATCGTGGGGTGAAAATTGATAGCTAGGTAATAAATTTCGTTCTAATAGCTGAAAGCGTCCTAGGGATTTTAAAATCAACTCGGCTTCTGTTAATTGTTTTTGATATAGATTGTGTTCGTTGAGGTAATCCTTTACCTCAACATTGTTGTGTTCTAAATAAAACTTGGCTTGTGACCAGGTATTAAAGCGCTCGATTAATTCTTGTAAACGGCTTTTTCTCATCACTAACACAAAGCGAAAATCGTTGTTACGTTGCATTATTTACCGCCTTTTTTCATAAATTGGCTAAATAAATCAGGGGTAATATTCAGTTCGCCGATTTTCCCTGAATTAAGCGCTAAGGTTTCAAATGCCATTGCCATTAATTGTTGTGAGTCCATTTTTGCTAGCGCCATGGCTTTTAAGTTTTCAACGGGCAATTCACGGTAAGCTCGCATGGTCGCTTCAATGGCGTAGGCATCAGCTTCTGATTGTGTTCGCTGATTTTCGGCACTTAATGCGACAAGTTCTTTGCGTTTTGCTTCAGCATTCACTTTGGCTTCAAGGCGTTCTTTTTCAATTTCTGCTTGTTCTCGTAATAATGTACGTTCATTTTCTAAACGTGCTTCTTCAATTTCTTGTCGTTTGCGTTGAACGGATAAGTCAGTTTCTAATTCTGCTTCTTTAATGGTGCGCTCTTGTTCAACTGAGAATTTACGACGCGCATAAATTGCATCATCGGCTTCTTTCAGTAAGGATTCTCTTGCCTCGGCTTCTAGCGCTTTTAAGGTTTCTGGTGATGGGGTAATTGCTGCAATAGAAACATCTAAAATTGCAATGCCTAATGCTTCTAATGATGAGTGTTCAATTAATTGTTCCATCACCAAAGTCACTAATGATTGGCTGAGTAATAATGCTTCTCTGAGGGGAGTACTTTGGATCTTTGCTTGAATTAAGGTTTGTGCAATACGCACAACACGATCACTGAGTTTGAGTGGATCTTCAGAGGCATATGACTTACCGTTTTTACTTAAGTTAAAGTTGAGCACTTCTGCCGCTTTTTCAGGGGTTTTGACCTGAAATGAAATTTGTCCTTGGATGCGTAAACTCTGAAAGTCTGCGGTTTGGAAGTTAAAAATAAATGGCGCTTCTTGTGCGTTTAAAGGTAATGCCGCAATGGAGGTTGTGGCTGAGTTATACCAAAAACTTAAGCCTTTACCTTGTTGGCGGATTTTACCATTAACGGATTTAATGATGAATGTTGATGAGTCAGCTTTAAAATAATTTAAGTTAAACATAGTATTTCCTTTTTTAAGTGTCCTTATGACAATAAGTGTATTGTGTCTTATAGACACTATTCTTGTCAACTGATTTAGTGTCTTTATGACAAAATTTGATTTTTTGCTGTTTAACCTTAAAATAGCCTTATCGTTTTCTAATTAAGTTTCCGCCATGAATGAACAAGATTTTTTAGCCAGTTATAATCGTCGTGATTTCCTATCCCCACTCATCACCGTTGATGCCGTGCTGTTTACTTATCATGAAGAGCAGTTAAAAGTGTTGTTAGTGAAAAGAGGGGAGCATCCTGAAAAAGGAAAATGGGGTTTACCCGGTGGATTTGTCGATGAAGTGCAAGATAAATGTCTTGAAGATACGGTGCTAAGAAAATTAAAAGAGAAAACGGGGGTCATCCCTCCTTATATTGAGCAACTCTGTTCAGTGGGGAACGATCAGCGTGATGCAAGAGGCTGGTCGGTAACAGTCTGTTATACCGCGTTAATGGCACATCAAGCGTGCGAAGCTCATATTGATACTGTGGATTCGGTAATGTGGTGCCCTATTGATGAGGTTACACAACAAAGCTTAGCGTTTGATCATCGAGAGTTAATTACACAAGCGAGAGAGCGTTTAAAGCAAAAATCACTCTATTCAATTGTTCCCGGATTTGCATTACCCGAAGTGTTTACCTTGCCTGAGTTACAGCATGTTCATGAAATTCTGATTGGGAAAGAAATCCAGAAAAAATCCTTTAGACGACGCATCGAACAAGCAGATTTATTGATTGATACAGGAGAAAAACGGGCAGAAAGAGGACGCCCTGCAAGTCTGTATCGACTTAAAGAGGCGTCCGCGGATTATCGGTTTATTCGAAATCTTGAGTTCTAGAAAAGCCAATTGTTTTACAAAGCCAGTTGTTTTACAAAATAGTGAGCGCCATCTCGAATGGCGTCATCTGCCACTTTCATCATACGTGAATAGTGTAAAAAAGCATGTAATGTGCCGGAATACATTTTATATTCACAAGGTAATTGATGCGCTTCTAAGGTTTTAAATAGCGTCACACTATCATCAATAAGTGGGTCGTATTGTGCGCTAGCGATAAAGCAAGGTGGAATATCTTGCGTTAAATCGTTATTAAATAAGCAATAATAAGGTGCGTCACGACTGCCAAGTGCGGTTAAATACGCATTGTCATACTCTTCTAAATCTTGTTGGCGCAACCCATCCCATTCACCACCATAAAGTCGACGGCTGGTAGAATCGCGTAAGCCATATAATCCATACCAAAGCAAAGTGGCACTCACTTTACCGCAGTTAATGTGTTTGTCACGTAACCATAATACTGTGGCAAGCGATAACATCGCACCTGCGGAGTCACCCGCAAAACCAATCTGTTGTGTATTAATATCGTAGTGTTTTGCATGTTGATGATAATACTGACAAACCTGTGCGGATTCATCAATGGCTTGAGGATAATGCGCTTCTGGTGACAGTGAATAGTCAATACCAATAACAGTACAACCAGTATAACTGGCAAGCAGTCGCATAATGCGATCGTGAGTATCTAAATTCCCTAAAATAAAACCGCCACCATGAAGATAATAAAGTGTTGCAGGTGTTTTTTCTTTGGGTTGATAAAGACGTGTTAATACATTCCCATAAGAAGTACTCACCGAAATATCTTGTATGTTAAACATCTCTGGTGCATCAGCATTCCAATAACGCCTATCTTGATTATAAGCAAGACGCATCGATGGATAGCCATCATTTTCTGGCGCAGGTTGCGGATTATCTGCATAAAATTGCATAACTTGTTTCATCTCTGGCGAAATAAGCTCTAGCACATTGATTTTATTTTTAGTTTTCATTCATGCCTCCAATTATCACAGTGGGGTATTGTAAATAATGAGGCTTAATAAACTGAGATCTTGATATCCAATATTGAATGTTAGCGCTGAATGGAAAGGGTGAGATGTGAAACTGTGATCTGACTTGGATTTAAATAAAATGACTAAAATAGGATTAATTGCACAGTTTTTCTTAACTAAATAACTAAATTGAGAATAAAAATAATTATGAGATGTGTTATTTTATTTTTATATTTAATCTTATTTTAGAAAAGAAAAATGAAAATAAAATTAGCTATTTTAAGTTTACTTTGTAGCACTATTTTACTAAATGGATGTGCGACTCAATCAATACAGCCGGATGCTCAATCTAATTTGTTATTGAAACCAAAATTAGCCGATGAACCAGAGAAAATGACTCAAAGTGAAATAAAAGAGTCAAATCTTACGGTTAAAAATTACCCTAAGAATTTATTACGTCCATTACCTAGTTATCCTGTAAAAGCTTGTTCTCAAGGCATTGAAGGTGAATTAAAGGCGAAATTTGATGTTGATGAAAATGGGCATGTACAAAATATTAGGATTTTAGACTCACCTTTAGTGGATGTTTTTGGTTTGTCACTTATTCACGCAATGGAACAATGGCGCTATGAAACAGGAAAACCAGCAAAAGATTTAAATTTGGTTATGGAATTTAAGCTTTGATCTCAATATTAAATTTAACATAATGAAAAAAGAGAATAACCGCGATAAATTAAACGGATTATTCTCTTACTTTATTAATTAGACACTAATTGCACCACAACAAGTCGCCCACCTTCTTCTGTCGATAACACAAATTGCAATCCATCGGTTAATGCAATTTTATCGCCAATCGCTATTTGCTTTTTCTCTGGCAATACCATTAATCCATCAATACGCTCATTAACAAGCCACCATGTTGAGTTGTGATAAACAAAATAGCCTACGCGCTTTTTCTGTTCATCTGTGGTGCGTTCATTAGGCGCAATAAGGCGATTAACATGCCAAGGAAACAGTGATTGATTACTCCAAACCATTAAGCGGTGATCGTCGGGTCTAAAGCTACCGGCTTTACGGGAAGAGTAGAGATTTAAAATCGGCAATTGCCCTTTATATGGGGTATGACAATAAGGACAAACTGGCTGTGTTTTTCCTGAAAAAACATACCATTGCTGTTCACAGTCTTTATTTTGACAAGGCTGAACTAAATCTACCGTTTTGACTAAAGCGGTTTCCCATTCATCTGCGGTAGGGCGTTGCGAAGGATCGTGTAACCCTGTAATAAAAGCTCTTTCAAAAAGAGGTGTTAGGTAAGGCCCCATAATAGTGTATGGGATTTTTTCAGGATCAGCCCAAGGTAGAGATGACGGTTTTACCTGATTCAATTTTACCGCATTGCTACGATCTGTTGGGTGTTCAATAAACAGCGCTTTTTCACCCATAGAGAGTGTTTCATCACGCATTTCATCGTCAAGATCATGAATTTTACCGCCCCGTAAAGGGTGGCGATAAAACAGATACATATAGATCAATACTGCAAGGGCATGTCTATCAGTGGTGATACTTGGCAAAATTCGGTTAGGATCTTCTTTCGGTAAATGGCTGGTTTTTACCACTTCAGGTGCAATAAAATCAGGTGTTCCAACAACATCAGGTGGGTATTTTCCAGGAACCACTAAACCGTCAATATCAATCACACAAGCATGACCTTGCTCAGGATCGATAAGGACGTTTTTATAGCTTAAATCGCTATGGCATAAGCCCGCGGCATGCATTCGGCGGACTGCACGAGAAAGCAATAAACAAACTTTCAAGTAATTTAATAAATTACCTCTTTCTCTAGGATCGAGAAATTTATTTTGGTTGTTGGCGCTTGCAAACCATTTACCTTCTTTTTCACGACCTTTTATGGCAAGAAAGTCATTGTTTTTAGAGCCATATTTAAAGAAAAAGTGGGGTTGATATGTCGGCACTACAATACCAATTTTGCCTTGATGTTCAACAACATCAGTTGGCCAGCAAAAAAGGTTTTTCCAGTATTCACCGCCACTTTGCTCAAAGATATTATGACGATAAGAGCCTGTTATCATATCGATTCTATCTTTGGCTTGTGCGTTTTGTTTTGTCTTATAAAAGGCAACAACATAGGTTCTGTCAGGGGAAAAATAGACATCTTTCATTGAGCCAGAGCCAATAATTTCATTGACGTACTGGACGGTTTTCCCACTTTGTGTTGTACAGGTAATGATATCTGCCATGAAACTCACCTATTTTCTCTTTGATGATCACCAAGCCACAACCAGCGTGCGGTCATCGTGATTGCCTGCTGAAAAGAAATTTAGCCATTCGGCCAGTGTTTTATCAGCGGTTTCCGGTGAAGCTAAACAAGGCGATATTTCATCAATAAGCGCTGCCCATTTATTGGGATCTTGTAAGCCGTTATCTGTTTCAAACTTCGGATCAGACACACCATCTGTCATTAATATCAGATGTGAAATTTCGCTCCATTTACCAATAATAATGCGTCGATTAAATTCAATATCATTCACCGCACTCTCATCAAGAAAACGGGTTTGTCCTGCATATTCACCGCTATCAGGAATACCTAAAACACGGACCTTTCCGGCGGGTCCATAAGCTGCAATTGCACCATCACCCATCCAAAATGCCGCTGCAAATAGCTCATCATCGATACGTAAAGCCACCGTTGCCAACAGTGTAGTGGAAAACGATTTTATGGGCTCATTAATGCGAATGGCTTCATTCTTTAGGTGATTAATCGCAAGCTGTGACGCATTATGAAATAGCTTAGAAAAAAAGTTGCCTACTTGCCTTTTCTCACTCTCATCATCCCATTGGTGAATGGTGTTGAGATAAGGTGCTAATATGGGATTTTTCTCAATGTTCAATTGTTCTTCAAGGTATTCACTGACAACTTTTGTGACAATGCGTGAACCTTCACGAGAGTAGCGAGCACTGCCGGCACCGTCAGCAACAATTAAAATATTCCATTGGCTTTGGTTATCGTGGTGAATGTAAAAATCGTCATCACGGAATGTACCTGCATGTTCATGAGAGCGACCGCGACGGCTGGCACCTGCAATACGAATATCTTCTTCAAGAATAAGTTTGCTATCAATATGTGCTTTAGGATAAGGGCTATCTGCGGGAGGTTCGTTAATTTGCCATAAGCTACGAGGATCTGGATTAATGATTAATAATACATCATTGTGGTAATGCGCTGAATTTACAGACCAGTTTATTGTTAGCGTGAAATTACCACTTTTTATTGGTGTGCCAACTAAGCAACAACTTTTGGCATCAAAGGTTATGCCGAGATCTTCAGGAAAATTCACTGACTTAATTTGTGCAGTATCAAGCGTATCTAATTCAATATTAATCGAAGAATTAAATTCGCTACCTACTTTAGCATTAGAAAGAGTAATTTTGGCCGTAGGGCGGTGAATAATCGGTTTTTCTATTGGCATTGGTGATGAGTGTGTTGGAATTTGCCCTGGTTTTAATGAGCTTTCTTTTGGTAATGATGCTTCGTCAGAGGCTAAATTGTGGGCTGGTGGCAATAACAGAAGAATAGGTTGTGCTTTGTCTTGCGTTGTTATTTTTTCTGCTGTTTTTGCTTTGATTCTATCAATAATAAAATCAATATGTTGAGCGATTTCCGCATCTTCATACAGCGCAATAACCAACTCTTCATGTACCGGAATACGCTGTTGTGTCAGTGTGTCATCAATAATCAGTTTTGTGAGTAGGGCTTTTTTATCCATTAGCCTTTACCTCGTGTGACATCAAAGTCAGATTGATTGCTGTTATCTCCAAAGGTGATGTTGTTATCACACCAAGGGCAAATAACGGTTTCAGGGCCATTTACACAGAGCAATTTGCCACATTGGCAAACGGCAAAAGCAGTCGCATTGCCACAATAAGGGCAACCTGGAGTGCCATGAAGTTCACTGGTATTAACTTGATATGCGGTGGCGCTGAGATCACTCCATGCAAAGTAATCTTCATTTAAGGTGTAGCAACCCGTTAAGTTAAAGCCATTAAGGTTAAGATTAAAATCCAACCCTGAAGCTTTCATGGGAGGACGTTCATATTTCATTAAATAAGGTGAGCGTGTGTGGCTACAACGGCCGACAAAAGTGACACAAGATTCATCATAGGCACGAGCCACATCGTCTTTGGCAAGACGAACAATATGCTCTGTTTGACTTAAAAGTGGTGGTGGCTCTTCGCCAACACTTCGGCTATGAGAAACCACTGACATCGTTATCCATTTAATAAAACGAGTAAAATCGCCTTCTTGTGTTTCGGTAAATAACAGTACATTTTCAGTTAATTGCGACAGCACATGTAAGTCTGCACTTAAGCCTAATCCAATCGCAATTAAGTTAACTTTGTTGGCGTAGTGATCTTTCCAGCGCTTGATCTCTTGTGCGTAATCATCGGTAGGCCTGCCATCTGTTAAAAGGTAAACGACAGGCTTCCAATCGCCTTTTTGCTCAAGCGTGGTTTTTCTTACTTGAGTGTCGATTTGGTGAGAAAGTTCTCGTAATGCACTGCCTAATGAAGTGCCTCCTCCTAATGGAAGTTGAGGTGGGTAAAAAGAGACGACTTCAGTGAGTGGAACAATCGTTTTTGCAACGCCAGCAAAGGCGATAATAGAAATATAAGCAGTTTCAAGGGCGTGTGGATCACGCCTTAGATCGCTAATAATAGTTGTCAGACCGTCATTCATCTTTTTTAGGTTTTCACCAATCATCGATTCTGAACAATCTAAAACAAAGAAAATGGGTAGCCTTCTCATTGTTGTACCTTATCACTTTATTGTGGCTGTTATGTATTGTGATGAATAAACCAAAGCCTGAATAAAATAAAAGCAAAGCCTTTTGAAGCGCTTTGCTTTTGTGGATCACAGTACCAACTGAATTTCAGGAGGTGGTGGCGGTAATGTGTCTTTATCGGTATTAACCCCAGCGCTTGAACTGCCAGAGGCAACACTGGCAGAGACCCATTTAAAGAAGCCAGAGAAGGCATTGGAATCGAGAGTTTCTAAGGCAACCACTTGCGAGGTGAGTTCTTTAAGGTGATCGTGTTTGGCTTTCGGGCCAACAGCACAAGCGATGATCGAACCAAATGAACGTTTTTTCACTTCTTTAATTGCTTCACCATAGGCGTAAGCATCAGAAGGTGTGCCATCGGTCATTAAAAAAACGAGAGGGCGCCAGTCACCTTTTTGGTCACCATCAGAGCGTTTAATATCACGATCAACGCACTTGATTAAGCATTCGAGAGCCGCACCTGTAAAGGTGCCACCAGAGCTAGGGACAGTGATATCCGTGAGCTGAAAATCTTCTAATGCCGTTAATGGAATAAATTCACGCGCTTCATTATCATAAGTGATAATTGAGATATGTACGCTTTCTAATGCGTAGGGATCTTGTCTCAATGCATTTAGCATTGTTTGTATTCCCACATTAACGGCGTGAATAGATTCACCTCTCATTGATCCTGAAGTATCAATTAGTAGGTAAACAGGAAGTCTTCTCATTAGGTAAAGTCCTTTAAGTAAGAAATAAAGCTATCTGAACTTGAAGGCTCACCAATGGCGTTAAGTTTCCAGCCATTCTCTTCTCTGACTAATTCAGCAAACAGCATTGAACGTTGGTTGTTGAAGGCTTCGCCTCCAGATAAATCAAAACGAGCCATTTCTATATTTTTTGCATCAACAGCGCGAATAAAGGCGTTTTGTACTTTACCGAAGTGTTGTTGTAGCTCTCGACCATTGTAAATCTGAACAATAAAGACAATTTTGGTAAATTTAGGGTCGAGGGTATTTAATTTTACGATGATCTGCTCATCATCTCCATCTCCTGCACCTGTACGATTATCTCCTGTTAACCAAATTTGCCCAGATTTATGTTTTAGGCTATTAAAGAAAATGATGTCACCATTAACAAGAGAAGGTTGCCCCCCTTCAATGTTACCCAGATCGTTGACTTTACCGTTTTCACCACATAAGAAAGCGATAACGTCTAAATCATATTCTTCACTTTTTTTACCAAAAAGCCCGCCCAAAAAACCTCGTTTCTCTTCGTTGATATCCCAACCTAAACCGATAGTGACAGAGGAAAGATCATATTCATTTTTCTTTAAACTAACACCTTGTCCTTTTTTTAAACTTACTGACATATTCATTCCTTTTTTATTTAAAGTACAACGTTAACCTCAGGAGGTGGTGGAGGTAATTCATCGAGATCACTAATATCTTTCTTGGTTAAATCGACTTTTTGACTACCAACAGAAACACTGGCTGAAACCCATTTAAAAAATGACTTTATCGTATTAGAATCTGTTGTATCCAGTCGTAATACAATTTCAGTGATATTTTTTAGTATATCCGTTTGTGCGGATTGTCCTGCTGCACACGCAATAACAACACCTGTGCGTGCTGCTCTAAATTTCTCAACGCCTTTCTTCCAATCATCAGTTGGTGTGCCATCAGTCATTACAAAAACTAGCGGACGCCAATCACCTTTGGTTTCGGCTGTTGTTTTTCGTACTTCGTTTTCAATACGATCAGAAACTAATGTCAGCGCTTCACCTAATGCAGTTGTTCCACTTGCCACGAAATCGGGTACGCTAAAATTGATTAAATCCGTGAGTGGAACAATTTGTTGTGCTGTTGAGTTAAAGGTAATGATAGAAATATAGGCGGTTTCTAATGCGTAAGGATCTTGACGTAATGTTGATAAGAGCATTTCAACACCATTTTTTACTGCTTCAATAGGTTCTCCATACATAGAACCCGATGTATCAAGTAAAAGGTAAACTGGCAATCTTCTCATGCATTTATCCTGTTAGTGAGATAGGAATAAGCGATTAATATACTAACTGACTGATGAACGTGTTCAATTGAGATTATGCTTAGTTTAATTAAATTAGGAAAAAAACGCAGTGATGATTGTCCGATATTATTAATCTGAACGAAGATCGCATAAAAAGTAAAATAAAAGAGGAATTAAGTCGTAGTTACTCTTATTTTGAGTGATTATCCAACATTTCTTATTAAGCGTGTTTTTTTATCGACTAATTCTGAACGGAATAGTGCAAAAAGAGTGGTAGATAAGGATTAAGTATAAATACTCTATTTTTATAAATCTAAAACCAAATAAAAATATAAATAAATTCAATTAATTACATTTTTAATTAATGGTTGGAGAAATATATAGTCAAATAAGTATTTAATTCAATAAATATATAAATTATATTATGTTGAATGATTTTTATATTTATTTTTTCTTTTTCTTTATTATAAAAACAACTTGATACAGTAGTATCAAGTTGTTTTTTATTATATATGATTAACTCTCTTAATCTTGTTTTTTATTTTTTTCTTTCTCAGCTAGTGTTGATTGAATTAAATTTTCGACATAATGATCAACCAATAATTCAACAGCCTCACTGCGTGTAGAATTATTCAGATAAGATAATCTATCAATTTTGCGTAATGCAGACATTTTTAATGAAAGTGAAACCGATTTTTTCTTATCTTTATCGAGGTAAACTCGGCTTGCCATTCCATTATGGCGGAGATCTTCACTGGCTGATAATGCCTCACGCATACGGCGCAATGCTTTATTATCAAGCTGACCACGTTCGGTCATTTGATAAGCACGGGATGCTTTACTGTACTTTATTTCAGCGCCATAAGAATCTCTTATCTCTTTTAAAACGCGAGTTAACGTTGGCTCTGAGCATTCAAGAGCAGAAATAATCTTAATGGTTGGAACCTTTTTTCCCGAGCTTAAAAGGGTTGCCAGTGTAAAGACTCTGACCTGACGAGTGCTTAATTGCATGCTTAGTTACCACTTATTCTGTCATTCGTGTGTTAAAATATTTAGCTTTAACTTTTATTATTCTTGTTCTTACTTTTTATTTACAAGTATCAAAAGTAATACAAGTATAAATAAAATAAGCGTCCTATTAAATGTAGTATCAAATAATAATTGAAATAAAAAAATTACTTTTTTAAATAAAAAATTGGTTTTGTTTTTTATAAGTTCTAGTCAAAGATAACATATTTTAACTAGAAACTTATAAATCAAAATCAAGATAGGGCATTATTTTATCTTATTGAGCTCATCACCTGCTATAGAGTATTTTATGTTGCATTAAAACGTTGAGCATTATTTTGTTGGTTAGGAATAATGCCATAAATTTTAGCTCTCGTTAAAATACTTAATGCCCATCGGCGATGCGTTGCTGGCTCGCACATCGCACCTTGTGATTTAAATACCGCTTGAGTTGAATTTAAAATACGCAGGGCATCTGAGTGATCGGATTGAGATACCATAAGAGCTTGTTCAATCTTGTGAATTTGTTTTGGATGTATTGCTGTTTTACCCACAAGACCATTGGCGATATCAAGTGCAAGCTCTTTATCCATAATATGGTGATCATCGATATGCTCGCAAACAGGGGCAGTGAGTGCAAATTGACGAGCACCAAATACGGCAACCAGCATTTTTATGACGTAACCCATTGGACCATCATAAAGTGTTAACTGGCGATTACGTCTTAGTGAAATCACATTCATTAAGTCATTACCACCAATACGTAACGCGATAATTCTGTTATGGCAAGGGTGAGACAGGAGGTGGTTTGCAAGTGCTGTCATTTGAATAACATCAAACACTTCTTCTGTTTCAAGTGTTGGCATCATACATAAATGTGTATTTTCAATAATATCCCACCAAACAGGCAGAGAAGCTTGTGTAAATTTAGGTAACACAAGACCGTCAATAGCACTGACATCAAGATGTTCGGTGATCCATTGACCCATTTCTGGATGGCGAGGACGAATAAATAGCAGTGGCCAATGGCTACAATCGTGGTTCTTTTTATGCTTTGCTAATGTATTTAATAATGTAGCCAAATTTTCTAATGCGACGGGAATATCAGCATCACTAACCGCATCTTCTAAACAGATAATTAAAGAGCGTAGCCCTTCAATTTTTTGATCGATAATCGTTGTTGCAATATCGGTTCGAGTTGCAGGCATATAAAGTGTTGCACCTAAATTCCACGGAGATAATCGTTCAATCATTATTTCACCTTTTTAATGATAGTCACTGCACGATATTGACCAAGCGCTTGCCCTGCTTCAATAACAGCAATATTTTTTTCTTGTGCAAGATAAACCAGTAACGCCACATCAGGATCGGTTATTTCTCTCACAAGAACATGCTCGGGTACACGGCGTAAAACAGCACGTGTGGCTTCGGCAATACCGGGTTTTATACGATTGATATTTGAAATATCATATTTTTTTGCAAGTGAACTAACGACGTTTTCGCTCAGCTTTTTTAAGTCTGATTGTTGTTCTTTAAATGTGGCATGTGGAATGTCGTTATCAAGCAAGGAGTCAACGACTTTTCCTACTGTATCAACAAGGTAACGACTGCATTCATAGTGCTTTAAATGTTGGCAATCGACAAAACCATGGAAGCCTTTTTCCGTCCAAATTGAACGTGAAATTAACCCTGAAACGGGCGCCCCCATGATCCCAAAAGGGATAAGCCAATCTTCATCACTAGCACTTAGCCATGCACAACCACAAGGATCAGCAAGGACAACAAGACGTGGTTGTGAAGGATAACCTTCGCGTCCTGCTAATGAGCGAATTAACTCCCCTGTAATCGCGCCTTTTCCCGTCCAACCATCAACAAAAACAACACCTTCTGTACCATGATGTTGTTCAATCCATGAAAGTGCTTCGCTATCAATGCCTCTATCTCGAATAATGCTTATTCCATAGTGATAAGAGGTTTTTCCCATTTTACGCAAGGTTTGTTGCAACATTACACCTAAAGGAACACCTGCACGGACAAGGCTTGTCAGAATTATTGGGGTGTCACCAAAGCGTTCAATAAGGGATTTTGCCAACATAATCACTTCAGTTGCTAAGCGTGTCGCACCGGCTTCTAGCGCTTTTTCAAACAGATCTAGATGCCATGTTGTGGGTTCTGGCTCTTGGCTTAGCATGTCAGAATAGTGGCGTTTACCTGACTGTATCAGCTCTTCTTTTAACTCAACGGGTGTCATTTCAATATTGACGGGTTGAAGTAGAAAATCGACATCACCTGATACATAAGATCCTGAAAACGGTTTATGATCCATCATGTTTATTCTCCAAAAATTTTTGTGTTGATCGCATCAGCGAATTGGCTTTGGCGAGGAAGCCCATACCAACTGCATAATTTCATAAAACGATGATCACTCAGGCTATCGCCTAAACCAATGACAGGAAAAACGCCACGTTCTACTTTTAATTTATTAAGCAAATAGGTGACGGCTTTACCTTTTTCAATAGGTTCAGGTAACCAAGCAATATTGTTACTGTTGCGATGAATATAAAAACCTTCGGTTGAGAATGTTTTTTCTATCTCATCACCTATGGCGTATAGCTCTTCTAGTCGGGTGCTATCGTTATGCTTCATCACTAAATAAATAGGCAAATCATCATATTCATAGTTAATTCGCGCCCAACCATCAATATGTCGTTCGGCCATTAATTGCGTAATTGACTGTTGTAGAGTCAACAAACGCTGTGTATATGGCGCTAAGCTTTGAGTAATATAGTTTTGCCATTGTGTATCAGCCGTACCTTCAGGTGTTAATATCACCGCACCATGTGTGGTGATTGCCCATGAATGAAATGGAATAGTGACTCGGCTGATTTCTTCAGTGCCTCGTGCTGTGACGGGAATGACATCGGCATGTTCTAACATCCAATCAACAAGCATGGCTTGCTCTTGTGTCATAAAACTACGAGGCTTTAAGCTTCTATCAAGCGCACCCGTTCGATACGGTTCAAGTGCTAACTCATCCACCATTTTTCGACGTGTTTGAAATAAGGTGTCGTCCAGATCGGTTAAAATCACAGGCTTAGTCATAACTAATTACCTCAACAATAGGCGCAACTTTATTGAGAGCTTCAATTAATTGGCTATCAATACTTTCGGTTGGCGTTTCACAACATAGTAAAATACGATCAAATTGTTGATGTGCTACGTTATAGACAAAATTAGGAATACCTAAACCATAATTATCAGTAAAAGTAATGGCTGATTGAATGGCAAAATTGGTTGAAATAGGTGAACGGGTTGTAGCGCTATATTTTACAATAGCACCTTGTTTTTCAAGACGTTCAGCCAACAAGAACGGTTCCCAGACAAATTCCCCCGATCCTAAAACCAGAATTTTTTCATCTACGGATGCTTTGATGGCTAAACCCAGATCGTTTGCGGGCGCTGTCATACCTAATCGGCCCCAACTTTGTTTGCCTGTAATGGCAACTTGGCCTGAAGCTGTAATATTGACATTTGGCATAACAGGTAGAGGCGCATTAGGATCAGCATCCCATTGCCATTTTCCTTGCACTAAAGAGAGTGTTTTAATTGGTAATGGGGCGCGCTCAGCAATAGCGTTCCCACTCCAATCTGTCAATGTGACGGTAATAACCTGCTCAATATGTGCTAATCCACCTTCTTCACGTAAAGCCGAAAGTAGATTAATAAAGGTATTACCTGTTGTGGCTTCATCGTCAATTAATACCACTGTTTTAGCGTATTTTACCCATTGGCGCTGTTCTGCTGTTTTTGGTAAATAGAGTAAGTGATCAGTTGCATGGCTGTGATTTTCTTTAAATTCACACAGTAATTCACCGTTATCAATAGGGTGACGTGTTGAGGTTAAATAAATTGCTTGTTGATAATGATTTTTTACTTCATCAAAAACGCCAGCACCTAAACCCACGGCGGTTTCTGCCATACCAATAAACAAAATAGGGCCTTCAAGCGAGTCAGGAAATTGGCGGGCAAGTTTTTGATAGGTTTCACGCATTTTCTTTGGTGAAACAGGGATATGTCGCCCTAATACTTTACTGACAAATAAAAATGCACGCTTAGGATTGCGTCTTTCTGCAATATCAAATAATTCGTCAAGTAACTCAATAGGGCAATTTGGCGTCACACTTAATGTGCCACAAGAAAGAGGGCGACGATAAACGGATGAGTCACTCATACTATTCTTCATTATTAATTATTATCCGTATTTATGATGTTTGTTAACGTTGAATTGAAAACAATAGAATCGGTGATTGAACGTATTTTTGTTGGTACAAAATGGTTATTTTGCGCTTGAGCTTCTTCGATACTCATCAATCTCAATTGGCGTAAAGCAAAAATACCCGCGAGGTTAATACCACAATGCTGGGTGTAACCAATGCCTCCCGAAGGGCGCATATTAATTTCAAGCAATAAGGGGCGACCTTGATGATTATTTCGTGTTTGCACATTCACAAGACCATCTGCTTTCATGGCAGTGGCACACGCTTTGCCTAATTCATAAGCTTCACCTGAAATTTCGAGATGTTGTATTGCACCGTCTTTACGACGAGCGACGGCGGCAATGACATTACCTTGCTCGACAACCAGATCAACAGAGTATTCAGGGCCGGGTAAATAAGGCATGAGTACTAATGGTTCAAAGTGTTCAACCGCTTTTAATGCATCAATATATTGTTGTGGGTTAACCTGGCGGTTTTCTGGGTGATTGAAGAGTGCCATAGGAGAAACGTCACTATCGAAACGCCAAAAACCCATTCCGTAAATGCCTTTTACAGGCTTAATGCATAAAGAGATCTCACCAAAAGGTGGATTTTTTATTTGTTTTTCTAATTCATCGATTGAATCAATGTAAATAGACGGTACAACAGGAAGACCACACTGTTCCATGGTTTGTGCAAAAGCGACTTTATTATCAGCTAATTGAAGTTGTTCAAGCTGTGTCGCACCCGTGGTTAATTTTACCCCTAATGACTCAATTTCTTTGCGGTGTGATTCAAACCATGCGCTATTACGCCCAGTATGAATGACATTGACTTGATGCTGTTTTACAACATCAGCGATAAATTTTAAGCGCAATGTCTCTTCAAGAGGCTCATAAAAAGCGCCATCAGCAAGCGATAAAATCTCATTTCGAGTATGACGATGAGATGCGAGCACACAGATCTCTTGGTGCTGCTGTTTTGCAAAGTCTTTAACACTTTGAATTATATCGCGTTGTGATGATAAGCCTTCCATAAACCAAATTGTATTGTTCATTACGCTATATACCGTGAAATAAAAGTGTAGGGTTCAAGACCTATAATCATGAAGATTTCGAAGAACGGTGTCAATCATAATATGATTTATTTGATTTATGTTTAAATGAGACTAGTTAATCATGTTATTATGATGGCTGATTTGTATTTTTTGCATTTTATTTTTATATAAATATCAATTATATCAATTGGTTGACAAATCTTTAAATTTGATTGATAAAAATAGTCTTGCTCATGTACTTCATCATGATATGATGATTTTCACGATATGGATTTAATCACAAATGGCATTATTGTTTCACTCTACCTCTGAAGGAATTTAATTATGGTTTCATTAAGCAAGAATCAAACAGTTTCTCTCAGTAAACAAGCACCTACACTGAGCCATTTAATGTTTGGTTTGGGCTGGGATCCGATTAAGAAAAAAGGATTATTAGGTGGTCTTTTTGGTGGTGGTGGTTCTATTGATTTAGATGCAAGTTGCGTGTTACTTGACGCAAGTGGTAATCAAATCGATACCATTTGGTTTAGAAAATTAAAATCAAGTTGTCAGTCAGTGGTTCATTCTGGTGATAACTTAACCGGAGACGGTGACGGTGATGATGAAACCATTTTTGTTGATTTAGACCGTTTACCAACCAATGTTGAATACTTAGTCTTTACTGTAAACAGCTTCCGTGGACAAACATTTAATGAAGTTGAAAATGCATTTTGTCGTGTTGTTGATAAAAAAACAAACAAAGAGTTAGTGCGTTATACCTTAACAGAACAAGGTTCTCATACTGGTATCGTGATTGCTTCTATGCAACGCAACCATGGCCAATGGGATTTCACTGCATTTGGTGCGCCTTGTAAAGGTCGTGTTATTAACGACATGATGCCTGATATTGTAGCAACGGTGGTGCGATAATGAATATGACACCAGGTGGGAATTTACCCGTTCCTAATCAAACTCTAATCGTTCGAATTCAATCTGGGGCGCCTGTAGATGTTTCCGCCTTTAGACTGTATGCCTCAGGCAAAGTCAATGGTGATGCCGATATGGTGTTTTATGGGCAAACAGCAAGCGATGATCGCACGGTTATTTATGCAACAGCAGGAAATAGCACTTCTTTTACCGTAGATTTAACGCGTTTACGCCCAGATGTTGAAAAAATTGCGTTTACAGCGACCTGTGAAGGTCAACAAACTATTGCAAACTTGCAACGATTATCAATTCAAGTTGATGCTAATAATGAGGTTGTCGCGAACGGTAATGTTGATATTAATGGTCGTTCGGAAGCAGCATTAATTTTAGGTGAATTGTATCGTCGTAATGGTAGTTGGAAGTTCCGTTTTATCGCTCAAGGATTTAACGGTGGTTTAAAACCATTAGCTGAACATTTTGGTGTTGATATTGCTGACTCTGAACCCGCACCCGCACCGAAACCGGCACCAACGCCAGCGTCAAGTTCGGTGAACTTAAATAAGGTCTCTTTAACCAAAGAGAAACCGGCAATCAGCCTAACGAAGAAAGATGACTTCGGTAAAATTCGGATCAACCTTGATTGGCATCGTGAAAATAAGAGCAGTGGTTCTGGTTTATTAGGTGGGCTGTTTGGAGGAAATAAAGGTATCGACTTAGATATCGGTGCCTTTGTTGAACTTCAGCAAGGCCATAAATCCGTTATTCAGGCATTAGGAAACGGATTTGGTGATTTCAATCATATTCCTTATGTTGAGTTGCAAGGTGATGATCGTACGGGAGATGTCGCTGGTGGTGAATGGATTTTTGTCAATGGGCGTGAATGGAAAAATATTAAGCAAGTGCTGATTTTCGCGTTTATTTATGAAGGAGTGCCAAATTGGAGTAAGACTGATGGCGTGGTCACCATTCATATGCCAGATCAACCCCCTATCGAAACCCGTTTAACTGATGGTAATAATGGCCGTGGTATGTGTGCGATAGCACGGCTAGTTAATGAGAACGGTTCGATAAAAGTTGAACGTCTCAATGAGTTTTTTAAAGGCCACCGTGATATGGATAATGCCTATGGGTGGGGATTTCGCTGGACAGCGGGTTCTAAGTGATCAAGTTGATATAAGGAAAAATAACATGAGTTTTTTTAACAAATTAAAAGAAGGTTTTAATACGGGCCGTTCTGAGTTAGCAAAGCAAGTTGGTCGCTTTAAAAACAAAAAATTTATGCAAGGTACGGTGGCTGTTTGTGCGCGTATCGCCATCGCCAGCGACGGTGTGAGTTCTGAAGAAAAACAGAAGATGCTCGGTTTTTTAAAAGCATCGGATGAACTTAAAGTGTTTGATACCTCTGAGGTGATCGAATTCTTTAATAAGCTAATTACTAGTTTCGAATTCGATACCGAAGTCGGTAAAGGCGAAACGATGAAGTATATTCTGGCAATGAAAGATCAACCAGAAGCTGCACAATTAGCTATTCGTGTCGGTATTGCTGTTGCGAAAAGTGATGGTGATTTTGACAATGATGAAAAAGAAGCGGTGCGTGCTATTGCCATTGCATTAGGCTTTGAGCCCGCAGAATTTGGTTTGTAATTAATTTAATATAGGGAACCGTTCAGGAATTATTATGGTATCCACACATATTGGTTTTCCGACAGAAACTGTCATTGTCTTTGTAGTACTTGCGATTGGCGCTATTTTTGTCGACTTATTCATGCATCGTGCTGATAAGCCGATAACGTTAAAGAATGCCATATTTTGGTCTATATTCTGGGTTGCTATTGCTATGGCATTCGCAGGATTCCTTTATATTCACCATGGTGCAGAAGTTGCGAGCTTATTCGTAACAGGTTATGCGTTAGAAAAAGTGCTTTCTGTTGATAACTTGTTTGTCATGATGGCGATTTTTTCTTGGTTTGCCGTACCAGACCGCTTTCGTCACCGCGTTCTTTATTGGGGTATTATCGGTGCGATTGTATTCCGTGGGATCTTTGTTGCCATTGGTACAGGACTGTTAAGTTTAGGACCATATGTTGAGATAGTATTTGCCTTAATCGTTGCTTGGACGGCAGTTATGATGCTGAAAAGTGGTGATGATAGTGAAGAAATTGAAGACTATTCACAACATCTTGCTTATCGCTTAGTAAAACGATTTTTTCCTATATGGCCAAAAATCACTGGACACGCGTTCTTATTAACACAAAAAGAAGTGGATGTTGAATTAGCGAAACCTGAAAACAAAGATATCACTATCGGCCGTGGTACAAAAGCTGCGTTATATGCAACACCGCTTATGCTGTGTGTAGCAGTCGTGGAGCTTTCTGATGTGATGTTTGCTTTCGACTCGGTTCCCGCTATTATCGCAGTAAGCCGTGAACCCTTAATTGTCTATAGTGCAATGATGTTCGCAATTTTAGGCTTACGTACGCTTTACTTTGTGTTAGAAGCGTTAAAACAGTATCTCGTTTACCTTGAAAAAGCGGTTATTGTGCTGTTGTTCTTTATTGCTGCAAAATTGGGTTTAAATGCAACAGATCATATCTGGCAACATGGATATAGCATTTCCGCGACAACTAGCCTATTTGTTGTGCTGGGGGTTCTTGCTCTGGGTATTATTGCAAGCTTTGTATTTCCAGAGAAAAAAGATGATGAAGGTAAGACAAATTAATAAATATTCTTGAGAAATCAGAATATTAAAAACAAAACTAAAGAGGTTATAAAATGAGCGTTTCTCTTTCTAAAGGTGGTAATGTCTCTCTGAGCAAAGCAGCCCCAACGATGAAAAACGTCCTTGTCGGACTAGGTTGGGATGCCCGTTCTACAGATGGTCAAGATTTTGACTTAGATGCGTCTGTATTTCTGTTAGCTGCAAATGGAAAAGTGCGTAGCGATGCCGATTTCATTTTTTATAACAATTTAAGATCTGCTGATGGCTCAGTTGTGCATACTGGTGATAACCGCACAGGTGAAGGCGATGGTGATGATGAAGCGTTGAAAATCAAATTAGACATGATCCCGAACGATGTCGATAAGGTTATCTTCGTTGTCACTATCCATGATGCTCAAGCTCGTCGTCAGAGCTTTGGCCAAGTCTCAGGTGCATTTATTCGTTTAGTTAATGATGACAACCAAATTGAAGTTGCTCGTTATGACTTAACGGAAGATGCATCAACGGAAACTGCAATGCTATTTGGCGAGTTATATCGTCATGGTACAGAGTGGAAATTCCGTGCAGTAGGCCAAGGTTACGCGGGTGGTTTAGGCTCAGTTTGTGCTCAATACGGTATTAATGCCTCTTGATAGCTGATTTGTAAGATACTAACCACTGGCAATCATAAGAAGTGATTGCTAGTTTATTCAATAAAGTAGGAGCTTTGATATGGCAGTTTCCCTCGTTAAAGGTGGTAATGTTTCTCTGACTAAAGAAGCACCAACAATGTCGGT
Source organism: Proteus sp. G2626 (assembly GCF_009915985.1). Taxonomy (NCBI): domain Bacteria; kingdom Pseudomonadati; phylum Pseudomonadota; class Gammaproteobacteria; order Enterobacterales; family Morganellaceae; genus Proteus; species Proteus sp. G2626. The sequence continues at coordinate 143,320 of NZ_JAABNH010000007.1, read as the reverse complement.
TGCTATGGTTGGTCTAGGATGGGATGCCCGCGTGACAGATGGCGCAGAATTTGATTTAGATGCGTCAGTATTCATGGTTGGTGAAGATGGAAAAGTACTTTCAGACGCCAGTTTTATCTTCTTTAATAACAAAGTGAGTCAATGTGGAAGCGTTGAACACCAAGGAGATAACCGTACTGGGGAAGGCGATGGTGATGATGAACAAGTCAAAATCACTTTATCAAAAGTCCCTGCTGAAGTGAAAAAACTGGTCTTTGCAGTCACTATTTATGATGCTGAAAATCGTAAACAAAACTTTGGTATGGTAAGCAACAGTTTTATGCGCGTTTATAACAACGACAATAATACTGAGATTGCACGCTTTGATCTTTCTGAAGATGCTTCTACAGAAACGGCAATGATCTTTGGTGAGTTATATCGTCATGGTTCAGAGTGGAAATTCAAAGCTGTTGGCCAAGGTTTTGCCGGTGGATTAGGTGCATTAGCGGCACAGCACGGCGTAAATATCTAAGACTTTATTTAGCCCTCGCATTAGCGGGGGCTTGTTGTTTGTATTGATAAGAGAACAGTCAGCGACTAAGATTCTTTTTTTACGGACACTTTAATTGGTGAGTTTTTAGATTTGCGACGACCGGTATGAAACTGGCGCCAATGAGGTGTTTGAGACGCGAGTAGCAATTCATAATCACCACGAGAGTCCCCCCAAGCTTTCATATGATATTGCGTTAAATCCCCGTAGACACCTTCTAATCGTTTAACTTTTTCACCACAGCGACAGTTATTCCCGATAATTTTGCCCGTCAATTTTCCATCAACAACTTCAAGTGTGGTGCCTATCAATTTAATCCCTAGTCTATCAGCAAAAGGCTGTAGCACCATTGCAGGTGATGCAGAGCAGATAGTGACTTGAGCATTACTTTTGATTTCTTCTGCGACTGCTAATAAGCCAGTAGGGCGCATTAACTTGGTCCAGTAAAGTTGACAAAACTCTTCTGCTTTCTCTTTTAGCCATTGCTCATCGATATTGGTTAAGAAGGTTTTAATAAGCACTTCTTTTAATTCATCACGAGTCAGTTTGCGTCTAAAGCAACGTAATGTAGGCAACACCATTTTAATTAAACGACGTGAGAATTTACGTCTTCCAAAGGCGAATTTTAGAAAAGGAATAAAACTGTCGCGATAGGTTAACGTGCCATCAAAGTCAAACACTGATAACGTTTTTACGGTATTTTTCGCGTTTTCAAATTGGGGTTGCATAGAGGGTAAGGCTCCGTAAATCATCAGAGTTCAAAAAAATATTTCACTTATTATATCATTGTTCTCAAAATGAGATAGTGTGTCTGTGACTTGTTGAAAATAAAGTATTTTTTCTTTTTTTTGATTGTGAATGAGTAAGGCATTATTTATATGGTGAATAAAAAATAAATTTTACCGTCCAATAGGAATACCCATGCTTTTGATAAAAAGCAGGCTTTTTATTATTAATAATATTGGTTGGAATATTTTATAAAGTAAAAATAAATGATTATTTATTTAAAGTAGAGTGATTGATTATTGATAGATTCATTTTTTGAAAATAAAAAACATTAACTTATAAATGCTTGTCTTAATTAAATAAAAAAACATCTTAGTCGATAAGAAAATAAATATTATCGATATATACATATAGGTGTTTTTATTATGAGTATTAAACGAACTGCTAAGATAGGTGCGTCTGTATTGTTCTTGGTTTTTATTATATCTTCTGCATTATCTTCATTCTTTATTTATAAAATGAAAAATAATTTTACTCAAGTGGAAACACTGCTAACACGTTATACGGACGTAATGATGGCGCGCTATGAATTAGCAATTATGCGTTCTAATGTAAATTTCTTGGCGCAAGATACCGCATTGGCAAATGAAAAATATATTGAAATTATTGAGAAAAATAAAAATATAGCCATAAGAGCCAAAAAAACAATGGGCGAGTGGGTAAAAGAGAAAAAAGTCAGTATAGAAGCACAGCAAAGCGTCGATGCTATCGCAAAATTATTTTATAATTTAGTTGATAGATTAATTGTTATATCAAACGATCCTGGGGCAATAAAAGTAAAGGATAAAGAATTTGACCAGGATTTTGAAAAATTAAATACTTTATTTGATAATTACGTTGCTATTAAAGCTAAGAATAGTGCTTCTCTTATTAATAACCAAAAAAATATGGTTGAATTTTCTCTTTACTCAACCATTATTTCATTACTAATTTTAGTGTTTATTTTATGTTTTGTTATTATTTGGGTAAATAAAATATTTATTTCTAATCTTCATTCGCTGTCTGATATTTTAAATAAAGTGGGTAAAGGTGAATTAGTTTTTACTTTACCTAAAATGAGAAAAGATGAGTTTGGTGAGCTATTTTTTCATGTTGGTAATATGCAAAAAGCATTAATCTCTACCATTCTTACGGTAAAAAGAGAAACTTTAGAGATAAAACGAGGTGCTTCGGAAATTGCATCAGGTAATCAAGAACTTTCTTCTCGTACTGAAGAACAAGCGAGCGCACTGCAGCAAACAGCTGCTAGTATGGAAGAAATTAAAACGGCAGTAGCTAATAACACCGAAAACACCCAAGAAGCGAATGTGATTATTAATCAATCCAATGACATCGTTAGAGATGGTGCTAGTGTGATGAAAGAAGCTATCTCGTCGATGAAAAAGATTGAGCAAGGTGCGTTAAAAGTGGGTGAGATTAATGACGTCATCAATAATCTCGCGAGTCAAACAAATATTTTAGCGTTAAATGCTGCAGTAGAGGCTGCAAGAGCAGGAGAACAAGGACGCGGTTTTACTGTAGTTGCTGCAGAGGTGCGAAATTTAGCCTCTAAAAGTGCAGATGCGGCAAAAGAAATAAGTCAGATATTAAAAGCATCTATAGAAGATGTGGCTGAAGGAACTTCGCTTGTTAATAAAACAGGGGAACACATGCAAGAAATTGTCGCTTCAATTGCAAAAGTAAACAATATTATGAAAGGGATAAGTCTTGCTTCAGAAGAGCAACGTGTTGGTATTGAACAAATTGCAGTGGCAATTAATCAGATGGATACCGTTGTACAGCAAAACGCTTCTTTAGTGGATCAAGGTGCATCTTCAACGATGATGTTAGACGAAAAAGCGCAGGTATTGATGGATAATGTGGCAGTGTTTCAAATAGAAGAGCAAGCATTATAATGATAAAAAACCACTCTGAATTAACTATCAGAGTGGTTTTTTATTCTATTCTGGTAAACGGAATAAGGGATTAATAATATTCAATCATAAAGGTCGTCGCACCATTGGCAGAACCTCTGCGGATAAGCGGTTATCAACACGAATATAACGTGCTCACATTGGGATACTGACCGTTCCTGCTTTTTCAGTAACCGGTTGTACAAAGGTAGTTGACATATTAAATTTAACAAAACCCTCGCCTACATCACCAAATGCAAGTTGGCTCCCTACACCTTTATGAGTTAATTCGTAAAATACTTAAAAAATATTAATCTATTCGTGATGTTTGTCATTTTGTGCGAAATACAAAAGAGTTATCTGCATGTCATTTCAATCAGAAGCGTTTTCCAGCCAGAGTAATTAATTAATAACACCAAAATATTATTTCATATTGGTATATCATCTAGATTAAGATGTAAAAATAAGCAGAAAAAACTAATTAACATCATTGATTGAGAATGTAGATAAAGCATTGTGTCGATAATTCTGATTAATAAGTAAATAAAATCTATTTCGTGCCGATAAATGAGTACATTTGTATTATTTAATTGCCGGGGTGGATTATTTCATGAGTATTGAAAGATCAGCTAAAGTAGGTTCCATTATACTGTTAGTCATTTTCTTATTATCATCAGTATTGTCGTCATTTTTTATTTATCGAATGCAAGGAAACTTTGCATCATTGGATTCCTTGAATACTAGATTGAATAATGTTCAAGAAGCGAGATATGAATTAGCCACTATTCGTTCTCACGTCAATTACCTGATGTTATTGAAAACAATGACGAATGAAGATAAGCAAGAAACGATTAAATCACTTGTTGTTGAAGCAAAAGAGTTGGCAACAAAATCAAAAGCAACTATCACGCATTGGGTAGAAGAAAAGAAAATAAGCCCTGATGCGCAACGTAACTCAGAACAACTTTCAGTCTTATTCTATTACCTTCTTGATGAGCTTATTGCACCTATTGATACATTAGCTTATACAGAAACCAATCTATCAAATGACTTTTCTAGACTTTCAGATCTTTTTGATGAATATCTAGTGATCACTAAAGGTGTAAATGATGATATTAAAGCACAACAAGCTTGGATGGTGCAGCTATCGATTTACACAACTATCATTGCGCTTGGCGTGATCCTTGTTCTTCTTTATATTGTCATTCGATGGGTAAATAAAACGTTTATCTTTAATCTGAATACATTATCTGCCATTTTGCAGAAAGTGGGAGAGGGGGATTTAAGTTTTACCTTACCGAAGAAACGAAATGATGAATTTGGAACTTTGTTTTCTAATGTAGGCAATATGCAAACTTCGCTAACATCTACTATTCAACTTGTTAAAGAAGAAGCATTAGAGATCAAAAAGAGCTCAGCAGAGATTGCTTCTGGCAACCAAGATCTCTCTTCTCGCACTGAGGAGCAAGCAAGTGCCCTACAACAAACAGCAGCCAGTATGGAAGAGATAAAAATTGCTGTTGTTAATAATACCGATAATGCGATTTTAGCAAACTCTATTACAGCGGAAACGCGTGATTTAGCGATTGATGGTTCTAATATCATGAATGATGCAATTAGCTCGATGAAAAAGATCGAAGTAGGAACATTAAAAGTTGCTGAAATCAATGATGTGGTTAATAACATTGCAAGCCAAACTAATATTCTTGCATTAAATGCTGCGGTTGAAGCAGCTCGTGCGGGTGAGCAAGGCCGTGGATTTACTGTTGTTGCAACAGAAGTGAGAAATTTAGCGGCAAGAAGTGCTGATGCTGCGCGTGAAATTAACCAAATCATCAGAGAGTCCGTAGCTGATGTGGCGCATGGTCGTGAATTAGTCAATAGAACAGGTGAACATATGCAAGACATCGTTTCTTCTATTACTAAAGTCAGCGATATTATGCAGGGTATTAGTATTGCATCAGAAGAACAAAAAGTGGGCATTGAGCAGATAGCCGTAGCCATTAACCAAATGGATTCTGTTGTGCAGCAAAATGCAGCTTTGGTTGAACAGGGGGCGACTTCGACAATGATTTTAGATGAGAAAGCACAAAATTTAACTGATAAAGTGTCCGTCTTTCAAATTAAAGAACAATACTAATAAATTTAACTAGTCATTAAATATCATATCTAAATCAGGCTCACTCTAAGTGAAAAACAAGAGTGAGCTTTATTATTGAGTGATTATTTAGCATACTTTTTTATTCTTTTTCTATTGTTATCTCATTAATAAAAAACATAGTAGAGAAATAAAACTGCACGTATTACTAATCTTACTTATATAAAAGAAAGTTTTTTATCTGATTAATTTTTAATTACAATAAAATAAATAATAATTTAATTAACTCATTTTAAATTTGAATTAGGATGAAAACGGGTTCTTACCTATAGGTGAGAACCCGAAAGATGAAGCTATGTTAGTCAATATAGAATGTGCAAATATGAGGCATTTATGGTTCAAGTTACTCGATGTTATTAATTACAATTCTGCTACTTCCATAACGGTACTTAGTACTGACCCCCAAGTAAATGAAGATGACGGTAGTACTGCGGATGCCTCTGCTAATTCATTGTTTATATTAGTCATGGATAACCCCATTACAAGGTGAGGTAAATTATCTATCTTTAATGGGTTATAACCTTTATATGGTTCATCAGATGAATGGGTTTCTTCTGGTGAATAATGAGGGTTTGGAATTGTTTCTTCAATAATATCACTACCTATTTTTGTGTAGATAGTAACAAGCTCTATTAATTGATTTGGAATATTTATATATGCAGAATATTCTTGTTCTTCAGTTAATACGGTTCTGAGTATGTCACTGACACGTTCTTTAATTTGATCATGATAATAATAGACGGTTTCAAGTGCAGAATAAAAATTATTTGTTGGTCTTATCTTATAAATATAAGATTTATTTTCGCTTGAGACATTGAGCAAATCTTTTGCAAATTTTTCACTTGATTTAAAACTTGATGTTGTCGGAATAAATGCAGAATCTTTACTTCCTCTTCTCCCTGAAACACCATTTACATGAGCATGAAAATTGATATTATTTCCCCAAGCGACAAATCCTTTTTCAAAAACCTCTTCTGGTGGTCTTGAATCCGCTCGATATACTTTACTGACTGGTCTAGCATATGATAGTTGTATATTAAATAAAATAAATAATATAATTAAAATTATTTTTTTCATTATAACCTCTTGTAGTTTTATAAAAATTTTATCGTGCTATATTATTTTCCTTTTTTATTTAGTTATAATTTCTTTTATTTTAGGATAATTAATGTTTTGATAACCCAATCATATATAAGCTATCATTACCAGGAATTTTTTTTTCACTCCCAACGCATATGACTATATCTGCTTGTGTCAGAAATGAAACTTTAGCGATATCGTAAAGTGTAGAGGCATTGTACATAATACCATAATGATAGGCGTCACCAGTCTTAGGTGCAAATTTTATATTGGCTGTTAATACTGGTTTTTCCCCATCGTTATAACTATTAGTTACAACCATGAGACTGGAAATTTTGCCATTTTTTACACTTCCATTTAATTTTTTGCAATAGCCGTCAAAATCAATACCGGCATGTGAAAATGATGAAAAGGAAAGAAGACTAATAATAAGTAATTTTTTCATTTATAACCTCTATATATTATTTACCATATTTTTATTTGATTGTTGTTTATTCCATTAATTAAATAGTTGATATTTACTGTTAGGTTTAATCTTTATATCAAAATAATGGAAACGATCTAAATATACATAGGTGGTTTTTTTAAAAAAATGTTTTTTTTTAACATATTATTAATGGAAAAATAATACTTATAGAATGAAAGTATTACTTGAAGATTTATCTGGCTTAAATAAATAAAAAATAATATGTTGTGTTTTTTCTGGGGGAATATTTGGCGTTTAACAGATTTTAGTTTTCTATTAATAAAAGAACAAAGTTTAAAGAGTAGAAAAAAGAATTATATATTAATAATAGAAGTAGTTACATTACGTGGAATTGATGATCCACATTTTACGCGAGAGTATTTATTTTTCAAAGCGTTATAGAATTTTGAAACTAAAACTTCTTGTCTTTTATAAATTAAATATTTCTTATTTTAATTTATGGAGAATAGATTCATCAATTAAGCTCTGTTGCTATTTTGTCGCCACTGATCTATAAAAACAAAAAAGCCACTTTTCCCAAAGTGGCTTAATGTGCTGATTTAACAGCTAAAATTTGGTGGCCCCTACTGGACTTGAACCAGTGACCAATCGATTATGAGTCGACTGCTCTAACCAACTGAGCTAAGGGGCCTTAATGGAGTGTGATTATACGTGCCATTTGACACGAGGTCTAGCCTTTGAATGACTGTATGCGCAATTTATGTTCAATCTAAACAATAAAAAAATAAAATAGAGAATAACTGTGATATCAATAACCTAGTGTTGGAATGGAGAGATAAGCTTAGGCCGATGTGTAATATTATAAATAAAAAGGCTATTTTTTATAAATGTGCGTTGCAGAAAGAGGTTGTTGCAAAGCACTCAATAATAGTCGCTAAAATAGAGATAACTTTAGTGATTAGTGATAAAAAAACGCCAGTGATATCACTGGCGTTTGTTATAACGTTGATTGAGAGTAAGTTAATTACTCGTCAAGGAAGCTACGTAATACTTCAGAACGGCTTGGGTGGCGTAATTTACGCAGTGCCTTTGCTTCAATCTGACGAATACGTTCACGGGTAACATCAAACTGTTTACCTACTTCTTCCAAAGTATGGTCAGTATTCATATCGATACCAAAACGCATACGCAGGACTTTCGCTTCACGTAATGTTAAACCAGCTAATACTTCGTGCGTTGCCGAACGTAAGCTTTCTGATGTTGCAGAATCCAGTGGTAATTCGAGAGTCGTATCCTCAATAAAATCACCTAAATGTGAATCTTCATCGTCACCGATTGGGGTTTCCATGGAGATTGGTTCTTTAGCGATTTTCAGTACCTTACGGATTTTATCTTCAGGCATCAGCATGCGTTCAGCAAGCTCTTCTGGTGAAGGTTCACGTCCCATCTCTTGCAACATTTGACGAGAGATACGGTTCAGTTTATTAATCGTTTCGATCATGTGAACAGGAATACGGATTGTGCGTGCCTGATCAGCGATTGAACGAGTAATTGCTTGGCGGATCCACCATGTTGCGTAAGTTGAGAATTTATAACCACGACGATATTCAAATTTATCAACCGCTTTCATCAGACCGATATTCCCTTCTTGGATCAGGTCAAGGAACTGTAAGCCACGGTTGGTATATTTTTTCGCGATAGAGATAACTAAACGTAAGTTCGCTTCAACCATCTCTTTTTTCGCACGACGTGCTTTTGCTTCACCGATAGACATACGACGGTTAATATCTTTAACTTGTTCGATTGTCAGACCAGTTTCAACTTCAATTTGTTGTAGCTTTTGTAAGCTACGTTGTACTTCTTCTTCAATACCTGCCAGTTTTTCAGACCAAGGTTTATTCATTGCACGAGCGGCAGTGAACCACGTGTCATTGGTTTCGTTACCGGTAAACAGCGTAATGAAGTTTTTCTTAGGCATCTTAACTTGATCAACACAAAGACGCATGATGTGACGTTCTTGAGTTCGTACTCGGTCCATCATGTCACGCATGTTGTTAACCAGATAGTCAAACTGTTTCGGTACTAAACGGAACTGTTTGAAAATTTCAGATAACAATAAGATTTCAAGTTCGGTGTCTTTGTGGTTACGACCTTTAGCCTTGATAGTCTGGCGAGTTTTTTCATATTGTTCACGAAGCTCAGTAAATTTCTGGCGAGCTAACTCAGGATCGATGCTGTTATCATCATCGCTATCGCTGTCATTATCACCATCTTCATCTTCGTCTTCATCTTCGTCTTTAGCATCGTCAACGTCATCGTCACTTTTGCCTAAATTGACCACTTCATTTTCTGCCACTTCTTCGGCATTTGGGTCGATAAACGCAGTAATTAAGTCAGAAAGACGTGCTTCACCAGCTTCAACACGATCGTATTGTTCAAGAAGATAAGTAATTGCTTCTGGATATTCAGCAACAGAGCATTGAACTTGGTTAATACCATCTTCAATACGTTTTGCGATATCAATTTCACCTTCCCGGGTAAGCAATTCAACCGTACCCATTTCGCGCATATACATACGCACAGGATCAGTTGTACGGCCAATCTCAGATTCTACACTAGAAAGTACCTGAGCCGCGGCTTCTGCCGCATCATCATCAGTGTCATTTGAATTTTCTGCCAGCATCAGATCATCGGCGTCAGGTGCTTCTTCCATAACCTGAATGCCCATGTCGTTAATCATCTGGATGATGTCTTCGATTTGATCTGAATCGACGATATCTTCCGGCAGATGGTCATTGACCTCAGCATAGGTCAGGTAGCCTTGCTCCTTACCTTTAGTAACAAGTAGCTTCAGCTGTGACTGCGGGTTTTGCTCCATAAGACGGTATCCACACTTCAAAGTAATTTGGGTTGGTGTCGGTCGGCGATAACTGTTCAGCCAACAATAACTACGGAGGGGCATTTTCATTGTCGATTGCTACGGTCCCCTCAGCGTAGCAAATGTAGGTTTTTAGTACCTACCGATAGCGGCAACTAAGCCGTGTTTTTAATCTTAATTCTGTATTCTGTATTTACTTTTTAACGCGTGCCTGTATTATCAATTGGACTTCTTCGCGTTCATCTTGCGTTAGGCCTTCTGTTCTCTCTTTTGCAATAAGAGCGTTTAAACGTTCGTCCATTGCGGTTAGAAAAAGATGATCTAACGTGTCTGTAAAGGTTTTTTCTGCAATCTCATCTATATCTATATCGTTCCACATTGCCAACTTTTCAAGCTGTTTACCGAATTTATTCTCTCTGTAGAGTTCAATAATCTGCCCTGTATTAAGGCCTGGTTGTGCTTGGCAAACTGAAACAAGTTCAATAAAGAGTGACAAACCTGCAATTTTTTCTGTATTCAATCCCTCAAGAGGGGGTACTAATTTAGAGAATTCTGGGTTTTGTATCAATAGGGCAATTAATATACGCATGGGTGTTGGGCGTAATATTGTCGGTTGATACGATAGTTCGTGATTTACCGATGTTCTACCAAATAAACGATCCATTTGCTCAATGTCGGGATTTCCCGTTAAGCTTCCAAGCTCTCTTAATAAATATAGACGTAAAGTTTCACTTGGGATCTTATCTATTAATGGTCGAGCTAAACTGTATAACTTACCATTGCCTTCTTGAGTACTTAGATCCACTTGCGGAACGAGTGAATCAAACAGGAATTCTGATAATGAATGCGCTTGCTCCATACGTTTTTCAAAGGCGTCTTTACCTTCACGACGTACCAATGAATCTGGATCATCTCCTTCAGGTAAAAACATAAAACGTAAAGAACGGCCATCATTTAAAAAAGGAAGTGCAGTTTCTAATGCACGCCATGCGGCATCACGTCCTGCTCTATCTCCATCATAGCAACAAATAATGTTATCCGTTGTCCTAAAGAGCAACTGAATATGTTCTGCTGTTGTAGAGGTTCCTAATGAGGCAACGGCATAATCAATACCAAACTGCGCTAATGCCACAACATCCATATAGCCTTCAACAACTAATAGCTTTGTAACGTTATTATTAGATTGTTGTGCTTCGTAAAGGCCGTAAAGTTGACGGCCTTTATGGAATATCTCTGTTTCTGGTGAGTTCAAATATTTAGGTAAATCATCGCCTAAAACACGGCCACCAAAGGCAATAACACGACCACGTCTATCTCTAATGGGAAACATGACTCGCTGGCGAAAACGGTCATAAGTACGACCATTATCGTTAGTTATTACCATGCCTGCTTCAAGAAGTAGGGCTTTATTATCGGCATTTTGACCAAATCGCTTTAGGACATTATCCCAGCCACTTGGTACATATCCAATAGAAAAACGACTAATAATATCTTCACTAAGACCACGGTGCGTGAGGTAATTTCTAGCTTCCTGAGCATCGGGCTTATTGAGTGCGCTACTATAATACTGATTCAATTTCTCCATCACTTGATAGAGATTTTGTCTTATATGTCGTTCAATTGGGCTACTGCCAGTCCCTGATTCATAAGGAACTTCTAACCCATGCATTGCTGCTAACTCTTCAATGGTTTCGACAAAATCGAGCCTGTCGTAGTTCATTAAAAAATCAATAGCATTGCCATGCGCACCGCAACCAAAACAGTGATAAAATTGTTTGTCGCTATTTACTGTGAATGAGGGCGTTTTTTCGTTATGAAACGGACAACACGCTGAATGATTTTTGCCTTGTTTTTTTAACGGCACACGAGCGTCGATAAGATCGATGATATCGGTTCGAGCCAGCAAATCATTAATAAATGAACGTGGAATTCGTCCAGCCATAAGCCCTTTTACGCCTGTTGTTGAACGAGAATAAGCCGCGCTCTCATAAGAAAGCACGGCCTTTAACTGCGACTACAGTGTCTGCATATGTTGCGGTATAAGCCGCAAAATATTAGTACAGACGAGTACGACGTGCGTTTTCGCGAGCTAATTTTTTAGCGTGACGTTTTACTGCTGATGCTTTAGCGCGTTTACGCTCAGTCGTTGGTTTTTCATAAAACTCACGACGACGAACTTCTGCTAATACGCCTGCTTTTTCACAAGAGCGTTTGAAACGACGAAGAGCAACGTCAAATGGCTCGTTTTCACGTACTTTGATTACCGGCATGTGCCTCTCACCTCAATAGAAATCGGTTTGCGCTGGCATTATTTAAGCCAGCCGACATTTAAAATGGTGCGGAATTTTACTTCAAAGCAGGGCACTTTGTAAAGAGATGCACAAAATTGAAACGCAAACTCTCACTTTTGTGTCTTTTTAGTGAGTACACAAAAAGCGAAAGTCGCTAACCACACATTTAAATCACTTAAAATAGGTGAGTAATTATAGACCAGAAAAAGGAATTTGTCACATGCTGGTATGTAAAAGATGTTGCGAAGGCGTATAAAATCACCGAAATAATGGTACAATTGATTTATTACGCGTGTCTGCGAAGAAGAATTTGGAAGCGTTATGCGAGTTTTAGGTATTGAAACATCTTGTGATGAAACCGGTATTGCAATTTATGATGATAAGGCCGGTTTATTAGCGAATCAACTTTATAGTCAAATTAAACTGCACGCTGATTATGGTGGTGTGGTGCCTGAGCTTGCTTCGCGGGATCATATCCGTAAAACAGTGCCTCTTATCCAAGCTGCACTAAAAGAAGCAAATTTAACGGCAAAAGATATTGATGCGGTTGCTTACACAGCAGGCCCAGGTCTTGTTGGCGCATTACTTGTGGGGGCAACTATCGGGCGTTCATTAGCTTTTGCATGGGATGTTCCCGCTATTCCGGTTCATCATATGGAAGGCCATTTATTAGCGCCAATGCTTGAAGAAAAAACGCCTGAATTTCCTTTTGTCGCGTTGTTAGTGTCAGGTGGTCACACACAATTAATTAGTGTGACAGGAATAGGTGAATACGCTTTATTAGGTGAGTCTATTGATGATGCCGCTGGAGAAGCTTTTGATAAAACAGCTAAATTACTGGGACTCGATTATCCCGGAGGCCCTGTATTATCGAAAATGGCACAACAAGGCACCGAAGGGCGATTTGTTTTCCCTCGCCCAATGACAGACCGACCTGGTCTTGATTTTAGCTTTTCAGGCTTAAAAACGTTTGCTGCTAATACCATTCGCCAAAATGATGACTCAGACCAAACTCGTGCTGATATTGCTCGTGCTTTTGAAGATGCTGTCGTTGATACTTTGGCGATAAAATGTCGTAGAGCTTTAGAGCAAACCGGCTTTAAGCGTTTAGTGATGGCAGGTGGCGTGAGTGCAAATCGTACATTGCGAGCTAAAATGGAAGCGGTGATGAAGCAATTAGGTGGGGAAGTTTTCTATGCTCGTCCTGAATTGTGTACTGATAATGGCGCCATGATCGCATTAGCAGGCATGATCCGTTTTAAAGGCGGTACTGAAGGCCCTCTAAGTGTGACGGTTAGGCCTCGTTGGCCATTAGCGCAATTGCCTGCACTGGAAAATAAATAGCGTATCAGTATAAAGAAAAGCCACTATTAAGTGGCTTTTTTGTGCAATTTATCTTTAGGTCTGAGTGAGATTAATCTTCTTTTTCTTGCTCTTTAGCTTCTTGAATAATCTCTTTTTCTGTTTTTTCTGTTTTCTTTTTTAACTTATGCCAGATCCGGCTTTCTTGGCCACGCCATAAACGTTGAATATTGTCGTGATGACGGTAAAGTACCAGACATGATAGTAAAGCAACGGGATAAGTGAATTCTGGCTTAAACCACCAAACATAAAAAGGGGCAAGCAATGCGCTGATAATAGCGCCAAGCGATGAATAGCCACTGAGTAATACGGTGAGTAACCAAGTTCCAGCAATAAGGCCACTTAAATCCCAACCAATGGCGGCAATAGCCCCAAAGGCCGTAGCAACCCCTTTTCCGCCTTTAAAGTGGAAGAAAACGGGGTAGATATGACCAAGACAAGCAGCGATGGCAACAATGCCGAGGTAAAAAGGAGGCACATTTAAATAATAGGCGAGCCAAACAGGGATCATCCCTTTTAGGACGTCACAGATAAGAACTGCCGCAGCGGCTGCTTTTCCACCAATACGTAGGACGTTGGTCGCTCCGGGATTGCCAGAGCCAAATTTTCTTGGATCAGGTAATCTTGCCAGTCGGCAAATCAATATCGCGCTGGAGATTGAGCCGCACAAGTAGGCGAAGATGATCATTCCAAGTGCGTTAGCACTCATTTGTATTCTCCAATGTTTATGTAAGTTCGTTAGGCATGTATGGATAATACGCATATTTCATCGGAAGTGGTATCCGATGAGCAGAAAAAATAAGAGATGACGTGATGGATATCGTATTTATTGAGCAATTATCAGTAATAACTACAATCGGTGTTTATGATTGGGAAAAAAACATAAAACAAAAATTAGTGTTCGATATCGAAATGGAATGGGATAACAAACGCGCATCCCAAACCGATGATGTTGCTCATTGTTTAGACTATGCCAGTGTAAGTAATGCAATCATTAATTATGTTGAGACACGATGTTTTGAGCTGGTTGAACGTGTTGCAGAAGAAGTGGCGCAGCTCTTGATAACTCAATTTTCTGTGCCTAGAGTAAAAATTAAATTAGCTAAACCAGGTGCAGTAGCTCAAGCGACAAGTGTGGGGGTAATTATTGAGCGTAAGGCTTAATTATTCGTTATCCTGATTAAGTCGCGATTTCCATTCTATAATCGCGACTTCTCGTTGTTTTGTTAACGCCTCTCGTATTGCACTGCCTTTTAATCCACTTTCAATTATTGGTTTTATATCTACGCTATTGGCTATTGCAAAAGCTTGGCAAAGAAACGTGCGCTGAGGATAAACGATATTTTCTAATCCTTTGCGTCCTCTTGCATCAGCTTCACTCACCATCGCTAATTGCTCAACCCGTTCAGGTTTTCGCCATGCATCAATGGCATCAAATAAGTGGATTATTTTAGAAGGGCGCATTCTATCAATACGATGGATATGATCGTGAAATTTTGCTGTTAAGCGAGCCAGATCACGAATATGGTTTGGAATACGATAGCGTTGGCATAATGCTTCAACTAAAGGTACACCTGCTGGACCATGTCCATGATGATGAGGCCATTTTTCAGGTGGTGTTAATCCTTTTCCCAAATCATGACATAAAGCACTAAAGCGTACAGCAATATCATTTGTTAATTGGCTAGCGATATTAAGTACCATCATAGCGTGAAGGCCGGTATCAATTTCAGGATGCCATTTTTCAGGGGCAGGAATACCAAACAGGGCATCAATTTCAGGGAAAAGAATTTTTAAAGCACCACATTGGCGTAAAACTTCGAAGTAAACCTGAGGTGCAGGACTCTCAAGGGCCTTTTCAGTCTCTTTCCAAACGCGTTCTGCCGTTAATGCATTTAGTTCGCCACTTTGCGCCATTACTTTCATTAACTGCAGCGTTTCTGGTGCTACGCTAAAATCTAAAGGCGCAAATCGAGCCGCAAATCGTGCAACACGTAGAACTCTTAAGGGATCTTCTGAAAATGCGTCAGAGACATGGCGAAGTAATCTTGCATTGATGTCATCTATGCCGTGATAAGGGTCGACATATTCGCTATCGGCAGAATAAGCAATAGCGTTAATGGTGAGATCTCGACGGGCTAAATCATCTTCTAAGGTAACATCTGGTGCCGCGTAGCAGGTAAATCCCGTGTAGCCAGAGCCTGATTTTCTCTCCGTGCGCGCAAGGGCATATTCTTCGTGTGTATCAGGATGAAGAAAAACGGGAAAATCTTTCCCAACTTGTTGATAGCCTTGTTGTAACAGCTCTTCAGGTGTTGCGCCGACAACGACCCAATCTCTGTCTTTTACTGGCATCTGTAATAATTGGTCACGTACAGCGCCACCAACCAGATATATTTTCACGGGATCATGATTCCTTTTGGCTGAATGTTAGTTCATCCAACGATCGTTGCGTTTACGGCGACGAGGAATGATATGCGGAAGGATCAGACCAAAAATAAGACCTGCACCGGCAACACCTCCACCATACATAAACCACTGTAAGATGATGTCGCGTTGTCTGTCATCTAACTGTTGATTAGCAAAATCAAGTTTTTTCTCAGCAACAGCAAGTTTTGTTCTCATCTGCTCATTTTCTTTTTTCAATCCGTTGATAATGTCATCGCTGTTTGAAACTTTATTTTGCATATCTATAGTACGTTGATTCCAGCTTTGATCGATATTCGCCAGTTTATCGCGCAGTGTTTGGATCTCTTTTTCCATAGCAGGAATACGAGTACGCATGCTTGGTTGGGTACTCAGTTGGTTTTCTGGCAACCAAACAGTACGATCTTTATCGTCTTTAATTTGTACATAACCCGTTGCCGCATTACGAGAAAGTACAGTCACTGTTGAACCTGAATTTAAAGAGCCAACAATTCGATACTGATTTCCTGGTCCACTATGCACATAAGTGGATAATTCATCGGAAACATAGCGAGTTTCTGCGTGTGAGCTCAGAGAGATACCTAAGCCAAGTAAGGAAATAAAAAGTAAGGGTAATTTTCGCATTATGTTTTCAACTTTTTTATCTATACAAGAGAATATTTTTACTGATACTAAAGAGTAAAGTTTGCGTAAGCAAATAGTAAACCAGAATGAGAACAGTCTTAACTGGTAGAATATAGGGATAATCTGCCTTTTATTCATTATTGTTATTAGGCTATCACTTGCTAAATGAAAATGCGTCAAATATTTTACTAATCAATTGATTTACTTAAGGGAAATAGAATGAGCCAATTAGAAACTGAACTCAAAATGAGTGCCATACCTGCCGCTATTCCTCATATTATTCAGCGCATTCTGACTTTACCACATCAGCATTCTGCTCCTAAAAAGCTGACTAATCTTTACTTTGAGACTGCTGATAATCAAATTCGTCGTTGGGATATGGGATTACGTATTCGTGGTGTTGATGAAAGTTATGAGATGACGATTAAAACAGCAGGCAACGTCGTTGCTGGGTTACATCAACGTCCAGAATATAACGTTGAATTAGCACAACCTAAATTAGAATTAGCGCGTTTCCCTACTGAAATTTGGCCAGAAAAGACTGATATTGCTTTATTGGAATCTCGACTTAATGTGCTATTTCATACGGATTTTTATCGTGAAATCTGGCTTGTCGAGTACCAAAATAGCCAAATTGAGGTGGTTTTAGATAAAGGCACGATCCGTACCGAACAATATGAATTACCTATTGAAGAGTTTGAGCTAGAACTTAAAAAAGGCAATGTGTCAGATGTTATTGCATTAGCGACGTATTTAGGTGAAAAAGGCGGATTACGCCTTGCCTCCCGCAGTAAAGCTGCGAGAGGCTATTATCTAGCAAAAGATAAACCATCGTTATCGTTGAGTGTAGTAAACCTTTCTCCCAGTGATACAACAGCTCAACAACTCACTAAATGGCTAAGTGCAATACAGGCATTGGAAGAGGCCATTTTTGCTAATCCAATTCCACCAACAATTACTATGCCAGCAATGTTAGCGTTATTTTCTGACTGGTGTAAAAAACAGGCTGATTTGCCTGCTTCTATGCAACATTCACTCAATGCCATTTCGCCGTTAACATTTACAACTGCAACCGACTATTATCATGTTTTATGGTTGAACTTTAAGTTATCTTCTACGGCATGGTTATTGTCTATTGCTTAATTTCCTGACAACGTGAGAGTCTATTTATGTCTGTTATCAGTGTATTTCAATCATTGTGGGATAAAGCACAGTGTGGGTTTTCTGCTCAATTAAATGCGTTAGCGCCTTTTAGTGAATCAGAGCAACAGTTTTTTGCTTTTAGCCCGTTTGCAACAGAGCATTTACGCGTTAATCCTCAATGGTTGACTGATATCAGGAAAAATCCCCCCTCGGGTGTTGAATGGCAGAATTATGAAACTCAATTAACAGCTATGTTAGCCAATATTGATAATGAAGATGCTGTTATGCGGATATTGCGTCAATTTCGTCATCAACAATTAATACGAATAGCATGGTTACAATTTTTCCAATTAGTCGATATACCTTGTGCGCTAAAACACTTAAGCGTACTGGCTGAAACACTCATTTGTGTTGCAAGAGATACGCTTTATCAGCAATGTTGCCAACAATGGGGAACGCCTTGTGATAGTGAAGGTAAACCTCAACCATTGCTGATTTTAGGCATGGGGAAATTAGGCGGATTTGAACTTAACTTTTCTTCCGATATCGACTTAATTTTTGCTTATCCTGAAAATGGATTTACACAAGGTGGACGTCGAGAACTTGATAATGCCCAGTTTTTTACACGATTAGGCCAAAAGTTGATTAAAGTACTGGATCAACACACTATTGATGGCTTCGTCTATCGTGTTGATATGCGATTGCGTCCATTTGGAGAAAGTGGGCCTTTGGTAATGAGTTTTGCAGCGCTTGAAGATTATTACCAAGAGCAAGGGCGAGACTGGGAGCGCTATGCAATGATCAAAGCGCGCGTATTAGGGGCAGAAAAGAAAGCGTATTGCCAAGTTTTACGTCAAATGCTACGTCCTTTTGTTTATCGTCGCTATATTGATTTCAGTGTTATTCAATCGCTACGAAATATGAAATCCATGATAAGTCGTGAAGTACGTCGCCGTGGCATGATTGATAACATCAAACTCGGTGCAGGTGGAATTCGTGAAATCGAATTTATTACACAAGTTTTTCAGTTAATTCGCGGTGGCAGAGAGCCTGATTTACAGAGTAACTCACTATTAACAGTATTAAAGGCGATCACAACGCTTGAATTATTAACAGAAAAAGAAACCGCGCAATTAGCTGAAAGCTATCTCTTTCTTCGTCGATTAGAAAACTTATTACAATCCATTGACGATCAGCAAACGCAAACCTTACCAGATAGTGAAGAGGATAAAGCACGACTCACTTTTGCCATGGGATATGATAACTGGGAAATGCTTTATCAAGAAATTAACCACAAAATGCAAGCCGTTTCTGTTATTTTCACGCAATTAATTGGTGAAGAAGATGAAAATGAAGAAGAAGAAGATACTTCTGAGTTTAAACGTCTTTGGTTACTTGGACGTTTGCCTGAAACTTCGACATTATTTCATCAATCACTCACCGTTGAGTCACTGAATGCGATTAATCAGACATTACAGATATTTCGCCAAGATATTGGTAAGCGAACGATAGGACCAAGAGGGCGAGATGTTCTTGATACATTAATGCCAAAATTATTGGCTAAGATTTGCCAGCAATCTCCAGCGTTAGTCATGTTACAACGAGTCACCCCGTTACTATTGAGCATTGTCAGTCGCACAACCTATTTAGAGTTGATGCAAGAGTCTGATGAAGTTCTCACTCATGTCATACGATTATGTGCAGCATCTCCAATGATTGCGGAACAGTTGGCACTTCATCCTTTACTGTTAGATGAATTGCTTGATCCTAACTCCCTCTACCAGCCACTACCTTTAGATGCGTATCGTGATGAGTTACGTCAATATTTATTACGTGTGCCAGAAGAAGATGAAGAGCAACGACTAGAAGCACTACGCCAATTTAAACAAGCGCAATTGTTGCGTATTGCAGCGGAAGATATTACAGGGGTATTACCTGTGATGAAAGTCAGCGATCACCTGACGTATCTAGCGGAAGCCATCATTCATGCTGTTGTTCATCAAGCTTGGTCGTATATGGTGAAACGCTATGGTGAGCCTGAACATTTAGCCAATCGTGATGGGCTGGGATTTGCCGTTATTGGGTATGGTAAATTAGGGGGATGGGAATTAGGGTATAGCTCTGATTTGGACTTGGTGTTTTTATTAGATTGTCCAATGAATATCGTGACAACGGGGGCAAAAAAGATTGATGCTCGTCAGTTTTACCTGCGCCTAGCTCAACGCATTATCCATTTATTTAGTACGCGAACTTCCTCTGGCGTATTGTATGAAGTCGATGCGCGTTTACGTCCATCTGGTGAATCAGGAATGCTAGTAAGTACGATCCAAGCTTTCGATGAATATCAGAAAAATGAAGCATGGACATGGGAACATCAAGCCTTAATTCGTGCAAGAATGATTTATGGGGATGACCAATTACAACAGATGTTTTCTCGTATTCGTCACGAAACATTGTGTCTTTCACGTGATGCCAATGTATTACAACATGAAGTCCGCGAAATGCGCCAAAAAATGGTGAAACATCTTGCACCAACACAAGCTGACAAGTTTGATTTAAAAAACTCATCAGGCGGTATTACAGATATTGAATTTATCGCACAATATTTGGTATTGCGTTTTTCTCATCAATATCCCGCATTAACACGGTGGTCTGATAATGTGCGTATTTTTGAGTTAATGGCAAAATACCAAGTCATGGATGAGGACGAAGCGCAAGCTTTAACACATGCTTATGTCACATTGCGTAATGAATTACACCATCTTGCGCTACAAGCGTTACCTGCGATTGTGGATAATCATTGTTTTATTGTAGAGCGAGAACAGGTATTAAAAAGTAAACAAAAGTGGCTTGGTGAGCAAGAATAAGGGAGGGATAGCTGGAACGCTTATGAGTATCTCTTTTTGCTTAACAAGTTATGGTATTATTTCGGCTTATTTTAAAAATAAATGTGGAGTATGGGATGAAAGTAACGCTGCCGGATTTTAATAAGGCCAATGTACTGGTTGTCGGTGACGTCATGTTAGACCGCTATTGGTATGGCCCTACGAGCCGTATTTCACCAGAAGCCCCAGTACCAGTGGTCAAAGTGGATACCACTGAAGAGCGCCCGGGTGGTGCAGCAAACGTGGCAATGAATATTGCTTCACTCGGTGCTAATTCACGTTTAGTGGGGTTAACGGGAATTGATGAAGCCGCAAAAGCATTGAGTAATACATTAAATCAGGTCAATGTACGCTGTGATTTTGTCTCTGTTGCAACCCACCCAACTATTACAAAATTACGTGTACTTTCACGTAATCAACAATTAATCCGTCTTGATTTTGAAGAAGGGTTTAGCAATGTTGATCCTCAACCTATCTTTGAACGTATTCAACAAGCGTTACCTTCTATTGGCGCACTGATTTTATCAGATTACGCAAAAGGTGCGCTTTCCCATGTTCAAGAAATGATCCAACTTGCAAAGAAAGCCGGTGTTCCGGTATTAATCGACCCTAAAGGGTGTGATTTTGAGCGTTATCGTGGTGCAACGTTATTAACACCGAATATGTCAGAATTTGAACAAGTTGTCGGCGTTTGCAAAAACGATGATGAGCTGGTGGAAAAAGGTACGCAATTAGTTCGAGATTTAGAACTTGATGCTTTACTGATCACTCGTTCTGAACGTGGAATGAGTCTTATTCGTGCTAATGAAGCGCCGTTACATTTACCAACACAAGCTCAAGAAGTTTATGACGTTACTGGAGCGGGTGACACAGTTATTGGTGTATTAGCAACCTCTTTGGCCGCAGGCAAACCTTTAAGTGAAGCTTGTTTCCTAGCGAATGCTGCCGCTGGTGTTGTTGTTGGCAAATTAGGAACATCGACGGTCTCACCTATTGAACTGGAAAATGCCATTCGTGGTCGTGCCGATAACGGTTTTGGTATTATGGAAGAAGAGCAATTAAAACAAGCGGTTGAATTAGCACGCCAGCGCGGTGAGCGCATTGTGATGACTAATGGATGTTTTGATATTCTTCACGCAGGCCATGTTAGTTATTTAGCAAATGCACGTAAATTAGGTGATCGCCTTATTGTCGCTGTAAATAGTGATGCATCGACTAAACGATTAAAAGGTGAAACACGTCCTGTTAACCCATTAGAACAGCGTATGACAGTGCTCGGGGCCTTAGGTGCAGTAGACTGGGTTGTTGCGTTTGAGGAAGATACACCACAGCGCTTAATTGCCTCTGTTTTACCAGATATTTTAGTCAAGGGTGGGGATTATAAACCAGAAGATATCGCGGGTAGTAAAGAAGTTTGGGCTGCAGGCGGTGAAGTAAAAGTGCTAAATTTTGAGGACGGCATTTCTACAACGAACATTATTAATGCGATTAAAAAGAAGTAATGGCATAAATTAACGACGAAAAGCACTCTTTAGAGTGCTTTTTTTATAATAAAGGCTCCAATTATTATAAATTTTTAATGATACTTTTATTAATGATTATTGTTCTCTTTTTAAATGATACTCAACAATATAATCTTGAGTGTTTCTATACATAATTGAATAATTAATATAATCGCCCTGAGTGCTATATGATAATGTGCTGAGTCTTAATATTGGAATGTTAGTTTCTATTTTTAATAATTGACAAATATTGTTATCAGGCATAATAGGGTGAAAAGTTTCATAACTTCCTGATATTTTTATTTGGCAAATATTTTCAATAAAATCAAATTTAGAACCTTCTAAATGGGTTAAGGTTAAATTGCGAAAATATTTAACAGGCATGTAACTGTCTTCAACAATAAGCGGCTTATTATCGACGTAACGTATTCGCCTTGAATAAAAAATACGTTCATTTGAGTTGATGCGTAATTTACTGGCTATAGATAAAGGGCAGGGAATAACACGAAATTCTATGACTTCACTTTTTACATTGTGACCAGTATTTGCCATTAGTTCGACAAAGCCTTTTAGGCTAGCATTTTCATGATGAACATCTTTTTCTTTAATATAAGTGCCAGAACCATGTTTTCGTTCTAATAACCCTGCGGTCACTAATAAATCCACCGCTTTACGTATTGTCATTCTCGATACGTTATATTGTTGTGCTAATGATTTTTCTGCTGGTAAAGGGTCACCAATTTGGTATCCAGCCGAATTTATTTGAATTCTTAGGCTTTTTGCAATGTCTTTATAGATCACTTTTATACTTCTTTTTATTCTTAAAATAGGCTCTCTCTATTTAATCTACCTGAATCTAATCTTTTGATATATAGCATAATCATTTATAGCTCTAAAATGTGAACGCTATCAAAAAATAAAAAGTGATCTGCTTTTTGACTAAAAATGAGATCACTTTGCTTGAAAGATTAGTATGAATCAGATCACGAATAACTCATTTCAGGTGAGAGAATAAAGAGAAAAGAACCTAATCTGAGTTTACAGAAGAAAAATGAATTAAATAGCATGTCGTTTCAGTAGCAGTAAATAAGAGGATATTTTTATGCTCAGTCAAATACAACGATTTGGTGGAGCCATGTTTACCCCTGTCCTGCTATTTCCATTTGCAGGTATTGTTGTAGGCATTGCCATTTTATTACAGAATCCATTATTTATTAGTGAAGATTTATTAAGACCCGATAGTTTATTTGCCCAAATTGTTCATATTATTGAAGAGGGGGGATGGACGGTTTTTCGTAATATGCCTCTTATTTTTGCAATTGGCTTACCAATCGGTTTAGCTAAAACTGCACAAGCAAGAGCTTGCCTTGCTGTAATGGTGAGTTTTCTCACTTGGAATTATTTTATTAATGCAATGGGAATCGTTTGGGGAAGTTATTTCGGCGTAGATTTTACAAATGAAATCGGCGGAAATAGTGGCTTAACAATGATAGCTGGAATTAAAACATTAGATACCAGTATTATTGGGGCGATTATTATTGCGGGTATAGTTACAGGTATTCATAATCGTTATTTTGATAAACAGCTTCCTGTCTTTTTAGGTATATTTCAAGGAACTTCGTATGTTGTATTAATTAGTTTCTTTGTTATGTTACCGTTAGCGTGGATAACATTATTTTTCTGGCCAAAAGTGCAAATTGGTATTCAATCTTTGCAAGTATTTATGGTTGAATCCGGCTCTTTAGGTGTTTGGATATATACCTTTCTTGAACGTATTTTAATTCCTACTGGCTTACATCACTTTATTTATGGTCCATTTATTTTTGGTCCCGCAGTCACTGAACATGGAATTCAAGTTGATTGGGCTCAGAACATGCAATATTTCAGTCAAAGCACTCAATCTTTAAAAGAACTTTTCCCAGAAGGTGGCTTTGCACTGCATGGTAATAGCAAAGTATTTGGTTCTATTGGTATAGCGCTTGCTCTTTACTTTACTGCGGCTCCTAAAAATAGAGCGAAAATTGCCGGTTTACTTATTCCTTCAGCATTAACGGCGGTATTTGTGGGAATAACAGAACCTTTAGAGTTTACGTTCTTATTTATCTCACCGTTATTATTTGCCATTCATGCCGTACTTGCAGCCACTCTTGCGACAACACTTTATCATTTTGGGGTTGTCGGAAATATGGGCGGAGGGATCATCGATAATTTCCTTCCTATGAATTGGATCCCCATGTTTCATAACCATTACGGAATGATTATAACGCAGATAGTCATAGGTCTTATTTTTACCATGATTTGGTTTGTGGTGTTTAGAACATTAATTATCAAACTTAATTTAAAAACACCAGGTCGTGAAGAGGATGATGAAGAGATCAAGCTCTATAGCAAACAAGATTATAAAAATAAAAAGTCACAGGTTTCAGATAGTTCAAAAACAGCAAAAGAAGACCGCAAACTGGCACTACCAAAAGGCATTCTTGAAGGCTTAGGGGGCGGTGCAAATATCAAATCGTTAAATAACTGTGCAACACGTTTACGTATTGAAGTGATTGATAACGAATTAATTGAAACAGATGCCTATTTTAAAGGGCTCGGTGTACATGGTGTGGTGCGTAAAGGTCATGCATTGCAAATCATTATCGGGCTACATGTTTCTCAAGTGAGAGACAAAATTGAACAACTGATGAAAGAAGATACACAAAAAATCACCTTGTCGGAGGCTATATAATGAAGAAGTTCTCAGTCGTAATTGCAGGTGGCGGTAGTACATTTACACCCGGTATTATTTTGATGCTACTAGAAAATTTAAAACGTTTTCCTTTAAGAGCCATCAAATTTTATGACAATGATGCCGAGCGGCAAGAAACCATTGCTAAAGCTTGTGAAATTATTCTTACTGAAAAAGCACCTGAAATTGAGTTTTGCTATACCACAGATCCTAAAATAGCTTTTACGGATGTTGATTTTGTTATGGCTCATATTCGTGTTGGTAAATACCCAATGCGCGAAAAAGATGAAAAAATACCTTTACGTCATGGCGTGTTAGGGCAAGAAACCTGTGGGCCTGGTGGTATTGCTTATGGTATGCGTTCTATTGGTGGCGTATTAGAATTGGTTGAGTATATGGAAAAATATTCACCAAACGCATGGATGTTAAACTATTCTAATCCAGCAGCCATTGTCGCGGAAGCGACTCGCCGCTTAAAACCGAATGCAAAAATCTTGAATATTTGTGATATGCCAATTGGTATTGAATCTCGTATGGCACAAATTGCAGGATTAAAATCACGCAAAGAGATGCGTGTCCGTTATTACGGTTTAAATCACTTTGGTTGGTGGACACAGGTTGAAGATTTACAAGGTAATGATTTACTGCCAGTTATTCGTAAACATGTTGCGGAACATGGGTATATTCCCAAAGTGGCAGGTGAGCCAGTTGAAGCGAGTTGGAATGATACATTCGGGAAAGCAAAAGATGTGTGGGCACTAGATCCATCAACGATGCCAAATACTTACTTGAAGTATTATTTGTTCCCTGATTATGTCGTTGCGCATTCTGATCCTCATCATACGCGTGCGAATGAAGTGATGGAACACAGAGAAAAGAATGTTTTCAATGCTTGTCGAGCCATTACAGCAGCAGGTAAATCATCAGCAGGCCATCTTGAGATAGATGAACACGCTTCTTACATTGTCGATCTTGCAACTGCGATCGCATTTAATACTCAAGAAAGAATGTTATTGATCGTTCCTAATAACGGATCGATTATTAACTTTGATCCTGAAGCAATGGTTGAGATCCCTTGTATTGTAGGAAGTCATGGACCAGAACCTTTAGTCATGGGAAAAATACCATTATTCCAAAAAGGGATGATGAGCCAGCAAGTTGCGGTTGAAAAATTAGTGGTAGAAGCGTGGATCGAAAAATCCTATTTGAAACTTTGGCAGGCCATTACGATGTCTAAAACAGTACCGAGTGCGACTGTCGCAAAAGCGATTTTAGATGATTTAATTGAAGCGAATAAAGATTATTGGCCAGAGTTAAAATAACGAGTAATTAATTACGAGTACATAAAAATAACCCTGTGTCTTAGTAAGATACAGGGTTTGGCTTTATTAATAAAGAAAAAACTAATAAAGTGAACAGGTTAGGCTTTATTTTCTGTTTGATTTTCTACTTTAATTTCAACTTCTTCAACTTGGAGAACTTCAGTTTGAGGTTTTGTAAGCAGACTCGCTTCTAGCTCATTTAAACGTTGTTCTAAACGATTAAGTTTTTCACGAGTACGTAATAAAACTTGAGTCTGTACATCAAACTCTTCGCGATTAACTAAATCCAACTTGTTTAATTGAGATTGCAGAACAGTGCGGATTTTTTTATCAATATCATCACCAAAATCTTTGATGCCTTGTGGCAGAACGTTTTGGATTTGGCGCGCTACTTGTTCAAGTTTTTTCGGGTCCAACATAGGAAATCCTCACAAATAAAATAGAAAGCTAGGGCTAAGTGTAATATGAGGGCTGAGGGAATAAAACCAGATATCAGGATTATTGTTACTTTTTTAGTATAAATAGTTAAATAATCGTATGTCATAAAGTGATTATGTGATTAAACAAGTATTGTCGTGGATTGATGATTGCCTCTTATAATTTTAAAGCGTATAGTTTCCTCGTTAATCTCAGGGCGGGGTGAAAGTCCCCACCGGCGGTAGATACTTGAATATTCAAGTAAAGCCCGCGAGCGCTTTGTATTGCCATTGTAATACAAAGGTCAGCAGATCCAGTGTGATCCTGGAGCCGACAGTTAAAGTCTGGATGGGAGAGAATAAAATAGCATCAGTAGGATCATTGTATCCATTCCTGTTGTTTCTGCTTATTATTTTTATTAAGCAGAGATCCACTCCTAAGACTGCCCTGGTTCTGGTAACTTTCATTAATTATTGAGGTTTTTTTACCATGAATCAGACGCTACTTTCCGAATTCGGTAATCCATTTGAGCGTGTTGAACTTGCTCTTAAAGCCCTTCGTGCTGGTAAAGGCGTGATGGTGCTCGATGACGAGAACCGCGAAAATGAAGGCGATATGGTTTTTGTCGCAGAAACAATGACTACAGAACAAATGGCGATGTCTATTCGTCATGGTAGTGGCATTGTATGCTTATGTATTACAGAAGAACGTCGTCAACAACTTGATTTGCCTATGATGGTGGAAAATAACACCAGCCATTTCCATACGGCATTTACAGTAACGATTGAAGCGGCGCAAGGTGTAACAACAGGGGTTTCGGCATCAGACCGTTTAACTACGGTACGAGCAGCCGCTGCTGATAATGCAAAACCAAGTGATTTAAATCGTCCTGGTCATGTATTTCCATTACGTGCGCAACCGGGTGGTGTGTTAACACGGGGTGGACACACTGAAGCATCGATTGATTTAGCAACATTAGCTGGTTTTAAACCTGTTGCTGTGTTGTGCGAGCTGACGAACGATGATGGCACAATGGCAAGAGCACCTGAAGTGATTACTTTTGCTAAAAAGCACAATATGCCTGTGCTAACTATTGAAGATTTAGTGGCTTATCGTCTTCGTGAGGAGAAAAAAGCTGGCTGAAATTAACATGTTATAACTGACACTGAAAACACACACACACTTATTCAAGCCACTTAAAAAAACTTAAGTGGCTTTTTCATATTTTTTGAATAACTATTTCATACTTCTTTGACTATATTTCAAGTAGGAAGGCGCTATGCTAACGCCATAAGATCACAAGCCATAAGAGGTGATTATGGACACAAAAATGATGCCAGCGCTGTTTATTGGGCACGGTAGCCCAATGAATGTATTAGAAGACAATACATATACTCGCCTCTGGTCAAAATTAGGGGAAACGCTTCCTCAACCTAAAGCGATTTTAGTCATTTCAGCCCATTGGTATACCGATGGAACTTACGTAACAGCAATGTCGCAACCAAAGACAATTCATGATTTTTATGGGTTTCCAGCTGAGTTATACGCAATAGAATACCCGGCACGAGGCTCGATAGGTTTAGCTGCATTGATAGAAGATCTGATTGATCCGATTCAATTAAAACTCGATATGGACCAATGGGGATTAGATCATGGAAGTTGGGGAATACTCGAAAAAATGTATCCCAACGCGAATATTCCTGTTGTTCAATTAAGTATTGATGCACACCAATCAGCGCAATGGCACTATGAGTTAGGGCAAAAGCTGGTTGAATTACGCAAAGAAGGCGTTTTGGTTATTGGTAGCGGTAATATCGTTCACAATTTAAGAATGATGGATTGGCAAAATAGCAATGCAACGCCTTATCCTTGGGCATTAGCCTTTAATGAGGCAATCGAAAACAGCTTACGAAGCGATAAAGTACCAGAAGTACTATTTACGATTTTATCAACAGAAGAAGGGCGATTGGCACATCCTACTCCCGATCATTTTTTACCTGCGTTGTATCTATTAAGTTTAAAACAAACGGGTGAAAAGGTAACAGTGCTGAATAATGATATTGTGAATAAATCACTAAGTATGATGACGTTTCAAATTGGATAAAATCACCCAATAAAACCTATTGATATAAGCAAAAGGCTAAATTCCTTTTATGGAATTTGGCCTTTTTTACTGATAACGAAACCTATTTTGAATAAAAAACACCTTACCGCTTATAAGCAATAAGGTGCTCAACATGATTTTAAGATTTCTATTAATCTAAAATAATATGTGGATAGAAGCGTGAGAGATCTTGCGTGATAAGCTCTTTATCTTCTCTAATGCAAATACCCGCAGATTGATCATTAACCAGCCAGCTACCAATTAAGGTATAGCTATCGCCAAATTTCGGCAGTGGGTGGAAATCTTGGACAATAAAGCCTTCTTCACCGTAGGGACCATCTGCGACAGCAATATCTTTACCATTTTCAACAATACGAATATTTGCACCTTCGCGTGAAAACAATGGCTTGATAACATAGCGTGATAATGACTCAGGCGCTTTGCCATCATAAAAATAAGCAGGTAGAAGATTAGGGTGTTTAGGGAACATTTCCCACAGCATTGGCAATAATGCTTTATTGGAAATAATACTCTTCCAAGATGGTTCTAACCAACGAATACCTGCATCAGCTAATTTAGTTGAGAAGTCTTCGCGGAACATAAATTCCCATGGGTAAAGTTTAAACATATTGCTGATGATTTGATCTTGTAGATCGGTTAACTCACCACGTTCGCCTAAACCCAGATCTTCAATAAAGACAAAGTCAGTCGTGACTTGAGCTTCTTCAGCACAATCTTGTAAATATTGAACGGTACCGCGATCTTCGTCAGTGTCTTTGCAACAAGACATATGCAGATAACGCATTCCATATTGATCACGTAGCTCAGCAAAGCGATCAATTAACTTTTCTTGAATACTATTAAATTGATCAGCATTCTGCGGTAAACGGCCTGCGTTAACTTGATCTTCAAGCCAGATCCATTGAAAAAAAGCAGATTCATACAGTGAGGTTGGAGTATCTGCATTATTTTCTAACAGTTTTGCTGGACTTTTACCGTCATAGGCTAAATCAAGACGTGAATAGAGTGAAGGTTGAGATGATTTCCAAGAGTCACGCACAAAATCCCAACAGTGACGCGGGATTTGAAAACGTGTTAATAACTCTTCACTATTGGCGACTTTATCCGCGACTTGTAGGCACATCTGATGAAGCTCTTCCGTGGTTTCTTCTAACGTTTCCACCTCTTCCATTGAGAATTGATAATAAGCATCTTCAGACCAATAAGGTTCGCCATACATGGTATGAAAGTTAAAACCAAATTCAGTCGCCTTTTCACGCCAATCCGGGCGTTCAATAATATTTTCACGTTTCATGGCGTTAATTAACCACCTGAACGGTAAGAAGATGAGCCGGTTGAGCTACGGTTATTATTTGTTGCATTGGTACGTTGAGCTGCTGCTTGTCGTGATACGGTATTACCAAAGCCACCACGCGTAATGGTTGAAGTTGTTGAAGGTTTTGGGGTCATAGCTGTTTTGGGGACGTTCATCTGACGGCCACCCACAGCAGGACCATAGTTACGGCCTGTCGCATCCACAAATTTACCATTTGCAGGGCTTGTTGGATTACGTGAACTAAATAAAGGTTGCGCTGGTGCGCCACCGCCCATAAGGCGTCCCATCATATAGCCTGCCATTAATGGCATAAAGAAGCTACCACCTGAGTTAGCTTGTGCCATTTGCGAGCTATCTGGATTTAAATTATTTGCATTTTCAGTACTAACAGGTTGCCCATCAATTGAGGCTGTCTGCGTACATTGTGCATCACCAAACTCAGCGACACAGTCTTCTAATGTTGCGTATTTAGGTGCTGTACGCTGTGCTTCTTGCAATGCTGTACGATAAGAGTCTTCACACTGCGCTGCTTGTGAAGGATTGGCTTGAGCACATTCTTGTGCATTCATATACAGTGAAACTGTTTCATCACTCTCTTCACATCCTGAAAGCGCGAATACAGCAGTGATGGCGATTGCAACAGGCGCCAGACGATAAGGACGAAATGCTTTACGGAAAGCATCACGATTAATCGATTTGGTACGTTTCATTGGCATATTGATAAGATCCATAAAAGGTAAAACGTTCAAAATAAAAGCTAGGATAGGATAAATAGTCTAGAAAATAAATAAGAAACGCCTAATCATCAGGGATAACCAGAAATTTGTGATCTTTATAAGGTTAAGTGTTATGGAATTAGGTAAATCTTCTCTTTTTAACTTAATTGTGATTAAGGTATTGGGTAATACAAGAAGATAAATATTGTCGACAATTCAAATTAATACATAACTCAACATCTTATTGTAAAAATACAACATAAAAAAAACCGCTTATCAGTTTATCGCTGAAAGCGGTTTTTTAATATGACTAATTGATTAATTTAAAGCTTAAGGTCTCACGTTTAGCGTAGGATTTGTTAACGGGCGAATAATGCTATCTGGTGAAGTTGAAACTTCTTCCCCTAGTGCATTATTGAGCTGAATTAAGTCATTTTCGTTTAATGTGCCACGTGCATATTCAATATTTAATTGGTTAATTAAATAGTCATAACGTGCGTTTGATAATTTCTGTTTTGCATCGTAAAGCGTGGTAGTGGCATTTAACACATCAACGATAGTACGAGTTCCCACTTGGTAGCCAGCTTCGGTTGCATCTAATGAACTTTGCGCAGAAACAACGACTTGTTGATACGCTTTGATGCTACTGATTGATGCAGAAATATTGTTATAAGAAGAACGCGCAATTTGAACGATAGAACGGTAAACAGATTCTAATTGTTCACTTGCACTGGTAAATCCATATTGTGCTTGTTCAACTTGTGAGCTTGTTCTGCCACCGGTATATAGCGGAATGCTAACAGACAAACCAATACTATTTTGACCGCTGTAACTATTGCTATGAGAAACTATTGCGTCAGATCTATGGTCATGGCTACGGCTATTTGATACACCTGTTGATGCATTTAAATCGACAGTTGGTAAGTGGCCAGCTTGGGCTAATCGAATATTTTCGCGTGCTAAATCTTGGCCCAAACGTGCACTTAATAAACTTAAGTTACGTTCTTCCGCATCTTTTAGTAGTTTATCAATAGAGTCTGGTGATGTTGTTGAAAAACGACTGATGTTTAGAGATGCAAGATTTATGTAATAGATGCCACTGACTTGGCGTAGTTTTTCTAATGCATTATCTAATTGATTTCGGCCAGCGACCTCTTGTGCCAGTACGCTATCGTAATTTGCACGCGCATTTTGTACGTCAGTAATAGCCACTAACCCTACGTTAAAACGTTGTGTTGTTTGATCTAACTGGCGGTAGACTTGTTCTTTTTGCGCTTCGATAAATGATAATGAATCGATAGCACGCAAAACATCAAAATAAGCAGTAGCTGTATCTAAAATCAGTTTTTGCTGACTAGTTTGATAAGTGACATCGCTCATGCCCGCTGTTTTTTCTTGCAGGTTTAATTGGCGCCATAACGACATGTTAAACACGCTTTGAGTCAGCGTTAAGCTTGCCCCGATAGAATTAGATTCGGTATCTCTTGCATCACGGTAGCCACTTTTATAATCAGCAGATGCACCTAATCCTAACTGTGGTAATAATGAGCCACGAGCTTCATTAATTTTTTCAAAAGCTTGATTTCGTTCCGCTAATGACTTACGTAACTCAGGGTTACTGTCCTTTGCTTTTTGATAAACTTGAAGCAGATCCTCAGCCTGGCTTGCAGAGCTGAATCCTGCCAAACTCATCGTGATCAAAAGAGAGAGCAGTTTTTTCATTTTAATTCCTTGTTGCAACAGTTTCGCTGAGTTGCCTCTGTTAATCTTGATTGGGGATAATTCTAGCAGATTGTTTCCCTAAGTAGGGGTAGCCATTTGTGCCATATCCTTTTATTTTAGATTAACTTTACATGAATTGTTGGCAAATTTCTTTAAATCTGTATTAAACGTAAGCGATAAAAAAGACTCTTAAATATAACTTAAGGAACATTGTATGAAGAAAAGGGAAAATATACCATTTTTATACGGTCAGAATGCGGTGAAATTGTTAGGTAAACGAGATTTATACAAAGGCTTTTTCCGTATGACTGAATATCGCTTTAAGCATCGTTTGTTTGAAGGAGGGTGGAGTGAAGAAGTCAAACGTGAAGTATTTGAGCGAGGCAATGCGGGTGTTTTGTTAGCTTATGATCCTAAACGTGATGAAGTCGTATTAATTGAGCAAATTCGTATTCCTGCGTATGAAACTAGCGAGACACCTTGGTTACTTGAAGTGGTTGCAGGTATGGTTGAACAAGGCGAAAGCCCAGAAGATGTTGTTAGACGTGAAGCCCTAGAAGAAGCTGGTGTTGAAGTGGGGCGGTGTGAGCCCATTATCAGTTACCTCTCTAGCCCTGGAGGCACCAGTGAAAGAATGTATGTTTATGTAGGCGAAGTTGATGCAACTACCGCAAAAGGCATTCATGGATTAGCTTGTGAGAATGAAGATATTCGCGTTCATGTTGTCAGCAGAGAACAAGCTTATCTTTGGGTTGAAGAAGGCACTATTGACAATGCTGCATCCGTTATTGCGATTCAATGGTTACAACTTCATCATGTCGCGTTAAGGACGCGTTGGTTAGCCATTTAATGCATTAATCAATCATTAAGGGGTGTTTTTAATAATATTATCAAGTAGAGTAATTATCTCTAAGTATACGATATCAAATGAATTAAATTGTAAAATGAAGTGAAAAAAACGTGATTGAAAGCGAGAATATTTCTCACTAATCTTTTGAAATGTGTATTAGTTGGCAGATCTTTACTACGAAAATACGTTAACATAACGGCTAATGAGAGTGAAACAAGGAAACCTTTTGGAAAGCCAGTTTGAATTATCGGTGAAACACAAAAACACCGTAAGAATATTACAAATCACAGACACCCACCTCTTCGCTAATGTGGAAGATACTCTGCTGGGCATTAATACCTATCGTAGTTATCATGCTGTATTAAATGCAATTAGAGAACAGGGCCTTGAGGTTGACTTGATTGTTGCGACAGGTGATTTAGTCCAAGATCAAACCTTTGATGCTTATCAGCATTTTGCTGATGGCATTGCGACGCTAACACCGCCTTGTGTTTGGTTGCCAGGTAATCATGACTATCAGCCTGCGATGATTGATGCATTAAATCAAGCAGGTATTTTGTCGGCAAAACAAGTGTTGATTGGTGATAGTTGGCAAATGCTATTATTAGATAGCCAAATTCAAGGGGTTCCTCATGGGGAGTTATCGGATTGTCAGCTAGATTGGCTAACACGCTGTCTTGAAAGCCAAAAACACAGAGATACAATTATTTTGTTGCATCATCATCCTATGCCTTCTGGGTGTACATGGCTAGATCAACACAGTTTAAGAAACTCTCAAGAATTGGCGGAACGTTTAAAAGGTCACACTCAGGTGAAAATGATGCTTTGTGGTCATATTCATCAAGAAATGGATGAAATGTGGAATGGTATTCGTATGCTGGCAACACCGTCCACTTGTATCCAGTTTCGACCTCATTGTACGAATTTTACATTAGATACTGTTTCTCCAGGTTGGCGCTATTTAGAAATGTCGCTCTCATCGGATGAAAAAGGGAAAGTTGAGACGCAGGTCTATCGGTTAGCAGGTACTGAATTTTGCCCTGATCTTGATGCGGATGGCTATTAAGTTATGCCTCGTATTCTCTATTTACATGGCTTTAATAGCTCACCCAAATCGGCTAAAGCTCAAGCTTTTCGGCAATGGTTAGAAGTAGCACATCCTGAAATTGAACTATTAATACCTCAATTGCCGCCTTATCCCAAAGAAGCGGCTCAACTCATTGAAACACTAGTCAAAGAGAGTGTAGATGATAAGCTTGGGTTAATTGGTTCATCATTAGGTGGCTATTTATCTATTTGGTTATCTCAGCGTTTTAATTTACCTGCGGTTGTTATTAATCCCGCTATTCGTCCTTTTGAATTATTACAAAACTTCTTAGGTGAAAACGAAAATCCCTATACACATCAAAGGTATAGATTAGAACTTCATCATATGGATGAGTTACTTGCTTTGCGTATTCCTGCAATTACATCACCCGAACTTATTTGGTTGCTTCAACAAACTGGAGATGAAATACTTGATTATCGTCAAGCTGTCTCATATCTTGGCGCGTGTAGGCAAACCGTAGAATCGAATGGAAATCACGCATTTGTGGGTTTTGAACGTTTTTTTCCGAAAATTATTCAATTTTTAAAGATAATTTAGCCTTTCGGTCAATTAACCTGTAAAACGTAGGTTGATGCATTTACCCGAAAATTAATATCATATTGCCGCAAACACCTGTTATTATAAACAGCATTTTCTAACAGCGAACCGCAGATTAAAACAATGACTCAATCAAGTTATAACGCAAAGGATATTGAGGTTCTTAATGGTCTAGAACCAGTACGTCGCCGTCCTGGTATGTACACGGATACGACTCGGCCGAACCATTTGGCACAGGAAGTGATAGATAATAGCGTGGACGAGGCGCTTGCGGGACACGCGTCGAAGGTCGATGTCATTTTATATGAAGATCAATCTATCGAAGTTATCGATAATGGGCGAGGAATGCCTGTCGATATCCATCCTGAACTTAACGTCTCTGCTATCGAGTTGATCCTTGCTCACCTCCACGCCGGAGGAAAATTCTCTAATAAAAACTATCAATTTTCCGGTGGGTTACATGGTGTAGGGATCTCGGTTGTTAACGCACTTTCTAAGCGTATTGAAGTGACTGTTCGTCGGGATGGTAAGATTTATCAAATAGCCTTTGAAAATGGCGATAAAGTCGAAGAGTTGCACGAGATTGGCACCTGTGCAAAACGAGATACAGGAACGAGTGTACATTTTTGGCCTGATGGCTCTTACTTTGATGTTCCCCGTTTTTCGTCTAAAAGCTTATCTCATGTACTAAAAGCAAAAGCCGTATTATGCCCCGGAGTTAATGTCTCTTTTGTTGATAAAGTGAATAAAACACAAGAAAATTGGTGCTATGCTGATGGTTTAACCGATTATTTAAGTGAAGCTGTTGCTGAATTTATTCGCCTTCCTGAAGAGCCTTTTACTGGAAAATTTGAAGGGGATAATGAGGCTGTTGAATGGTCTATGTTATGGCTACCAGAAGGTGGCGATTTACTCACTGAAAGTTATGTTAACTTAATCCCGACTGTTCAGGGGGGGACACACGTTAATGGTTTACGCCAAGGTGTGTTAGATGCAATGCGTGAATTCTGTGAATTCCGTAATTTACTCCCAAGAGGCATTAAATTAACTGCTGACGATACATGGGAGCGTTGCGCTTATGTATTATCAGTCAAAATGCAAGATCCTCAATTTGCAGGGCAAACCAAAGAGCGACTCTCTTCAAGACAAACCAGTGCATTTGTTGCAAGTGCTGTAAAAAATGCTTTTAGCTTATGGTTAAATCAGAATGTTCAAGTTGGTGAATTACTCGCTGACATGGCCATTAGTAGTGCTCAGCGTCGTATGCGAGCGGCAAAAAAAGTGGTGAGAAAAAAACTCACCTCTGGACCTGCACTACCCGGAAAATTAGCAGATTGTACATCTCAAGATTTACGGTATACCGAACTCTTTTTAGTTGAAGGGGACTCTGCGGGAGGTTCTGCTAAGCAAGCGCGAGATCGTGAGTACCAAGCGATTATGCCACTGCGAGGTAAAATTCTAAATACATGGGAAGTCTCTTCTGATGAAGTGCTTGCTTCACAAGAGGTACATGATATTTCTGTAGCCATTGGCATGGATCCTGATAGTGATGATTTAAGCCAATTACGTTACGGTAAAGTGTGTATTCTTGCGGATGCGGACTCCGATGGTTTGCATATTGCAACACTATTATGTGCGTTATTTGTGCGTCATTTTCCTGCACTTGTTAAGGAAGGGCATGTTTATATGGCAATGCCACCACTTTATCGTATCGATTTAGGTAAAGAAGTTCATTATGCCCTTGATGAATCAGAGAAAAATGCCATTTTACAACGATTAAGTCGTAAAAAAGGAAAACCTAACGTACAGCGCTTTAAAGGATTGGGGGAGATGAACCCACTTCAATTGCGTGAGACAACGCTTGATCCTAATACGCGTCGTTTAGTGCAATTGGTGATTGATGATGAAAATTATCAAGAAACCTTAGGCATGATGGATATGTTGTTAGCGAAAAAACGCTCTGAAGATCGCCGAAATTGGTTACAAGAAAAAGGCGATGAAGTTGACATCGAAGTGTAATGGATACCACAAGAGTCTGAGGAAAATATTGAATGAGTGAATTGACTCATGATGGTGTAGAGCGTCAACCGCTCCACTTATTTACAGAGAATGCCTATCTCAACTATTCCATGTACGTCATTATGGATCGTGCATTACCTTTTATTGGAGATGGGCTAAAACCCGTGCAACGTCGTATTGTTTATGCGATGTCTGAGCTCGGTTTAAATAATAGTGCCAAATTTAAAAAATCAGCTCGTACTGTTGGTGACGTGCTAGGTAAATATCACCCACATGGTGATAGCGCATGTTATGAAGCAATGGTACTTATGGCTCAGCCTTTCTCTTATCGTTATCCGTTGATTGACGGGCAAGGTAACTGGGGGGCACCGGATGATCCAAAATCTTTCGCAGCCATGCGTTATACCGAATCACGCCTTTCTAAATATTCACAAACTTTATTGAGTGAATTAGGACACGGAACGGTAGATTGGATCCCTAACTTTGACGGCACAATGCAAGAGCCGAAAATGTTGCCAGCACGTTTACCCAATATCGTTCTTAACGGTACGACAGGTATTGCTGTTGGGATGGCAACAGATATTCCGCCGCATAATGCGCGCGAAATTGGGCAAGCCTTAGTGATGCTTTTAGATAATCCTGATGCAGGATTATCTGATGTAATGCAACATGTTCAAGGCCCTGACTATCCGACTGAAGCGGAAATTATTACGGCTCAAGACGATATCAAAAAGATTTATAAAACAGGGCGTGGCTCTGTCAGAATGCGAGCTATTTGGCAAAAAGAAGAAGGATGCGCGGTTATCACTGCGTTACCTCATCAAGTCTCTGGTGCCAAAGTGCTTGAGCAAATCGCATCACTGATGCGAGCAAAAAAATTACCTTTAGTTGAAGATTTACGTGATGAATCTGATCACGAAAATCCGACAAGACTTGTTATTGTACCTCGTAGTAATCGTGTTGATTTAGAACAAGTCATGTACTACTTGTTTGTGAATACTGATTTAGAAAAGAGTTATCGCGTTAACCTGAATATGATTGGGTTAGATAACCGACCGGCAGTAAAAGGATTACTGACTATTTTAAACGAATGGTTAGTTTATCGTCGCCAAACAGTCACAAATCGTCTGAATCATCGTTTAGAAAAAGTGTTACGTCGCTTAGAAATTCTTAAAGGCTTATTAATTGCTTATCTCAATATTGATGAAGTCATTGAGATTATTCGTCATGAAGATGAGCCAAAAGTAGAATTGATGCGTCGCTTCGAGCTATCTGATATTCAAGCAGAGGCTATTTTAGAGTTACGTTTGCGTCATTTAGCAAAACTTGAAGAGATGAAATTAAAAGGCGAAAGTGATGAACTTGAAAAAGAACGCGATAGTATCGAGAAATTACTAAGTTCACCACGTCGTTTAAATACGTTACTGAAAAAAGAGATTGAAGCAGACGCAAAAGAATTTGGTGATGATCGTCGTTCGCCAATTCGCCCTCAAGAAGAGGCGAAAGTAGTGAATGAACAAGATATGTTGCCATCAGAGCCAGTGACTATTGTGCTTTCTGAAATGGGGTGGGTACGTAACGCTAAAGGTCATGATATTGATCCTAGAGGTATGAGTTATCGTGCTGGGGATAGTTATCATAGTGCTGTACGTGGTATGAGTAATCAACCTGTTCTATTCCTTGATTCTACAGGAAGAAGCTACACGTTAAGTCCGAATGATATGCCTTCTGGGCGAAGTCAAGGCGAGCCATTAACAGGCAAATTAACCTTCCCACCAGAGGCTAGCGTGAAATACATGTTAGCTGGCAGTGCAGGGCAGGAATATTTACTGGCAACAAAAGAAGGCTACGGTTCTGTTCTCTCTTATGATGAGATGGAAACAAAAAATAAAACAGGTAAAGGGTTGCTGACCGTTTCGCAAGAAACAGAATTACTTGAGCCATTCTTAGTTGATCCACAGAAAAAGAATAACCGGTATTGGCTTATTATCATCACGGATAAAACACGTATTTTAGCCATTTCAGCAGAACAACTGAATGAAATGAACAAAAAAGGACGTGGGACTCGTTTAGTTGCGTTAGGCAAAGAGCAAGGTGATGTGGTTGAGCAAACACTGTTAGTACCTAAAGATGAAGCATTAATCTTTACTGTTGATGGTCAACAGGAAGTGCTTAAAGCAGAAGAAATCAACTATTTTAGCGGTAATGCGGGTGATGAACCTATTCCGTTAAAACATCTACATCCTGAAGCTGTTACAGTCATTATGTCTGAAAAAGGGCTTATTCGTTGCCAAAAAGGCCATAATATTGATGCTAAATCTGCTGGTTTTAAAGCTGGTGATGATTATTTTGATGCCGTAGAAGGCATGAGTAATCAACCTGTACACTTAATTGATACCTCAGGGCAAAGCTATACCGTTGATGTTGATGCCTTGCCTTCTGGTCGTAGCAAAGGTGATGCGTTAACTGAACGATTAAAAGTTCAGAAAGGTGCACAGCTACGTCATATTGTAATGGGCGAAAGTACCGATAAGATCTTAATGGCATCGGATGCGGGTTATGGTTTTATTTGTCAGGTTGATGATTTAACTTCTAAAAATAAAGCAGGAAAATCACTACTGACTTTACCTGAAAATGCACTACCATTACCGCCACAACGCTTGAATGATGATCTTAGTGATCTCATTATGATCATTACTAAAGGCGGTAGGATGCTGATTTTTGAGGCTTCAGAATTACCGACGATGGTCAAAGGAAAAGGAAATCAGATGGTTTCAATTCCAGCTTCACAAGCTGCAAGTGGTGAGGATAATGTCGCTTGGTTACGTGTATTACCTGAAAATGCGTCAGTAACACTGCACTTTGGTAAACGTAAGCTGACTATGTCGATGGCTGAACTTGCTGGCTTCAAAGCAAAACGAGGGCGCCGAGGTACTTCTTTACCTCGTGGAGCTCAAGTTATTGATCATATTGATATTGAGTCGAATTAAATTTAATACTTAATAATATTGAGTGGGTCGGTTGACCCACTTCTATTTAGGACTTAGGACGCTAAAATTTATGTTAGCCATTATTCGAGGCATCATTGTCATTCTTTACACGATCCTAGTGGTGACTTTTGGAATGATTTATTGCATGTTTTCACCAAGAAATCCTAAACATGTTATGACATATGGTCGCCTATTCGGCAAATTGTCACATGTATTTGGCATTAAATTGGTTGAACGATTTCCAAAAGAAGCAAAAAGTTATGGCCCAAGTATTTATATTGGAAACCATCAAAATAATTTTGATATGGTGACAATGTCGAATGCGGTACAACCCAATACGGTAACAGTGGGGAAAAAAAGCTTAATTTTTATTCCTTTCTTTGGTCAGTTGTATTGGATCACCGGTAATATTTTGATTGATAGAGCAAATCGCTCTAAAGCTCATGGCACAATTTCACAAGTTGCCGATCAAATTAAAGCGAAGAAAATTTCAGTGTGGATGTTCCCTGAAGGAACGCGTAGCCGTGGTCGCGGATTATTACCGTTTAAGACAGGGGCTTTTCATGCAGCCATTCAAGCTGGCGTCCCTATTATCCCGGTTTGTGTCTCGACAACCCAAGGTAAAATAAAACTTAATCGCTGGAACAACGGCTACGTGATTGTTGAAATGTTGCCTCCGATTGATGTTTCAAAATACACTAAAGATCAAGTACGAGAATTAGCTGAAGATTGTCGCCAAATAATGAAAGCGAAAATTGAAGAGTTAGATAAAGAAGTTGAAGAAATGAATAAACGTGATTTCCCTGGTAAATTAAATTAACGCTTCTTATCTTTCTCTATTCTATGAATATAAGCCTGAAGACAGGCTTATATTGTTTCTAATTGATGAAAATACACTCTGTTATCAACTATTTTTAGGATTTATGTCACATCCGCGCTATTATGCTCCCATAATTTCATTTAAGTCCTTTTGTCTTTAAATCACAGCAGCTTTTTTCCTGTCCGTTTTTTTTAATTGTGTGATAGGAATATTTGTATTTTGTTGCGGAGAAAGTATGTCATTTAGTCGTCGCCAGTTTATTCAGGCTTCAGGCTTAGCGGTATGTCTGGGCTCAATATCTTCTTCTGTTCGTGCTGAATCAGTTAATGATAAAAAATTGCCAATACCGCCATTGCTCGAATCTCGCCATGGTCAGCCACTTTTTTTGACTTTGCAAAACGTGCATTGGGCGTTTAATGGTACGCAAAAAGTGCAGGTTTGGGGCATTAATGGCTCAACTCCAGGACCAACAATCAAAGTTAAAAGTGGCGATGATATAAAACTTATTTATAGTAACCGTCTTAATGAAGCTGTATCCATGACGGTAAGTGGTTTATTAGTTCCCGGCACACAAGTCGGAGGCGCAGCCAGATTAATGTCGCCAGGCGCTTATTGGTCGCCGGTATTACCTATTCGACAAAAAGCTGCAACGTGTTGGTATCACGCCAATACTCCCTTTAAAATGGCGCCTCACGTTTATAACGGGCTGGTGGGAATGTGGATTGTGGAAGATGACGAAAGTCGCTCCCTACCTTTACCCAAAGATTATGGTGTGAATGATTTTCCGCTGATAATTCAAGATAAACGAATTGATAATTTTGGTACACCGCAATATGACAAAGAAGCCGCAAGTGACGGTTTTTATGGTGATACGTTGCTAGTGAATGGGCGTGAAGATCCTTATATTGAAGTTTCTAGAGGTTGGATACGTTTACGTTTAGTGAATGCATCTAATGCTCGTCGTTATGAATTAACTGCAAATGATGGTCGATCACTTTACCTTATCGCCTCGGATCAAGGTTTATTAACATCTCCGGTTGAATTGAAATCCGTACCAATGGCTCCGGGTGAGCGGCGTGAAATATTGATTGATATGTCTGAAGGGGGCGAAGTCATCATTACAGCAGGGCAAAGTGCTGGTTTTATGGATAGACTTCGTGGTATTTTTGAACCTTCTGATTTACTACGTAATGCCAATGTACTCACTATTAAGCCGACCGGATTAATGTCATTAGTGACAGACAAGGCACCTGCGCAATTAGCAGTAGATGACACACAAATCACCACCTCTATTCAGCCTAGAACTATTCAACTGCATAACAGTCCTCCGGGAATAAATAATGCTCGTTGGGAGCTTTCAAGAATTGATTTAGTTGGCAAGCAGAATGGGTGGGAACGTTGGCTTGTCACCGTACCAACACCGCAACCTTTCCATATTGAAGGTGCCCGTTTTAAAGTAATTAACCATAATGGTCAGAAACCTGTACCTGCGGATTTTGGTTGGAAAGATACGGTTTGGATTGAAAGTCAGAGTGAGTTACTAGTGGAGTTAAAACAGCCTTCTTATTCCCACTTTCCTTTCTTGTATTACAGCCAGTTACTAGAAAATGCAGATAAAGGAATGGTAGGACAAATGGAAATCACGCCTGTAGAATAACAGCTTAGCAATAGCGCTAAATTAAATTAAAAGAAAAACAGTATTTTTAAAATAAAATACTGTTTTTTTTATATCTAAATAATGCAGATTATATTTTTTCGACTAAAGTTAAATAGAGAATAATATTCTTATGTTTAATTTGTTAATTAATTTGGTGTGATTGTTTTTTTATCTACATTCTCTTTATTAAATTGATTTAAATATTGATATTAATAGAAATAATGTTGATTAAAATTAGTTTTAATTTTTTGTAATATAATGTATTGCGATCTAAATCTGTTTAATCTATCTGTTAATTTGTGATTGACTAGTCAATCTATCTATTTTTCTGGCATAAAATCATATTTTTGAGATGCCCTTCAAGTAATTATTTCTCTAGAAACAAGAGAATCTTTGCGTCTTTTGTTTTTGATCCTTAATAAACGTTATTAATTTTAATATAACTGAAGGTACAGAATGAACAAAGAAATAGCTTTAAGTCATCATCACAAAATGAATAAAAAAAATAGAATAAATAAAAATATATTTCAACTCTCCCTTGTTGCATCCGCGTTACTTTTTTCTGGATATTCCATTGCATATTCAGAAGCTGGACAATTAGGTGATACAAAAAGTTGGGAAAGCCAAGAATATCAAAAAGACTGGGGCTTGGCGGCTATGAATGCCTCTCATGCTTATGCACTTGGTTTTCATGGGCAAGGTGCCAAAATCGGTGTAATGGACTCTGGTGCATTATTATCACATCCCGAATTGAATGATGCTCGGTTTCATGCTGTGAAAGCCAAAGGCCAATATGGTTCAACTGGCATGCGTTATCCTCAGGAAATGGGGGGACATTATGAAAAAGGTCAGGTCTTTGATGTTGATGGAGGTTGGATCAAAGGTGTGAATGATACACACGGAACACATGTTACAGGCACCGTAGGCGCAAGCCGTGACGGTAATGGTATGCATGGGGTTGCATGGGGTGCTGATGTTTATTTAGGAAATACAGGCGCAACAGATAGTAATAACTATGGGCCTTACCAAGATTACACCTATTTCTATACGGGCTGGAAAGCCATGGTCGATGCAGGGGCTCAGGTAATTAATAATAGCTGGGGAACCAACCCTCGTATTATTAATCAAGATAAAACGTTGGGCCCAGATGGTGGTAATACAACCGTTCATATGCCAGTAGATACGACTGCGCAAACGGAATATGAATATTTCTACTTTAAAAAAGTCTATGGCGATAAACCTTCCTTTGTTGATGCGGCTTATGACGCAGTAAAAGGCACTAACGTTGTACAAGTCTTTACAACCGGTAACCGTGACTTTGCTCAACCTTATTATCGCCCTCTTTATCCTTACTTTAATCCTGAAGCAGAAAAACATTGGATTGCGGTTGCGGGACTGAAACAGAATGCGGACAAATCGGGTTATGAATTAGAAAAAATCTTCAATGAAGCGGGTAATGCGAAATGGTGGACGGTTGTTGCACCAGGTCGTTACATTTATTCGTCAATTGTTGATGAAGAGGGAAATGCAGGTTGGGATACCTTTAGTGGTACATCAATGGCAGCGCCCCACGTGACAGGTGCTATGGGCGTATTGATGTCACGTTACGAGTCGATGAATGCGATGCAAATACGTGATGTGATGTTTACAACAGCCAATCACCGTAATCCAGATGGCTCTTTATATGATAGCTGGACGGCAGCAGAAGGGACGCCAGATATAC
This sequence comes from Proteus sp. G2626, assembly GCF_009915985.1. Lineage (NCBI taxonomy): Bacteria > Pseudomonadati > Pseudomonadota > Gammaproteobacteria > Enterobacterales > Morganellaceae > Proteus > Proteus sp. G2626. The sequence goes on along the minus strand of NZ_JAABNH010000007.1, from coordinate 99,284 downwards.
GTTATGGTTGGGGTACACCGGATTTAGATAAAGGGATGTATGGTCCAGGCCAATTCTTAGGTAAATTTGAATATAACCTAAGCATGACTCCACTTGATGTTTGGACAAATGATATTTCACAGACCGCATTAGATTTACGTGAACAAGAAGATCTTGCATGGTTTAAGGAATATACAGATAAAGGCATTGCAGCTGGCGGGGATTACAATCTAGGTACGGATTTTGTTATCAACGATGGTAACCCAGATCCAACTTCCCATATTATTAGCAAAGAAGATGCTGAAAAATGGCGTAAAGAGTATTACCAAAAACGTGCTGATGCTATTCAGGCTAAAATTAACGCGGGTTTATATGATGGTTCTCTCGTTAAAAAAGGTGAAGGTACATTAGTGATGACTGGCGATAATACTTATCGCGGTGGTACAACAGTTGAGCAAGGGACTTTATATGGCTTTACGGAATCATTTGGTACAGAAGCAGTTAATGTTAATGGTGGCAAATTAAGTGTGATTGATCGTTACAACGATACCTTTACACAACAAGGCCAATTAGCATCAAACGAAAGCCACAAAGCCAATATTAATATCAACGATAAAGGCACGTACTTAGTGACTGTTGGGCATGATGTTAATGTCGGAGATATGGCCTTAAATAAAGGGGCAAGTTTAGATATTGGTGCTGATAGTGAAGGTCAATTAAAAGATATCTACCTTAATAACACTGTCGCGACAGGCACCGTTAATGCTGACAATTTAGTTGATAATCGCACTAAAACGAAAATGTTAGCGAATAACGAAGTGACTTCGAATAATGATTATGCGTTATTTGATAAAAATATTTCCGTAAAAGACAACACAATTACAGGTACATTAAGTAAGAAAGAAAATACCTCTTTAGCCACATTTGCGAATAATGAAAATGGGCGATCTATTGCTAATACGTTAGATAACACAGGCAGTGGCGATTTATTCAATGCTGTATTACCAATGAATGAAAAAGATCTGAATAAGACTTATGGATCATTGGGCAGTGATATGTACCTTAATGCTAACAGTGCAAGTGTAGTGAATGTGTTAGGTTTAACACGCACTGTGAAAGATCAAGCAATGGGGATTGGGCAAGGCCGTTATGCTAAATTGGATAATAGTAATGCACGTATTTGGATGACGGGTATTGGACAATGGGGCAATGCTGATTATGGTCATAGTAATATCGATGTTGATTTTTATGTCGGTTTATTAGGTGCAGAAATAGATGTGACCGAAAATACCAAAGCAGGCCTCTTCTTTGGTGCAGGTTCAACCAAATATAAAGGGAATGAACACGGTAAAATAGATAGCAACGATATCCATATTGGTGCTTATGGTGTGTCTAATCTACTTGATGTGGCTTCATTAAATTATGGTTTTACACATACTCACCAAGATAGAGATGCTAAAAGAACACTTTGGGTAGGACAAAATGCAGGTTATAACTCTACAAGTTATGATGCAAAAATTACTCAAATTTTCTTAGAAGGTGCTTATACTCAATTTAATACTAATCAGTACTCTATTGAGCCATATGCAGGATTCAGTTGGTTACGTGTATCAACCGATGATATCAATGAAAATGTTGGTAATATGAAATTTACCACTAAGACTGATTCACAAGATATTCAAGTAGGTACTATTGGTTTACGTGGTGGATATCCATTTATGGCTGGTAACGTTAATATGGCATTAAAAGGCGATATTTCTGCAAGTCATTTATTTGGTGATAACCGCCCTGAATCACGCCTCTTCTTATCTCATTCCGGAGATGCAACTTTACGTGGTGGCAAACTGGATAATCTGTTTGGTGTTGGTTTAGGTGTTGATGCGCAATTAAGTAAATCAACGACTTTCGGGCTTTCTTACCAAGGCCAATATAATAGTGATGTAAGTTCAAGTGGTATTAATGCAACACTAAAAGTTAATTTCTAATTTTATTTAGGTTGTTTTCTATAAAAGGCCCTTAGTGATAAGGGTCTTTTTTTGTATGAAAAAGTAGGCAAATAAAGGATTGTTTGACTATGAAATAAGGAGTCATTATGAATGTGAAGTCTATTAGTTTTCAAGCTAACTCGATAAAAAATATCGATGTAATTCAAAAAGAAAAATATAAAATAAAAAATGAAATTAATAGTGTGTTAAACAGTTTTAGTTGTTTTTATGTAGGAATGGAAAATAAAAGCTTTTCATCTAAGATATCTTTTTTTATAAAGAAAATATTTAATTTAAAAACTGATTTGACTTTTTTGTTAGATAAACATCAACATGTTAAGGTAAATGATTTATTCACTCTTTTTGCTGGAGGTGAAAAGATAAAATATAAGAATTGTAGATTAATAAACTCTGATTTTATTAGTTTTAAGAGAGCATCATTAGATTCGTTTTTTTTAAGTTTAAATACGGCAATAAAAAATGATTGTCATGATAATGCTAAAAAACTAATACAAAATTATCTCTATGAAAAATCTAAAACGAAAGGAGACTTTATTACTATAATGAGCATCTCTCTGGATGTGATTAATAATTATCAAAGAGAAAAATTTGAACAGTTGAGTAGACATAGTTCAGAATGCGCTAGTATGCTAAATTATATTAACTTTAATTATAGGCAGTATATTGATACTGCAATAGATTATGCTTGTAAGGAGCTTGATGGAAAAAAATATAAAAAAATAGATAATTCAATAATGTATTTAGTTAATACAATGCATGATATTTACTCGATGGAGATGGAGAAAAATTTTATTATCAATATAACTAAGTGTTTTATTGATAAAGCAGTCAAGTATAATGTTGGAAATTATAATAATAGTAGTTTTAGAAAATATATATTAAACCTGTTAACAAATAAATTGAAAAATAATGAATGCGTCAATAAATTTATAGATAATATGCTTAATTCGGGATTATTAGAATACGATAATATTGTTAAAGAGGAAGAAAAAACAGCAGGGGATGAATGTTTTATATCTGAGTATAATAGAAAGATGAAAAATTTATTTAGTAAGAATAAAAACAGTGATGAAATGAAAAATAATATTGCCAATATTATTAGAGATAATTATGAGGTAATTTTAAATAAAATGAAAAACAATTCTAATTATCTTGAGAATGAAAGGGTTTTATTGGATGTTATTGATTATTTAAAGAGTGATAATGATTGGAGTTTCAATTTTGTATAAATAGGTTATTCCTCTTTAATAAATATTATTAAAGAGGATTTTTTATTTAACTCAATGCCACTTTAATGCCTAATCCAATCAGTACCACACCCAGTACTTTATCAATGCTTTTTTGGACTCTGTTAAGCACTTTTCTTACTGGTGCGCTTTGAATTAATAAAACCAATAATGGCCAGTAAACGACGGCTAATCCCCAAATAATAAAGGCATACCACAACTTTTCGCCGATGCTGGAATCAACACTTAATACTTGAGTGAAAACGGCAAGAAAGAACAAGGTTGCTTTAGGATTAAGCAAATTACAGAGAAAACCTTGCATAAAGGCTTTCTTAAAACTGACTTGTGAATGTTTATCAGTTTTTTCATTAATCGAATGATTAGATTTTGAGAGTAAGCTCTGAAAACCAATCCATAGTAAGTAGATGGCACCTGCATATTTCAAAATAGAAAAGAGCCAAGGTGTTGTTGTAATCAGAACAGCAATACCTGCAACACAATATGACATATGCACAAGCAATGCCGCCACAATGCCCATTGCTGTCATCATTGCTGCAGATCGTTGATAACGTGCCGCATTTTTTACAACGAGAAAAAAGTCAGGACCTGGTGAGATCATGCCAAGTAAAGCTATTGTAAAAACGACTAAAGAAGTTTCAAGCATAATAGCGCCTTGTATATAACAATATTATAATGATTGAATCTTATATGATTAAGTTAACACTTCGAGTATAAAGCAATTATTTATTATCAAGGAAGCATAATTTGTATCGACTCAGGTTTTAGCTTTACGTATAGTGTGAGCAGTTTTTTTCCCATCTTTACCCGTAGGTGTGTAAATGAATATTAGTTTAATCGCAGCATTAGCGATGGATCGCATTATTGGTATGGAAAAGGCAATGCCTTGGACATTACCAGGTGACCTCGCATGGTTTAAAAAGAATACGTTAAATAAACCCGTTATTATGGGCCGGGTGACTTATGAATCTATTGGACGTCCTCTACCAAATCGTCTTAATATTGTTTTAAGTAGCCAACCAGGAACAGATAGTGACGTTGTTTGGGTTAAGTCTGTAGACGAAGCTTTACAAGCTGCTGAAAATTATGATGAAATTATGGTAATCGGTGGTGGTAAAGTGTATGAGCAATTTTTACCTATGGCTAATACACTTTATCTAACACACATCGATGCTGAAGTAATTGGTGATACAACATTCCCTGATTATGAGCCTGATGAATGGGATTCTACCTTTATGGAATATCATGAAGCAGATGAAAACAATTCTCATAACTACTGCTTCGAAATATTAAAAAGAAGAAAATAACAAGAATTAAATAAAAAGGGAGATTAAATATCTCCCTTTTTATTATTCCTATCTTATTAATATAAGAATTATAAGAAATAAGATTTATTATTCTAACTAAGAATTTTATTTATAAAAAAACATTATTTAAAGGTAATCATTATTTATATTTTAATAAACTCATTTTATAAGGATAATATATGAGATATTAATCAATATAGAGATTTTTTATTCTTAATATTGTAATTTTTCCTACTTATTTATTGTCGAAAAAAAATAATTTATTGATTAGTAAGGTTTTATTCTTGTCTTTTTTTGTGTTGTTCGTTTTTGTATGAAAAATGTTCTCTTTAGTATCAAAAAAAGTAAATTAGGTAAAAAGAAATAAAGCGGAATGGCAAAGCGCAAAAATAGAGCATTTATTTCTTGCGCTTGAAATGAAGATAATGAAAAGGGTTACTTAGGTGCAGATAGACTAGCTTGAGTGAAATATTGTTTATCTTCCCAGCGCAAGCAAGTGAGGTTTCCTCCCCAGCAACACCCTGTATCGAGAGCATATACATTATCAGGGGTGCCTTTTCCTTCAAGAGAGGCCCAATGGCCAAAAATAATGCTATAACCTTCAGGAAGCTGACTCGGTAAATCAAACCAAGGTTTTAATGGTGCAGGGGCTTCTAATGGTTTGTCTTTACAAATCATATCCAACTGACCATTAGGAAAACAGTAGCGCATTCGAGTGAATGCATTGGTACTAAAGCGTAGTCGTGCTAAACCTGTGAGTTCTGATGACCAATTATTGGGGAGATCGCCATACATTGAGTTAATGAATAAAGGATAACTATCACTGCTTAAAATGGCTTCCACTTCACGGGCACACATCTTAGCGGTTTCTAAATCCCACTGCGGTGTGATCCCAGCATGCGCCATAATCATTTTCTTTTCTTCATCGACTTGTAGTATTGGTTGGCGTCTTAACCAATTAATTAATTCATCGGCATCTGGGGCACTGAGTAATTCATTAAGTTTATCTCTTGGTTTATTTCGACTTATTTTTGCAAATACACCTAGAAGATGAAGATCATGATTACCTAAAACAAGCTTTAAAGACGAGCCTAAGCTTTTTACAAAACGTAGCACTTCAAGTGAATGAGGGCCTCGAGCAACAAGATCACCCGTTAACCACAATGTGTCTTTTGTAGGATCAAAACTCACTTTATCCAGAAGGTGGCGCAGTTCATAGTAACACCCGTGAATATCACCAATTAAATAAGTTGCCATAATTAATTTATCAATGTTGGAAGTGCAAGGCGGAAAACAGGGATCTCGATTTGAAATAATCGCCCGTCAGTATCAATCATTTCATAATGGCCTTCCATTGTTCCCATCGGTGTTTCAAGAACAGCACCACTGGTATAACGGTAGTGAGTACCTGGTTCAATTAATGGTTGCTCACCGACAACACCTTCACCTCGAACCTCCGTCGTATTACCTAGTGCATTAGTAATTAACCAGTAACGGCGCAGGAGGCGAATTGCACATTTATTCAAATTATGAATTGATACAGTATAAGCAAATACATAGCGTTCATCTTCGGGAGATGATTGGCTTTCAATGTAAACACTTTGTACTTGTATCGCCACTTTTGATGAGGTGAACATAATGCCTCCTGTCTCTGGCTTTATCTTATGCTTGTGTCTCTTGCTTTTGCGATAACCAGTTTGCCACTTTACAATATTGCTCAACAGAAATATTTTCTGCGCGAGCAGTCGGGTCGATACCTAGTGCCACCATATCTTCCGCTGTTAGCAATCCACCTAAACTGTTACGTAATGTTTTTCGACGTTGGTTGAAGGCTTGTGAAGTAATACGGCTTAGCATCGCAATATCCGTAACTGGATAAGGTTTTTCTTTATAAGGGATCAAGCGAACAACCGCTGAATCAACTTTGGGGGCCGGTTTAAATGAAGTTGGTGGAACTTCAAGTACAGGAATGATTTGGCAATAATATTGCGCCATTACACTTAAGCGACCGTAAGTTTTGCTACCATGACCTGCAACAAGGCGATTAACTACTTCTTTTTGCAACATAAAGGTCATATCAGAAATTGCGTCGGCAAAACTGAAAAGATGGAACATAAGTGGTGTCGAAATATTATAAGGCAAGTTACCAAAGACACGCAGAGGCTGCTGACGTTCTTTTGCTAATTGTGCAAAATCAATCGTCATTGCATCTTGCTGAATGATGGTCAGCTTGTCTTTTAATGTAGGATGAACTTCTAAACGAGCAGCTAAATCACGGTCGATTTCAACGACTGTCATTTTATCCATTCTGGCGCCAACGGGTTCTGTGATAGCACCTAAACCGGGGCCAATTTCAACAATAGCCTCGCCGGGTTGTGGATAAATAGATTCAACAATACTTTCAATAATATAGCTGTCTGTTAAAAAGTTCTGCCCGAAGCGTTTACGGGCAAAGTGCCCCTGATGGACTCTATTATTCATTACAATTTTGTATCATATTAATGGCTAAATTTAATGCGGTGCAAAAACTGCCAGCATCTGCGCTTTTCGTACCTGCAAGCTCAAGGGCGGTGCCATGATCAACAGAAGTACGGATAAAAGGAAGGCCAAGAGTGATATTCACGGCACGACCAAAACCTTCATATTTTAGCACAGGTAATCCCTGATCGTGATACATCGCTAATACAGCATCAGCATGTGTTAAATATTTAGGCTGAAAAAGGGTATCAGCAGGATAAGGCCCATGGAGACAAATACCTTGCTGACGTAATTGTGTTAACGCAGGCTCAATAATGTCAATTTCCTCACGTCCCATATGACCGCTTTCTCCTGCATGAGGATTAAGACCACAAACGTAAATTTGAGGTTCTGCTATACCAAATTTTGTTTTTAAATCGTGGTTTAAAATGGTGATAATTTCATGCAGTAGCTCACCTGTAATTGCATCCGCCACATCACGTAAAGGCAAATGTGTCGTTGCAAGTGCGACTCTTAAAGTATCTGTTGCCAGCATCATGACAACACGTTCGCAGTGGCTCCGATCAGCAAAAAATTCGGTGTGTCCTGTAAAATGCACACCTGCATCATTGATAATACCTTTATGAACCGGTCCCGTCACGAGTGCTGAAAATTCACCGTTTAGGCAACCATCACAAGCACGAGCTAATGTGTCTACAACGTATAATCCATTGCGCGTATCTAATGTACTTGGAATGACATTAGAGTGAAGTGTGATAGGGAGTACACAAATTTGACTAGGTGTGTGTGCTTGAGGTGGCTTGTCTGGATTGTATTCAACTAATGAAAGAGGCAGATTTAATAATTCTGCTCTTGTTTTAAGTAACTGAGGATCAGCACAAACAACCCAAGGTAAATCCCAACTCATTTGTGCTAATGAGATAATCAGATCAGGACCAACCCCGGCTGGTTCGCCGGGGGTGATAACAAGTGGTTTTATTTGCTTAGTTTGCATTATTCTCGTTCATTATTTTCACATAAGCCCCTACACGTAGCTCTTGCATCCAATTTTGCACTTCTTCATTAAACTTACGATTGAAGAGTAAACGGTATGCTTGTTCTTTATTTGCAGCATCAGTTTTATCAACACTACGCGTGTCTTCTAATTCAATTAAATGCCAGCCAAAGTTTGAGCGAACAGGTTGGCTTAATTCATTTTTATTTAAGCGCATTAACGCATCACGGAATGCGGGATCGTAAACATCAGGCATTGACCATCCTAACTCACCGCCACGTAGTGCTGAACCTGGATCTTCAGAGTACTCTTTTGCTGCATCAGCAAAGCTTATTTTACCACTACGAATATCGGCAGAGATCTGCTGTAGTTTGGCATAGGCTTGCTCATCATTCATGATTGGAGAGCTTTTTAGCAGAATATGACGACTTTTAACTTCGGTAACAGAGAGTGTATTTGATGCGCCTCGAATATCGTTTACCTTGATAATGTGTAAACCGACACCAGAGTGTAGAGGTCCTACGATTTGACCTTTTTGTGCATTTGCTAATTCTTTAGCAAATAGTGTTGGTAATTCATCAATAGATGCCCAACCCATATTACCGCCATTTAATGCTTGTGGATCAGCAGAATAAGTTGCAGCTAACTTACCAAAATCAGCACCATTTTTTAGTTGATTCATAATCCGAGCGATCACTTGCTTCGCTTTTTCTATTTCTGAGGGCGCTGGATTTTCAGATAATGGAATTAAGATATGGCTCAGATTCAGGTCAATACTTTGGCTTGCTTGATCTTCAATTTGCTTAGCAAGAGAATCAACTTCTTGAGGCAAGATAGTAATACGGCGACGAACTTCATTGTTGCGTACTTCTGCTAGCATCATTTCTTTACGAATATCTTGGCGATAATCGTTGTAAGAAATACCATCAGCAGCGAGACGCTTTTTCAGTTGATCAAGTGAAATTTTATTTTCAGCAGCAATACCTTGAATAGTAGATTCCACTGCTGCATCAGGAATATCAATTTGCATTTGTTGTGCCATTTGCAAAATGATGTTATCCATTACCAAACGCTCTAGAATTTGTTGGCGAAGAACTTGCTCATCAGGCATTTCCTGTCCGGCATTTTTTGCGTTCATTTTGACAGTCTGTAGCATTCTATTGACGTCACTTTCTAGAACGACACCGTTATTGACGATAGCCGATACACGGTTTAATTCTTGTGCAGCAAACGTTGTTGAGCTGGTAGCTGCACCGACCGTGATCATTAAGCCGATAAACAGCGTTTTCCAATTTTTCATAAGTTTCCCATTATGTATTTTCCGCATCTTATTGCGGGTTGACATATTTATTCAGCCAATTCCGTAGTCTGATTAAATCAGAATGCTCTTTGATAAGGTAAGATACCGCGTTCAAGCATTTTCTGGCTACCCAAACTATGATTGTTACTTAGGCCTCTGAGTTCCACATTGATAGACCATTTATTATCAATATCGCTGTGGTCAACTTTCCAGCCAACAATTTTTCGTTCATAACCTACATTTACCGCCCAACAACAGGTGTTATATTGTAAACCAACCATCTGGCTAACAGGTTCGGACTCTTTAGTATCAAAGTAATAGGCACCCACAAGGCCCCAACGTTCTGCTAATGGCCAACTGCCTACAACACCCACTTGTGAAATACCTTTTTGGTATTCAGGTAGAGGGTTCATTTTTCCATCATAAGGGCGAACACGTGTTGCTTGGATATAATCACGATCAACATAACGATAGCTCAACTGTAGTAGATGATCACTATCGGCGCGATATTCCATAATTGCATCACCCATCGATACGCTACCTAAACGACGGTCATATTGTAAACCACCACGCATACCCACGGTATCAGTGATCCGCCAGTAGGCATCACCAGCCCATACCATTGAACCTGTTTCATCTTTGCTATTGATGATTTCGTTTGATGAACCTGTTTTCGGACGTTCAAAGAAGTAGATTTGACCCACAGAAACGTTAAAACGTTCAACTAATTCGCTATCATAAAAACGCGAAGTTATACCGGTTGTTAATTGGTTTGCAGACGCAATACGGTCTAAGCCACCATACATTCTGTCGCGGAAAAGTCCGCCATAGTTTGACTGTAATAACGCGGAGTCAAAGTTATTGATATTAGACTGATCTTTATAAGGAACATAAAGATATTGCACTCGTGGCTCAAGGGTTTGAGTAATATCTTTGGTTTGATATTGACGCTCAAAGACCACTTTCATATCAGATTTAAACTGTGGCAATACACGATTAACACTGTCATCTAATTTTTGATTATTGGGTTTGGCTTTATAACCATCTGGAATGTCTTGATCATAATGAGTTGCCATGATTTTCAACTCATTATTAAAGCTTGCCCATCCTGTAGAGGCTGGGAGTGAAATTGTTGGCTCAATATGGAAACGATTCGCTTCGGGGGTATTCTCCCCCACACTAGTAAAACGCACAAATTGAGCGTAAGTCCGAAAATCAAATGGTCCTACATCATTCTTATAATAATTGAGATCAAGCTGTGGCTCTGCACGATAAGCTCTTGCATCTTTATTATCAGAGAAGATTTGGAACTGCTTAGTGGTTAAGGTCGCATTCCAATTTTGTTGTGCATAACCTGTACTAAATTTCTGAGTAGCATAACCATCAGTGGTATTACCATATTGTGAGGTAAAGTCAGTGAAATACTTATTGTCACTGACTTTGGTGTAATCGATATTAAATCGCCACACATTGTTCATCACACCACTATGACCCCAATAGAATAACCAACGTGTAGCGGTATCACGAGGAAGATAGCCAGCTTTATTTTCTGCTTTATCTTTATTGTATTGGCTATCGTGATTAATCCAATCTACAGCGATGGTACCGCGCCCCGGCGTTGTTAAATAACGAAATTCGTTATCTAATTTTAAACCACGACGGCTGATATAGTTGGTTGTAATAGTGGCATCATAATTAGGAGCGATATTCCAATAGTAAGGGAGTTGGAAATCAAAACCTGAACTACGGGAATAGCTCCCGTTTGGTATTAAGAAACCAGAACGACGTTTATCACCGATAGGCAATTGAAGGTAAGGGCTGTAGAAAATAGGGACATTAGCGACGCGAAAGCGTGCATTCCAAATTTCAGCAACTTGTTCTTCACGGTCTAAAATAACCTCAGAACCGACAACGCTCCAGCTATCATCGCCAGGTAAACATGAGGTGAACATCCCTTTATCCATAATGGTATAGCGGTTCTCGCCACGCATTTGCATCTTATCGGCGTAACCACGGCCTTGGCGACCAACCATCTGGTAATCACCTTGTTCAATATCCGTATCTTTATTATTAAGATTAGACCAAGCACGAGGGCCTTTTAAGATGATTTGAGGATCATCATAAGAGACATTGCCCGTAGCTGTCACCATTCTTAATGGTGTTTCTCCCTCAGTTTGTGTCAGTTCAACACTGTCTGCACTTAAGGTTTGGTTCCCCTGTTTAATATCAACATCACCTTTATATTTGATCATGCGAGGATATTCACCTTGCATATCATTTGCAGTGATAGTGACGGGCAAGCTATTAGGATCGCCTTGTACTAATGGTTTGTTATAAACGGGAACTCCCAGTAAACATTGGGAGGCAAGGTCAGCATAGGCGGGCTGACCGTATATTGTGGCCCAAACTAAGGTGGCCAGCAGTGTGGGATAACTTTTTTTCATAAGTATTTATGTGCTTCCGTCATCAGTGGCTTCATGCTGATAAACAGCCAGAAACTAACGCAGGGAGTTATGCGACACCAGCCCAACGTTCTGAACATTGTTCTAACGGTAACCGAAAAACAGGCATAAGCCTCATTTTTTCGATGTTTCTGTGTTGAAATAGGGTTATAGCCTTATTAGAAACAAAAAAACACCGCGCTGATGCGGTATTTCGTGCTGTATAACAACGCTAAAGTTATTCGTTTGGTCACTCATTTTACTTTAACACAATTTAAACGAAAACAGCATTACCTCAGTCCAAAGAGAAACAGTAAATCTCTTCATTTTAAGAAAAAGTCTATTTAGACGTCGCTTGGTGTTAGGTGTGTAAGCAAATGAATAGTATGATAATGCAAAATTGCAGGCAGAGCATTGAAGATTTGAGGAGTCTATGCGCTATTGGGGAAAATTATTAGGCCTTATCATCGGGAGTTTTGCGGGGGTAGGCTTCTGGGGCATTGTTATTGGTGTTTTTCTTGGGCATCTCTATGACATGCAACGAGGTAAATTAGGAAGTGGTGGGCGCTATACACGTGATAGACAAGCGTTTTTCTTTGCTGCAACCTTTCAAGTTTTAGGACACCTGACAAAATCAAAAGGGCGAGTCACTCAAACAGATATTTCGCTTGCAACTGAATTGATGGATCGGATGAATTTGCATGGAGTTGGACGTCAAGCTGCTCAACAAGCTTTCAGAGAAGGTAAATCACCCGATTTTCCCTTAAGAGCGACTTTACAACGTGTTCGACAAATTTGTGCGGGGCGTAGAGACTTGCTTCAGATGTTTCTGGAAATTCAGTTACAAGCTGCTTTTGCCGATGGTCAATTGCATCCGAATGAAAGAAAAATGCTGTTTATCATTATTGATGAGTTGGGTTTTTCGCGGGCACATTTTGAACATATATTAGCAATGATGCAGGCTGGCCAAAATTTTCATTATCAAAATAGGCAGGGCTATCAGCCTCAACCTCAAGGCCCAACACTCTCTGACGCATGTAAGGTACTTGGTGTTAATGAGAGCGATGATGTTAAAACCATAAAAAGAGCTTATAGAAAATTAATGGGAGAACATCATCCAGATAAACTTGTTGCAAAAGGTTTACCACCGGAAATGATGGAAATTGCAAAACAAAAAGCACAGTCTATACAAGTTGCTTATGATTTGATTAAGAAAGAAAAAGGATTTCGTTAACATCTTGTAAATAAAGATGAGAAAAGAGAGAATTATTTCGTGATAGAGATAACTTAGGTTGAGTTGAGTTTATTATTTATCACGGTAAAATATAAGTGAAATTAATTATTTCATTCTCTCTTCTCTTAAAAAAGGAACTATATCCATGTCAAACGTCCGTGTTCTTGTTGGGGTTATGGGATTAGCGCTTTGCCTGCTCCTTGCTTCATTGAGTTCAGTGACTGTTTTAGTGTCATAAGACATTAAAAATCGGCAAGGCATTCAAAATGTATCGGGGATCGAAAAGCAGGATGAGTAATAAATAATTCCTGAGCATGTAACTGCAGGCGAGGTGCCATCGCTTTTGCCTGCGGATATGCATAAAAGCGATCCCCTAAAATAGGATGCCCCAACGCTAACATGTGTACCCGCAATTGATGTGAACGCCCCGTAATTGGCGAGAGTTTTACTCTTGTTGCATTCTCTTCATACTCCAGTACTTCATAAAAAGTTTGTGCTGCTTTCCCTGTTTCATGACAGACTTTTTGTTTTGGTCGATTGGGCCAATCACAAATCAAAGGTAAATCAACTAATCCTTCTTCTTTTTCGAGGTGTCCCCATACGCGAGCAATATAGGTTTTTTTCGGTTCACGCTCACGAAACTGACGTTTTAGTTCACGTTCTGCCTCTTTGTTTAACGCAACAACAATGACCCCACTGGTTGCCATATCTAAACGATGCACACATTCGGCATTAGGAAACTCTGTCTTAATGCGCGACATAATACTGTCGTTATGCTCTGGTGCTTTACCTGGTACTGACAGTAATCCGCTGGGTTTATTGACAGCAATAATATGCTCATCTTGATATAAAACATGTAACCAGGGATCGGTTGGCGGGTTATACACTTCCATCATAGTGGATATCTCATCAAAACAACGGGGAGTAAAATACCCCCCGCTTTAACATTGATTATTGGTGGGTAACAACAATTAAACGAATTGAATCTAAACGCCAGTTTGCTTCATCTAAATGATTAAGAATATGGGTGCGTTCATTTTCAATTGCTTCAACTTCATCATCACGAATGTTCGGGTTTACAGCGCGTAAAGCCTCTAGGCGTGATAATTCATGTGTTAATACGCGATCAGCTTCTTCTTTCGCTTTTTGAATAAGCCCTTTCGCTTCGACTTCCATTAACGGTTCAGAGGCTTTGAGTACATGGTGTACTTCGCTTTGTACCGCATTGACCAGTTTGCTAGAAGTATGGCGGTTAACCGCATTTAATTGGCGGTTAAAACTTTCAAACTCAACTTGAGAGGCTAAGTTATTACCTTTTAGATCAAGTAATAAGCGCACTGGTGTTGCCGGTAAGAAACGACTTAAATGCAGATGTTTAGGCGCTTGAGCTTCTACGACATAAATCAGTTCAACTAACAGTGTTCCCACTGGCAATGCTTTATTTTTTAATAAAGACACTGCACAGCTACCAGTATCGCCGGACAGGATCAAATCTAGACCATTACGGATAATGGGGTGTTCCCAGCTAATAAATTGGGTATCTTCACGAGATAGCGCTTGCTCTCTATCAAATGTGATAGTGCAACCATCTTGTGGTAATCCTGGGAAATCAGGGACTAACATATGGTCAGATGGTGTTAAAATAATTAAGCTATCACTGCGATCTTCTTGATTAATACCGACGATATCAAATAAGTTCAGTGCAAAATTCACTAATTCAGGATCGTTATCTTGTGCTGCAATTTCACCCGCTAATTCAACGCCCACTTCGCCACCATTAGAGTGCATTTCTAATAGGCGGTCACGGCCTTGCTCAAGTTTAAGTTTCATTTCATCATGCTGTTGACGACATGTAGCAATAAACTCGTCAAAGTCAGCTAATTCATTAGGTTGAGCAAGATAATTAACTAATGCATTATATTTACTGTCGTAAATAGTACGGCCAGTAGGGCAAGTATGTTCAAAGGCGTCTAATCCTTCGTGATACCAACGCAACAAGACTGATTGAGCTGTGCCTTCAAGATAAGGAACACTGATATCGATGTCACGATTTTGACCAATACGATCAAGACGACCAATACGTTGTTCTAATAAATCAGGGTTAAATGGTAGATCAAACATAACCAGTTGGTTCGCAAACTGGAAGTTACGTCCTTCAGAGCCGATTTCAGAACATAATAGAACTTGTGCACCTTCTTCTTCAGATGCGAAATAAGCTGCAGCACGATCGCGTTCAAGTAAAGACATTCCTTCATGGAATACGGCAGCTCGAATAGCTTCACGCTCGCGTAAAACTTGCTCTAATTGCAAGGCTGTTGCCGCCTGAGCACAAATAACTAGTACTTTTTCATTACGATTTGCAGTTAAGAAGTTGAGCAACCATTCAACACGAGGGTCAAAGTTCCACCATGTTGCGTTTTCACCTTCGAATTCTTGGTAAATACGTTCAGGATAGAGCATCTCTTTAGCACGAACTTCGAGACTCTTTTTCGCAGCCATAATTTCAGCAACTTTAATCGCTGTTTGATATTGTGTTGGCAGAGGCATTTTAATCGCATGAAGTAAGCGATTAGGGAAACCTTTAACACCAGAGCGAGTATTACGGAATAACAGACGGCCCGTTCCGTGTCTGTCCATTAACATATGAATAAGCTCTTGGCGTGATTTAGTGCGTTCTTCGCCTTGTGTATTTGCCGCTTTTAGTAATGGCTCAACATCTTGCTCACTAATCATTTCGCTAATGATATTTTGTTGTTCAGTATTTAAATCATCTTCTGAGAGTAAAATAGTAACGGCGTCGGCAACAGGGCGATATTTTTGTTGCTCATTAATAAATTCGTTGTAGTCATGGAAACGACTTGGATCAAGCAGACGTAAACGGGCGAAGTGACTCTCTTGACCTAACTGTTCTGGGGTTGCGGTTAATAGCAATACAGAAGGAATAGATTCGGCTAATTCTTCGATTACTTGGTATTCACGACTTGGAGCATCTTCGCTCCACACAAGGTGATGCGCCTCATCGACAACCAGCATATCCCATGTTGCTTCAACGAGGTGTTCAAAACGTTGTTTGTTTTTACGCACAAAATCTAAAGAGCAGATAATCATCTGTTCAGTTTCAAATGGGTTATCGCTATCTAATAAGGATTCGCTATAACGGCTATCATCAAATAGTGAAAAACGCAGATTGAAACGGCGTAACATTTCAACTAACCATTGATGTTGTAAGCTTTCAGGCACGATAATTAACACACGTTCTGCACGACCATCCATTAGTTGCTGGTGGATAATCATCCCTGCCTCAATAGTTTTACCCAGGCCCACTTCATCCGCTAATAAAACGCGAGGATTATGGCGCTTACCGACTTCATTGGCGATATAAAGCTGATGAGGAATAAGGCTTGCGCGAATACCACGTAAACCGCTTTGCGCTTGCTTAAACTGTTCGCTTAAGAATTTACGTGCGCGGTAGCGCAATGCAAAGCGATCCATACGATCTATTTGGCCTGCAAAGAGGCGATCTTGCGGTTTATTAAAAGTGAGTTTGTTATCTAAGAACACTTCACGTAATTGTGCTGGTTCTTCGGTGTCTAGACGGACACCATGGTAGATAAGAAGGCCATTATCTTCTACAACGTTATCGATGGCGAGTTTCCAACCTTCGTGACTGGTGACAGTGTCTCCTGCATTGAACATCACCCGTGTTATTGGTGCATCATGACGGGAGTAAAGGCGGTTTTCGCCACAGGCAGGAAAAAGTAAGGTGACCATGCGGGCATCAACGGCCACAACAGTACCCAGTCCAAGCTCGCTTTCTGTATCGCTAATCCAACGTTGACCAAGAGTAAAAGGCATATATATAAACTCAGCTCTCAAATATATAATTTAGGAATTATTAATGAATGCAGTATTGCGGTGTTGTCATTAAAATTTGTGGGATAAAAAGTGTCTGTTCTCTAAAAAAGAAAAGTTAATTATCACCAAAGGGGCGTTATGTTAATAGATGCAAAGCAAACCGTCACCTGCAAAATGACACATCTTAAAATGAGAGTGTCATTTGTCCATTTAACAAGGTTGAGAAATCATCTTGTATAAAAGGCAGGATAGCATCTGCAATCGGCATTAACTGCTTATTGATATAGTGTTCGTAATCAGGTGCAGCGGTCATGTGCTCTAATGGTTCAGGTCCCAGGAGAGTAATTATATAACTAATCCAACCGCCTTGCTGATATTGTTGAGGTCTATTTTTGGATAAATTATATTCATCAGCTTTACGCGCTGCTTTGACATGAGGAGGGACGTGTTGCTGATATTCTGATAATTTTCGACGTAACCGTTTACGATAGACTAATCTATCATCATATTTTCCCGCAAGCGTATCTGCGACATAATCACGAATAAACTGCTGGTACGGTTGTTGATGAAAAATCCGCGTATAAAGTTCTTGTTGAAATTTTTGGGCGAGGGGAGTCCAATCTGTTCTAACGGTTTCTAATCCTTTAAATATCATTTTATCATTGCTTAACCCCGCATAACGTTTTTTACTTCCCGTTTCCATACCTCGAACGGTTGGCATTAAAAAACGACGATAATGTGTTTCATATTCAAGCTCTAATTTGCAATCAAGTTGGTAAGTTTCAAAAAGGTGTGTTTTCCACCATTGGTTAACGTCTTGTACTAGCTGATGCCCAATTTGTTGTGCTTGTTGTTCAGTGTGTGGCGATTTAAGCCAAACAAAAGTAGAGTCTGTATCACCATAAATAACTTGATAGCCTTTAGCTTCAATTAACTCCCTAGTTTTTTTCATAATTTCATGACCGCGTAAGGTAATTGAAGAAGCTAAACGAGGATCAAAAAAACGACATCCCACCGAGCCTAAAACACCATAGAAAGCATTCATAATAATTTTGAGAGCTTGAGAAAGTGGGGCATTTTTATGTAACTTTGCGTTATCTCTTTCGTGCCAAATTTGCGACACAATAGCAGGTAAACAGTGTTGCTCCCGTGAAAACCACGCTTGGCGAAACCCGGGGATAGCCCGTTTTTCATCGGGTTGATGTGTTCCTTCAATCATTCCTACTGGATCAATTAAAAAGGTACGAATAATGGAGGGGTAAAGGCTTTTGTAATCAAGTACAACAACTGAATCATATAAACCGGGAGCAGAGTCCATAACAAAGCCTCCAGGGCTATGCTCTTCTGGTTTTTCACCTTGATTAGGCGCGACATATCCAATGCGATGCATAGAAGGAAGATAAAGGTGTGTAAACGCGGCCACAGAGCCACCACTTCTATCAACAGAAAGCCCCGTGACACAAGCTCTTTCTAATAAGAATGCCATAAGAGATGTGGCATCAAAGATACGGTTAACTAAGACACAATCTTGCCAGTTATAGTAGGCTAATGCGGGCTTATCTTCTTTAAAACGGCGATTAATTTCATCCATTCTGGCATAAGGTGTGTCAATGGCTTTACCTTCACCCAACAGTGTTTGCGCGACTGATTCTAGGCTGAATGAGGGAAAATTCCATGTGGCCATTTTCAGTGCCTCAATACCATCAATAATTAAACGGCCTTGTGCAGAGGCAAAAAAATGTCCTTTTTTAAATCCATGCTCTCGCCACTCTAGTGGGCTGTTTTGACGGCCAAGTAACAGGCTTGCACCATAGCGTTGAGCATGGGTATGTAAAATACGTAAATCGAATTGAATTAAATTCCAGCCAATAATAGCATCGGGATCGTAATGCTGTATCCACTCATTAAGTTTGTCAATTAAACGTAATCGACTACTGACATAACATAATCGATAATCTTTGAATTGCTGGCTTTCATGCCCTATAGGTAAATCATCGGTCAGCATAAATACGACATTATCGCCACAACCCGCAAGGCCAATAGAGTAAAGTTCACCATATTCACTGGTTTCAATATCTAAAGATACCGTTCGCAGTGTAGGACGATAATCTGGTGCAGGTTTTAATGTCACGGTATTGTTTTGTTGGTAACGAAACCAAATTGGTGCGGTGATAAAACGCTCCATCATGTAACGTTCATGAGGGCGTATATCGGCTTCATAAAGGCGAATCTGGTGCTCTTTAAGTTGTTGTTCAAGTTGAGCGAGTTGTCGGTATTGTTTGCAGTAGACACCAAAAACAGGCTGTCTTTCAAAGTCTTTTAAATCAAGAGGACGAATTTCAATATCAGGATTTTTATTAATGAGAGAACGTAAAATGGTTTCATGTTGGCGAGCAACAAAACCAATAGCGTGTTGTATAGGAACAGTGACTTTACGAGGACCATTATCCGTTGCAAGCCAATAGGAGACGACAATACCTTTTGGGGTGTCGCTCCAATGGCGGGTAAGAATAAAGCCTTGTTCGGTATGACCCATCATGAACACCTAATAAACACAAAAAATTCGCTAAAGATGCATTTATTATAGTCAAATAGTGGTTTTTTATACAGTTAATTTAAGTCAGGTTTAATTGAAGGGAATGCCTAAAATAAGTGATTGATCCACTTCACCATTTATCAAAGACAGTGTATTCCCATCATACACAATTGTTCCGTTATCAATCACAATCGCTCTTGATGCAATCTTAACAGCATCTTCTAAGCTATGTGACACCATCAGTAAGGTCAGGTTTTTTTCATCACAAAGTTGTTCTAGTAAGGCCAGCATTTCAATACGCAAAGCAGGATCGAGTGCAGAAAAAGGCTCATCGAGCAATAAGATAGGTTGTTCTCGTACAAGGCAACGTGCAATGGCAACACGTTGACGCTGACCGCCTGATAATTGTGAAGGTAAACGGTCAAGATAGTCATTTAAAGAAACTTGCTTGGCTCGGTTTTCTAACAGGTTTTTTTGTGTATCTGAGAGTTTTAAACCGGGATCTAACCCCAAGCCAATGTTTTGCCTAACGGTCAAATGAGGGAATAAATTATTATCTTGAAATAACATGGAAATAGGGCGTTTGGCGGGGACGGTTTTAGTGTGTTCGCGACCATTAAGAAAAAGGGTTCCTTTTTCAGAAGGCAAAAAACCAGCAATTAAACTGAGTAAGGTGCTTTTCCCTGCGCCACTGGGGCCTAATATGGCGATACGTTCACCTGCGTTTACGGTTAAGTTAAACATAAGGTGTTGATGTTCATAGGTATAAGCCAGGTGCTCTAATTTAATCATGAGATTTTCCTGCCAATCGTTCTATTAGGCTAAAAAGAGAGAAGCAAAGTAGTAATAAGATCATGGCTGTGACAGCACCATCTTGTGTGTGATAAGCCCCAATTTGCTGATAAAGATAGAAGGGTAATGTTCTAAATGTTTCATTACCAAATAGAGCAACAATCCCAAAATCACCAATAGAAATAACACAAGCAAAAGCAAGCGCTTGTGAAATCGGTTTTTTTAATGCCCGTAACTCTATCCAACGTAGTCGATTGAGACCCTGAATATTAAGTGATTGGCATAAAAGACCATAACGTGAAGCAATATCATTCATTGGATTTTCGAGCACTTTTAAGGCATACGGAATGGCAATTAATGCGTTGGTTAAAATGACTAATACATACGGTGATTCAGGGAGGCCAGTTGTATTGTTTAATAACAAGAAAAAGCCGGTTGCTAACACAATGCCGGGCATCGCCAGAATGATCAAACCACTCATTTCCATGGCTTGCCCTGCTTTTTTAAAATGGCGTAGGCGAAGCTCTCGGCTACTCCATAGCAACATCATCGTTAGTACAACGCAGACAATACCTGCACCGACGGCAATAATGAGAGACGTTGTAAAGGCTTGCCAAAGTATGGGTTGTTGTATGACTCGTATTAATTCGCTGTTAAGACCATCAGTTACTACCGCTAAAATGGGGGGCACTAAAAAGAGGATTGCGAGCGTAATAATTAGAGTATCTGTGATTTTGCTAAAGAGAGGGTCGTATGGATCACGCCAATGTTGTTTGTGGCTATTCCCGACAAAGAGTGAGCCTTTTAACTTTTGGCTAATCAGCACTAAACCTAAACAGCAAAAAAGCTGAATAAGGGCTAAAAGAGCTGCTCTATGTAAGTCGTAGTCATAACTTAATGCTTGATAAATCGCGAGTTCAACCGTTGTTGCCGCAGGGCCACCACCTAATGCCAGTACCGTGGCAAAGCTTGCAAAACAGAGCATAAAAATTAGTGATGCAGTGGGGAGTATTTGTCGCCATAAATAGGGAAACTCAAGAAAGCGGAAACGTTGCCAGCCATTCATACCTAATTGTGAGGCTAATTGACGTTGCTCTGGTGAGATACTTTCGAGTGCTTGCAATAGCATTCGGGTTGCTAATGGCATATTAAAAAATATGTGTGCCAATAAAATGCCTTGTAAACCATAAGGGGTAAATTGGTAATGAATCCCTAACCACTCACAAATTTGAGCAATCCACCCCACTCTGCCATAAACTGTTAAAATCCCAAAAAGTGCCACTAAAACGGGTAATACAAGGCTCATGGCACATAAACGTAAGAAGAGGGTTCTTCCTCTAAATTGACGTCGATAAAGTGCTTTTGCGAGCCAAATGGCGGGTAATATTGAAAACAGGGCAGATAAAAAGGCTTGCCAGAAAGTAAAACGGACAACATGCCATAAATAATCATCAGCAAAAATAGAGGACAGCTCGTCACTTGGCGCATTAAACCACAGTGCGCCAAATGACAACAATGCCACAATAAGCAGTAAACCCGAAGCACATAGCCCCGGGATAAGCCATCTTCCCATTAGCGACTAACCGCTGATTGCCAGTTACGAGTCCAGGTTTGGCGCTCTTTTGCAACAATTTCAGCATCAAATTGTAGTGATTTTTCTGGTTTAGGCATCGCAGAGTAGACTTCAGGTAATGGCATATCTATTACGGGATACATCCAATTGGTGGTAGGGATAGTTTCTTGGAAAGCTGGGGTTAGCATAAATTGCATAAATTGCTGAGCTAACTCAGGTTGTTTGCTTGATTTGAGTTTTGCTGCAACTTCTACTTGTAAATAATGCCCGTCAGAGAAAATAGCAGCTGCATAGTTATCTTTTTTATCCGCTAAAATGTGATAACCCGGAGATGAGGTATAACTGAGTACAAAATCACCTTCCCCTTTTAAGAATAGGCCATAAGATTCACTCCAACCTTTTGTCACTGTAAGGGTTTTCTCGGACAGTTTCTTCCATTGTGTCGCGGTATTTTCAGGATAAAGGGATTGCATCCATAACATTAAACCTAAGCCTGGTGTACTAGTGCGAGGATCTTGATACAGTATTTTCCATTTTTCTTGACTGTTTAGCAGTTCAGCCATGCTTTTGGGCGGGTTAGCAATGCGGTTTTTATCATAAATAAACGCAAAGTAACCGTAGTCATAAGGCACAAAGGTATCGTCAGTCCATTTTTCAGGTAAGGCGAGTTTCGATGTATCGATATTACTAGGTGCAAAAAGCCCCGTTTCTTTGGCTGCGTGGATCAGATTGTTATCTAACCCTAAAATAATATCGGCCTTACTTTTATTACCTTCCATACGTAAGCGATTAAGCAAAGAAACACCATCAGAAAGTGCGACAAGCTTTAATTCACAATCACATTGCTGTTCAAATGCTTTTTTAATAGCAGGTCCTGGGCCCCAATCTGCGGTAAATGAATCATAAGTATATATCGTGAGTGTCGGTTTTTGGGGGGCAGCTTGCGCTGAAAAAGAGCTTATTATACCCAGTGCACCCAGTAAGAAAGTAAAGCGAAGTGATGTAGTTAACACATTTAATTCCTCAGTAAAAAGTCAGGTAGGATCTGAGGAGTGAGGATGGCAAATCAATAAATATTGCAACATCCTGACTCAAATCCCTACGCCAGTATTATCTGGATCAGGTTCCACGGGTTTTTCTCAGCCTAAAAAGGCACCCCGTTGAGACTTTCCCATTGTAGATAAATCCACGCGTTGTGCAAAGTCTGTTGATAGAGGTTTACCGTCTGTGAGTAGTATGAAACAATGAGTTATCTTTCAAATTTGGTTATTGAGGTAGTCTAGTGATCGATGATGATGGCTACCGCCCGAATGTAGGGATTGTAATTTGTAATCGGCAAGGGCAAGTGCTTTGGGCTCGTCGCTATGGGCAACATTCATGGCAGTTTCCTCAAGGAGGAATTAACCCTGGAGAATCGCCAGAGCAGGCAATGTACCGAGAGTTGTTCGAAGAAGTTGGGTTAAGTCGCAAGGATGTTAAAATTCTTGCTTCCACGCGTAACTGGTTACGTTACAAGTTACCTAAGCGTTTGGTGCGTTGGGACACAAAACCTGTTTGTATTGGACAAAAACAGCGTTGGTTCCTTTTGCAGTTAACAAGTAATGATAAGGACATTAACGTTCAACAAAGCAAAACGCCAGAATTTGATGGTTGGCGTTGGGTGAGCTATTGGTATCCCGTTCGACAAGTCGTCTCTTTTAAACGTGATGTCTATCGTCGTGTAATGAAAGAGTTCGCACCAGTAGTCATGCCATTGCAAGAACAAGTGTCTTTACCTCGTCCATCGTATGGATATCGGCGTAAAAGGTATTAGATAACACTATGCTGACACGTTTGCGAGAAATTGTAGAAAAAGTGGCTATGGCAGCCGGGCTTCCAGAAGCACTTGAACTCTTAGTCAAGGAAACGTGTCAGGCAATGCACACGGATGTGTGTTCTATTTATCTTGCCGATAAGCAACGTCGTTGTTTTTATCTAATGGCCACAAAAGGGCTTAAAAAACCCAGAGGGCGGGCTGTTAGCCTTTCATTTGATGAAGGTGTTGTTGGTGAAGTTGGACGCCTTTCTGAGCTTATTAATCTCGCAGATATTCGTGAGCATCCTAGTTTTAAATATCTCCCTCAAGTTAAAGAAGATGACCTCCGCGCTTTCCTTGGAGTGCCCATTGTTTATCGTCGCCAACTCCTAGGTATTTTAGTGGTTCAACAAAAAGAGCGTCGCTTATTTAACGAAAGCGAAGAGTCTTTTATGGTGACGCTGGCAACACAGCTTGGTGCCACATTGTCACAAGTACAAACTAAAGGGCTTTTTGGACAATATCGTCAAAGTCGTATTAAAGCTCTTTCGGTATCCACTGGCGTAGTCATGGCCTATGGTTGGCAAGAAGTCTCTCAACCTATCCTTGAAAATGTCTTTAAAGCCAGTGCCCTTGATATAAAAGCAGAATTAAATCGACTTACAGTGGCTTTAGAAGAGGCTACTGCTGAATGTCGCCGTTTTAGTAAACGTTTTATGGCGAATGCTCAAAAAGAGAGTGCTGCCATTTTTGATCTCTACTCGCATTTACTCAACGATCCCCAGCTTAAACACAAAATGACAGCGATTATCACTCAAGGATATGTTGCGGAGTGGGCTGTAAAAGTGGTTGTTGAGAAAGTTTCGGCACAGTTTTCTAGTTTGAAAGATGGCTATATGCGAGAAAGAGCCTCTGATCTTAAAGCATTAGGACGGCGTTTATTATTTCATTTAGATGATGAAGTAAGCTCAACTAATATTTGGCCTGAGCGCTTTATTTTAGTGGCAGATGAACTGAGTGCGAGTTTATTGGCAGAATTACCCGAACAACAACTCGCAGGTGTTATTGTGCGAGATGGTGCGACACACTCACATTCTGCCATTCTTGTTAGAGCAATGGGGATCCCCGCGATTATGGGGGCGGATATCCAACCTGAGCTTTTACATAATCGAATGCTTATTCTTGATGGTTATCGTGGTGAGATTTTTATTGAACCAGAGCCTTTTATTACTCAAGAGTACAAACAAATTATTGATGAAGAGAGTGTATTAAGTCAGATTGCAGAAGATCAGCTAGAACAGCAGGCAGTTTTAAAAAATGGTGAAGCGGTTAGCGTTCAATTGAACGCGGGTTTGAATATTAAATATGAGCAACGTATTAGTCTCGGAATAGACGGTGTTGGCTTATATCGAACAGAAATTCCATTTATGTTACAAAGCGGTTTTCCATCAGAAGATGAACAAAAAAATCGCTATCGTGAAATACTCTCTTTCTTCCCCGATAAACCCGTTGTGTTACGAGCTTTAGATATTGGCGCAGATAAACAACTTCCTTACATGCCCATTAATGAGGAAAACCCTTGCTTAGGTTGGCGAGGAATAAGAATATTACTCGATCAACCTGAAATTTTCCTTATTCAGCTCCGTGCTATGCTAAAAGCAAACCTCGAATTTAAAAATTTGAAAATATTGTTGCCGATGGTGACAAGTATTGATGAAATTGACGAAGCGAGAACATTGTTATTACGCGCATGTGATGAAGTGAGTCGAGAATTAAAATGTGAATGTGCTTTGCCACCGTTAGGTATTATGCTTGAAGTCCCTTCGTTGGTGTTTATGCTGTCACAATTAGTTCATCGGGTTGATTTTATCTCTATTGGAACAAACGATTTAACTCAATATTTGCTTGCTGTCGATCGTAATAATACCCATGTTGCATCACTCTATGATAATTTGCATCCTGCGTTATTACGTTCACTGAGTTTGATTGCGACACAATGCCAATATTACCAGTTACCCATCAGTGTTTGTGGTGAAATGGCAGGAACACCTATCGGGGCATTGCTGTTAATAGGGCTTGGTTTTAGGCAGTTAAGCATGAGTGGACGTAGTTTACCTAGGGTAAAATACTTATTACGCCATCTTGATCCTGTGGTGTTACAGCCTTTTATGCAACAAGTGTTGCAAGCTGAAACAGCAACAGAAATCAAAAAATTGTCTTCTGAATTTATGGAAAGGCAGGGATTAGGTGGATTAATTCGCGGAGGCATCTGACATGCCTTTGTATAAGCCTTTTCTGTGTTAGTGATAAAGAGCAAACACAGAAATTATTAATTAAGTGAAGTAGGGAATAATGAGTATAAGCTACCTTAAATTTCCAGAGATTGATCCCGTTATGTTTTCTATCGGGCCGGTGTCATTACACTGGTACGGTATGATGTATTTAGTTGGATTTGTTTTTGCCTTATGGCTTGCAAACCGACGAGCGGCAAAACCGAATAGTGGTTGGAATAAAAATGAAGTTGAAACATTACTTTATGTCGGTTTTGTGGGGGTGTTTATCGGAGGGCGCTTAGGTTATGTTTTATTCTATAATCTGCCTGTCTTTTTAAATGATCCTCTTTACCTCTTTAAAGTTTGGGATGGCGGTATGTCGTTCCATGGTGGCTTAATTGGGGTAATTTGTGCCATGATTTGGTTTGCAAAACGCACTCAACGTAGATTTTTTCAAGTGGCTGATTTTGTTGCGCCTTTAATTCCATTTGGTTTAGGTTTAGGCCGAATTGGTAACTTTATTAATGGCGAATTATGGGGACGCGTCACATTAGATACGCCTTGGGCCTTCTTATTTCCAAACTCTCGTTCAGAAGATCTTCAGCTTGTTGCTCAAGATCCATCAACGCTATTGCCTATTATTCAAGAGTATGGGGTTTTACCTCGCCACCCATCACAGCTCTATGAAATGCTGTTAGAAGGTGTGGTGCTATTTATTATCCTTAATATTTTTGTACGCAAAAATCGCCCTGTAGGCAGTGTATCGGGTCTATTCCTGATAGGTTATGGTGCATTCCGTATTATTGTTGAATTCTTCCGTCAACCTGATGCGCAATTAGGGTTATTTAGTGGTGTGAGTATGGGGCAATTACTTTCAATTCCAATGATTTTGTTGGGTATTATTTTTATGGTATGGGCTTATCGTCAAGATAAAAGAGCACCACAAAACTCAACATCTGCTCACAAATAGTGTGAGATGAATTTTTTATTATTAGCTAATTAACGAGAGAGACAACATGAAGCAGTATCTGGCATTGTGTCAACGCATTATCGATGAAGGACAATGGATTGATAATAAACGGACAGGAACCCGTTGTTTAACGGTGATTAATGCCGATCTGGAATATGATGTTGCGAATAACCAATTTCCGCTGATAACGACACGAAAAAGTTTTTATAAAGCCGCAATAGCAGAACTGTTAGGGTATTTGCGTGGCTATGATAATGCTGCACAATTTCGTGAAATTGGTTGTAATACATGGAATGCCAATGCGAATGAAAATAGTGCATGGTTAAATAACCCTTATCGCAAAGGTGAAGACGATATGGGGCGTGTTTATGGCGTTCAAGGACGCCAATGGCAACGTCCTGATGGTTCTCATTTTGATCAACTGCGTAAAGTGGTAGATAACTTGGCTAAAGGTATTGATGATCGTGGTGAAATCATCACGTTTTACAATCCGGGTGAAACTGAACTAGGGTGTTTACGTCCTTGTATGCATACGCATACTTTTTCACTTGTCGGTGATACGCTTTATTTAACCTCTTATCAGCGCAGCTGTGATGTGCCATTAGGTTTAAATTTTAACCAAATTCAGTGCTTTGTTTTATTAGCGCTAGTGGCTCAAATCACAGGACATAAACCAGGTAAGGCATTTCATAAGATAATCAACGCACATATCTATGAAAATCAATTACCTCTAATGCGCGATGTACAGTTAAAAAGGGAGCCATTACCGTTACCAACGTTGCATATCAATCCCAAAATCAAAACATTGGAAGATATCGAAACGTGGGTAACAACGGATGATTTTACTGTTGAAGGCTATCAATGCCATGAAGCGATAAAATACCCATTTACAGTATAATTCCTCCTATTGCTTTTAAAGCCCTTGTTTAGTCATAAGCAAGGGCTTTTTATTTTAAAATTAAAGTGTTGTCACTATTTATTAATTATAAATACGTTTATTTTGTATTTTCTCTGAAAATATTATTATTGCGTAGCTGTTCGAGAAAAACGTTTATCTTTGTTTACCTTTAAGCTTGTCATCTGCATGCTCATCGCAGGCTAAAAGGAGAAACAAATGAACAACAACAGGGAAATAAGCCTAAATAAAGCGCTTCAGAAAGAAAGTGAGCAAGGTGTTAGCTTACTTGAAATACTTATCGTGATGTTGATAGTGTCTATTTTAAGTTATCTATCAATCTCTTCTTATCAACATGTTATCAAACAACGCCATTTAATACAGAATGTGCGAGAAACCATCGCTTTTCTTTCTTATCAGCGACAGCAAGCGTTACTGTTTAATGTCAAAATTAAAATAGTATTTTGGCTATCGCCTCATAATAAAATAATGGCGACACCTCTTCATTATTTGCCTGTGCAACAAGAAATTTTCTCTTTAGCTCCAGGCATTCAACTTAAGCAATCAACAATCTCAAATGTTACGTTTGGTGGAATTCGTCAAACGTTAAGACCCATGAGTTTTGTACTTCAAAGTGAAGAGGGGGAAGTAAAAATTATTATTTCATCGTTAGGACGGATAAGAGCATGTAGTCAGAAAATAAAGGTATTTGCATCATGTTAAAGCGCTCTGTATTTTCTTTTTCATCAGGAATGATGTTGATGGAATGCCTTTTCGCTATCGCGATAAGTGGCATATTATTCCTTTGTATCAGTCGAGCTTATCCTCAAATAATGAATACATTGTTCTATTCCTATCAACAATATCAATTAGATGTTTTTTTAAGAGAACGATTATTGGTACTTGAAACGCAGTTAAGGCGTACAGGATATTGTTATGGTGACTGTGTTAATGGGTTGAAGTCAAATCAGTTGCAGGTATCACCTCTAAAGTTAGGGCAATATCCTCATCAAGAAAAAAATTCCTGCATTATTTTTGCTTACGACATCAACAGTAATGGTCGATGGGAGCCACCTTCGTCAAAAGAGAGTGATTATTTTGGGTATCGCCTTAAAAAGGGTCAATTAGAGCAATTAAGAGGCGTAAAAGATTGTGATTCTTCAGGCTGGCAACAATTTTTCGAAAATAATGAGATTGAGGTAACAGAGTTTATCTTACAGCCCT
This sequence comes from Proteus sp. G2626, assembly GCF_009915985.1. Taxonomy (NCBI): domain Bacteria; kingdom Pseudomonadati; phylum Pseudomonadota; class Gammaproteobacteria; order Enterobacterales; family Morganellaceae; genus Proteus; species Proteus sp. G2626. The sequence continues at coordinate 70,388 of NZ_JAABNH010000007.1, read as the reverse complement.
ATACAAAAATTTATTCTGTGAAAGCAAATCCGTATTTTTATCTTTCTGTTTCTTTAAAATTTCATTTAAAACAAAAGCCTGAAATAAAATCACATTATCAAAATACCATCCGTTTAAGGAATGTGACTGCACTATGAATATTTATTTCACTCACAGGAGCAATGAACAGGGCTTAGCGGGTATATTTGTCGTGATAGGTTTTATTGGCATGAGTTTATCTATGCTTGGAAATTTTTCTTACCATTACAGGCAATCTGAACAAATAGTGATGCAAGAGTTACAAGCAAGACAGGCCTTTTTATTTGCTGAATCTGCATTGAAATGGGGAATAACACAGGATTGGGATCTTTCATCAATACAATTAAACAAATGGCAATGCCGTCATTTTTATGCCGATCCCAAAATAAAGAGCTGCTTATTTTTAATCTCTACAGATAAGGCTTTACTTCAAGGACAAGCAGAAAGCTTATTAGGTTATAAAATATATCATTATCAATGGGTTAGTTTTAAAAAGGGAAAAAATAAAGTGATTGTTACTGAACCAAATGGGTGGTTAGATTATTGCCCATTTGTGCATAAGGAGTGTGTATCATAAAAAAAGGTCAAAATAGATCAGAAAAGGGGTCCATCTTACTTAATACAATGTTTGTATTACTATTTTTTAATATTAGTTTTGTCGCTATTATAGGGTATAGTCAATCATTAAAAGCTGATTTTCAGCGGTTAATTCAATTACAGCAAACAGGGCAAGGGATTTTTGTTTTATTTGAAATATTGCCTGATAAATCACCTTATTATTTTGCTTATAACCAGAAAATAATGACACGTTCTCTTTCATATTCTGAAGGTTGTCAGCAAATAGAAGGTTATGTTGGTAATAATGTTTTACCTGCGATAAGCCTATACTACTGGTCATGCAATCCATAAGATGAGGGTCTGATGTTTCATATATATCATTCAAATCAGTTGTCATTATTAAAGTCACTTATGGTGCACTTTATGCAGACCAGGCCACTCTCTTCTCCCTTTGAACAAGAAGTGATCTTAGTACAAAGCCCTGGAATGTCCCAGTGGTTGCAAATTCAGCTTGCTGAAAGTTTAGGAATTGCAGCAAATATTCGCTATCCATTACCTGCAACATTTATTTGGGAAATGTTTACGCGAGTACTATCAGGTATACCTAAAGAAAGTGCTTTTTCTAAAGATGCCATGACATGGAAATTAATGGCATTACTACCTGAATATTTAGTCCATGAAGCATTTAAGCCACTACTTCATTATCTTGATGATGATGAAGATAAACGTAAATTACACCAATTAGCGGGACGTGTTGCTGACTTATTTGACCAATATTTAGTGTATCGGTCAGATTGGTTGGCCGCATGGGAAAACGATGAATTGATAGAAGGGTTGAGTGAAAATCAGCACTGGCAAAAAATATTGTGGGTAGCATTACAGCAATACACCAAAGATCTCAATCAGCCTCAATGGCATCGTTCTAATCTTTATCAACAATTTATTTCGACATTAAATGGTGCAAAAGAAGGAGAACTTCAGCACTGTTTTCCACCTCGTATCTTTATTTGTGGAATTTCTGCATTACCTCAAGTCTATTTGCAGGCACTGCAAGCAATTGGGCGTCATACAGAGATCTATTTACTTTTTACAAACCCTTGCCGTTACTATTGGGGAGATATTCAAGATCCTAAATTTCTTGCTCGTCTTAATAGTCGAAAACCTCGTCATTATCAGCAATTACATGAATCGCCTTGGTTTAAAGATGAAAAAAATGCCTCTTTATTATTTAATGAAGAGGGAGAGCAAAATATCGGTAATCCGCTATTAGCCTCATGGGGAAAGCTGGGTAAAGATAACCTCTATTTTCTTTCTGAGCTTGAATATACTGATGTGTTGGATGCTTTTGTTGATATTCCAAGAGATTGCTTACTTCATCAATTACAAGCAGATATCCTTGATTTAGACGATTTTTCACAATTAGGCACAACTCTTAAAACTTATGAATGTAGTGAGAAAAAACGTGTTATTTCGCCTGATGATCACTCTCTGACCTTTCATGCAAGTCATAGCCCACAACGTGAAGTGGAAGTATTGCAAGATCAATTATTGCATTTGCTAGAGCAAGATCCTGAATTACTACCACGAGATATTATTGTGATGGTTGCAGATATAGATAGTTATACGCCTTATATTCAGGCTGTTTTTGGTAATGCACCTGCTGAACGCTATCTTCCTTTTGCGATTTCTGATAGAAAAGCACGTCAAGCACACCCTGTATTACAAGCCTTTATTACACTATTAGAACTTCCTCAAAGTCGTTTTACCGCAGAACAAGTATTAGCTTTACTTGAAGTGCCTGCATTAGCAGGACATTTTTCTATTTTTGAAAGTGAATTAAAATTACTACGCCGATGGGTCGATGAATCAGGTATACGTTGGGGATTGGATGATGAAAACGTAGCTTCATTTTTACTCCCTATCACTGGTAAAAATACCTGGGAATTTGGTTTATTGCGTATGTTGCTTGGTTACGCAATGGAAAGCGAAAATGGCCCTTGGAAAGGTGTACTTCCTTATGATGAATCCAGCGGTCTAGTTGCAGAACTTGCAGGGCATCTTGCTGATTTTCTTTACACATTAAGTGAATGGCGTACACGTTTAAGTGAAACACGTTCCTTAGAAGCGTGGTTAGAAATTGGACAACAATTGGTTGATGCCTTTTTTGAAGCTGATGGAGAGACCGAGTTAGTTTTAGCGTTGATAACACAACAGTGGCAAAAAGTGATTGAGAACGGATTAAAAGCACGATATCAAAATGAAATTCCATTAGTGCTTATTCGCGATGAATTAACAGTACGGTTTGATGATGAAAAGATCAGCCAGCGTTTTTTGGCAGGAAGCTTGAACTTTTGTACGTTAATGCCTATGCGCTCAATTCCTTTTAAAGCAGTGTGTTTATTAGGAATGAACGATGGTGTTTATCCTCGTAATATACAGCCGTTAGGTTTTGATTTAATGGCAGAAAAGCGCCGTCGTGGTGACAGAAAACGCCGTGATGATGACCGTTATTTATTCCTTGAGGCGCTTAGTTCGGCCGAAAAATACCTTTATATCAGCTACATCGGTAAATCAATCCGTGACGATCGTGAGTGTAACCCGTCCGTCTTAATCAAAGAGCTACAAGATTATATTGGCCAAAATTTCCGCCTACCTGATGATGGAAAACTTAATGTTGATGACAGTGCAACTCGCATTAACCAGCATTTATTAACACAGCATAGCAGGGTTCCTTTTGCTCAAGAAAACTTCCACATTGAGGCATCTTCTCGTTCTTATGCCTCAGAATGGTTACCAGCAGCCCGTGGACAAGGGGCTGCTCATCAAGGTTTTACGGAATCACTAGATGATGATGCATCAATAGATAAAGTCTCCGTTGATGCACTTTCTCGTTTTTATCGCCATCCTATCCGCGCTTTCTTCCAACAAAGATTAAAAACCAACTTTGTTATTGAAGAAACAGAATTGCCCGAAGAAGAGCCTTTTGTGATAAATGCACTTCAACGTTATTTATTAAATCAATGGCTATTGAAAGCTTTGATTGATCAAACGTCAACGGAATCGTTATTTGAGCGTATTAAAGCAGCAGGGCAACTTCCAGCAAGTGCATTTGGTCAAATTTATTGGGAACAACAAATAGAAGAGCTACTTCCTTTAGCGGAAAAGGTGAGAAGTGAACGATTAGCTACGCATTCTGTCACACTAGAGCAACGCTTTAGTGCGATGCCGTTGATTGGACGTTTAAATGAAGTGCAAGCAGATGGCTTACTACGTTGGCGACCTGCGAGCTTAACGGCTAATGACTTATTGCAACTGTGGATTGAACATCTGGTTTATTGTTTGAAAGAGGGGACTGGCGAAAGTCGGTTTTATGGCAGAAAAGAGACGCAATGGTGTTTATTACCGGTTGAGCCTGAATTTGCCTATTCAACTTTAGATAATTTAATTCACGATTATAAACAAGGGCTAAATAGCCCATTAGCATTGTTTGCAAAAAGTGGCTGGGCTTGGCTACAAGCTTGCTATGATAAAAAAACACAAGAATTTTTACTGGATGATGAAGAGACTCTCGCAAAAGCGGAGTTAGTGCTGCTACAACATTTAACGGATAGCTATAATCGAGATGGTGAAATGAGCGATATGTATGTTCAGCGTGCTTTTTCTCAATTAGACGAGCATTTTTTACAAACAGTAAAAAAGACGGCATTAACGATATTTAAACCAATAATTCCATTTTTAAAAAAATAAGGGAGCTCATATCAGATGAGAAAATACTTATCGCAACTATGGATCATGTTGCTATTGATGCTAGTGAGTATCAACAGCTTTGCTGCTGATCCTCTTTGGCAAGTATTGCCAGATAGTATTGAAAAAAGTGAAAGTGATCCACGGCAATATCAAGCGATTAAATTGCCTAATGATATGACTGTATTACTGGTTTCTGACGAAAAAGCAGTTAAATCATTAACGGCAGTTGCGTTACCTGTTGGCGCATTAGAAGATCCTGATAGTCAGCAAGGGCTGGCGCACTATTTGGAACATATGGTGCTAATGGGATCGGTGAAATATCCTCAATCTGGCAGTATGTCAGAGTTCTTACAAAAGAATGGGGGATCTCATAATGCGAGTACTACAACGTATCGTACTGCTTTTTATTTAGAAGTGGAAAATAGTGCCATTAATGAAGCCGTTGATCGTCTTGCTGATGCCTTAGCTGAACCTTTACTTGATCCTAAAAATGCAGATCGCGAACGTAATGCGGTTAATGCTGAATTAACCATGGCGCGTGCACGTGATGGTATGCGTTTTTGGCAGGTTAGAGCAGAAACCTTAAACCCAGCACATCCAAGTTCTCGTTTTATGGGCGGAAATTTAGAAACGCTGAGTGACAAGCCAAATAGTAAACTTCAAGATGAATTAATTAAATTCTATCAAACGCACTATTCTGGCAACTTAATGAATGGGGTGATTTATAGTAATAAATCACTTGATGAATTATCTAAATTAGCCGCAGAAACCTTTGCTCGTATTCCAAATAAAAAAGCAGATATCCCTGTAACCACGGTGCCTGCGATGACGGATAAAGAAAAAGGGTTAATGATCCATCTGGTGCCCGCTTTACCACAAAAAACCTTACAAATTGAATTTAATATTGATAATAATGTTGCCGAATTTCGCAGTAAATCTGATGCGTATATTGGTTATTTAATCAGTAATCGTAGTTCAGGAACACTTGCAACATGGTTACAAGATCAAGGTTTAGCTGAAAGTATCAGCGCATTTTCAGAGCCTTATATCGATCGTAATCAAGGCTCATTTACAATTTATGTTGCGCTAACAGATAAAGGTTTAGCGCAAAAAGATAAAGTCATTGCAGCTATTTTCTCATACCTTCGATTAATAGAGTCGCAAGGTATTAGTCAGCGTTATTTTAATGAAATTGCGAATGTTTTAGATCTCTCATTCCGTTATGGTTCGATTGTTAGAGATATGAATTATATAGAAAGCATTTCAGATATGATGTTGCGTTATCCAATCAAAAATATCTTGAATGCAGATTATATTGCCGATAATTATGAGCCTTCAGCAATTCTTTCTCGTCTAGAATCACTTACGCCAGAGAAAGCGCGTATTTGGGTGATAAGTCCTAATGAACCGTCTAACAAGCAAGCCTATTTTGTTAATGCACCTTATCAAGTTGATAAAATCACAGCTAAACAATTAGAAACATGGCAGATATTGTCGGATGATATTTCATTATCTTTACCAACACTTAATCCCTATATCCCCAATAATCTGTCGTTGATTGATGCAGATAGTAAAATCACCAAACCACAATTATTGTGGCAAGATAAAAGTGCTCGCTTGTTCTATATGCCATCACACTATTTTTCTGATGAGCCAAAAGCCAGTGTGACATTAAGTTTGGTAAATAAGAAATCAGACATTACGGTTAAACAGCAAGTTACACAAGCTCTAACAGATTATCTCGCGGGCTTAGCGCTCAGTGAATTATCTTACCAGGCCTCTGTTGCAGGTATGAACATCTCATCCTCATCAGGACAAGGTATTGATTTTTCAATGAATGGTTATACTCAACATTTACCTGAGTTAGTGAATGCGACATTAAAAAGCTATATGAGTTTTGAATCGACTCAAGAAGAGCTAGATCAGGCTAAATCTTGGTATCGCGAACAACTTGAAGTTACTCATAACCTAAAAGCATTTGAAGCAGCAATGTTGCCCGCTCGCCAATTAAATACGATCCCGTATTATGAAGAAGCTGACAAACTCAAAGCATTAGAGTCAATTACACTGCAAGATATTATTGATAATCGTCGTGAAGTGATTAAAAACGCCGCACTTCAAGCGTTGATTGTTGGTAATTTAACGCCAGAGCAAAGCCGTGATATTGTGAAATCTGCGCATGAGTTATTAGGTAATCAAGGGACAGAATACTGGATTGGTGAAACATTAGTTTTCAATAAATTTGATGCAGTTGAATTTCAAAATAAATCGAACAGTACGGATAATGCCTTAGGCGAGCTTTATATTCCTACAGGGTATAGTCGCCTTGAAGGTCAGGCTATTTCTTCTGTATTAGCTTCGGTTATTAAGCCTTGGTTTTATGATCAATTAAGAACAGAAGAACAACTCGGTTATGCTGTATTTGCTTATCAAGGCACAATGGGTGAACAGTCTGGCTTAGGTTTCTTATTGCAAAGTAATGCTAAACCGCCAGTTTACTTAAATGAACGTTATAACGCATTTTATCAGCAAGCCTACGAACGTTTGAAAAAAATGAGTGAGGCTGATTTTAATCAGTATAAGCAAGCAATTATTACTGAAGTTAAACAACCACCTCAAACTTTCTATGAAGAAGTCTCTCTTTATCGAAATGATTTCCATCGTAATAATTTAAAATATGATGGACGAGAGAAATTCTTAGCTGAGCTTAATAAAGTGACGTTAAAACAAGCTATTGAGTTTTATGAAAAAGCAGTAATAAAACCAAATGGTTTTGTGTTTGTTTCTCAAATAATTGGCAAAGATGGTAAAGATGCTGATTATGCGCAAAATAAAAAATGGAAACGTTATACAACCGTCAGTGAATTACAAAAAACGTTACCAATTGAGGAAATTAAAGAGTGAGTGAAGTGATACAGGCACAGCCATTAAATCCTTATACACTTCCTTTATATCAAAGGCGCCTTATTGAGGCTTCTGCAGGTACAGGTAAGACCTATACCATCGGACTACTGTATTTGCGATTACTTCTTGGCTTAGGGGGAGATTCTGCGTTTTATCGTCCTCTCAGCGTTGAAGAGATTTTGGTTGTGACATTTACAGATGCGGCCACTGATGAATTACGTGCACGTATTCGTAAAAATATCCATGAACTAAGGCTTGCCTGTATCCGCCATGATGTTGATAGTGGTGACAAAACATACCAAGAGTTACTCAAACAAATTCCGAATAAAGAGTTAGCCGCGCAGTGGTTATTAGAAGCTGAGCGTCAAATGGATGAAGCAGCTATTTACACTATTCATGGATTTTGCCAGCGTATGCTGGCAAACAATGCATTTGAGTCAGGTGTATTGTTTGAACAAGTTTTGATCCAAGATGAATATGAGCTGAAAAAACGTGTTTGTGCTGATTTTTGGCGTCGCCACTGTTATCCCCTTTCTTATGATGTTGCTAATGCGGTTAGCCAGATTTGGTCTGGTCCAGAGCAACTGCTTTATGAAATACAACCTTATTTACAAGGTGAAATGCCAGAAATTGAAGGTGTGGCATTAGACAGTGAAAATGAATCAGTAAAAGAGCGTCATCAGGCTGTTATTGAAGCCATTAACAAGGTGAAAGCGCGCTGGAATGAACATCATCATGAAGTTGAAGCGTGGATAACGGCCTCAGGCGTGGATAAACGAAGTTATAGTAGCCGTTTTTTACCTAAATGGATTGAAGAAATCACGCTGTGGGCAGCAACATTTGAAACGAAAAGCTATCAACTACCTGATTGCTTGGTTCGTTTTTCTCAAGAAACCTTAAATGAAAAAGCCACCAAAGGCCCAGCTCCAGAACATATTCTTTTTGTTGAAATTGAGCATTTAACAAAACAAAGCTTAACACTGCGTGATGTTATTTTAGTAAACGCTATTCCTGAAATACGCCAAGGTATTGAAAATGAAAAAATGCGTCGGGGTGAAATGGGGTTTGATGATCTCTTAACACGTTTAGACAGAGCATTAAAACGCGAAGGTGCAGACGCGTTATCGCAGGCTATACGTGAGCGTTATCCCGTTGCAATGATTGATGAGTTTCAAGATACCGATCCTCAACAATACCGTATTTTTGATGCTATTTATGGTGAGCATGAAAACAGTGGATTACTTTTTATCGGTGATCCTAAACAGGCAATTTATGCTTTCCGTGGTGCTGATATTTTTACTTATATTCAAGCACGAAAACAAACAACACACCATTACACTTTAAACACTAACTGGCGCTCTGCTCCAGGGATGGTGAATGCAGTTAATAAACTTTTTATGCGCTCCAGTGCTCCGTTTTTATTTGAGCATATTCCTTTTATTGAGGTGAGTTCTGCTGAAAAAAACCAAGACATGGCTTTTATTTATCATGGTAAATCGATCTCACCTTTTAACTTTTGGCTTGCTGAAGGTGAAAGTCTATCAGCGGGAAATTATGAGCAAATGATGGCAACGCAATGTGCAGCTCAAATTCGTGATTGGTTATCAGCAGGCGATCAACAGCAAGCATGGCTCCTAGAGCAAGGTGAAAAAAAATCACTGACATCGGCCGATATCATGGTGCTGGTTCGTAGTCGTAGAGAAGCATTACTTATTCGTGATGCACTAAATTTACTCTCTATACAATCTGTATTTTTATCAAACCGTGAAAGTGTATTTGAAACGAATGAAGCTAAAGATTTGCTTTGGTTACTGCAAGCAGTTGTAACGCCAGAGAAAGAGCGCGTTTTACGAGCCTCTTTAGCTAGTCGGTTATTTGGTTTTAGTGCAAGAGAAATTGATAGCTTAAATCATGATGAGCAGCGCTGGAATAGTTATGTAGAGCAATTTGCTGATTATTATGTTTTATGGCAAAAACGTGGCGTTTTACCGATGTTGCGTAAAATTATGATGGATCATCATATTGCCGAGGATCTACTTGCCAGTATCGAGGGGGAACGAAGGCTCACTGATATTATGCATCTTGGTGAATTATTACAAGAAACCTCATTACAACTTGATAGTGAACATGCGCTTATACGTTGGTTAGCACAACAAATTTCTCATCCTGATGCACAATCAGAAAGTCAACAAATGCGCTTGGAAAGTGATCGAAATCTTGTGCGAATTTGTACTATTCATAAATCCAAAGGTCTTGAATATCCTATTGTTTGCCTGCCTTTTGCTTGTAATTATCAAGAGCAAAAAGGGGCGCTTTATCATGACAGAGAAAAATTTTACGCTAAGTTAGATATTTTTAGTCGACCGGAAAGCATGCGTTTAGCGGATGAAGAGCGTTTAGCTGAAGATTTACGCCTACTTTATGTGGCATTAACACGTTCTAAATTTTGTTGCTATGTCGGTGTTGCACCGTTGGTGAAAGGGAATAAACGTAAATCGGGGAACACCGATCTCCATAAAAATGCTTTAGGGTATTTATTACAGCAAGGTGAAGAAGGAAATAGTGAATTATTACATCAATCCATCCATGCATTACTCGATGAAAATATTAGTGTGAGCACGCTTAATGGTGTTTCAGCACATCGTTACCAACCTCAGTTAGTCAGTGACGAAAAATTAGAGGCTGCGGTATTTAAACGTAAAATTCATGATAATTGGCGCATAACCAGCTATTCAGGATTAACGTATCAACATTCAAATCGCGGATATCATTTTGATGTTGGCGATATTGAGGATTTGGTGCAGTCTATTGCACCAGGACTGGATACTGATGCCAAAGGTGAGAAACAACGAGAAGAAGTTGGAGCCCATTCGATTCATCATTTCCCTCGAGGTGCAGTTGCAGGAACATTCTTACATGGTTTGCTTGAAGTTTTGGATTTTTCTCAACCCATTGATGAACAATGGATGCAAGAGCAATTAATGGCTCAAGGCTTTGATGAAAAGTGGGCACCATTATTAGTAACCTGGATGGAAACCCTGTTTCATACCCCTCTTAATGCTGATGGGTTATGCCTTGCTGATATCCCTAATACACAACAACTTGATGAATTGCAATTCTATTTACCGATTGAACAAGCAGTCTCATCATCTCAGTTGACTCAATTAATAAGTCAGTTTGATCCCTTATCAAAGCGTTGTGCACCTTTACAATTTCAGCAAGTAGAAGGCATGTTAAAAGGCTTTATTGACTTAGTTTTTTGTTGGGAAGGGAAATATTATGTGGTGGATTATAAATCGAATTGGCTAGGTGAATCGAGTGAGGACTATACTCAAGAAGCGATGGTTAATGCAATGATAGATCACCGTTACGATTTGCAGTACCAACTCTATACGTTAGCGTTACATCGTTTTTTACAGCAACGTATTCCAGATTATGATTACAAAAAACATTTTGGGGGAATTTATTACCTTTTTTTACGTGGTATAGATAAAGCACACCCTGGAAATGGAGTTTATGCCTATTTACCTGATGAAGCGTTTGTTTTAGCGCTAGATGCACTATTTACAGGAAAAAGTATGAAAAGTAGTACTTCTGATGTAGTCGATGAGAAATCAAAATGATCAAACTATTAGAACAAGCGATTACACAAAATGTATTACGCCCGTTAGATCTTCGATTTGCACAAATGCTGGTGGAAGATGAAAATCCGATTTTACTGTTTATATTTGCCTATTTAAGTGCTCAAACAGGGGCGGGGCATGTTTGTTTACCATTAAATATTATCAAAGAAAATCAATTGTTTGATGGTAGACAAGAAGAGCTTTCCCGTGAAATTTGGCAAAGAATGGGGGAGCCTTCGACTCATCAAATAATAGAAGCGTTAATGCATAGTCATTGTGTGACACAAGGTGACGATAATTCTCCGTCACCTATCATTTTAGATAATGGGCTTCTCTATCTACAAAGAATGTGGAGCTACGAAGAAAAAGTGGCTCAATTTTTTAGGCGAGAACACCCCATTGTCGATAATGATGAAAAGGCATTAATTGTAGCCCTCAATCAGCTTTTTCCAACAGTAAAAGAAAATCAAGAAACCAATTGGCAGAAAGTAGCTGCCAGTGTTGCTATAACGAGTCCTATCGCTATTATTTCAGGAGGGCCAGGAACAGGGAAAACCACAACCGTGGCTAAAATTTTAGCTGCTTTTGTGATGCTTACTTCAAATGAGAAACCCATTATTCAACTAGCCGCACCAACTGGAAAAGCAGCAGCTCGATTAACAGAATCTTTAGGTAAAGCACTTGCACAACTTGCTTTAAGCGAAGAAGAAAATAAATGGATGCCAAAACAGGCACAAACTATTCATCGTTTGTTAGGGGCTCAGCCCGAAAGTCAACAAGTGCGTTACCATAAAGATAACCCATTACAGCTTGATATCTTAGTTATTGATGAAGCATCAATGGTTGATTTACCTATGATGGCTCGCTTAATTGATGCACTTCCAACGCAATGCCATGTTATTTTTTTGGGTGATAAAGATCAGTTAGCTTCTGTTGAAGCTGGGGCTGTGTTAGGGGATATTTGTCGTTTTGCGGATGATGGTTTAAGCCAAAAGCGATTTGAAAAAATTGATTATTTAACACAAGGTGAGTTATCAAAATCAGCAAATGCAATTTCTGTTTCTAACACACCGGTTTCAGTTGTCAGTGATTCGCTTTGCTTATTACGAAAAAGTTATCGATTTGGCTCCAGTTCAGGCATTGGCCAACTTGCTTTTGCTGTAAACCAAGGACAGACCAAAACAGCCCTAACACTGTTAAAGAAAGCAAAAATTACACCTCAACAAATTGAAATGGCACTAGATACTCAAGATGTGAGTTTTATTCCATTAGAGAGTGATGAAAACTATTTACTGATGATACAAGATGCGGCACAAGCCTATCGTCAGTATCTCTCATTGATAGCAGAAAAAGCCTCTCCTGATGCTATTCTTAACGCATTTAACCAATATCGTTTATTGTGCGCATTAAGAGAAGGGCCTTTTGGTGTCAGCGGATTAAACGAGCGAATTGAAATGCTATTGCATCGCCAACGATTAATTCGTCGCCCCACAAATAGCTATCAGAGTGACTATATTGGGCGCCCAATTATGATCCAGCGAAATGACAGTACTCTTGGGCTGTTTAATGGTGATATCGGAATTATGCTCAATAATGATGAAGGCGAAATGAAAGCCTTTTTCCAATTACCAGATGGTACCTTGAAAGCTATTCAACCTAGCCGATTACCTCAACACGAAACGGCGTATGTCATGACAGTACATAAATCGCAGGGGTCTGAATTTACACACACCGCATTGGTATTACCTGAAAAATTTTCGCCCGTAGTCAGCCGTGAATTGTTGTACACTGCTTTAACGCGCGCTAAACAAAAGCTTTCTCTTTACGCTTGCGAGTATATGGTGAAAATGGCTATTCAAACACGTATTCAGCGTCGAAGTGGGTTAGTCGATAAATTACGTTATTAATATTTACCTAATAAGATAAAAACAATAAAAGACAGGCATTGAGAGGGATACCTGTCTTTGGGGTTGTGTTAAATATTACTCTTTATGTAAATCTAAAATCAAGATCTTAGAGCGACGCTGATAATTGTAGAGCGCTTGTTTTTCAATGGGTAACTTATCAATTTCAGCAGGTTCAAATCCTTTCTCTTGAAACCAGTGAATACTTCTCGTTGTTAAAACAAATAGTTTCTCTAGTCCCAATTGCTTAGCATGAGTAGAAATACGTTGCAGTAATACTTCACCACGGCAAGAACTACGATAATCAGGATGTACGGCAACACAGGCCATTTCACCAATTTTTTCTGATTGATAAGGATAAAGCGCGGCACAGGCAATAGTCATATTATCGCGTTCAATAATAGTAAATTGGTCTATCTCTATTTCTAATTGTTCTCTTGAACGTCTGACTAAAATACCTTGTTGTTCTAATGGGCGAATAAGTTCGAGTATGCCACCAATATCATTGATATTGGCTCTGCGAACTTTTTCTGCGCTTTCCATCACAATTTGAGTCCCAATACCATCTCGAGAAAATAGCTCTTGAATAAGCGCACCATCAGATTGATAACTTAATAGATGACTGCGTTCTACCCCCCGACGACAGGCTTTAACAGCGCCTCGCAAGAATCTAACTGTACCTGAGTGGTAATCACCTTCTGTTTGTAGTTCTTGAATTTTGTCTTCTGCTTGATTAGGTAGTAATTCAGACACAATGTGACCATCTTCATCAACCACTCCCTGGAAAGAGCAAAAACCAATCATTTTTTGCGCTTTAAGTTTTATAGCAAGTTGTGTTGCCACTTCTTCTGATGTGAGATTAAAACTTTCACCTGTAACAGACACGGCTACAGGGCCAATTAATACAATGGCATTACTGTCTAATTGACGATGAATTGCTTCTTCATCAATACGGCGAATTTTTCCGCTGTGACAATAATCAACACCATCATCAACTCCTAAAGGTTGCGCGATGACAAAGTTGCCACTAACCACATTAATATGCGCGCCTTGTAATGGTGTATTACTTAAACTCATTGATAAACGTGCGGTAATATCGAGCTGTAATGTACCCGCAGCTTGTTTAACAATTTCTAAGGTTTTACTATCTGTAATACGGGTATATTTATGATAAATCGGAGAGACTTTTTGCACTTCAAGTGCCATATCAATTTGTGGTCTTGCGCCATAAACAACCACTAAACGGATACCTAAACTGTGTAGTAATCCAATATCGTTAATGATGGATGGGAAATTTTCATGTGCAATAGCTTCGCCACCCAACATAATGACAAATGTTTTGCCTCTATGTGCATTAATATACGGAACCGAGTGGCGGAATCCATCGACCAATTCGGTGCTACGCTCTTTCATAAAGCCCTCTCAAATGAATTTTTATTCGCATTTTATGTATTTTTATTCTTTTTGGTGAGAAATGGCAAGTAAAATCCTATCTTATTGTTTTGCATAAGGGCAGAATATTCGTGTAAAAGTGAGTAATTGTGCTGTTTTTAAGTGACAGTGAAGTGTGGATTGGGTAAAGTTTTTCGTTCTTAACTTTTTTTATCTCTTTTTAGAGTTTATTGACGTTAATCGTTTTTTTGGAATATTTTCATGAGTCATTCTGAGCACAATCAAACTCGTCGTCGTCTTATTAAAGGAATTGGCGCGTTATTATTGTTAAGTGTTAGCCCTGTTGGCTTGGCTGCGACAGCATCTATTGTGGCCGTCAGGGTCTGGCCTGCCTCGACTTATACTCGCGTGACTATAGAATCAAGTACACCACTTAAATATCGTCAGTTTGCATTATCAAACCCTGAACGTATTGTGGTGGATTTAGAAGGTATTCAACTTAATAGCGTACTAAAAGGGGTTGCTAATCAGGTGCAGACTAGCGATCCTTATTTGAAATTGATCCGTGTTGGTCAAAATACGCCCAAAACAGTGCGACTGGTATTTGAGGTAAAAACAGCAGTGCAGCCACAAATGTTTACTCTAAAGCCTGTTGCGGAATTTAAAAACCGTTTAGTGTTAGATTTCTACCCAAGTCACGGCTCAGACACTGAAGATGACCCACTCTTAGCACTGTTACGTGAATATAATGATGGCGATTTACAACAAGCGGTACCCGCACAAACAGATACACGTAAACCGGGTCGGGCGGGACGAGATAGGCCAATTATCATTATGATCGATCCTGGGCATGGCGGGGAAGATCCCGGTGCCGTTGGGAAATATAAAACGCGTGAAAAAGATGTGGTATTACAAATAGCACGTCGCTTAAGAACATTAATCGATAAAGACGCCAAAATGAAGGCGTATATGACACGTAATGAAGATGTGTTTATTCCATTAACAGTGCGTGTTGCTAAAGCACGAAAAATGCAAGCAGACCTGTTTGTCTCTATTCATGCAGATGCATTTACTAATCGTTCTGCCAGAGGCTCATCTGTTTTTGCGTTGTCAAAAACAGGTGCGACCAGTAATACGGCACGTTATCTTGCGCAAACTCAAAATGAGTCTGATTTAATTGGTGGTGTGAGCAAAAGTGGTGACCGTTATGTTGATCATGCCATGCTTGATCTTGTGCAAACAGCGACTATCAATGACAGTTTGAAATTTGGTAGTGAGGTGCTTAAATTGTTAGGAGGGATTAATAAACTGCATAAAAATAAAGTCGATCAGGCAGGATTCGCTGTATTAAAAGCGCCTGAAATCCCTTCTATTTTAGTAGAAACTGCCTTTATCAGTAATATCGAAGAAGAGAAAAAACTGAAAACGGCTAAATTCCAGCAACAAATTGCAGAATCTATTTTTAAAGGTATCAAAGCTTATTTTGCTAATGGTGGTGAGTTAACCTTAGCTGATCGTAGCTAGTGTTTTCCTCTTATCTTTTATATTCCAGTAGAAAGTAAACATTGCTTTCTATTGGGGTTTCTTATTACTTTTCAATAAAATAACCTTATTTAACATCATGACTTTATTACAAAAAAGATAACTAATAGAATAAATATATGGACAGAGTAGGGAATAAAATTGAATTAATTTAGGAAGAGGGTAAAAAATGAGAGAGATATCTTGAAAGAAAATTGGTTGCGGGAGCTGGATTTGAACCAACGACCTTCGGGTTATGAGCCCGACGAGCTACCATGCTGCTCCATCCCGCGACTGAATTGTTATTTATAGAATTGGTTGCGGGAGCTGGATTTGAACCAACGACCTTCGGGTTATGAGCCCGACGAGCTACCATGCTGCTCCATCCCGCGACTGATACTATAACTGACTACTTTGTGAATTGGTTGCGGGGGCCAGATTTGAACTGACGACCTTCGGGTTATGAGCCCGACGAGCTACCAAGCTGCTCCACCCCGCGTCTCCACAGAGGGGCACTATACTCAGGATCTGGTGAGTTGCAAGTTTTTTATGAAATTTTTATCGTTTTCTTTTAAAAACGGTCAGAAATAATACATGGAGATGCAATTTTAGGCAGTTATACTTGTCATGCTTCGAGTTATAGTACAATTCTGTGAGTTGAGTCATATATAGTTTATCTATGCACTTTACCTTTTTTCATTTGTTATCTACCTGTATCTCGAATTATTTAGAGCATATATTTAATGTTTAAAAGTCGTATTGGTTAGTTGATAATAGAAGACATTAGCAATGGGGGACATTCATATCTTTATTGATTTGGCTTTGGTATCTTTCTCATTCAAAATCAACTCTCAAATTTAATCATTAAGCGAGTAAAAAATGGTTACTTGGCGAAAATCGTTAATTTTAGGTATGTTAGCGCTTGCCTTAACAGGATGTCACCGTCCCACAGAGCAAGGTCAGCAATATAAAGATGGAAAGCTTAAACAGGACTTGATCGAAGTCAGCTCGCCAAATACACAAGGTACACCGATTAATGGCCCAGATTATCTGCAACAAATTAATCAGATAAGTCAAACATCATCTCGCTTGTATAATAGCCATCAAGAGACTTATCAAGCTGTTGAAAACTGGTTACGTTCAGGGGCAGATACTCGCCAATTACGCCAATTTAATCTTTCTGCATTTCAAATGGAAGGTGTTGATAATTACGGTAACGTTCAATTTACTGGCTATTATACGCCAGTTCTTGAAGCTCGTTTAACACGACAAGGCGAATTCCAATACCCTCTTTATAAAATGCCCGCGAATAGCCGTTCTAAGCTTCCTTCACGCGCAGCTATCTATAATGGCGCATTAAGCCAATCTTTGATTGCTGCTTACAGTAATTCCATTATGGATAACTTTATGATGGAAGTTCAAGGGAGTGGCTATGTTGATTTTGGTGATGGAAAACCGCTTACGTTCTTTGGTTATGCAGGAAAAAATGGGCATGCTTATCGAAGCATTGGTAAAGTGCTTATCGATAATGGTGAAGTAGAAAGAAAAGATATGTCGATGCTTGCTATCAGGGAATGGGCTGATAAACATAGCGATGCTGAAGTAAGAAAATTGTTAGAAGAAAATCCTTCATTTGTCTTTTTTAAACCCGAACCTTTTACACCAGTAAGAGGTGCTAGTGCTATTCCATTGGTTGCACTTGCATCTGTTGCTTCTGATAGAAGTATTATTCCAGCGGGAACTGTATTATTGGCTGAAATTCCTGTACTTGATAATACTGGTAAGTTTACCGGTGAATATCAGATGCGTTTGATGGTAGCATTAGATGTGGGCGGTGCAATCAAAGGACATCATTTCGATATTTATCATGGAATTGGCAAAGATGCAGGTCATATGGCTGGTTTTTATAATCATTATGGCCGTGTTTGGGTATTAAAAAAATCACAACTTAACTTACTAAATCCTGCGTCATAAAACGATTTACTATTCATCGAGTTATTATTAACGGTAAAATCACGTAAACGACATGGCTATTGATATTAATAGCCATGATACCTTTTGTTATTTAGGTTGTTATCGCATTATGCAAAATTCATTATCAGATTCATATTTACAACGCTTTTCTGGAATAGGACGACTTTATGGGCAAAAAGCGTTGTTTTATTTTGCTCAGGCTCATATTTGTGTCGTGGGTATAGGTGGGGTAGGCAGTTGGGCTGCAGAAGCACTAGCACGTAGTGGTATTGGTGCTATCACCTTAATTGATATGGATGATGTTTGTGTAACTAATACGAATCGGCAAATACATGCATTAAAAGAAAATGTGGGGCAGCCTAAATGCGATGTTATGAAACAGCGTATTTTGGAAATAAATCCAGAATGTAATGTCACTAGTATTGATGATTTTGTCACGGTTGATAATGTCGATGAGATGATGAATAACAATTTTGATTATGTGGTTGATGCGATTGATAGTGTTAGGCCCAAAGCGGCGTTATTAGCTTATTGTCGTCGTTATAAAATTCCTGTGATCACAACAGGAGGGGCTGGAGGCCAAACTGATCCAACCCAAATTCAGGTCGTTGATTTAGCAAAAACAATTCAAGATCCTTTAGCTGCTAAACTAAGAGAGCGCTTGAAATCTGATTTTAATGTTGTAAAAAATAGCAAAGGTAAGCTAGGAATAGATTGTGTTTTCTCAACTGAACAACTGGTTTACCCGCAGGGAGATGGGACGGTTTGTGCAGCGAAAAGCACTGCTGATGGCGTAAAACGAATGGATTGTTCCGCAGGATTTGGGGCTGTAACGATGGTAACGGCTTCTTTTGGTTTTATCGCGGTGTCTCATGCGTTGAAGAAGATGTTGGCTAAGGCACAACGAGAAGGCCGACTATAATACTCGTCATACTTCAAGTTGCAGCGTTGTTGACTATGCTCATTCGCACTAGTCACATACTGATGTATGCTCCTAGTGACTCATTCACTTATCGCCTGGCTGCACCTCGTATTATTTATAGTATATATTTGTATTATATATTGAGATTTTGAGCCTAAGTTAAGGCTAAGATTGAGAAGTGAGTGATTTTAACCGCGCGATAATTGCATTCACTCCATCAGTGCGGGATTGGCTAATTTGATTAGCCAATCCTAATTGATCAAAAATCGCTAATATATCGATATCAGCTATTTCCTGTGCCGTTTTATTTTCAACTATTGTTAAAATAATAGTAAGTAAGCCTTTTACAATCCGTCCATCACTATCACCATAAACGTGATATTTGCCCTCATTGTTTAATTCAACCCCAAGCCACACTCTATTTTCACAACCCTGGATCTCTTTTTCTGTTGTTTTTAATGTATCTGGTAATGCAGGTAGTTTTCGTGAAAGTTGAATTAATTGACGATATTTATCTTCCCATGCTTTTGATTTTTGAAAATCCTTAAGCAAGGTCTCTAAAGTAATTTCATGGCCAAAAGGGTGTTGAGTAGTGAGGTGATGTGTGTTGTTCATTATCATTATTCGTCTTTTAAGAGTGTTAGCGCAAATTTAACGGCATTAATAAAAGCATCAATATCAGAATATTGATTATAAGGCATAAAAGAAATGCGTAAACAGCCTGAAATATTTAATGAATCAATAAGAGGTTGCGCGCAGTGCTGTCCTGTACGTAATGCAATACCTTTCTCTGCGATTAATGTTGCTAAATCACTATGATGAATGCCTAAAAAATTAAAAGAGATGATGGATGAATTTGGCGCGCGATAGCTGATAAACCCATCTAACTCACTTAGACGTTTTTCAGCTTCATCAGCAAGCTCTAATGTGTATTGGTTAGCCTGATACATATCTTGTGTTTCTAACCATGTTAATATGGCGGAGAAAGCAATAACACCTGCAACATTAGGTGTTCCAGCTTCAAAACGCTGAGGGATAGGAGCTGGGGTAAAACCATCAAATGTTGCGTTCGTTAGCATCTTTCCGCCACCATGCCAAGGTGCCATATTCTCTAAATGTTTTCGTTTGCCATAACAAATACCTAATCCATTAGGACCATAAAGTTTATGGGCAGAAAAGACATAGAAATCGATATCAAGTGCTGTGACATCTGTTGGATGATGTGCAATACCTTGTGCACCATCGACAATGAGTAAGCAATTATCATATTGATGAACGCATTGAGACACTTTGTCTAATGCGATTTGAGCACCTGTCACATTCGACATTTGGCTAATAGCGACAATTCGTGTTCGTTTGTTGATTAAAGCATTTAAGCTGTCAATTGAAGGTAAAAAATCATCTTCTATTACCCAAGGGATCACCCGTGCACCTGTTTGTTCTGCCAGTATCAACCAAGGGATAAGGTTTGCATGATGTTCTTGCTCACTAACAATAATTTCATCACCTGGTTGTAAACGAGGACGAAAATAACCTTGAGCAATAAAATTGAGTGATTCTGTTGTGCCTTTTGTCCAAATAATTGTATCTCTATCGGCACTGTTGATTAATTTAGCAATTTGTTGACGCGTCGCCTCATACTGTTGTGTGGTTTCTTTAGCATGCTGGTATTGGCTACGATGAACCGTTGCAAAATTATGGCGATAAAAGGCATCGGAGACTTCTATCATGGCGAGGGGCTTTAGTGCCGTGGCTGCGCTATCAAGATAAATCGTATCTGCTTCGAGAGCGGGAAATTGTTGTCGAAATAATTTAGGGGAAAATACGTTCATAATTATGCTGTATTAGTAGATGAATAACGTTTCGTGATTTGTAGTAAAAATAGGGCGTATGGATTATACGGTTAATTATATTTATTTATAATGAAAAACTAGGAACATCCGTTTGTAACATGATAGTGCGTCCATCATAGCACGATAAAGATGGCGAAAGTTCACTCAATAAAAAGTCACAGATAGTAGATTGAACACGTGTTTTTTTCTTTAATTTAATTATCTTAAAGAGAATATGATGTGTTTTTTAGAACAATGACAATAAATTTCTTGTAAAGAAAAGATAAAAACATCAAAAGTGGGTGTATAGCAGATGAAAAGTTAGATAAAAATAGGGAATAAAAAAAGCACCGCCTTGGCGGTGCACTATAAAATCACTATGGACAGACAGGGTAAATGTACAGGAAGTGAAAAAAAACAGTAGCATCAGCTACTAAGTCTGGAATTTCCAGACAACTTGCAAACACAACATCACAACCACAAAGCCAAAAGTCTTGCAGTATTACTACTACACAACTTTTCGTTCCGGCTTAGGAAGTGCGCTTACTATAGGTATTTACTGGCTAATCATCAAGGGACAAATTATAATGCTTCGCATAAAAAAAACTAATGATGAAAGTTAGGGTCTACTAATAGCCAAAATAGGGGTTTAAGAACCGAATATGTCTAAACGTTTACCACCATTAAATGCGCTTAGGGTTTTTGATTCAGCTGCACGTCATTTAAGTTTTACTAAAGCGGCTGAAGAATTATTTGTGACACAAGCGGCGGTGAGCCATCAAATTAAAACACTAGAAGAATTTCTTGGGCTAAAATTATTTAGAAGACGCAATCGCTCACTTTTGCTAACAGAAGAAGGACAGAGCTATTATCTTGATATAAAGGAAATTTTTTCATCAATTAACGAAGCAACTCGCAAATTATTAGCGAGAAGCGCGAAAGGTGCACTAACAGTTAGTCTTTCTCCGAGTTTTGCGATCCAATGGTTAGTGCCAAGATTGTCTGGATTTAATCAAGCTTATCCAGGGATTGATGTACGAATTCAGGCTGTCGATAGAGAAGAAGATAAACTTGCTGATGACGTTGATGTGGCTATTTTTTATGGTCGAGGGAACTGGACTGGGTTACGCACAGACCGCCTTTATGCAGAATATTTAATTCCTGTTTGTGCGCCATCTTTACTTACAGGCGAAAAACCACTAAAAACCCCCTCCGATCTGATTTATCATACACTACTACATGATACATCTCGTCGAGATTGGCAAGCTTATGTTCGCCAATTAGAGATACAAAATCAGATCAATGTGCAGCAAGGCCCCATTTTTAGCCATAGCTCAATGGTGATCCAGGCCGCTGTACATGGGCAAGGGGTTGCATTAGTTAATAATGTTATGGCACGTAGTGAAATAGAATCTGGTCGGCTCGTGAGACCTTTTCCAGATGTCCTTGTCAGTAAAAATGCATTTTATTTAGTTTGCCAAGATAGTCAGGCTGAGTTGGGTAAAATTGCGGCTTTTCGCCAATGGATTTTATCACAAGCAGCAAACGAACAAGAAAAGCTGGGTTTACTAGCGTCATCTTAATATTATGATTGGCAAAATATCTTCTAAATTAGGAAGGAATAAATAGTGAATAGTCGTACATTGCTTATGTTTTCCGCGATTAGTGGCTTTTTTTATGTCGCTTTTGGTGCATTTGCAACGCATAAGCTAGCACCTCATTTATCGCCACAACATTGGGAATACATTCAGTTAGCGATGCGCTACCAGATTGTACATACCTTGATACTTGTCGGGATCGCGACAATATTAATGCGAAAAACCATTTTATGGTTTTATTGGGCTGGTATTTTCTTTAGTGTTGGTATTTTACTTTTCAGTGGTAGCCTTTATTGTATGGCGCTAACACAAGTTAGATTATTATCTTATTTTACGCCAATTGGTGGATTTAGTTTTCTTATTGGTTGGACTTTAATTTTTATTGGCGCTTTGCGTCTAAGGGCACCGGCGTCTCGCCATGAATAAAGTTGCATTATATTGTCGCCAAGGTTTTGAAAAAGAGTGCGCGGCTGAGATTACGGATAAAGCAGGTCAAATCGGTGTTTATGGCTTTCCTCGTGTTAAAGAGGGAAGTGGTTATGTGATTTTTGAATGCTACCAAGAAGGTGACGCAGACAAGATTGCGCGTGAAGTTAATTTCCGTGAATTAATTTTTGCTCGTCAGATGTTTGTGACAGGTGAGTTACTTAAAGATTTACCTCCAGAAGATAGAATTACACCTATTGTTGGAATGCTAAAAGGTGTTGTTGAAAAAGCGGGTGAACTTCGAGTTGAAGTTGCAGATACGAATGAAAGCAAGGAATTATTAAAATTCTGCCGTAAATTTACGGTACCATTACGTAATCATTTACGTAATGAAAAAATTTTACTGAAAGTGGAGAATTATAGCCGTCCTATTATTCATGTATTTTTCATTGCACCAGGATGTTGTTATGTTGGCTATTCTTATAGCTTCAATAATTCTGCATTCTATATGGGTATTCCTCGATTAAAATTTCCATCCGATGCACCAAGTCGCTCTACGTTGAAACTTGAAGAAGCGTTTCATATTTTCATTCCGTACGAAGAATGGGAAGAGCGCTTAGCCAGTGGAATGAAAGCGGTTGATTTAGGTGCTTGCCCTGGTGGTTGGACTTATCAATTAGTGAAACGTAGCATGATGGTACATGCGGTCGATAATGGCCCAATGGCACAATCTTTAATGGATACAGGGCAAGTTCGTCATCACCAAGTTGATGGGTTTAAATTCGAGCCAACCTCTAAAAATATCACATGGCTTGTTTGTGATATGGTTGAAAAACCAGCAAAAGTTGCAGCTTTAATGACAACATGGGTTGCTAATGAGTGGTGTCGTGAAGCGATTTTTAACCTGAAATTACCAATGAAAAAGCGTTATGAAGAAGTTTCTCATATTCTTGAAAAAATAAAGACAGAGTTAGCCGAAAAAGGCATTAATGCTAAAATCCAAGCAAAACATCTTTATCATGATAGAGAAGAAATAACGGTTCATATCCAAAATATTTGGGCTGCGTATCGCCCAGATCGCGAATTCTAAGAAGTATGGTAAACACTCATCAATGCATTATTGATGACAATAAAAAGGCTAAGCTTCTATTTATAGGCTTAGCCTTTTTTACTTTATATAATGATACTAAATTATCAGCAGGTTGGAGCTGAATTATTTAGATTATAGTTGTTTAAACGTAATTGTTGTAAATTACCGTTTAATTGGATATCAGTGCGTAATGTTGTGATTTTCCGACTAATAAATGCAGACTCTTTGTGAGTAATCAGCTTGTTTCGCCATTTTGTAGGGACGTTATCAATGTGCTGATACAGTGATTCTAAATCAGGATAAATTTGTAAGAGTTCTGCAGCGCTTTTAGGGCCAATACCTGGAACACCTGTAATTTTACTGCTACTTACACCTGTTAATCCCCAATAATCAGTAAGTTGAGATGGTTCGACACCAAACTCGGCCCTAATAAATTCTAAATCTAACCAACGTCGTTGAAAATAATCTCGAATACGAATAGAGGGAGAAAGTAACTGACAGTATCCTTTATCAGTTGAAATAATAGTGACACGAAAACCTGCATTTGCTACTTTTGTGGCTAATGTTGCGGCAACGTCATCTGCTTCATCTCCACCAGAATGCCAGCTTTGTATTCCTAAATTGAGTAACATTGCTTTAATTACTGGCAATTGTTGTCGCAATTCATCAGGCATTGGTGTGCGACCTGCTTTATAATCAGGAAGGAGTTGGTGTCGCCAACTCCCTTCTCGGTCATCTTCATCAAAGACAGCAACAGCATGAGTAGGGTGTGTATGTCCGAGTAGCTGATTGACACTTTGTTCACACACCGTCAGGCAGGAAGAACCTGATGCCGCATGAATGCGACGGATCAGGTTTAAAGCATCAATAATCAGCAAATGTATCATCATAAATTAACTGATTATTTCGTAACATGGTTGGTAAGCAGTACCACCAGGAAGTTTCATACGATGTTGCTCAACAAAGCCGGCTAATAAAATATCCATACGACGCATAATCTCGCTGTCGCCATGAATTTTATAAGGGCCATGAGCTTCAATCGCTTTCATTCCCACTTCTTTTACGTTACCCGCAACAATACCTGAAAATGCACGACGTAAGTCTGCTGCTAATTTTTCAGGAGACTGATTGGTGCTTAGGTTAAGGGATGCCATATTTTCATGGGTAGGTTCAAAAGGATGCTGTAAGTCAGCATTGATTTTCATTGACCAGTTAAAGCTATAGGCATCACCTGTGCTACGACGATTATCTTTCACCAATGGCATATATTTTTTCATAATACGAGCCACTTCTGGCGCATCATCAATAATGATTTGGTAATGGCGTCGTGCTTCGTCACCCAATGTATTTGCAATAAAATCGTCTAGTACATTGAAGTAATCAGCACTCTCTTTCGGACCAGTTAAAATCAGTGGTAATACTTGATCTTGGTTTTCTGGCGACATAAGAATACCAAGTAGGTACAGCAATTCTTCTGCTGTTCCCACACCTCCCGGAAAAATAATAATACCGTGTCCAATACGAACGAAAGATTCTAGACGTTTTTCAATGTCTGGCATGATAATGAGTTCGTTAACTAATGGATTGGGTGGCTCTGCCGCAATGATAGATGGTTCTGTCATGCCAATAAAACGGCTATTTTTATAACGTTGTTGAGCATGACCAACCGCGGCACCTTTCATTGGCGCTTCCATCGCACCCGGGCCACAACCTGTACAAATATTAAGTTCTCGTAGCCCTAATTCGTTACCCACTTTTCGGCCATAAAGATACTCAGTTTCATTGATAGAGTGGCCTCCCCAGCACACAATCATATTAGGATCTTCATCAATATGAAGGGCTCTTGCATTACGTAAAATGGAGAATATGGTGTTAGTGATGTGAGAGCTATTTTCTAAATTAAGGTGGAGGTCACGTTTGGCTGTAGTGATCTGTCCATGAACAAACAAAATGTCACGAAGTACAGCGAATAAGTTAGCTTGTAGTGAACGAATAATTTTTCCGTCAACAAAGGCGTCTTCAGGAGGATTGACTAACTCTAATTTCACGCCACGTTCACGGCGCAGTACGTTAATATCAAAATCTTGGTATTTAGATAACAGTTCTTTACTACTATCAGTAAGGCTACCAGAGTTGAGGACAGCAAGAGAACAATTGCGAAACAGCTGGTAAAGATCACTGCTTGCGGTTCTTTTAAGCATATCAACTTCTAGCTGTGAAAGCAGATCCATGGAACCTAATGGGCTGACATGAGTTATCACGTAGGACTCCTTTTTCTCCTGAAATAACAAACTGAAGTGCAATTGATCTTGGTATAACACAGATCATATTAACATACAGGCATTATTCCTATTATTGTCTGGCTAATCGACTGATTTTTGGAACAAACTCACAATTACTACGCCAAGGATTGATATCTAATCCCCCCCTTCGTGTATATCTTGCGTAAACAGTTAATGTTTCTGGCGTACAAAATTGCATGATATCGTGGAAAATTCGCTCAACACATTGTTCATGAAATTCATTATGTTGCCTAAATGAGACTAAATAACGTAGCAATTTTTCACGATCAATTTTTTTACCTTTATATTGGATAGCGACAGATCCCCAATCGGGTTGATGGGTAATAAGGCAGTTTGATTTTAACAGATGACTGACCAGCGTTTCTTCAACCCGTGTATCGGTTGTCGATCCGTTTAACCATTGTGCATCAAACTGATAATTATCAATTTCAATATCTTGTTCATCAATACACTCTCCAGCAAAATCAACAATAGGCTGTGATGTAAAATGCGAAAGTGGATAGATAGTTAGATTCACTTTACCTTTAGCACAAGAGGTTAAATCTTTAAGTAAGGTTTTTTCAACGATATCCCAGTTTTCAAAGCGAGTTTGATTAAAGCTGTTGAGGTACAGTTTAAAGCTTTTAGATTCAATGAGATTTTCAGTGGTTGCATCTAATTCAACATGGCCAATCGCGACTTGCGGTAGTCCTTTGCTATTAAGCCATGAGAGCTCATACATAGTCCAAATGTCGCCACCATGAAAAGGTAAATTTTCAGCAGTTAAAGAGAGTGAATCTCGATTTAGGCTACGTGGTACACCCTGCAATAATTTAGCATCATATTGCGTATGATATTGAGTCTCTTTGCCTAAAGATAATGTTTCAAGAGATTTATCACCTTGATATAAAGACATAACTTACATCCTAACTTTAACTGAGAATAAAAGAAGGCTAATTATACTATTGAAACATCAATAGTATACGAATGCTTTATTTTTGATACTCTGAATTAGTAACATAATCAGGTAACATAAGGGCTAATTTTTATTTAATAATAAAGTTAATAACCATGATTGAAAACATCTCCTCTGAATTAAAAGCTTTCACGCAAAAATATGTTGACTTGTGGCAAGAAAAATCAGGTTTACCTCCTGCGAGTGAAGAGCTCTATGGTGTTCCTTCAGTTTGCATATCAAGAACGGGTGATGAAGTCGTTTATTGGTTACCTCAACCTTTTGTAGGAACGGACAAACTGGAAAAAGTTGAAAAAGCGATGGGGATTATCATTCGCCCTGAATTGCATAATTACTTTACTACTCAGTATGCGGGGGATATGCAAGTTCGCTTTAGAAATACTCATCTAAGTTTGATCCAAGTCTGGAGTGAAGAAGATTTTATTCGCCTACAAGAAAATATTATTGGGCATTTAGTGACGCAAAAGAGACTGAAATTAACGCCAACTTTATTTATTGGCACAACGGATTCAGAAAATGAGATCATTTCTGTCTGTAATGTTTCTGGTGAAGTTATTCTTGAAACGTTTGGCCAAAAGAAAAGAGAAGTTCTAGCTGAAAACTTATCTGTTTTTTTATCAGAATTAGCCGTGGTGTATAGTGACTGATGTAGTCTTTAAACTATTTTCTGTGTGAGATATATCTTACAAAAAAGAGTCTGTTTTTTTAGTAAATAGGCTCTTGTATAAGAGTAAATTTAATTTATTTAAGTAGAGCAATAACTTATTAACCTATTGTTTTTGCTTATGGTTATATCTATTTAATTACATTTATTTTGTGGGTTGTTTAACTAATCAATTATTGGCATTCTACGTCCACCAACGAAGGGACTGTTTGGTGACCGATATAATGTAAAGTAATCAAGGGCACAGGAAATAGGATATTTCCATTAATGTGGATACAGACTTAATCACAGGGATAGATAAAACGGTCTTGCTTGGATGCATGTGTTGTACAGACAGTTATTTTTCTTGTCTAAAAGGAGTTTCGGCTCCTTTTATTTTTTTATTTGTTTTCTGCTATTCCATCCCAATGTTATCCTTATTCGTAGGTTTTATATAAGGAATATATGATGACACCAGAACAACGCATTTTAGCGAAATTACTCTTAATCGAAGAAGAGATGAAGAACATTGAGCTATGGCAATTAGGGTCACCAACTGAACAGGCATTTGAAAGCATTGAACCTTTTTGTATTGACACAATGAGTGCACACGAATGGTTACAGTGGGTATTAATTCCACGATTGTCATCAATGATTGAAAACAATATGCCATTACCTCATGCATTCTCAATCGCTCCTTATTACGAAGAAGCATTTAAAGATGATGAAAGTCGCGACTTTACTGATTTACTCAACCATTTGCGTGAACTTGACGCAATGTTTAAATCATAAGGCCGATCATGCTAGATATTATTTATCAAGATGAATATCTTGTTGCGGTGAATAAACCGGCAGGTTGGCTTGTTCACCGTAGTTGGCTTGATAGGCATGAAACTGTGTTTGTTATGCAAACACTAAGAGACCAAATAGGGCAACATGTTTTTCCTGTACACCGCTTAGATAGACCTACATCAGGGGTTTTATTAATGGCGCTTTCCTCTGATGTTGCAAGAGCCCTTTCCCAATCTTTTGAACAACATAAAACAGAAAAAATTTACCATGCTGTAGTAAGAGGGTATGTTGAAGAAGCATTAGTAATTGATAGCCCTTTAGTGGAAGAGTTAGATAAAATTGCTGATAAATTTGCAACTCAGCCACCACAAATTCAAGCGTGTGTAACACATTGTCAGCCATTAGCAACCGTTGAAAAAGAGGTTGCTATAGGGCGTTATCCTACATCTCGATTTAGCTTATTAGAATTGCGTCCTGAAACAGGTCGTAAACACCAATTACGCCGCCATATGTCTCATATTCGTCATCCTATTATTGGTGATACTGCTCATGGTGATTTACGTCAAAATCGCGGTGTGGTAAATCATTTTCAATCTCATCGCTTGATGTTACATGCAAGCCATCTAAACTTAATTCATCCAATAACATTACAACCGCTTAGTTTAACGGCTAAGTGGGATCTACCTTGGCAACACCTTATTAATCAGTTTGATTGGCGTGGATTAAGACCTGAATTAGAGCAGTATGGTGACGATTTAGCTCATCATTTTTAATTCCTTTCTTATTTGAATATTGCTTTCAATATGTGACTATCAAGGCTTTTTTACTTAAGTCTTGATGGTTTGCGCAAATTCATAGTTTCTATTAACTATTTGTAAAATATATAATTCTACAAATTGATCTGATCACATGTATTGAAACGTGACAGCTATCATGTATTCATTTGGCGATTTATTTTATGATGTAAAATAAATAAGGCTTATCATTAGATAAGTTTATGAAATAAAAAACCACATAACTTTAAACAAATAAAAAACCTACAACATATAAAACCCACATTCCGGGAGTCTGCTTGATGTTTAAAAACCTATTTGTTGTTTTACAAAAAATCGGAAAGTCCTTGATGTTACCGGTATCTGTACTACCTATTGCCGGTATTTTATTAGGGGTTGGTTCCGCTGATCTTTCATGGATCCCTTCTTCTGTTTCTCAAGTAATGGCAGAAGCGGGGGGTTCAGTTTTCTCTAATATGCCACTTATTTTTGCTATTGGTGTTGCGTTAGGCTTTACCAATAATGATGGGGTATCTGCGCTGGCCTCTGTAGTCGCTTACGGTATCATGTCTAAAACCATGATAGTGGTTGCTCCTTGGGTTTTAGGACTCTCGACTGCGGAAATTGAGGCTCAACACCTTACTGATACTGGTGTGCTAGGAGGAATTATTGCAGGTATTATTGCAGCCTCTATGTTTAACCGTTTTTATCGTATTAAATTACCTGAGTATTTAGGATTCTTTGCGGGTAAGCGTTTTGTTCCTATCATTTCAGGCTTAATTGCTATTTTTGTTGGGATTATCTTATCTTTTATTTGGCCTCCTATCGGTACGGCTATCCAACGTTTTTCTGAATGGGCGGCCTATCAAAACCCTGCTGTTGCTTTTGGTATTTACGGTGTTGTAGAGCGTGCATTAGTACCATTTGGTTTGCACCATATCTGGAATGTACCGTTCCAAATGCAAGTGGGTGAATATGTCAATAGTGCTGGGCAAGTATTCCACGGTGATATTCCTCGCTATATGGCAGGTGATCCAACTGCGGGTATGTTATCGGGTGGTTTTCTATTTAAGATGTTTGGTTTGCCTGCTGCTGCAATTGCAATTTGGCATTCAGCACGCCCTGAGAATCGTGTAAAAGTGGGTGGTATCATGATTTCTGCGGCATTAACAGCCTTCTTAACAGGGATCACTGAACCTATTGAATTCTCATTTATGTTCGTCGCACCAATCCTTTATGTCATTCACGCTATTTTGGCAGGCTTAGCATTTGTCATTTGTATTTTGTTAGGAATGCGTGATGGTACAAGTTTCTCTCATGGTTTGATCGACTTTATCGTATTAAGTGGTAATAGTAGCAAGCTGTATCTGTTCCCAATTATTGGCTTACTGTATGCGATAACATATTACTCTATTTTCCGTTTCTTAATCGTGAAACTAAACCTGAAAACTCCAGGCCGCGAAGTGGAAGATAAAAACGCGAAACAAGCTGATAAAAGTGCCATGGGACAATCTTTAGTCGCTGCGTTTGGTGGTAAAGACAATATCAGTAGTTTAGATGCCTGTATCACACGTTTACGTATTGGTGTAAAAGAGATTGATAAAGTTGATCGTGATGAATTGAAAAGATTGGGCGCTGCTGGTGTAGTCGTTGTCGGCTCGGGTATCCAAGCGATTTTTGGTCCTAAGTCAGATAATCTAAAAACTGAAATGGATGAATATATTCGGTCTTTGGATAGTGCTGAATAAATAACTTATTGATTGTAATATCAAATCATAAAGCACTCCCATATAAAAATAGGGAGTGCTTTTTTATTGCAATAATATTGATACTGGGTATGGCATTCTGTTAAGTATTAAACAGAATGGAGAAATATCATGCCAACCTTCATAGATAGTCATAGAAGTTTTTTATTATCCATAACAGATATAAATGATAAAACAGATAGAAAGAGTATTGAGTTTGATAAAAATAGTATTTCACTTTTTTTAAAAAAAGGAAATGATGATGTTTTTATTGCCAATAAAGATAAAAAGTTCTTATTAAGCAATATAAAAAAAGAATTAGACAATTCAATTGATAAATATACTAATCACGGTGAAAATAAAAATCGTATAGAAAAACTAAAAAAAAGGATTAACTTAGGAGGTGTTAAGTTTTTTTTTGATAATAAAGATAAAATAATTAGTGTGAAAAACATTAATGATATTGGTGATGTTAGAAAAATATTTGATGGATTACTTTCTTATAAAAAAGAGGAAAGTGTTTGTACTAAAGTGAGAAAGAGTATTTATAATACGAACTCTTTTGAGGGAGTGGTCTTCAATGATAAAAATCCAATTATAAATAGTTTCATAAATCATAAGGTTAAGTTATCTTCATCTAAAAATAATAATGTTGGTTTTTATGGATGTAATATGTCTATTATGAAAATGGAAGAGGAAATTAAAGAAATTCAAGATGAAATTAAAGAAATTCAAGATGAAATTAAAGAAATTCAAGATGAAATTAAATTACTTGAAAATGAATTATCTTCTAAAATAAGAATTAATAATAAAAAAATAATTGATACAACCTTAGCAATAAATAAACTTGTTGATCTTTTAGAATATAATGATTTATCTAAAATAAATGTTGATATATTAATTGCAAAGGAAGAGGAATTTAATAATGAGGTAATTATTGTTAGTAGATTAAATTTAATGGAGAAAATAGATGGGGTTGATAAATTAAAGGAATTAAAATCTAGCTTGGAAAAAATAAAATGTATAAAAAATAAATATTTTATTTTTGTTGAATCGGTTAATGGTAGACAAATTTCACTATTAAGAAGTTTAGATAATAAATTGAAAAAATACACTGCTGGGATTAATAGTGAAATACCAAAAGAAAATATTTTATTGGATATTAATAAAATTGCTTCAGTACTTTTTATTAATAATAATGATCGAGAGAATTATAATGGTTTTTTTTCTAAAATATATAAGATTCTTTTTCCTAAATCATATCAAAAACGACTAGATATCAATAATAAAGCGCATGGTAATATAATGCTAATGCACGAGAATTTAAATGTCATATTGAATAGCGATAATTTTAAAGATGGAAAACTACCTGAGTGGGCTAATAAACTAATAACAAAAACTTTAAAAGAATCAAAACCTAAAAATGATATTCTTTGGCTTTTTTCAAAAGAAAGAAAAGAATGGAATAAAATTTTCAACATGCTTATTGTTAAATAAAGGCATAAAGGAGTTATTGATAACTAAGATGTTGTTAATGAAAATATAATAAGTATTTTATTTATTCTAATGAGTTTAAGGATGAGATTAAGTAATTAAAGACACTGAAGCTTGAGATAAAGATTAAATTTCTATATGTTAGGCAAACTAAGTTTATTGAATTTTAAACCGCATAAAGTAGGTAATCATTATGGCTAAAATTGGTATTTTTGTAGGTACAGTTTACGGAAATGCATTAGCGGTTGCTGCAGAGGCTCAACGTATTTTACTTGAGCATAAACACCAAGCTAATGTTTATGAAGAAGGAACTCTTGTGGATTGGAAAAAATATTCGACCGTATTAGTGATAACGTCGAGTACAGGGCAAGGGGATTTACCTGATACTATCGCATCTTTATTTCATGAATTACGTGATAATGTGGGATATCAGCCAAACCTAAGTTACGGTCTAATTGCGTTAGGTGACAGTAGCTATGACTACTTTTGTGGTGCGGGGATGAAGTTTGATGAGTTGTTACAGGAGCACCAAGCAAAACGTATCGGTGAAATATTGAAAATAGACGGAATGGATGTCGCAGAGCCAGAAGTATTTGCAATAGATTGGCTTGAAAACTGGGTCAATCTATTAGATTAAATAAAAAATAACCCAATAATTAGTTGGTTAACAAAATAATGAATAATATTTTTGATTTTAAAACACCGCTTTTTTCTGCTTTATACAGTAAGTAAGCGGTGTTTTTTATAAATCTAACCTATATTGGCTAAAATTGCCTGTTATTAACGGCGAGTCAGCTTTTCTAAATCAGCTTCAATTTCAGCAATTTTATTTGCTACAACATGTTCAAGGTGGCGCAAGTCATCTAGGATTTTATGTTTTAAATCGACTTCTACTTGGTCTTGTTGGCAAATTTGATCTAATTCTTCAATTACATAACGTAAGTTAGTATTGATTTCATTTACTTCTTTAAAACCTTGTCCTGATTGACCATCAGAAATTGTTTTACGTTGGCGTGGATATTTAAATTTTACGCTTTTTGCAAAGAATTCACCTTTGTCTTTGCGGAAATAGATTTTTAAAATATCGTTGTTAGCTTCTTGGCGTAGGGTATAGCGGTCAATATCTTCAGGATGCGGGATCCCTAAATTTTTTAAATTATCGTACATATATTGGCACCTGATAGAAAGATGAATGAAAGAATAGCGAACAGAATTAATTCTATCCGCTGTTCTTATATTAGTCGATAGTTCTTAACAATTCATTAATACCAACTTTTCCACGTGTTTTAGCATCAACTTTTTTCACGATCACGGCACAGTAAAGACTGTAGCGTCCATCTTTCGACGGTAAATTACCAGATACAACAACAGAACCTGCGGGAACTCGACCATAATGCACTTCGCCTGTTTCTCTGTCATAAATCTTGGTACTTTGACCAATATAAACGCCCATTGAAATAACTGCGCCTTCTTCAACAATAACACCTTCAACAATTTCAGAACGAGCACCAATAAAACAGTTATCTTCAATAATCGTAGGGTTTGCTTGTAGTGGTTCTAAGACACCGCCAATTCCTACACCGCCAGAGAGGTGAACATTTTTGCCTATTTGGGCACATGAGCCTACCGTTGCCCATGTATCAACCATGCTACCTTCATCAACGTAAGCACCGATATTAACGTAAGAAGGCATTAAAACAGTATTACGAGCGATATAAGCACCTTGTCTAACGGCTGCAGGTGGGACAACACGAAAGCCTTCTTTTTCAAAACGTGCTTGATCATAATCAGCAAATTTCATAGGTACTTTATCAAAATAGCGACTTTCACCGCCGTCCATCACTTGATTGTGATTAATACGAAAAGAGAGTAGAACCGCTTTTTTTAACCATTGATGGGTCACCCACTGACCGTCAATTTTTTCTGCCACCCGCAATTTTCCGCTGTCTAGCTGTTCAATAACGTTATTAATCGCATCACGGATATGAGGCTCAACGTTGTTTGGGGTGATATCTGCACGATGTTCAAAGGCGTTATCAATAATAGATTGTAATGCTTGCATCAATAGTATTTCCTATATGTATTGTCGTGGGTTCCTATATTTTATCCTTTGAAACTAGGGCTTTTGTCAACCTTTCTACGACTTCATCCTTCATTTTTTGGTTTAACGCCTTATTTTCGCTATCGGTTAATACGAAAAAGTCTTCAACACGCTCACCTATTGTGGTTATTCTTGCACCATGTAATGACAATGAAAGATCAGCAAAAACTTTACCAATAATCGCTAGTAATCCTGGGCGGTCACGCGCAAATAATTCCATATAAGTACGTTTATTATGATTAGAAGCGACAAAATTAATTTTTGTCGGAACGTCAAAATGGCGTAATTTTGCAGGTAATAAACGTGTTTTTGCATTGGCGTTATAAGGTGCTGATACAACTTGAATGAGTGCTTTGCGGATAGCATTATACCTATCAAGAGCAAGGGGCTTGCCATTAGGCTCAAGTACAATAAAGGTATCCATAGCCATATTATCGCGATTGGTAAATATCTGTGCGTTATGAATATTTAAATTACGTCTATCAAGTTCACCTGCCACGGAAGCAAAAAGAGAGGGCCTATCTGCGCACCAAATAAATATTTCCGTGCCACCATGTTCTGTTTGTTGGCTGATTAATACCATGGGATCAGCACTATTATGTTCAATTAAAGCAAGGGCATGCCATGCAATTTGTTCTGGTGTGTGCCGTAAAAAGTAATCGGCGTGACAACGCCCCCAAATTGCTTGTAATTTTTCTTCATCAACATGCTCTGTACGTAAAATAGTTAGTGCTTGCAAACGATGATGACGGATGCGTTCACGTAAATCAGGAATAGAATGCATACCTTGGCGTAATTGAGTTTCTGTCGACAGAAAAAGCTCACGTAATAAGCTCTGTTTCCAACTATTCCATAGACTACTGTTGGTCGCGCAGATATCAGCAACAGTTAAACATAAAAGGTAGCGTAATCGGCTTTCATTTTTGACTTCTGATGCAAACTGAAAAATGATGTCGGGATCTTGAATATCTCGTCGTTGTGCTGTGACAGACATAAGTAAGTGATGACTAACCAGCCATTCAACTAAAGCAGATTCTCTCTGATTTAAACCATGTTGTTGAGCAAAGAGAACAACATCTTGTGCTCCTAGCTCTGAGTGATCACCATGGCGACCTTTAGCAATGTCATGAAAAAGTGCAGCTAAACGAAGTAATTCAAGTTGTGGAAGTGTTGGGTAAATTTCAACACAAAGTGGGTGTTTTTCATGATTCTCAGAGAAACCAAAGCTTTCCAGCTTTTGCAAAACACGAATAGTGTGTTCATCAACGGTATAGGCATGGAATAAATCAAACTGCATTTGACCGACAATATTGTTCCATTGCGGGAAATAAGCTGCTAAGACACTGTGTTTGTGCATAGGAACGAACGCACCGGAAACGGCGTGAGGATGACGCAAGATCTGCATAAAAATTTTGCGTGCTAGTGGGTACTCACATAAAGGTTGGACTAAATGACGACGTGCATAACGTAAATGACGTAGTGTTGTAGAATAAATTCCCGTGATCTCTTTATGTTCTGCCATACGTAAAAATAGACGCATAATAGCGATAGGATCATCAAGAAAGCAGCTATCGTCGACAACATCAATTAGCGAGCCTCTTAGCTGAAATTCATTGTCTAATGGTCGAGGTTTTACATTAGGTTGTAAAGCAAGAATAGCTTCATCAAATAATTGAAGTAGCATATCGTTTAACTCACTGACACGGCGAGTGACCCGATAATAATCCTTCATCATTTTTTCAACTGGCTGATTAGCTTCTCCTTGATAATTTAAGCATTGAGCAACGTTAAGTTGTCTATCAAACAGTAGGCGATTATCGTAGCGAGAAAGTACGAGGTGTAATGCAAAGCGAATTTTCCATAGTGTGTATTGGCATTCCAGTAGTTCTTGCCCTTCTGCAGGAGTTAAAAAGCCAAAATTTACCATCTCAGAGACAGAAGCTGCACCAAAATGACGATGAGCAACCCAAATTAAAGTGTGAATATCGCGAAGGCCGCCAGGGCTATTTTTAATATCAGGTTCAAGATTATAACTGGTGCTATGAAATCGTTGATGTCTCTGTTTTTGTTCTTCGATTTTGGCAGCAAAAAAATCAGGTGATGGCCAAAATCCTTGGCTGAAAATATGATTGATTAATTGTTGATAAAGTGACTGATTACCGCAAACAAGACGAGCTTCTAGTAAATTTGTCGCTACTGTTAAATCAGAGAGACCTTCTAAAAGGCACTCTTCCATTGTTCTAACGCTGGCACCGATTTCAAGGCGTACATCCCAAAGTAAGGTAATTAATTTACTCACTTTATCAGAGACTTCTGGTGATAAAGGCGAATCACTTAAAAAAAGAAGATCAATATCAGAAAGGGGATGTAATTCTTGTCTACCATAGCCCCCCACAGCAATAATACTAAGATCAGGATAATCAGATAATTGAGTGTAACGCCATAATTGAGTTAAGAGTTGGTCGATAAAATGACTACGCGCTTGAAGTAATAAAGTTACATCAACATCGTGGTAAAAAGCATCCGCTAACCAAGACTGAAATTGTTCGATAGATTGTTTTAATTCAGTGTGATTTTGTGTGTTTTTCGTCAGCAAAAAAGGGGAAGGGGGCTGTGTTTGAAATGCGTTTTTAGTAGTCATCATTCATCTTCTTACTCAATGTTTGCCTATGATAGTAAGACTAATGTTAAAACGATAACCTGACTAGCAATTCTGTTATTTCATTGCAAATAAAATAAAAAAAGCGACATATCTCGAAAAAATATGTCGCTTTTACATTGTAAATTGAAGTGCGTTATTCGTTAATTAATACCGCCGAAATAAACGGCTCTTCTTCTTTACGTAACGTCATGATTTCACAGCCGTTATCAGTAACCACCAAGGTGTGTTCATATTGCGCAGACCAGCCTCTGTCTTTGGTTTTAACAGTCCAGCCATCTTTCATTGTGCGAATACGGTAATCGCCTGTGTTGACCATAGGTTCAATAGTGAATGCCATGCCTTTTTGTAACACAACACCGCTATCATCTGCATCGTAGTGCAGAACTTGTGGCTCTTCATGGAATCCTTCGCCGATACCATGGCCACAGTATTCACGAACAACAGAGAAATCATGGCCTTCAACAAATTTTTGAATCGCTTTACCTAATTCACGTAAACGGATGCCTGGTTTAACCATTTTAATTGCTAAATATAGGCTTTCTTGGGTGATACGACACAAACGCTCACCTTGAATGGTTGGTTTCCCTACGATAAACATTTTTGAGGTATCACCATGAAAACCTTCTTTAATGACAGTGACATCAATATTAACAATATCGCCATCTTTAAGGATTTTTTCTTCGCTAGGAATACCGTGGCAAATAACATCGTTAACAGAAATACAGACTGATTTAGGGAAACCGTGATAGTTTAGACAAGCAGGGATTGCCTGTTGTACATTAACAATATGTTCATGACAAATACGGTCTAATTCAGCGGTATTTACGCCAGGTTTTACGAAAGGTGCGATAATTTCAAGAACTTCTGCCGCAAGACGACCCGCGACGCGCATTTTTTGAATATCTTCTTCTGTCTTGATTACAATAGCCATTTGAGTTCTTCGTCTAGATTAAAAACCACAATACGTATGAGATAACACAATTGGGTTGCTTCATATTTTGTATTGCAGGTTAAATGAATGATGATGAGAAATAATTCTGATTACTATTTATGATATCAGTAGAAAGTAGGCATGCCAATAAAGAGGGTGCTTGCAATCTGTCTGATATCGAGAATAATCACGCACATTACGCCTTCTTTATCTTGTTGTCTTTCCTTATTGCGCTTTTCTCTCTGGTGTTTCTTAGCGATTTGATAGTAGAACAAGATCCACCGTAATTGTTTTAATAATCTCTTTTTTCTTTGGTTAATATCCCTAACTTTATCTCAAATAAGCCGTTATCAAACACAAGTAATAGTGGTTTCTTAAGGTTATTTATGGTATAAAGCGCGCCGGAGTTCTGTTATTGCATCATATCCAGAGTAGTAACAGTAAATCTGAATATTCAATTGTGTTAATTACACACACAAATCGACACATAACGCCGGGGTGCTCTTATGTAAAGGTTTAAACCTTTACAGCTGATGAGTCGGTCGTATGGGATTTGTGGACGAAATAACCCCAAATTTAAATTTATAGAGGTCTAAAATGGCAACTGTTTCAATGCGCGATATGCTGCAAGCCGGTGTTCACTTCGGTCACCAAACTCGTTACTGGAATCCAAAAATGAAACCTTTCATCTTTGGTGCGCGTAACAAAGTTCATATCATTAACTTGGAAAAAACGGTTCCAATGTTCAATGAAGCTCTGGTTGAACTGAACAAAATTGCTTCTCGTAAAGGCAAAATCCTGTTTGTTGGTACTAAGCGCTCTGCCGTTGAAGCTGTTAAAGAAGCAGCTGAAAGCTGTGACCAGTTTTTTGTAAACCACCGCTGGTTAGGCGGTATGCTGACTAACTGGAAAACAGTTCGTCAGTCAATCAAACGCCTGAAAGATTTAGAATCTCAGTCTCAGGACGGTACTTTTGACAAACTGACCAAGAAAGAAGCGTTAATGCGTTCTCGTGAACTTGGTAAGTTAGAAAACAGCCTGGGTGGTATCAAAGACATGGGCGGTTTACCTGACGCTCTGTTTGTTATCGATGCTGAACACGAACACATTGCTATCAAAGAAGCAAACAACCTGGGTATCCCAGTATTTGCTATCGTAGATACTAACTCTGATCCAGATGGTATCGACTTCATTATCCCTGGTAATGACGATGCAATCCGTGCGGTTAAATTATATCTGACCGCTGCAGC
This sequence comes from Proteus sp. G2626, assembly GCF_009915985.1. Lineage (NCBI taxonomy): Bacteria > Pseudomonadati > Pseudomonadota > Gammaproteobacteria > Enterobacterales > Morganellaceae > Proteus > Proteus sp. G2626. The sequence continues at coordinate 31,230 of NZ_JAABNH010000007.1, read as the reverse complement.
TACAGCTGTTCGTGAAGGTCGTTCTCAAGATCTGGCTGTTCAGGCTGAAGAAGGCTTAGTCGAAGCTGAATAATAAGGCATGCTCGTAAGAGCCCTTATTTAACCAGGTATTGCTATATATTGGTTAGGGGGCCTCAATAGGCCCCCTTTACACATCTGCTATGAGAACATCTATGGCGAGTCCATAGAAAAGTCGAGGAAGAAACAAATGTCTGGAATTACCGCTGCATTGGTAAAAGAACTGCGTGAACGTACTGGCGCAGGCATGATGGAATGTAAAAAAGCGCTAGTTGAAGCTAATGGTGATATCGAATTAGCAATTGACAACATGCGTAAATCAGGTCAAGCAAAAGCGGCTAAAAAAGCAGGCCGTGTTGCAGCTGAAGGTATCATCCTTGCAGAAGTTGCTACTGATGGTAAATTCGGTGCGCTGGTTGAATTGAACTGTGAAACAGACTTCGTTGCTAAAGATGCTGGTTTCATCGCTTTCGGTAAAGAAGTTATGGCTACTGTATTAGCAGACAAAACTGATGATATCGAAGCTCTGAAAGCTAAATTCGAAGAAGCACGTACTGCATTAGTTGCTAAAATCGGTGAAAACATCAACATTCGTCGTGTTGCTGTATTAGAAGCTGAAGAATTAGGTACTTATCTGCACGGTGCTCGTATCGGTGTTTTAGTTTCAGCTAAAGGCGCTAACGAAGAACTGATCAAACACATTGCTATGCACGTTGCTGCAAGCAAACCAGAATATGTTCGTCCTGAAGATGTTCCTGCTGACGTTGTTGAGCATGAACACCAAATTCAGATGGATATCGCAATGCAATCAGGTAAACCACGCGAAATCGCAGAAAAAATGGTTATTGGTCGCATGAACAAATTCACCGGTGAGATTTCTCTGACTGGCCAGCATTTCGTAATGGATCCAAGCAAAACTGTTGGTGAACTGCTGAAAGAAAACAATGCTGATGTTATCAACTTCGTTCGTTTCGAAGTGGGTGAAGGTATTGAGAAAGTTGAAGCTGATTTCGCAGCTGAAGTTGCTGCAATGAGCAAATAATAACGCTATGCGTTAACAGAGCCGCCTTATGGCGGTTCTGTTTTGTTACAATCTCCACTGACCGTTTGCTTTTTTTTGTTAAAAAGAGAAGCTATCTAAAACCTCCAATTGACTAATCTGCTTAGGACAGAACACCATGGCAACCAATGCAAAACCCGTATACCAGCGAATTTTATTAAAGCTGAGTGGCGAAGCTCTACAAGGCGCAGAAGGTTTCGGTATCGATGCGAGCGTACTTGATCGCATGGCTCAAGAAATCAAAGAACTCGTTGAATTGGGTATACAAGTCGGTGTCGTAATTGGCGGTGGTAACTTGTTCCGTGGCGCAGGTCTTGCGGCGGCAGGTATGAACCGTGTTGTGGGTGACCACATGGGAATGCTCGCAACAGTAATGAATGGTTTAGCAATGCGTGATGCACTGCATCGTGCTTATGTTAATGCTCGCCTTATGTCAGCCTTTCCACTAAATGGTGTCTGTGATAACTACAGTTGGGCGGAAGCAATTAGCTTATTACGCCATGGCCGTGTGGTTATTTTCTCGGCGGGTACAGGCAATCCATTCTTTACTACCGATTCAGCTGCGTGTTTACGCGGTATTGAAATTGAAGCTGACGTTGTATTAAAAGCAACGAAAGTGGATGGCGTTTATTCAGCCGATCCAACCAAAGATCCTGATGCAGTACTTTATGAGAAACTGACTTATCAGGATGTATTAGAACGTGAATTGAAAGTCATGGATCTTGCTGCATTCACATTAGCCCGAGATCATAATTTACCTATCCGCGTATTCAATATGAATAAACCGGGTGCATTACGTCGGGTTGTAATGGGTGAAAGTGAAGGAACTTTGATTTCTCACGCTTAATACACAGAGACAACGGTATAATTTGGCGTTAACATCTAGAGTACGTCAATTCATTTATGTCGATATCATTTTATATCGACTGGAAGATAACCAGTTCCCAAGGGTTTATAACGTGATTAATGAAATCAAAAAAGATGCTCAAGAACGCATGGATAAAAGCGTTGAAGCACTAAAAAGCCAGATTAACAAAGTTCGTACTGGTCGTGCGTCTCCAAGCCTTTTAGATGGTATTGTAGTGGAATACTACGGAGCGCCAACACCATTAAATCAAGTTGCTAACGTTGTTGCAGAAGATGGTCGTACACTGGCAATCACTGTATTTGACCGTACTTTAGCACCAGCTGTTGAAAAAGCGATTATGGCATCAGATTTAGGTTTAAATCCTTCATCTGCTGGGGCAATTATTCGTGTTCCGCTACCTCCATTGACTGAAGAACGTCGTAAAGACTTAATCAAAGTTGTTCGTGGTGATGCAGAGCAAGGTCGCGTTTCTGTTCGTAATATCCGTCGTGATGCTAACGATAAAATAAAAGCCTTACTGAAAGATAAAGAAATCAGCGAAGATGATGAACGCCGTTCACAAGATGACATTCAGAAATTAACTGATATGTTCATTAAAAAAATTGATGATGCATTAGCGCTGAAAGAAGCAGAGTTAATGGAATTCTAATTTTTATATCTTTTTTTGATAATGCCGCTTTTAGCGGCATTATTTTTGGTTATTTATTTGAAAATTCGTGCTTAATACCTTCTTTTAGTCACATTATTTATTAAAGTTTTCATCTTTCTCCCTCATTTATCTTGTCATACTGATATAATTCTCTTTAATTAAAACGTTGTAGACATACTGATTGATTAATAAATGAAACAAATAACTATATTAGGCTCAACAGGGTCTATCGGAACAAGCACACTTTCCGTTATTGAAAATAACCCTGATAAGTATCAGGTTCTTGCTTTAGTTGCAGGAAAAAATACAAATAAAATGGCGCAACAATGTGTCACCTTCCAACCTAAATATGCTGTGATGTCTGATGAACAAAGCGCAAATCAGCTTAAACAGTTACTCGCAAATACATCTTGTAAAACAGAAGTCTTATCAGGCTCCCATGCAATTAATGAAATAGCAGCGCTTGACGAAGCTGATCAAGTTATGTCTGCGATAACCGGTGTTGCCGGACTCAAACCAACACTTGCAGCCATAGAAAAGGGTAAAAGAATTTTATTAGCCAATAAAGAATCACTGATAACCAGTGGGCGTCTTTTTTTTGATGCGGTGGCTAAGTATGGCGCAACTGTATTGCCGATTGATAGTGAACATAACGCGATTTATCAAAGTTTACCTAAAACTATCCAAGAAAATTTAGGCCATGCATCTTTAGCTGATGAAGGCGTGACCAGTATTTTACTAACGGGATCTGGTGGACCTTTTCGCTATACCCCGTTAGATGAACTTGAGGCAATGACGCCAGACCAAGCTTGTGCACATCCAAATTGGTCAATGGGACGTAAAATATCGGTTGATTCTGCAACAATGATGAATAAAGGGCTAGAATATATTGAAGCTCGCTATTTCTTTAATGCATCAGAAGAAGAAATGGAAGTAATTATTCATCCTCAATCTGTTATTCATTCAATGGTTCGCTACCGTGATGGCAGTATTATTGCTCAAATTGGCGAGCCAGATATGAGAACACCTATTGCGTACTCAATGGCTTATCCTCATCGCACTCAGTCAGGTGCAAAAGCATTAGATTTTTTTGAGATTCAATCGCTAGAATTTATTCGTCCTGATTACCAACGTTACCCTTGTTTAGCACTTGCCATTGAGGCTTCTAAACGTGGTCAAGCGGCAACAACCGTGTTAAATGCCGCTAACGAAGTGGTTGTTGATGCTTTTTTACACGAAAAAGTGAAGTTTACTGATATTGCTAAAATTAATCGCAAAGTCGTTGAACATTTTGACCTATCAGAGCCTCAAAGTATTAATGATGTTCTAGAAATTGATAAATTAGCCAGATTAGAAACTCATCAGATAATCACCCAATTTGTATAATGGTGATTATATTTAATATAGGGTGTTTGTTCGTCTTTCTGGCTAATGGTATAGTTGCCGAATCACTAAAGACAATAATGAAAATTAACAGTTCATTACTAAAGCTGTTGCTTTAGCAACTTTGAGGCTTTGCCAAAGGCCGTGGGTGACACGGTTTTTTTGTGCATGGGGTATCCGAAGAGGACTGTCTGTATCAGTATCAGATTAGCAAAGGGTTAAATTGAGTGAACTTATCCAGTGACGATTCATCCGCATCAAAACCAAAGCATGTTGCTATCATCATGGATGGCAATGGACGCTGGGCTAAAAAGCAAGGGAAACTCCGAGTAACGGGGCATCGCGCGGGAATTAAAGCAGTGCGGGATGCGGTTAGCTTTTCCGTAAAACACAAAATTGAATCACTAACGTTATACGCATTTAGTAGCGAAAACTGGAATAGGCCTGAGCAAGAAGTCAGTTCTCTCATGGAATTATTTGTCTTCGCCTTAGACAATGAAGTGAAAAACTTACATAAACATAATGTTAAACTTACGGTGATTGGCGATATCAGTCGCTTTAGCCGTCGCCTACAAGACAGAATAAAAAATTCTGTCGCACTCACTGCGAATAATACAGGACTTAATTTAAATATTGCAGCTAATTACGGCGGACGATGGGATATTACTCAAAGCGTAAGACAATTAGCGACATCCCTCTCAAAAGGAGAAATTAATCTCGAAGATATTAATGAAAATGCCATATCTTCACATCTTTGCTTGCATAATCAGCCTGGTGTTGATCTAGTGATCCGGACTGGTGGTGAACACCGCATAAGTAATTTTCTTATTTGGCAAATAGCTTATGCTGAGCTTTATTTTACACAGGTTTTATGGCCTGATTTTGATGAACAAGTTTTTCAGAATGCACTTGATGCTTTTGCTAAACGGGAAAGACGTTTCGGTGGTACTACATCAGAAACAGACACTATAAATCTGGGAGGATAATTTGCTTAAGTATCGTGTCATCACCGCATTAATTTTAATCCCTATTGTTATTGCCGCTCTATTTCTACTGCCTCCGGTGAGTTTTGGGTTAGTGATTATTGCTATATCAGGCTTAGCGGGTTGGGAATGGGCTCAATTTATTGGTTGGCATTCTCAAGGTAAACGTATTGCAACAGGGGTGGGTTTTGCTGCATTGTTGCTCGTTATGCAGTTTTCTTTACCCAATTTTGACCACCTACTCGACACTCCAATGATAAAAAATGGTTTGTGGGCTGGTTTAATTTGGTGGGTAGCCGCAATTTTATTAGTTGTAAGTTATCCTAATTCAGCCAATATGTGGAAAAATTCAGTTTTTATTAAGCTATTGTTCGGTATATTGACGATTGTTCCTTTTTATTGTGGCATGATGGCATTGCGTATGTTGGGGTATAGCACTGACACTTACACCGGCGCATGGTGGTTACTGTATGTCATGATATTAGTTTGGGCTGCTGATTCTGGTGCTTATGCGTTTGGACGCTTGATGGGGAAACATAAAATGGCTCCTAAAGTGTCTCCGGGTAAAACTCTTGAAGGGTTAGTTGGCGGATTGATTACCGCTGGCGTGGCCTCATGGTTATTTACCTATTTCGCACCAGTCATCGAAGTTCCTAATAATTTATTATTAATATCAGGTGTTGTTGTCATAGTATCTGTATTTGGTGATTTGGCTGAAAGTATGTTTAAACGGGTTTCAGGCATTAAAGACAGTAGTCAATTAATACCAGGGCATGGTGGTGTGCTTGATAGAATTGATAGTTTAACTGCGGCTATTCCAGTTTTTGCAGGATTGGTCTTTCTGATTTCTTCTGGCTTTAAACTATAAAGGTAAGCAATGGGTATCCTGTGGAATCTTGCCGCATTTATTATCGTTTTAGGTATTCTGATTACGGTACATGAGTTTGGGCATTTTTGGGTAGCTAGGCGCTGTGGGATCTACGTTGAGCGTTTTTCTATAGGTTTTGGAAAAGCTATTTGGCGCAAAATAGATAAACATGGTACTGAATTTGTTATCGCATGGATACCTTTGGGTGGCTATGTAAAAATGTTAGATGAACGCGTTGGTGAGGTTTCACCTGAACGTCGTCATCTGGCATTTAATAATAAAACAGTTGGACAACGAGCCGCCGTTGTTGCTGCCGGACCAATTGCCAACTTTTTGTTAGCAATCGTCGCCTATTGGATTGTTTTTATGATAGGTGTTCCTGCATTAAAACCAATAATTGCAGATATTCGTCCGAATTCTATTGCAGAACAAGCAAAATTAACGCCTGGAATGGAACTAAAATCTATTGCAGGTATCGAAACGCCTGATCAGAATTCAGTTCGTTTAGCATTAGTCAGTAAAATTGGTGCCAAAGAGGTTTCATTTGTTGTGTCAGACCCAAATTCACTCTCTGAGAGTGAGAATATACTGAATTTACAACATTGGAATTTTGATCCTGAAAAACAAGATCCCATCTTATCTTTAGGGATTATGCCTGTTGGCGCGAGATTGGACTCAAAAATTGTTGAAGTAACGGTAGGCTCTGTTGCCGAAAAAGCAGGTTTACAGGCAGGGGATCGTATCGTTACAGTTGATGGACAGCCAATTGATACATGGCATCCATTTACTTATTTTGTTCGACAAAGCCCAAATAAACCATTGGCACTTCTTGTTGAACGCAATGGCTCTTCGTTGGAATTAACGATTACACCGACAGCTATTGCACTGAAAGATGGCACTGAAGTAGGGCAAGTTGGTGCGCAATTACAAGTATTACCTCCTGATGAGCAATACTTGATAATGCAACAATACAATCCATTTTCAGCACTATATGAAGCTACTGATAAAACATGGCAGTTGATGGGTTTAACTGTCAAAATGATTGGCAAGTTAGTGGTGGGTGACGTCAAATTGACTAACCTTAGTGGACCCGTTTCTATCGCGAAAGGCGCAGGAATGTCTGCTGATTCTGGGTTTATTTATTATTTGATGTTTATGGCGCTTATTAGTGTCAATCTGGGGATCATTAACTTGTTTCCCCTGCCTGTCTTAGATGGCGGGCACCTGCTTTTCCTGGTTATCGAAAAGATAAAGGGAGGGCCGGTATCTGAGCGTGTACAAGATTTCTGTTATCGCATTGGTATTATGGCACTGATGCTTTTAATGGGGCTTGCACTTTTCAATGATTTCTCTCGCTTATAATTGGTAAGCAGGGACCGGTTAGGAAAACACAAAACAACGATGGCGATGAAAAAGTTGCTTATAGCGTCGCTGCTGCTGGGCAGCGCCACTGCATACGGTTCAGACGGATTCGTAGTTCAGGACATTCAATTCGAAGGTCTTCAACGCGTCGCCGTTGGTGCAGCATTACTGAACATGCCAGTCCGGGTTGGAGACTCGGTTAGCAATGATGATATCAGTCGAACTATCCGTTCGTTATTTGCGACAGGAAACTTTGATGATGTTCGTGTTCTGCGTGATGGAAGTACACTGATTGTTCAAGTAAAAGAGCGTCCAACTATTGCCAGCATTACTTTCTCTGGTAACAAAGCAATCAAAGAAGATATGCTAAAGCAGAATCTTGAGGCTTCTAATATTCGTATTGGCGAGACGCTCGACCGTACAATGCTAGCGAATATCGAGAAAGGGCTTGAAGATTTCTACTATAGTGTTGGTAAATATAATGCAACTGTAAAAGTGGTTGTTACGCCTCTTCCCCGCAACCGTGTTGACTTAAAACTTGTGTTTGCAGAAGGTGTATCAGCAACAATTCAGCAAATCAACATTGTTGGTAATAAAGCGTTTTCTACTGCTGAGCTCGTTAACCGCTTCCAATTACGTGATGATGTGCCTTGGTGGAACTTAGCCGCTGATGAGAAATATCAAAAACAAAAATTGGCAGGTGACCTAGAAACATTAAGAAGTTTCTATCTCGATCGTGGTTATGCCCGTTTTGATATTGAATCAACGAATGTCAGCTTAACGCCAGACAAAAAAGGGATTTACATTACCATTAACCTGAAAGAAGGTGATAAATACACGGTAGAAAATACCGAGATCAATGGTAATACGGCTGGCTATACCAAAGAGATTGAAGATCTTATCCAAATTGCACCAGGCTCTCTTTATAATGGCGCGCAAGTCACCAAAACAGAAAATGATATTAAAAATCTGTTAGGTCGTTATGGATATGCTTATCCTCGCGTAATGACAAACCCTGAAATTAATGATGAAAATAAAACTGTTAAACTGCATGTAAATGTCGATGCAGGAAACCGTTTCTATGTTCGCCAAGTACGATTTGCAGGTAATGATATCACTAAAGACTCTGTTTTACGTCGTGAAATGCGTCAAATGGAAGGTGCGTGGTTAGGTAGCGATTTAGTTGAACAAGGTAAAGAGCGTTTAAATCGTTTAGGTTATTTCGAAACAGTTGAAACTGAAACGCAACGTATTCCGGGGTCGCCTGATCAGGTAGATATTGTTTATCGCGTAAAAGAGCGTAACACAGGTTCTCTTAACTTTGGTGTCGGTTTCGGTACTGAAAGTGGCGTGAGCTTCCAAGTGGGTGTTACTCAAGATAACTGGTTAGGTACAGGTAACGCAGTTGCGATTAATGCGAGTAAAAATGACTACTCAACTTATGCAGAATTATCTGTTACTGATCCATACTTTACTGTTAATGGTGTAAGCTTAGGTGGTCGTATTTTCTATAACGACTTCCGTGCAAATGACGCTGATTTATCAGGTTATACCAATAAATCATATGGTGTAGATGGTACATTAGGTTTCCCAATTAATGAATATAACTCAGCCCGCCTTGGCTTAGGCTATACTCATAATGGTTTGTCACGTATGGAACCTCAGGTTGCTATGTGGCGTTATCTTGAAAGTATGGGTGAACATCCTAATTTTAAAGATCGCGAATCTTTTAGTGCCGATGACTATACGGTTAGTCTGGGGTGGACTTTTAATAATTTAAACAAAGGCTTCTTCCCAACATCAGGTGTGAGAAGTAACTTAAGTGGGCGTGTGACTGTACCTGGCTCTGATAACAAGTACTACAAAGTAACTTGGGACGGTATGGCGTACTACCCAATTGATGAAAAAGAGTCTTGGGTAACCCTGTTTAAAGGTCGTTTAGGCTATGGGGATGGTTTAGGTGGTAAAGAATTACCATTCTATGAAAACTTCTATGCGGGGGGGGCTGGCACCGTTCGTGGTTTCCGTTCAAATAATATCGGGCCTAAAGCCATTTATCTTGGTGAAAATGGTAAGCCAAAACCAGGTGAACCATCGAGTGACGCAATTGGTGGTAATGCTATGGCTGTGGCAAGTTTCGAGCTGATTACACCAACCCCATTTGTGGATGATAAATATTCCTCTTCAGTCAGAACGTCGGTGTTTGTTGATGCGGGTACAGTGTGGGATACCAATTGGAGTAGTACAAACTCTGCTTGGACTGCAGGTATGCCAGATTATAGTCGTGCAAGTGATATACGTGTTTCGACCGGTGTTGCGTTACAATGGTTATCCCCTTTAGGCCCGTTAGTATTCTCTTATGCTAAGCCAATAAAAGATTACGAAGGGGATAAATCAGAGCAATTCCAGTTTAATATTGGTAGAACGTGGTAGCGATGTAAGTAAGGTTGATGCCTGATTCACTATGCTGAAAAAGGCATCCGATTTCTGACAAAAAATTATTTTTGGTTTTAAGGAGTTTAATCGTGAAAAAATTGTTATGTGCCGCTGCCCTAGGAATGGCATTGACCATGTCAGCAGGTGTTCAAGCCGCAGATAAAGTGGGTGTTGTGAACATCGGTCAAGTTCTCCAACAAATTCCTAACCGCGATGCGGTAGAGAAACAATTGGAAAATGAATTCAAATCACGTGATACTGAATTGCAAAACTTGGGTAAAGCATTGCAGACTGCTGTTGAAAAATATCAAAAAGATGCACCAACCATGAATGCAACACAACGTGCAAATACAGAGAAAGATCTGGTTGCTAAACGTGAAGCATATGCACAAAAAGCACAAGCTTTTGAGCAAGACTTTAGTCGTCGTCAAGCTGAAGAACGTAATAAAATCATGAAACGTGTATTAGATGCCGTTGACGCAGTAGCGAAGAAAGAAGGTTATGATGTGATTTTAGATGCTAACACCGTACCTTATTTCGCAGACGGTAAAGATATTACTGCTCAGGTTCAAAAACAGGTTAAATAATAGATGTTTTCAATTCGATTAGCTGATCTTGCTCAGCAATTGAATGCACAGTTACACGGCGATGGTGATATCACTATCGCCGGTCTTGCTTCAATGAGCCTAGCAAATAGCGAACAAATTACATTTCTTTCTGATAGTCGTTATCGTGAGAAATTAACTGAATGCCAAGCAGCTGCCGTTGTATTAACAGAAGCTGATCTTCCGTTTTGTCCCGTTGCTGCCCTTGTGGTAAAAAATCCGTATCTTGCCTATGCTCAAATGGCGCAGATTATGGATACAACCCCACAACCCGCACAAGATATTCATCCAAGCGCTGTGATTTCTCCTGATGCTAAATTAGGAAAAAATGTGTCAGTGGGGGCAAATGCCGTTATCGAATCCGATGTTGTCCTTGGTGACAATGTTGTGATCGGTGCAGGATGTTTTGTTGGTAAAAAAGCACACATCGGTGATAATAGCCGTTTATGGGCAAATGTATCGATATATCATGAAGTTATTATTGGTAAAGATTGCTTAATTCAATCAGGAACAGTGATTGGCTCTGATGGTTTTGGGTATGCTAATGAACGTGGTAATTGGATCAAAATTCCACAATTAGGTTCTGTCGTCATTGGTGATCGTGTGGAAATTGGTGCATGTACGACGATTGACCGAGGCGCATTAGATAACACAGTTATCGGTAATGGTGTTATCATTGATAACCAGTGTCAAATCGCACATAACGTCATTATTGGTGACAACACCGCTGTTGCGGGGGGCGTCATCATGGCGGGTAGCCTGAAAATAGGGCGCTATTGTATGATTGGTGGAGCAAGTGTTATCAATGGTCACATGGAAATCTGTGATAAAGTCACGGTAACAGGAATGGGGATGGTAATGCGTCCTATTACTGAACCAGGGGTTTATTCTTCAGGTATCCCGCTACAACCGAATAAAGCATGGCGTAAAACCGCAGCACTAGTGTTGCGAATTGATGAAATGCAAAAAAGACTTAAGTCGCTTGAACGTCAAGTAGAAAGTAGCGACAAGTAACAAAATACGTCATTGACGGTTGTTACCTATTTTGCGACCTGCGGGTTAACTCACTTTTTTGAGTCACAGCAGGTCGTGTCATTATTAATTAGACGCAGTTTTATTAGACAGGAAGAGTATTGCAATGAGTGAGAATCATACTCTGCAAATCGAAGAAATTTTAGATTTACTTCCACACCGTTACCCATTCTTATTGGTTGATCGTGTCCTTGATTTTGAAGAAAAGAAATTTCTAAGAGCAGTAAAAAATGTATCTTTTAATGAGCCTTTCTTTCAAGGTCACTTCCCAGGAAAACCTATTTTCCCAGGCGTATTGATCCTAGAAGCCATGGCACAAGCAACGGGTATTTTAGCGTTCAAAAGTGTAGGAAAGCTGGAACCTGGTGAGCTTTACTATTTTGCTGCTATTGATGGTGCTCGCTTTAAACGTCCTGTCTTACCTGGGGATCAAATGATCCTAGAGGTAGAATTCATTAAAGAACGCCGCGGTGTTGCTCGCTTTAAAGGTGTCGCTAAAGTTGATGGGGAAATTGCCTGCGAAGCTGAAATGATGTGTGCTCGCCGCCGTGAGGTCTAGCCTATGATAGATAAATCCGCAGTCATTCACCCTTCCTCAATTATTGAAGAGGGTGCGGTAATTGGAGCTAATGTTCGCATTGGCCCTTTTTGCGTTATTGGTGCAAACGTGGAAATCGGTGAAGGTACTGATATCAAATCTCACGTTGTTATCAATGGACATACGCGTATTGGTCGAGAAAATCAGATTTACCAATTTGCTTCTATTGGTGAAGTTAATCAAGATCTGAAATATCGTGGTGAACCCACACAAGTCATTATTGGTGATCGCAACCTTATTCGTGAAAGTGTGACTATCCATCGTGGAACAACTCAGGGTGGTAATATCACAAAAATTGGTAATGACAACTTACTGATGATTAATACACATGTTGCGCATGATTGTATTATTGGTGATCGTTGCATTATTGCCAATAATGGAACACTTGGTGGTCATGTCACTTTAGGTGATTTTGTGATTATCGGTGGTATGAGTGCGGTTCATCAGTTTTGTCAAATTGGCTCTCACGTTATGGTGGGCGGATGTTCAGGTGTGGCACAAGATGTACCTCCTTTTGTTATCGCACAAGGAAACCACGCAACCCCTTATGGGCTGAATATTGAAGGATTAAAACGCCGAGGTTTTGCTAAAGAAGATCTTCATGCTATTCGTAATGCTTATAAAGTCCTTTATCGTAATGGTAAAACACTGGAAGAAGCACGCGAAGAAATTGGACAATTGGTTGCAGATAATAATAATCCGCATGTTAAATTGTTCAGTGATTTTCTGGAAAACTCAGCAAAATCTAACCGTGGCATCATTCGCTAATAGGATATGACCTTGTCAGGCCAATTATCTACTGTTCAGCGTCCGTTAGTCATCGGCTTAGTCGCTGGTGAAACGTCCGGTGATATCTTGGGCGCGGGATTAATCCGCGCTCTAAAACAAATGCATCCCAATGTCCGTTTTGTCGGTGTTGCTGGCCCTCTTATGCAAGCTGAAGGTTGTGATGCTTGGTATGAGATGGAAGAGCTTGCCGTTATGGGGATCGTTGAAGTTCTTGAACGTTTACCTAGATTATTAAAGATCAGAAAAGATCTCACTCAACGATTTTCAGCATTAAAGCCGGATGTTTTTGTGGGAATTGATGCGCCTGATTTTAATATCACCCTTGAAGGCCGTTTAAAGCAAAAAGGGATCAAAACGATTCACTATGTCAGTCCATCGGTATGGGCTTGGCGTCAAAAACGGGTTTTCAAAATTGGCAAAGCGACGGATTTAGTTTTAGCATTCCTGCCTTTTGAAAAAGCGTTTTACGATAAATATCAGGTTCCTTGCCGTTTTATTGGACATACAATGGCAGATGCAATCGCCTTAAATCCAGATAAAAAAGCTGCTCGTAAACATTTAGGAATACCTGAAGATGTCTCTTGTTTAGCCCTCCTTCCTGGTAGTCGTCATGCAGAAGTTGAAATGTTGAGTGCAGATTTTATAAAAACAGCACAGTTACTAAAACAACAAATACCAATGCTTCATATTGTTGTGCCGTTGGTAAATGCTAAACGACGTATTCAATTTGAGCAGATCCATCAAGATATTGCACCTGAACTCGACATTCAGTTGCTTGATGGACAAGCTCGAGAAGCGATGACAGCAAGTGATGCAACCTTATTAGCATCAGGTACAGCAGCACTAGAATGTATGCTGACGAAGTGCCCTATGGTTGTTGGATATCGTATGAAACCCTTTACTTTTTGGTTAGCAAAAAGGTTAGTGAAAACACCTTATGTTTCGTTACCTAATTTATTAGCAGGTCGAGAAATAATCAAAGAGCTATTACAAGAAGAGTGTACGCCAAGGGCATTGTCGGAACAGCTTTTACCTCTTTTAACGGATGAAGAAAAAGTACATCAACTAAAAGAGATATTTTTACAACTTCATAGTGCTATTCGTTGTCATGCGGATGAGCAAGCAGCAAATGCAGTATTAGAATTGGCAGAGAAATAATGGAATTTGTATATCCAAAAGCAAATCTTATTGCTGGAGTTGATGAAGTCGGTCGTGGACCTCTGGTTGGTGCTGTAGTAACGGCCGCTGTTATTCTTGATCCGGCAAACCCGATTAAAGGATTAACAGACTCTAAAAAATTAACAGAAAAAAAACGTAATGCACTGTATGACGAAATACAAGAAAAAGCATTATGCTGGGCTATCGGTCGTGCGGAGCCTGAAGAAATTGATGAGTTAAATATTCTTTGGGCAACGATGAAAGCAATGGAACGCGCTGTTGCTGGATTATCTATTACGCCTGATATGGTTTTGATTGACGGCAACCGCTGTCCTAAATTGCCAATGGCTTCTCAAGCAGTCATAAAAGGGGATAGTTTAGTTCAAGAAATTAGCGCAGCGTCTATTCTTGCTAAAGTCACTCGTGATAGAGAAATGGAAGAGTTAGATAAGCTCTACCCTGATTATGGTTTTGCTAAACATAAAGGGTATCCAACGGTTTTCCATATGGAAAAACTGGCCTTATTAGGGGCAACACCCTATCATCGAAAAAGTTTTGCGCCTGTAAAACGAGCATTAAATTTAAAGTAATCCACAGAGTAATTAAATATTATGGCAGATCCTCGTTTTATCCATCTTAGGGTACACAGCGATTATTCAATGATCGATGGATTGGCAAAAACAGGGCCTCTTGTGAAGAAAGTGGCTTCCCTGGGAATGCCTGCTTTTGCGATTACTGATTTCACTAACTTATGCGGGTTAGTGAAGTTTTATGGAGCCGCACACAGTGCTGGCATTAAACCGATCATTGGTGCTGATGTTTATCTCGAAACAGAATTATTAGGTGATGAATATGCTCACCTTACTATTCTTGCCCGCAATAATGTGGGTTATCAAAATCTTACTTTACTCATTTCTGAAGCATACAAGCACGGTTATGGTGCAGCTGGGCCGATTATTAAACAAGAGTGGCTAACAACCTATAAAGAAGGACTCTTGTTGCTTTCGGGTGGAAGAATGGGCGATGTAGGTAAGTTCTTGCTTCGTGAAAATCGCACTTTAGTTGATCAATGTCTTGAGTATTACCAAACTCACTTTCCTGATAGTTATTATTTAGAACTTATTCGAACAGGTCGCCCTGATGAAGAGAGTTATTTGCATAAAGCTATTACTCTCGCTTCTGAAAAGGGTTTACCTGTTGTTGCAACAAATGACGTCTGTTTTCTTGATAGTGATGACTTTGATGCACATGAAATTCGTGTTGCAATTCATGATGGATTTACGCTCTCCGATCCCAAACGACCTAAAAATTATAGTCCGCAGCAATATATGCGCACAGAAGAAGAAATGTGTGAATTATTTGCTGATATACCAGAGGCATTGGAAAACAGCGTTGAAATAGCCAAACGTTGTAATGTTACAATCCGTTTAGGGGAATACTTTCTTCCACAATTCCCGACAGGGGATATGAGTACTGAAGATTTCCTCGTTAAAAAATCTCGAGAAGGCTTAGAAGAACGTTTAGCTTTTCTGTTTCCAGATCCCGAAGAACGGCAAAAAAGACGCCCTGAATACGACGAACGTCTGGATATCGAGCTAAAAGTGATCAACCAGATGGGATTTCCTGGCTACTTCCTTATCGTGATGGAGTTTATTCAGTGGTCTAAAGATAACGGTGTTCCTGTGGGGCCTGGGCGAGGCTCTGGTGCGGGTTCTTTGGTTGCTTATTCACTCAAAATTACTGACCTTGACCCTCTTGAATTTGACTTACTTTTCGAACGTTTTCTTAACCCAGAACGTGTTTCAATGCCTGACTTTGATGTCGATTTCTGCATGGAAAAACGCGATAGAGTAATTGATCACGTTGCTGATATGTATGGTCGTGATGCAGTATCTCAGATCATTACATTTGGTACGATGGCTGCAAAAGCGGTTATTCGAGATGTTGGGCGCGTTTTAGGACATCCTTACGGTTTTGTTGATAGAATTTCGAAACTTGTCCCCCCTGATCCTGGGATGACGCTAGAAAAAGCATTTGCCGCAGAACCTCAGTTACCTGAAATTTATGAAGCCGATGAAGAGGTTAAATCTCTTATTGATATGGCTCGTAAATTAGAAGGGGTGACACGTAATGCAGGTAAGCATGCGGGTGGTGTTGTTATTTCGCCAACAAAAATCACTGATTTTGCTCCACTTTACTGTGATGCAGAGGGAAATAACCCAGTTACACAATTTGATAAAAATGACGTTGAATATGCCGGTCTTGTTAAATTTGACTTTTTGGGGCTAAGAACACTCACTATCATTAACTGGGCATTAGAAATGATTAATGCTCGGCGCGCAAAAAAATCACTTGAACCTGTTGATATCTCTGCGATCCCATTAACGGATCAGCGTAGTTTTGATATGTTGCAACGTTCTGAAACTACTGCGGTATTCCAGCTGGAATCTCGTGGTATGAAAGATCTTATCAAACGTCTACGTCCTGACTGCTTTGAAGATATGATTGCATTAGTGGCCTTATTTCGCCCGGGCCCATTGCAATCAGGTATGGTGGATAACTTCATTGATCGTAAACATGGCGTTGAAGAGATCTCTTACCCCGATGTTAAATGGCAACACGAGAGCTTACAACCTGTTCTAGAGCCTACCTATGGCGTTATCTTATATCAAGAACAGGTTATGCAAATTGCACAGGTTCTTGCTGGATATACGTTAGGTGGCGCGGATATGTTACGACGCGCAATGGGTAAGAAAAAGCCTGAAGAGATGGCAAAACAGCGTTCTGTGTTTGAAGAAGGAGCTATCAAAAACGGGATTGATGGTGAGCTTGCAATGAAGATCTTTGACTTGGTAGAGAAATTTGCCGGTTATGGATTTAATAAATCGCACTCAGCAGCTTATGCCTTAGTTTCCTATCAGACATTATGGCTAAAAGCCCACTATCCTGCTGAATTTATGGCTGCTGTAATGACAGCAGATATGGATAACACAGAAAAAGTGGTGGGATTGGTTGATGAATGTTGGAGAATGGGATTAAAAGTTCTTCCTCCTGATATTAATAGTGGTTTATATCATTTCCACGTCAATGATGAAGGTGAAATCGTTTACGGTATTGGTGCAATTAAAGGGGTAGGTGAAGGCCCGATTGAAGCAATTGTAGAAGCTCGTCAGCAAGGCGGTCACTTTAAAGATATTTTTGATCTCTGTGCTAGAACAGAAACGAAAAAATTGAATCGCCGAGTGATGGAAAAACTGATAATGTCAGGCGCATTCGATAAGTTAGGGCCTCATCGTGCTGCTTTGATGTCTTCATTAGAAGATGCATTAAAAGCCGCAGACCAACATGCCAAAGCTGAAGCTATAGGGCAATCAGACATGTTTGGCGTGTTAGCTGAAGCGCCGGAACAAGTTGAGCGTTCTTATGCCAATATACCTAAATGGCCAGAACAAGTCGTTTTAGAAGGTGAGCGGGAGACATTAGGTTTATATCTAACAGGTCATCCGATTACACGTTATTTAAAAGAAATTGAACGATATGCTGCGGGAACGCGTCTAAAAGATTTAGTACCGACACCACGTGGTCAAATGGTGAAAGTTGCGGGCTTAGTGCTTGCTTCTAAAGTATTTACGACGAAACGAGGAAATCGAATTGGTGTTTGTACTTTAGATGATCGTTCAGGTCGCTTAGAAATTATGTTATTTTCTGATGCATTGGATAAATACCAACATTTATTAGAACAAGACAAGATTTTAATTGCTACCGGGCAGGTCAGCTTTGATGATTTCAATGGTGGGCTTAAAATGACTGTCCGCGAACTTATGGATATCAACGAAGCCCGTGAAAAATATGCACGAGGACTTGCTATCTCGCTATCCGACAGGCAAATTAATGAGCAATTATTAAATCGTCTTCGCGGCGTTTTAGAACCTCATCGTTCAGGCACGATACCGGTTCATCTTTATTTTGAAAAGCATGATGCCTGTGCACGTTTACGATTTGGTGCGACTTGGCGAGTAACGCCAACAGATATGCTTTTAACGGATCTGCGAACTCTGCTGGGTAATGAGCAGGTAGAATTAGAATTTGACTAAAATAGGAATGTTATGAGTCTTAATTTTCTGGATTTTGAACAGCCGATTGCCGAGTTAGAAGCGAAAATTGATTCGCTAACCGCAGTTAGCCAACATGATGAAAAAATTGATATTAATATCGATGAAGAAGTTTCACGCTTAAGAGAAAAAAGCCTAGAGTTAACGCGTAAGATTTTTTCTGATCTTGGTGCATGGCAAGTTGCACAACTTGCACGTCATCCATTAAGACCTTACACGCTAGATTATATTCATCGTATCTTTACTGATTTCCAAGAATTAGCAGGCGATCGCGCTTATGCTGATGATAAAGCGATTGTGGGTGGTATTGCGCGTTTAGATGGCCGTCCTGTTATGGTTATTGGTCACCAAAAAGGGCGTGAAACGAAAGAAAAGATCCGCCGTAACTTTGGCATGCCTGCACCAGAAGGTTATCGCAAAGCACTGCGTTTAATGGAAATGGCACAACGTTTTAATCTTCCTATTATCACCTTTATTGATACTCCGGGAGCTTATCCGGGGGTTGGTGCTGAAGAGCGAGGTCAATCAGAAGCAATTGCACGTAACTTACGTGAAATGTCACGTTTTAGCGTACCAATTATTTGTACTGTTATTGGCGAAGGTGGTTCTGGTGGTGCGTTAGCGATTGGTGTTGGCGATAAAGTGAATATGTTGCAATACAGCACCTATTCCGTTATTTCACCAGAAGGCTGTGCTTCTATTCTTTGGAAAAGCGCAGATAAAGCACCATTAGCGGCTGAAGCAATGGGGATCACGGCAAACCGTTTAAAAGAGCTTAAGCTAATTGATACGGTTATTCCTGAGCCTTTAGGTGGTGCACATCGTCACTATGATGAAATTGCCACCTCATTAAAAGCACAAATTCAATCTGATTTAGAAGAATTAGATGCATTTGATTCAGAAGAGCTGACCAATCGTCGTTATCAACGTTTAATGGAATACGGCTACTGCTGATCTCTTAATATTTGAATGAATTCTGACAAGCCTCATGTTGATGACATGGGGCTTTTTTATTTTTCTTCTCAAAACTGTTTTTACCGAAATAATTAGAATCTGTGATATTAACAATAATGTATTATATATCAATGTGTTAACTTGGTCTCAAAACTAATATTAATTCACTTTTTCACTAAAAGAATAATAAGTCATATCTATTATTTTATGAGGACATTTAATTCATTAATGAGGATAAGCTAATGATATCGTTTAGTGGCAAAGTTGGAATTATTACTGGTGGCAATAGTGGCATTGGTTTAGCTTCTGCAGAAAAATTTTTATCCTTAGGTGCATCGGTGGTTATTACAGGTAGTAATTTAGCGCGAGGACAAAATGCAGAGAAATACCTAAAAGAGAAAGGATTTTCCGGTGAATTCGTTCAAATGGATGTGACGAATGAAAAAGAAAATGAACAACTTATTGATTATGTTGTAAATAAATATGGACGAATAGATTTTGTTTTTGCTAATGCGGGGGTTTTAACGGATAACCTTGCTGATAAATTAGAGTATGAAAAATGGAAAGATGTTTTGGATGTTAATCTAAATGGACTCTTTTTGATTAATAGAGCAATAATTCAATATTGGCTAAAAAATCACCTTTCAGGTGCGATTGTTAATTGCAGTTCAATTTGTTCTTTTGTTGGACAACATGAATTTCCTGCCTATTGTGCATCAAAAGGTGGAGTCAAGTTACTGACACAAACACTTGCCATTGATTATGCAAATAAAGGTATTCGTGTTAATGCGGTTTGCCCCGGTTATATTGATACACCTTTGCTGGATGGCCGTGAATTAGATAAGCAAAAGTTAGCGGCATTACATCCTATTGGGCGTCTCGGCACGCCAGAAGAAGTGGCCAGCGTTGTTGCGTTTTTAGCTAGCGACGCGGCTTCGTTTGTCACTGGAGCCTCTTATTTGGTTGATGGCGGTTTTACCGCTTAATCCTGTTTTCAATAGGAAGCAGGATAATCGCTATTCTGCTTTTTTAGTTTTTTTAACTTCTCTAAAACCTCGGATTTACTTCTATTTCTCACTGATTTTCTAGTGTTGCCTATGCAATAGAGTTACATTTGGTCTTATGTATAGGAATGCTTTGTATTCGTGCAAAATCAGCTCGAAAAGCTTAACATAATCAGTTGGATTCACTGATAAATGATAAAGCGATGAAACAGGATTACGGTTCACTTCTAAAAGAGATCAAACAGCATATTACTCCCCACACCAAAATTTTGGTGGGCTTTAGTGGTGGAGTGGATTCCACCGTTTTATTACAAGGACTTGTTCGTTTACGTGATGAATTCCAATTACCTTTAGAATTGACGGCTCTCTATATTCATCATGGATTAAATATCAAAGCAGATGATTGGCTTGAGCATTGTGCACAATGCTGTCAGCAATGGCAGGTAAATTTTATCAGTGAAAAAGTGAATGTAGATCCTAAAGACGGGGGGCTTGAAAATAGTGCTAGAGAAGCGCGTTATCAAGCTTTTCGCCGTAATTTACAACCACAGCAAGTGTTAGTGACAGCTCAGCATCAAGATGATCAAGCCGAAACTTTTTTACTGGCATTAAAACGAGGCAGTGGTCCTGCAGGGCTTTCGTCAATGCCAGCTAAAATGCTATTTGAGCATAGCTATTTGCTTCGCCCATTACTTAATATTACACGTGAACAAATTGAGTATTATGCGATTGAACAAGGGCTAACTTGGATAGAAGACGATAGTAATCAAGACGATCGTTATGATCGCAATTTTTTACGTTTACGTGTTATGCCATTATTAACGCAACGCTGGCCTCATTTTTCACAAGCAGTGACTCGCAGTGCAGCACTGTGTGGTGAACAAGAAGCTTTATTAGATGAGCTGTTAGATTCTGAACTTAATGCTTTAATGGACAGTGAGCGAAGTTTAGACATCAACCAACTTGCTCATTGTAGTATGATAAAACGCAATGCGTTATTGAGACGTTGGTTTGCTCAACATGATAAAATGATGCCATCTAGAGAACAAATTTTACGATTGTGGCAAGAAGTCGCTTTAGCTAAAGCCGATGCTGAGCCTAAATTGCAATTTTATCAAGATGAAGTTAGACGTTATAAACAACGACTTTACCTTGTGCCAATAATTGATGAGCCAGTTAATAAAATAATTGAATGGTCGCTTACTCAATCACTGTATTTACCCAGTGGGTTAGGGGTTTTATCACTCACAACAGAAAGAGGAAAAAATACGGTTAGAGCGCCTTCAAATGATGAAAAAGTCACCGTTCGTTTTGGTTTAACACAAGCATCTTTACGTATTGTGGGGCGAGAGCATGCTCGACATAGCAAAAAGATTTGGCAAGAACTTGAAGTTGCACCTTGGCGTAGAACACGAATTCCTTTGATTTATTATAATGATACGTTAATTACTGCTATTAATACATTTGTGACTTTTGAGGGAAAAGCAACATCAGAACATGTGATTAATATTGAGTGGCAAGAGGCTCATGAATGAACAACCGCCAGCTGGCGGTTGTTCCTTATTCGGTTATTCCGATTTTATAACAATAGTCCCAAGTTCGGGATTAGAAAAACTGGCAATGATATCCAGTCGTAAATCTTTTGAGCCTTCAGACGTTTTGATTTTTAGGTATTCAACCTTTTTGCTTAAGAAAAGGTCATCAGCAACGCCTTCAATAAGCTCACCATCATGCAATTCAATATGGAGCGCTAAACCACGTTGGCATGCTAGCTCCAGATACTCGTAATCATCACAGTTAATTGGTTGATATTCTGTATTTGTTGACATATTCCCTCACCACTCTTTCGTGGCGGTATAGCCGCCAGTGAATAATTCAGAATAAAATCATTATGCTGTTATTCGATGTGAGCACAATAGTTATTATAATAATTTTCTGAAATAGTGCTTTATTCGAAGTGATTTGAGAAATAACTGGCAATTATAGGTGCATTTATCTTAAAGCGCGTTTTATTACCCCCTTTTATTTTAAAAAATGTTAGAATCATATTGAGAATGATTTATTAAAAAGTACCCAGAATGTAGGGAGTCGATGATGGGGAAAAAACTTTTATTTGCAGCCGTTGCTGCCGGGTTGTTTGTGCTATCAGGTTGCCAAAATAATATTGGCTTATCGCTTGATGGAAAAATTGTAGACCAAACTTATAACAGTATTCTGCCGTGTGCCGATTGTTCTGGTATCGACACCACAATTCTTGTTAATCAAGATGGCTCTTATGTTATGGAGCAAAGCTATCAAGGTTCAGCGGATGATAAACGCAGTTTTTTTGAATCAGGAACTTGGGTATTAGGTAAAGATAAGCTGACGCTGACTAATAGTTATGGCGAGAAAAGCTATTATTTACCTCGTGAAGATAAATTAGTCATGCTTGATATTGATGGTAACGTCATTAATTCGGAGCTAAATTATACATTAGCTAAAGTTCAGCCTAAACAGCTTGTTGGCGAGTTTACCTATTTTGCTGATGCTGGAACCTTTAAAGATTGCCAATCAGGGCGTGTTTATGCAGCAAATGGTATTGAATTAGAAAAAGGTTATTTCTCAACAGGGGTTGAGGGGGGAACACCCGTTTACCTTGAAGTGAAGGGTTATTACAGTATTCGCCCTTCCATGGAAGAGGGTAAATATGACAGAGCGTTAGTTGTTACTGATGAAAAACCCCGTTTTAATCGTCATGGCTCCTGTGAAAACCATCGTGGTGGCAGAAGCTAAGTTTTAGTCTATTTCTCAATAAAAAACCGCTGAATTTGAAGCGGTTTTTTATTTATCGAAATGAAGCCTCTTGAAGATAAGAGGCTTGATAATTAAGCGAGTTGCTCTTTAATAAAGGCAACAACATCGTCAACATTGACCAGTGATTTATCATCACTACGGCGTGCTTTATATTCGATTTGATTGTTGTCTAAGTTACGATCACCAATTACGATAGTGTGTGGAATGCCAATCAGTTCCATATCAGCAAACATCACTCCTGGACGCTCTTTACGATCATCAAAAAGAACATCGATGCCTTGAGCGCGTAATTCGTTATAAAGTCTGTCGGCAACTTCTTTCACACGATAAGAACGGTGCATGTTCATTGGTAAAATAGCGACTTGGAATGGGGCAATTGCATCTGGCCAAATAATACCGCGAGCATCATGATTTTGTTCAATAGCAGCCGCAACAATACGAGTAATCCCAATACCGTAGCAACCCATAGTCACGATTTGGTTATGACCTTCTTCGTTTTGTACCGTTGCTTTTAATGCTTCAGAGTATTTTGTACCGAGTTGGAAAATATGACCCACTTCAATACCACGCTTAATTAGCAACGTTCCTTTACCGTCAGGACTTGGGTCACCTTCAACAACATTACGGATATCTGCAATCTCAGCAACAGGTAAATCACGCTCCCAGTTGATGCCAAAGTAGTGTTTACCATCAACGTTTGCACCAGCGCCGAAATCACTCATTACAGAGACTGAACGATCCATAATTACTGGTAGTGGTAGATTAACTGGACCTAATGAACCTGGGCCTGCATTTACCGCTTGGCGAATTTCAGCTTCTGTAGCAAAAGTTAAAGGTGCGGCAACAATAGCGCATTTTTCTGCTTTTACTTCGTTGAGTTCGTGATCACCACGGACTAATAGCGCAACTAATTGATGGCCACTTTCTTTCGTGCCATGAACAATCAGTGTCTTAACTGTTTTTTCAATAGGTAGATTGAACTGTTCAACTAATTCAGCAATCGTTTTAGCATTTGGTGTATCGACTAAACGTAATTCTTCTGTTGCTGCTGCGCGTGGAGTAGTAGGCATTACAGCCTCTGCTAATTCGATATTCGCTGCATAGTCAGAACCTGTAGAGAAAACAATATCGTCTTCACCGCTGTCGGCTAATACTTGGAATTCGTGAGATGCATTACCACCAATAGAACCCGTATCTGCAAGTACTGGACGGAAATCTAGACCAATACGTGAGAAGATTTTGCTATAAGCTTCATACATTCTGTCGTAAGTCTCTTGTAAAGACTCTTGAGAGATATGGAAAGAGTAAGCATCTTTCATAATAAACTCACGAGAACGCATAACGCCGAAACGAGGGCGTACTTCATCGCGGAATTTAGTTTGAATTTGATATAGGTTTAGTGGAAGTTGTTTGTAAGAAGTAATTTCATTACGAACAATATCAGTGACAACTTCTTCATGAGTTGGGCCTAAAACAAATGGACGCTCGCCTCTGTCTGCAAAACGCAGTAATTCAGGACCATATTGTTCCCAACGACCACTTTCTAGCCATAAATCAGCGGGTTGAACAACGGGCATTGAAATTTCAAGTGATCCTGCGTTGTCCATCTCTTCACGAACAATTTTTTCAATTTTTCTCAGAACACGAACCCCTGTCGGCATCCAATCATAAAGACCAGAAGCGAGCTTACGGATCATGCCCGCGCGAAGCATAAGTTGATGGCTGACAATTTCTGCATCAGCAGGTGTCTCTTTTAAAGTAGAGAGCAAATAGTGGCTAGTACGCATTATTAGGTTCCATTAGAACAAAAATACTTAGGCTGACTGTCACGCCAGTCTATATCAATATAATTAGAGAAAGACTTTAGTCTACCAGTGACTTAGGTCTGCCAAAAGGGGCAACGCATTTTTTTCAATCTGATTTGTTTAAAGACAACGAGAATGACGCTCAGATTGGATAATTCATGATAGCAATATCAATGAAGATAGTAGCAAGTTACCGCGGTTCTATACCAAGAACAAGTGTCTGTTGCCCATTCACTTGCCAGCGAACATTAAATTCAAGTAAATGCACCGCATAGATCCTATCACTTTGCGCCTTTTTTTTATAAGCAGGACGAGGATCTTGTTGTAATACTTGAGTAATAAAACGCGAAAGATGAGGGTATTCGTTTGCATAATGTTGTAACTGTTCTAAAGCGCGTTGTGAAAAGAAAACAGGCATCTCATTATCTGGTGCTTCTTGTGCAAACCCAGCCATCGCATTTGGGCGAGACTCTGCAAACGGTAAGTAAGGTTTGATATCAAGAATAGGTGTGCCATCAATTAAATCAAGACTACCTAATTCTAAAGTAACAGATTGATTTTCTATATTTACTTTTTTTAATTCAACCAAAGACATACCAATTGGATTGGGACGAAAGGTTGAGCGAGTTGCAAATACTCCTATTTTAGTGTTTCCGCCCAATCTTGGGGGACGAACAAGAGGATGCCAGCTTTGTTTTGCTGTTTGATGAAAAATAAAAATTAACCAAAGGTGACTAAATTGCTCTAAGCCTCGAACTGCATCAGGATGATTATAGGGGGAGTGTAAAATAAGTTGGCCACCGCCATCCTGGATTAATCCAGGTTGGCGTGGAACGGCAAATTTTTCTTTATAAGGACTCGATATATATCCTATAGGATTCATTTGGTAGGTGTTCATTTTGTAATGAGTAGTGCTGTGCCTTCACAAATGGCAGATTGGTAGCAACCTAAACCAGTGACAATTTGGCATTCATGTAATAGAACAGCATTGGCATTTTTGTAAGCTGCTTTTGTTGCCATTCTTTTTTTTGCAATAGGCAAACTTGCTGGCGGATCTTGTAATGTTTGGCGGCAAGATTCACCCGCAACAACGCCGAGATCTTTAAACGGAGCACCCAGAAGGTCTTCTGTTTTTTCAACGATACGCACTGAAGGTAAAGTTTGTGATCTTGGTTTTTGTGGTTGCCCTGGTTTATTTAAACGCATATCCGTAAATTTAGACTGATCAACATCAGATGAATTTTGCATTGAACAGCCTGTCATAAACAGCGCCATGATGCCAAGAAGTAGCAAGCGCATGTGCATGGGTCATATCCTCTTTATTATTGTCTATACAAAAATTAAACGGCTCTAATTTAATGCAAATTAGCCAAGTAAAAAAGAGAAAGGCGAACAAATGTCCGCCTTTTTTATAATTAAGTTAAATATTAACGTATTACCAGCCTTTTACCGCACCACCGTTAAAAATTTTATTGGCAGCACTATCCACTTCATCAGTTTGATAGGCTTGAATAAATTTCTTCACATTCTCACTATCTTTATTATCTTCACGAGCAACAATGATATTTACGTATGGTGAGTCTTTATCTTCAACAAAAATACCGTCTTTTGCTGGTGTTAAATTAACTTGGCTTGCATAAGTAGTGTTAATTACCGCTAAGTAGATTTTTTGATCATCTAATGAGCGAGGTAATTGTGGTGCTTCTAATTCAACTAATTGTAATTTTTTAGGGTTTTCAATAATATCAAGCTTGGTAGGTAACAGACCTACGCCATCTTTTAATTTAATTAGCCCAACTTTTTCTAATAAGAGCAGTGAGCGACCTAAGTTTGTTGGATCATTAGGAATAGCCACTTGTGCTTCATCAGGTAAATCGGCTAAATCTGTAATCTTTTTAGAATAACCCGCGATAGGATAAATAAAAGTATTTCCTACAGCTGTTATTTTGTAATTGCGATCTTTAATTTGTTGGTCTAAATAAGGTTTATGTTGGAATGCATTAATGTCGATATCACCACGACTTAATGATTCATTAGGCATGACAAAGTCATTGAAAGTGACGAGTTCTACGTCAAGACCATATTTATCTTTAGCGACTTGTTTTGCTACTTCTGCGACTTGTTGTTCAGAGCCTGAAATAACACCGACACGGATATGGTTTGGATCTTTTTCTTTTTCACCACAACCAGCTAACGCTAATGCACCAACTAAAGCACTTACAACTGCGAGTGATTTAAATTTCAACGACATACATTTACCCTTATTTGATCTGTTAATTAAAAGGCTTCGTTATTAATAATAGAAACCTTCAATCTATTTATTTATGTGTTGTCAGCTTTACTAAGCGATCGCCGAAAAACTGAATGATAAAAACAAGAATAACGAGTAGAACAATGACTGTATTCATAACTGTTGCATTATAGCCAACGTAACCATATTGGTAGCCAATTTGACCTAAACCACCGGCACCAACAGCACCTCCCATTGCGGAGTAACCCACTAATGTAATTAAAGTAATGGTTGCCGCATTAATCAAGCCAGGTAAAGATTCGGGTAATAAAATCTTTTTAATAATTTGCATTGGTGTTGCCCCCATAGAGCGGGAGGCTTCAATTAATCCCTGAGGGATTTCTAACAGCGTATTTTCGACCATACGTGCAATAAATGGCGCTGCTCCAACGGTTAATGGCACAATGGCTGCTTGCAAGCCAATTGAAGTCCCGACAACCATACGTGTAAAAGGGATCATCCATACTAATAAGATAATAAAAGGGATTGCCCTAAAAATATTGACGAGTGCTGAAATAATACGGTAGGCAGGTGGATTTGCCATAATTTGTTCAGGACGCGTGACATAAAGTAAAACACCCAATGGTAAGCCGATAACAAAACCAAAGAAGCCTGAAACAAAGGTCATGACTAAGGTTTCCCAGATCCCACTAATTAATAAATAAATCATTCCTTCAGACATAACCGAGAACCTCTACTTTCACATGATGCTCTTCTAAAAACGCAATCGATTTTTCAGTGTTACCATTCTTACCGTGTAGTTCAGCTAACATCACGCCAAATTTCACGCCACCGGCATAGTCCATTTGAGAACTTAAAATATTAATATCAGCGTCAAAACGACGTGCAACAATAGACATTAATGGTGCATCGACAGATTGGCCGTTAAATTCAAGTTTTAATAATGGGAATAAACCTTCTTCCCACTCTGGTTTCATGCGCTCTTTATAGTCTTCAGGAATATCTAATTGTAATGTCGATTGAATAAAAGCTTGAGAAACAGGCGTTTTAGGGTGAGAGAAAACCGCACTAACAGCATCACTTTCAACTAATTCACCACCACTAATAACGGCAACTTGGTCACAAATACGTTTTACAACATCCATTTCATGAGTGATTAATAAAATGGTGAGGCCTAAACGACGGTTAATGTCTTTCAGTAACTCTAAAATAGAACGTGTTGTTGCTGGATCTAGTGCGCTGGTAGCTTCATCACATAATAAAACGTTTGGTGAGTTTGCTAATGCTCGTGCAATTGCAACACGTTGTTTTTGTCCACCAGATAAGTTAGCGGGGTAATACTCTTTCTTATCAGACAGACCTACTAATTCCAGTAATTCATTAACACGCTTATTGATCTCAGCACGAGGCGTATTATCAAGCTCTAATGGTAATGCGACATTATCAAATACGGTACGTGAGGACAGTAAATTGAAATGCTGGAAAATCATGCCAATACCACGGCGTGCTTTCGTTAATTCTTTATCTGATAACTTTGTGAGATCTCGTCCATCGACCAATACTTCACCTGAAGTTGGTTTCTCTAACATATTTACGCAACGTATAAGTGTACTTTTACCCGCTCCTGACGATCCGATAACACCAAAAATCTGCCCTTGTGGCACGTGCAGGTTTATATTTGATAGCGCGTGTATAGAACGCTCTCCCTGCTTAAATACTTTGTTTATATTCGTCAGTTTAATCATGTTTTTCTTTATATAAGTAGATATGGGACATAAAGACTATTCTGCCCGAGTTAAAATAGATGTTAAGGCGTCTAGACGGCTAAGTCAATAAAAAAGAGTAGAAGGCTAATAAAGAAAGAAAGCCGTGGATATCATTCTCTATATAAGAAAAAACATGCGATACTAATAAAAATATCTAAATGGAGTAATGTGCTGTGAGTAAGGGGATTTCTGCGATTTTCTTAGATCGCGATGGAACTATTAATATAGACCATGGTTATGTATCTGAAATTGATAACTTTGAATTTATTGATGGCGTTATTGAGGCAATGGCTGAATTAAAAGCTATGGGCTATGCCTTAGTATTAGTAACCAATCAATCAGGTATTGGCCGAGGCTATTATAGTGAAGATCAATTTTTACACTTAACAGAATGGATGGATTGGTCTTTAGCTGATAGAGGCGTTGATTTAGATGGTATCTATTATTGCCCTCATCATCCTGATGCAACTGTAAAAGAATTTAAGAAAGCTTGTGATTGTCGTAAACCTGCCTCTGGTATGTTTATGGATGCTAAAGCACAATTGAATATCGATATGGCTTCTTCTTATATGGTTGGTGATAAAAAAGAAGATATGTTGGCAGCAAAAAATGCAGGTGTAGGTCATAAAATTCTAGTTCGTACAGGAAAAGAGATAACAAAAGAGGCACAAGAGTGTGCAGATTTTGTTCTTGATAGCCTTACAGACTTGCCAAAATGGTTAAAAAGCCACAAAAAATAAGCACTTCGTTTAATTTACCAACAAACGATCATTTTTTTTAAAAAAACTATTGCCAGCCTCAGAAAACTCCCTATAATGCGTCCTCGTTGTCACGGAACAGGGCGCTAAGCGAACTGACTGAGAGAACAAAGAAAAAAGTGTGAAGCCTTGAAAATAAACGCTTGACACGAAATGAGGAAGATGTAGAATGCACCTCCTCGCAACAACGCAGAAGACCGGAAACGGCAGCGAATGTTGCACTGCTCTTTAACAAATTATCAGACAATCTGTGTGGGCACTCGCAGAGACGATATCTTCTAAAATATTAGATGTATCAAGTCTTGAAGAGTGAACAACAAAAGTAAATTCATTTATGAATAGCTAAGTTTTCGATTTCTTTGAGCATCAAACACTTTTAATTGAAGAGTTTGATCATGGCTCAGATTGAACGCTGGCGGCAGGCCTAACACATGCAAGTCGAGCGGTAACAGAAGAAAGCTTGCTTTCTTGCTGACGAGCGGCGGACGGGTGAGTAATGTATGGGGATCTGCCCGATAGAGGGGGATAACTACTGGAAACGGTGGCTAATACCGCATGACGTCTACGGACCAAAGCAGGGGCTCTTCGGACCTTGCGCTATCGGATGAACCCATATGGGATTAGCTAGTAGGTGAGGTAATGGCTCACCTAGGCGACGATCTCTAGCTGGTCTGAGAGGATGATCAGCCACACTGGGACTGAGACACGGCCCAGACTCCTACGGGAGGCAGCAGTGGGGAATATTGCACAATGGGCGCAAGCCTGATGCAGCCATGCCGCGTGTATGAAGAAGGCCTTAGGGTTGTAAAGTACTTTCAGCGGGGAGGAAGGTGATAAAGTTAATACCTTTATCAATTGACGTTACCCGCAGAAGAAGCACCGGCTAACTCCGTGCCAGCAGCCGCGGTAATACGGAGGGTGCAAGCGTTAATCGGAATTACTGGGCGTAAAGCGCACGCAGGCGGTCAATTAAGTCAGATGTGAAAGCCCCGAGCTTAACTTGGGAATTGCATCTGAAACTGGTTGGCTAGAGTCTTGTAGAGGGGGGTAGAATTCCACGTGTAGCGGTGAAATGCGTAGAGATGTGGAGGAATACCGGTGGCGAAGGCGGCCCCCTGGACAAAGACTGACGCTCAGGTGCGAAAGCGTGGGGAGCAAACAGGATTAGATACCCTGGTAGTCCACGCTGTAAACGATGTCGATTTAGAGGTTGTGGTCTTGAACCGTGGCTTCTGGAGCTAACGCGTTAAATCGACCGCCTGGGGAGTACGGCCGCAAGGTTAAAACTCAAATGAATTGACGGGGGCCCGCACAAGCGGTGGAGCATGTGGTTTAATTCGATGCAACGCGAAGAACCTTACCTACTCTTGACATCCAGCGAATCCTTTAGAGATAGAGGAGTGCCTTCGGGAACGCTGAGACAGGTGCTGCATGGCTGTCGTCAGCTCGTGTTGTGAAATGTTGGGTTAAGTCCCGCAACGAGCGCAACCCTTATCCTTTGTTGCCAGCGCGTAATGGCGGGAACTCAAAGGAGACTGCCGGTGATAAACCGGAGGAAGGTGGGGATGACGTCAAGTCATCATGGCCCTTACGAGTAGGGCTACACACGTGCTACAATGGCAGATACAAAGAGAAGCGACCTCGCGAGAGCAAGCGGAACTCATAAAGTCTGTCGTAGTCCGGATTGGAGTCTGCAACTCGACTCCATGAAGTCGGAATCGCTAGTAATCGTAGATCAGAATGCTACGGTGAATACGTTCCCGGGCCTTGTACACACCGCCCGTCACACCATGGGAGTGGGTTGCAAAAGAAGTAGGTAGCTTAACCTTCGGGAGGGCGCTTACCACTTTGTGATTCATGACTGGGGTGAAGTCGTAACAAGGTAACCGTAGGGGAACCTGCGGTTGGATCACCTCCTTACCTAAGAGATACGTGTTATGTGCAGTGCTCACACAGATTGTCTGATGAAGAACGAGCA
>NZ_JAABNH010000006.1:0-28251 GCF_009915985.1 Proteus sp. G2626 | reverse complement strand
TGTCTAAAGAAAAATTTGAACGTTCAAAACCGCACGTTAACGTTGGTACTATCGGCCACGTTGACCACGGTAAAACAACTCTGACTGCTGCAATCACTACAGTTTTAGCTAAAACTTACGGTGGTGCTGCTCGTGCATTCGATCAAATCGATAACGCACCAGAAGAAAAAGCTCGTGGTATCACCATCTCTACTTCACACGTAGAATACGACACTCCAACTCGTCACTACGCACACGTAGACTGCCCAGGTCACGCCGACTATGTTAAAAACATGATCACTGGTGCTGCGCAAATGGACGGAGCGATCCTGGTAGTTGCTGCGACTGATGGCCCAATGCCACAAACTCGTGAGCACATCCTGTTAGGTCGTCAGGTTGGTGTTCCTTACATCATCGTATTCCTGAACAAATGTGACATGGTAGATGATGAAGAGTTACTGGAATTAGTTGAAATGGAAGTTCGTGAACTTCTGTCTCAGTACGATTTCCCAGGTGACGACACTCCAGTAATCCGTGGTTCAGCGCTGAAAGCACTGGAAGGCGAAGCAGAGTGGGAAGCAAAAATTGTTGAATTAGCAGAAGCACTGGATTCATACATCCCAGAACCAGAGCGTGCAATTGACAAACCATTCCTGTTACCAATCGAAGACGTATTCTCAATCTCAGGCCGTGGTACAGTAGTAACTGGTCGTGTTGAGCGTGGTGTAATCAAAGTTGGTGAAGAAGTTGAAATCGTTGGTATCAAACCAACAGTTAAAACAACTTGTACTGGCGTTGAAATGTTCCGTAAATTACTTGACGAAGGTCGTGCAGGTGAGAACGTTGGTGTTCTGCTGCGTGGTACTAAACGTGAAGAAATCGAACGTGGACAAGTACTGGCTAAACCAGGTTCAATCAAGCCACACACTAAATTCGAATCAGAAGTATATATTCTGAGCAAAGATGAAGGTGGTCGTCATACTCCATTCTTCAAAGGCTACCGTCCACAGTTCTACTTCCGTACAACTGACGTAACTGGTACTATCGAATTACCAGAAGGCGTAGAAATGGTAATGCCAGGTGACAACATCAACATGATCGTTGAACTGATTCACCCAATCGCGATGGACGACGGTTTACGTTTCGCTATCCGTGAAGGTGGCCGTACAGTAGGTGCGGGCGTTGTTGCTAAAGTATTAGGTTAATTACTCGCGTAATTCTCCTAGAGAAGGGCATCAGTAGATGCCCTTTTTTGTATCTATTGATCGGACTCTATTCTCTCAGATAAAAATCTATCTTTGTATTATCACCATTTTAAATTTGCAAAAACCAAATAAATACTTAACTAAAATAAATAGAAATTGAAATCATAATAATTATCATTTACACTCTTTCTGTGAGTAGTTAATGAGGTTGTTATTATGTACGTCTGTCTTTGTCATGGTGTGAGTGATAAAAAAATTATTGCTACTATTCATAAACACCAAGTTCACACTATTAATGAATTACGCAAGATCCTACCTGTTGGAAGTTGTTGCGGTAAGTGTGTGCGTCAAGCCCGTCAAATTATCGAAAGTGAGCAATCTACGCTATCTCCTCAAATTTCTGAAGTTGCATAACAAATTTTAAATTTCCTTTCTCTCCACTTTGTATAAAAGGTCTACACTAAAAAGACTGGAAACAAAGGAGCATAAAAATGAAAGGTGATAAAAAAATGATAGCCCACCTTAATAAGTTATTAGGTGGAGAACTTGTTGCAATTAATCAGTATTTCCTGCATGCCCGAATGTTTAAGAATTGGGGACTTACACGTCTTAATGATATGGAATATCATGAATCCATAGACGAAATGAAACATGCAGATAAATATATCGAACGCATTTTATTCCTCGAAGGTATTCCAAACTTACAAGATTTAGGCAAACTCAATATTGGTGAAGATGTTGAAGAAATACTACGTTCGGATCTTGAATTAGAACTTGGTGGTGCCAAAGATTTACGTGAAGCTATTGCTTACGCAGATTCTATTCATGATTATGTTAGCCGAGATCTTATGCTAGAAATTCTAACCGATGAAGAAGGGCATATTGATTGGATTGAAACACAACTTGAACTTATTGAGCGCATAGGGCTTCAAAACTATCTGCAAGCTCAAATTATTGAAGAGTAATCCAAAGCTTTTTAGAAAAATGGCCCCGAATTTTTTAGTGAATTATCGGACAATTTAAAGCAAAGGTAATGACTGTTACCTTTGCTTTTTCTATTTTTGAAAAGAGAAAATGAATTTTTATCGCTGATTTTTTATTCTTAGCTTGATTTCATCATTCAGGCAAGTATAATGCGCAGGCTCACTGATTTAGTGGGGGCTGATTTATCAGCTAATGCAGATTTTTTATTGCATTAATATAATACTCCCGATAGGGGAGTTATATGCAGAACGATTACACTCTCTCATCAATCGAAATGAGTACGGGTAGTAATCATTTACGTTTATAAAAAATAGTTGGAGCTCTGGTCTCATGCAGAACCAAAGAATCCGTATCCGCCTGAAAGCTTTTGATCATCGTCTGATTGATCAATCAACTGCGGAAATCGTAGAGACTGCTAAGCGCACTGGTGCGCAAGTTCGTGGTCCAATCCCACTGCCGACTCGCAAAGAGCGTTTCACAGTGTTGATTTCTCCGCACGTTAATAAAGATGCGC
Source organism: Proteus sp. G2626 (assembly GCF_009915985.1). NCBI lineage: Bacteria > Pseudomonadati > Pseudomonadota > Gammaproteobacteria > Enterobacterales > Morganellaceae > Proteus > Proteus sp. G2626. Next base: position 25,569 of record NZ_JAABNH010000006.1, on the reverse strand, counting down.
GTGATCAGTATGAAATTCGCACTCACAAACGTCTGGTTGACATCGTTGAGCCAACCGAGAAAACCGTTGATGCTCTGATGCGTCTGGATCTGGCTGCCGGCGTAGACGTGCAGATCAGCCTAGGTTAATCAGGTCATCAAGCGATTGAGAGGTTGAAACAATGATTGGTTTAGTCGGTAAAAAAGTAGGAATGACTCGTATCTTCACTGAAGATGGCGTTTCAATCCCTGTAACCGTTATCGAAATTGAAAACAACCGTGTTACTCAGGTCAGAGATCTTGAGAAAGACGGTTATCGTGCCATTCAGGTGACTACTGGTAGCAAAAAAGCTAACCGTGTACTGAAACCTGAAGCAGGTCATTTTGCTAAAGCTGGTGTTGAAGCTGGCCGCTTACTGCGTGAATTCCGTCTGAACGAAGGCGAAGAATACACTGTAGGTCAAAGCATTAGTGTAGAAATTTTCGCTGACGTTAAAAAAGTCGACGTTACTGGAACATCTAAAGGTAAAGGTTTTGCTGGTACTGTAAAGCGCTGGAATTTCCGTACTCAAGATGCTACCCACGGTAACTCCTTGTCTCACCGTGTTCCGGGTTCTATCGGTCAGAACCAGACTCCGGGTAAGGTGTTTAAAGGCAAGAAAATGGCAGGTCAACTGGGTAACGAACAAGTTACCGTTCAGAGCCTGGAAGTAGTACGTGTTGACGCTGAGCGCAACCTGCTGCTGGTCAAAGGTGCTGTTCCAGGTGCAACTGGCAGTGACCTGATCGTTAAACCAGCTGTCAAGGCGTAACGTCGAGGAGATAGGAATGGAATTGGTAATGAAAGACGCGCAAGGCGCGCTGACTGTTTCCGAAACTACCTTCGGGCGTGACTTTAACGAAGCGCTTGTGCATCAAGTAGTCGTTGCATACGCTGCTGGTGCTCGTCAAGGTACTCGTGCTCAGAAAACTCGTGCTGAAGTTTCTGGTTCAGGCAAAAAGCCTTGGAGACAGAAAGGTACAGGTCGTGCACGTTCAGGTTCAATCAAGAGCCCAATTTGGCGCTCTGGTGGTGTTAGCTTCGCAGCTAAACCACAGGACCACAGTCAAAAAGTAAACAAAAAGATGTACCGTGGTGCTCTGAAGAGCATTCTGTCTGAGCTGGTACGTCAAGATCGTCTGATCGTCGTAGAGAAGTTCTCTGTTGAAGCTCCTAAAACTAAGCTTTTAGCACAGAAACTGAAAGATATGGCTCTGGAAGATGTTCTGATCATCACTGCTGATGTAGATGAAAATCTGTATTTAGCAGCACGCAACTTATATAAAGTTGACGTACGTGATGCAGCAACTATCGACCCTGTTAGCTTAATCGCCTTCGACAAAGTCGTCATGACTGCTGACGCTGTGAAGCAAGTTGAGGAGATGCTGGCATGATCCGTGAAGAACGTCTGCTGAAAGTACTGCGCGCGCCGCATGTATCTGAAAAAGCTTCTATCGCGATGGAAAAATCAAACACCATCGTTCTCAAAGTTGCTAAAGACGCGACCAAAGCAGAGATTAAAGCAGCTGTACAAAAACTGTTTGAAGTCGAAGTTGAAAGTGTTAACACTCTGCTGATGAAAGGCAAAGTGAAACGTCACGGTCAGCGTATTGGTCGTCGTAGCGACTGGAAAAAAGCTTACGTAACCCTGAAGGAAGGCCAGAATCTGGACTTCGTCGGCGGCGCTGAGTAAGTCGGAGGAGTAAAGAACAATGGCAATTGTTAAATGTAAACCTACGTCTCCGGGCCGTCGCCACGTAGTTAAAGTGGTAAACCCTGAGCTGCATAAAGGGAAACCTTATGCACCATTGCTGGAAAAAAACAGCAAGTCCGGTGGTCGTAACAACAATGGTCGTATCACTACCCGTCATATCGGTGGTGGACACAAACAGGCTTACCGTATTGTTGACTTTAAACGCAACAAAGATGGTATTCCTGCGACAGTAGAACGTCTGGAATATGATCCAAACCGTTCAGCTAACATCGCTTTAGTGCTGTATGCTGATGGTGAACGTCGCTACATTCTGGCTCCAAAAGGCCTGAAAGCGGGTGATAAAGTTCAGTCTGGCGTTGATGCTGCTATCAAAACGGGTAACACCTTACCAATGCGTAATATCCCGGTTGGTTCTACTGTTCATAACGTAGAAATGAAACCAGGTAAAGGTGGTCAGTTAGCTCGTTCAGCTGGTACTTACGTTCAGATCGTTGCTCGTGATGGTGCTTATGTCACTATTCGTCTGCGTTCTGGTGAAATGCGTAAAGTTCCTTCTGATTGCCGTGCAACTATCGGTGAAGTAGGTAACTCTGAGCACATGTTACGCGTTCTGGGTAAAGCTGGTGCAAGTCGCTGGCGTGGTATTCGTCCTACCGTTCGCGGTACTGCGATGAACCCAGTCGATCACCCACATGGTGGTGGTGAAGGTCGTAACTTTGGTTTACACCCTGTAACACCTTGGGGTATTCAAACCAAAGGTAAGAAGACTCGTAAAAACAAACGCACTGAACATTTTATCGTTCATCGTCGTACTAAGAAATAATTAGAGGATAAGCCATGCCACGTTCTCTCAAGAAAGGTCCTTTTATTGACCTACACTTGCTGAAGAAGGTAGAGAAAGCGGTGGAAAGCGGTGACAAAAAGCCTGTTAAGACTTGGTCCCGTCGTTCAACGATCTTTCCTAACATGATCGGTTTGACCATCGCTGTCCATAATGGTCGTCAGCATGTTCCAGTTTACGTTTCCGACGAAATGGTTGGTCACAAACTGGGTGAATTCGCGCCGACCCGTACTTATCGCGGTCATGCAGCCGATAAAAAGGCTAAGAAAAAATAAGGTAGGAGGAAGAGATGGAAACTATCGCTATGCATCGCCACGCTCGTTCTTCTGCTCAGAAGGTTCGCTTGGTAGCTGACCTGATTCGCGGTAAGAAAGTGTCGCAAGCTCTGGAAATTTTAACCTTTACCAACAAGAAAGCTGCTGGTTTAGTGAAAAAAGTACTGGAGTCTGCTATTGCTAATGCAGAACACAACGATGGCGCTGACATTGATGATCTGAAAGTAGCTAAGATCTTTGTTGACGAAGGTCCTTCTATGAAGCGCATTATGCCTCGTGCAAAAGGCCGTGCAGATCGTATTCTGAAGCGCACCAGCCACATCACTGTGGTTGTGTCTGATCGCTGAGACTCTGGAGACTAGCAATGGGTCAAAAAGTACATCCTAATGGTATCCGCCTTGGCATTGTCAAGCCTTGGAATTCCACATGGTATGCGGGTACCAATGAATTCGCTGACAACCTAGACAGCGATTTTAAAGTACGTCAGTACTTAACTAAAGAACTGGCAAAAGCATCTGTATCTCGTATCGTTATCGAACGTCCTGCGAAAAGCATTCGTGTGACTATTCACACAGCTCGTCCAGGCATCGTTATCGGTAAAAAAGGTGAAGATGTTGAAAAACTGCGCAAAAACGTAGCGGATATCGCTGGCGTTCCTGCGCAAATTAATATCGCCGAAGTACGTAAACCTGAACTAGACGCAAAATTAGTTGCTGACAGCATCACTTCACAGCTGGAACGTCGTGTTATGTTCCGTCGTGCTATGAAACGTGCAGTACAGAACGCAATGCGTTTAGGCGCTAAAGGTATCAAAGTGGAAGTAAGTGGTCGTTTAGGCGGCGCTGAAATCGCTCGTACTGAATGGTATCGTGAAGGTCGTGTACCTCTGCACACTCTGCGTGCAGATATCGACTACAATACCTCAGAAGCACATACCACTTATGGTGTGCTCGGCGTTAAGGTATGGATCTTCAAAGGTGAGATCCTGGGTGGTATGGCTGCAGTTGAACAGGCGGAAAAACCGGCTGCTCAACCTAAAAAGCAGCAGCGTAAAGGCCGCAAGTAAGGAGAGTCGCTGATGTTACAACCAAAGCGTACAAAATTCCGTAAAGTGCACAAAGGCCGCAACCGTGGCTTAGCTGCTGGTGCGGATGTAAGCTTCGGGACTTACGGTCTTAAAGCTGTGGGCCGTGGTCGTCTGACTGCACGTCAGATCGAAGCGGCACGTCGTGCAATGACCCGTGCAGTTAAGCGTCAGGGTAAAATCTGGATCCGTGTGTTCCCAGACAAACCAATCACTGAAAAGCCGCTCGAAGTCCGTATGGGTAAAGGTAAAGGTAACGTTGAGTATTGGGTTGCCTTAATCCAGCCAGGTAAAGTCCTGTATGAAATGGATGGTGTGCCTGAAGAACTGGCCCGTGAAGCATTCAAGCTGGCGGCAGCAAAACTGCCTATCAAAACCACCTTTGTAACTAAGACGGTGATGTAATGAAAGCAAAAGAGCTGCGCGAAAAGAGCGTTGAAGAGCTGAACACAGAACTGCTGAACTTACTGCGCGAGCAGTTCAACCTGCGTATGCAGGCAGCAAGTGGTCAGTTACAACAGTCTCATCTGTTGAAACAAGTGCGTCGTAATATCGCACGCGTTAAGACTTTACTGACTGAGAAGGCGGGTGCGTAATGACCGATAAAATCCGTACTCTGCAAGGTCGTGTAGTTAGTGACAAAATGGAAAAATCTATTGTTGTTGCTATCGATCGTATGGTTAAACATCCATTATATGGTAAGTTTATCCGTCGTACGACCAAACTGCATGTACATGACGAGAACAACGAATGTGGAATTGGTGACGTAGTAGAAATTCGTCAAACACGTCCACTGTCTAAGACTAAGTCTTGGGCGTTAGTTCGCGTTGTAGAAAAAGCTGTTCTGTAATAAAATAGCCTTTTCGTACGAAATAAACGGCTCAAAACTGAACGAGCCGTTTATTTTTTCTGTCCATATCGAGAATGTGGTGTTATAATGCCGCTCCCTCGTATTATGGGATATTGAACGGCCTCTTCTAATGTGGAAGTGGCTCAGTAGTAGTTGACATTTAGCGGAGCACTAAAATGATCCAAGAACAGACTATGCTGAACGTGGCCGACAACTCCGGTGCACGTCGCGTAATGTGTATCAAGGTTCTAGGTGGCTCGCACCGTCGCTACGCAGATGTAGGTGACATCATCAAAATTACCATCAAGGAAGCAATTCCACGTGGTAAAGTTAAGAAAGGTGATGTACTGAAAGCGGTAGTGGTGCGCACCAAGAAGGGTGTTCGTCGCCCTGACGGTTCTGTCATTCGCTTCGATAGCAACGCTTGTGTATTGTTAAACAACAACAGCGAGCAAGTTATTGGTACGCGTATTTTTGGGCCGGTTACTCGTGAACTTCGTAACGAGAAGTTTATGAAAATAATCTCTCTGGCACCTGAAGTACTCTAAGGAGCAGGCAATGGCAGCGAAAATCCGTCGTGAAGACGAAGTTATCGTGCTAACTGGTAAAGATAAAGGTAAGCGCGGTAAAGTAAAACAGGTTCTTTCTTCTGGTAAAGTTATCGTTGAAGGTATCAATCTGGTTAAAAAACATCAGAAGCCAGTTCCGGCTCTGAACCAACCAGGTGGCATCGTTGAAAAAGAAGCTTCTATCCAAGTTTCTAACGTTGCAATCTTCAATGCGGCAACCGGTAAGGCTGACCGTGTAGGTTTTAGATTCGAAGACGGCAAAAAAGTTCGTTTCTTCAAATCTAATAAAGAAACTATCAAGTAATTTGGAGTATACGATGGCGAAACTGCATGATTACTACAAAGACGAGGTAGTCCAAAAACTGATGTCTCAGTTTGGTTACCATTCTGTCATGCAAGTCCCTCGGGTCGAGAAGATCACCCTGAACATGGGTGTTGGTGAAGCGATTGTTGATAAGAAACTGCTGGACAATGCAGCAGCTGATTTAGCAGCAATCTCAGGTCAAAAACCTTTGATCACCAAAGCACGCAAATCTGTTGCAGGCTTCAAAATCCGCCAGGGCTATCCGATCGGCTGTAAAGTGACCCTGCGTGGCGAACGCATGTGGGAGTTCTTTGAACGCCTGATCTCTATTGCTGTACCACGTATCCGTGACTTCCGTGGTTTGTCCGCTAAATCATTTGATGGACGTGGTAATTACAGCATGGGCGTACGTGAGCAAATCATCTTCCCTGAAATCGATTACGATAAAGTGGATCGTGTTCGTGGTTTGGATATTACCATTACTACGACTGCGAAATCAGATGATGAAGGTCGCGCACTGTTAGCAGCGTTTAACTTCCCGTTCCGCAAGTAAGGCAGGGCATTCATGGCTAAGAAATCTATGAAAGCACGTGATGTAAAACGTGCGAATTTAGCTGAGAAATTCTTCGCAAAACGCGCAGAACTGAAAGCTATCGTTTCAGATGTGAACGTATCTGATGAAGATCGTTGGAATGCTGTTCTGAAACTGCAAACTATGCCACGTGATTCAAGTCCTTCACGTCAGCGTAACCGCTGCCGTCAAACTGGACGTCCGCACGGTTTCCTGCGGAAATTTGGCCTCAGCCGTATTAAAGTCCGTGAAGCCGCTATGCGCGGTGAAATCCCGGGCCTTAGAAAGGCTAGCTGGTAATTACCATAATTGAATCACGGGAGTAAAGACAGATGAGCATGCAAGATCCCATCGCGGATATGCTGACCCGTATCCGTAACGGTCAGGCCGCGAATAAAGTTGCGGTCACAATGCCTTCCTCCAAGCTGAAAGTGGCGATTGCCAACGTGCTTAAGGAAGAAGGTTATATCGAAGATTTTAAAATTGAAGGCGACACTAAGCCAGAACTGGAAATCACTTTAAAATATTTCCAAGGTAAGGCTGTAGTAGAAAGCATTCAGCGCGTAAGCCGTCCAAGTCTGCGCATCTATAAAAGAAAAGATGAGCTGCCACAAGTTATGGCAGGACTGGGCATCGCTGTTGTTTCTACCTCAAAAGGTGTTATGACTGATCGTGCAGCTCGCCAAGCAGGTCTTGGTGGCGAGATTATCTGCTACGTAGCTTAATTCGGGAGGAAAGAATGTCTCGTGTGGCAAAAGCACCCGTCGTCATTCCTGCCGGCGTAGAGGTTAAACTCAACGGTCAGGTAATTACGATTAAGGGTAAAAACGGCGAGCTAACTCGTACTATCCATAATGCAGTTGAAATTCAACATGCTGACAACCAGTTAACTTTCGCACCTCGTGATGGTTTCGCTGATGCATGGGCACAGGCGGGTACTACTCGTTCTCTGTTAAATGCAATGGTTGTAGGTGTTACCGAAGGCTTCACTAAGAAACTGCAACTGGTAGGTGTAGGTTATCGTGCGTCTATTAAAGGCAATGCGGTTAACTTATCAGTAGGTTTTTCACATCCAGTGGAACACCAACTGCCAGCAGGCATCACTGCTGAATGTCCAACACAAACTGAAATCGTGCTGAAAGGTGCGGATAAGCAAGTGATTGGTCAAGTAGCAGCTGAACTGCGTGCTTACCGTCGCCCTGAACCTTATAAAGGTAAAGGTATTCGTTACGCCGACGAAGTTGTGCGTATCAAAGAGGCTAAGAAGAAGTAAGGTAACACTATGGATAAGAAAGCAGCTCGTATCCGTCGTGCGACCCGCGCACGCCGTAAGCTCCAAGAATTGGGTGCGACTCGCCTGGTGGTACACCGTACCCCTCGCCATATTTATGCGCAGGTTATTGCACCAAACGGTTCTGAAACTTTGGTGGCCGCTTCTACTACAGAAAAAGCTATCATTGAGCAACTGAAAAACACTGGAAACAAAGAAGCAGCAGCAGTAGTTGGTAAAATTGTTGCTGAACGCGCTCTGGAAAAAGGTATCAAAGTAGTATCATTTGACCGTTCCGGTTTCCAATATCATGGTCGAGTCCAGGCACTGGCAGATGCTGCCCGTGAAGCTGGCCTTCAGTTCTAAGGTAGGAGTGTAAGATGGCTCACATCGAGAAACAAGCTGGCGAACTGCAGGAAAAGCTGATCGCGGTAAACCGCGTATCTAAAACCGTTAAAGGTGGTCGTATATTTAGCTTCACCGCGCTTACAGTCGTTGGTGATGGTAATGGCCGCGTTGGTTTTGGATATGGCAAAGCTCGCGAAGTTCCGGCAGCAATCCAGAAAGCGATGGAAAAAGCCCGTCGCAATATGAAAACCGTCGCTTTAAACAACGGTACTTTGTTCCACCCTGTTAAAGGTACCCACACAGGTTCTCGCGTATTTATGCAGCCTGCTCATGAAGGTACTGGTATCATCGCAGGTGGTGCAATGCGTGCAGTTCTAGAAGTGGCTGGCGTTCGTAACGTACTGGCTAAAACCTATGGTTCCACTAACCCGATTAACGTGGTTCGTGCAACACTGGACGCTTTAGATAGCATGAAGTCTCCAGATATGGTCGCAGCTAAGCGTGGTAAATCCGTTGAAGAAATTCTGGGGTAATGACCATGGCTAAGACTATTAAAATTACTCAAACACGCAGCTTAATCGGTCGTCTGCCTAAACATAAGGCAACTATGACTGGTTTAGGCCTGCGTCGCATCGGTCACACTGTAGAACGCGAAGATACACCAGCAGTTCGCGGTATGATCAACTTGGTTTCCTATATGGTTAAAGTTGAGGAGTAAGAGATGCGTTTAAATACTCTGTCTCCGGCTGAAGGTGCCAAGCATGCGCCTAAACGTGTAGGTCGTGGTATCGGTTCTGGCTTAGGTAAAACTGGCGGCCGTGGTCACAAAGGTCAGAAGTCTCGTTCTGGCGGTGGCGTACGTCGTGGGTTTGAAGGTGGCCAGATGCCTTTATATCGTCGTTTACCAAAATTTGGTTTTACTTCACGTAAATCATTCGTGACTGCGGAAATCCGCCTGTCTGATTTAGCTTACGTTGAAGGCGATGTAATCGATCTGAATGCACTGAAAGCCGCAAACGTTGTTGGCCCACAGATTGAATATGCAAAATTAATTCTATCTGGCGAGGTTAACCGTGCAGTGACTATTCGTGGTCTGCGTGTTACCAAAGGTGCCCGTGCAGCAATCGAATCAGCTGGCGGTAAAATTGAGGAATAAGTGACAGATGGCTAAACAACCAGGTTTAGATTTTCAGAGTGCTAAAGGTGGTGTAGGTGAACTAAAACGCAGACTTTTGTTTGTTCTTGGTGCACTAATTGTCTTTAGGATTGGCTCTTTTATTCCTATCCCTGGTATTGATGCCACTGTGCTTGCCAAATTGCTCGATCAGCAAAAAGGCACCATCATTGAAATGTTTAACATGTTCTCTGGTGGTGCTCTTAGCCGTGCTTCTATCTTTGCGCTGGGTATCATGCCTTATATTTCGGCATCGATTATTATCCAACTTTTATCAGTGGTTAACCCTCGGTTAGCAGAGATTAAGAAGGAAGGGGAGGCCGGTCGTCGTAAGATCAGCCAATATACCCGTTATGGTACTTTGGTGCTGGCGATATTCCAATCAATTGGTATCGCAACAGGCTTACCGAATATGCCAGGAATGCAAGGTCTGGTGATTAATCCAGGCTTACCATTCTATATTACGGCTGTTGTGAGCTTAGTCACTGGGACAATGTTCCTGATGTGGTTAGGTGAGCAAATCACTGAACGTGGTATTGGTAACGGTATCTCAATCATTATCTTTGCAGGTATCGTTGCAGGTCTTCCACCTGCCATTGGTCAAACCATCGAGCAGGCGCGGCAAGGCGAACTGCACTTCCTCCTGTTATTGTTGGTTGCAGTATTGGTGTTCGCGGTTACTTTCTTTGTTGTTTTTGTAGAAAGAGGACAACGTCGTATCGTTGTTAACTATGCAAAACGTCAACAAGGGCGTAGAATATACGCGGCACAAAGTACACATCTACCACTTAAAGTAAATATGGCGGGTGTTATACCAGCAATTTTTGCTTCAAGTATTATCCTGTTTCCTGGTACAATAACCTCTTGGTTTGGCGATGGTACAGGATGGGGTTGGCTGACGACGATTTCGTTAAATCTACAGCCTGGTCAACCTATTTATGTGCTACTATACGCTGCTGCAATCATATTCTTCTGTTTCTTTTATACGGCGTTGGTTTTCAACCCAAGAGAAACGGCAGATAACCTGAAGAAGTCCGGTGCATTTGTACCAGGAATTCGCCCGGGAGAGCAGACGGCTAAATATATAGATAAAGTGATGACTCGTTTAACCTTAATTGGTGCCTTGTATATTACCTTTATCTGTCTCATCCCGGAGTTCATGCGTGACGCAATGAAAGTACCTTTCTATTTTGGTGGTACTTCCCTCTTAATCGTGGTTGTGGTCATCATGGATTTTATGGCTCAAGTGCAAACTCTCCTGATGTCAAGTCAGTATGAGTCTGCATTGAAAAAAGCAAATCTTAAAGGTTAATTACTGATAAGCGATTTGTTTTAGAAGTTACGGAGAGTAAAAATGAAAGTTCGTGCTTCCGTCAAGAAAATGTGCCGTAACTGCAAAATTGTTAGACGTCACGGTCACGTGCGTGTAATTTGCAGCGTCGAGCCTAAGCATAAACAGCGTCAAGGCTAATTTATTGCATTTTTTTCTTGCAAAGTTCGGTTGAGCTGGCTAAATTAGCCAGCCCAATCTTTTATAATATGTACAGTATTGTTTGAGTATCCTGAAAACGGGCTTTTCAGAATAGTACTGTATAACTGCTAATTTAGGAGTGCATAGTGGCCCGTATAGCAGGCATTAACATTCCTGATCATAAACATACCGTAATCGCATTAACTTCGATTTACGGCATCGGTAAAACCCGCTCACAGGCTATCTGTGTAGCTGCTGGTATTGCTGAAAATGTTAAGATCAGTGAGCTGTCTGAAGAGCAAATCGACAAGCTGCGTGACGAAGTTGCCAAATACGTTGTAGAAGGTGATCTGCGTCGTGAAGTTACCCTGAGCATCAAACGTCTGATGGATCTTGGTACTTACCGTGGTTTACGTCATCGTCGTGGTCTACCAGTTCGCGGTCAGCGTACTAAGACTAACGCACGTACCCGTAAGGGTCCGCGTAAGCCGATCAAGAAATAATCGGGGTATTTGAACAATGGCAAAAGCACCTATTCGTGCACGTAAGCGTGTAAGAAAACAAGTCTCTGACGGTGTGGCTCATATCCATGCTTCTTTCAACAACACAATCGTTACTATTACTGATCGTCAAGGTAACGCATTGGGTTGGGCTACTGCCGGTGGTTCCGGTTTCCGTGGTTCTCGTAAATCTACTCCGTTCGCGGCTCAGGTTGCAGCAGAACGTTGCGCTGAAGCTGTTAAAGAGTACGGAATTAAGAACTTGGAAGTTATGGTTAAAGGACCTGGTCCTGGTCGTGAGTCAACTATCCGTGCATTAAACGCGGCTGGTTTCCGCATCACTAATATTACTGATGTGACTCCGATTCCTCATAACGGTTGTCGCCCACCGAAAAAACGTCGCGTTTAATAACGTTTTCGTTTTTAGGAAAGTTGGAGAAAGAAAATGGCAAGATATTTGGGTCCTAAGCTCAAGCTGAGCCGTCGCGAAGGTACAGATTTATTTCTAAAATCTGGCGTTCGGGCGATTGACACCAAGTGTAAACTGGAACAAGCACCAGGTCAGCACGGCGCACGTAAACCGCGTCTGTCTGATTACGGTGTTCAGTTACGTGAAAAACAAAAAGTACGTCGTATTTACGGTGTTCTAGAACGTCAATTCCGTAACTACTACAAAGAAGCAACACGTCTGAAAGGCAACACAGGTGAAAACCTGCTGACTCTGCTGGAAGGTCGTCTGGATAACGTTGTTTATCGTATGGGCTTTGGCGCAACTCGCGCAGAAGCACGTCAGATGGTTAGCCATAAAGCAATCATGGTGAATGGTCGCGTGGTTAACATTGCTTCTTATCAGGTTTCCCCGAATGACGTAGTCAGCGTTCGTGAAAAATCGAAAAAACAGTCTCGTATCAAGGCTGCTTTAGAGCTGGCTGAACAGCGTGAAAAGCCAACATGGCTGGAAGTTGATGCTGCTAAGATGGAAGGTGTGTTCAAGCGTATTCCTGAACGTACTGACTTGTCTGCTGACATTAACGAGCACCTGATCGTCGAGCTTTACTCCAAGTAAGGCTTAGCACCAAAGAGAGGACACAATGCAGGGTTCTGTGACAGAGTTTCTAAAACCGCGCCTGGTTGATATCGAGCAAGTCAGTTCGACGCACGCCAAGGTGACCCTTGAGCCATTAGAGCGAGGCTTCGGCCATACTCTTGGTAACGCACTGCGCCGTATTCTGCTTTCGTCTATGCCGGGTTGTGCGGTAACAGAGGTTGAGATTGATGGTGTACTGCATGAGTACAGCACCAAAGAAGGTGTTCAGGAAGATATCCTAGAAATACTGCTCAACCTTAAGGGGTTGGCGGTAAAAGTTCATGGTAAAGATGAAGTTATTCTTACTTTGAGCAAATCTGGCATTGGCCCTGTTATTGCAGCCGATATCATCCATGACGGTGATGTCGAAATCGTCAAGCCGCAGCACGTTATCTGCCACCTTACAGACGAAAACGCATCTATTAATATGCGTATCAAAGTTCAGCGTGGTCGTGGTTATGTGCCGGCTTCTGCCCGAATTCATTCGGAAGAAGATGAGCGCCCTATCGGTCGCCTTTTAGTAGACGCGTGCTATAGCCCAGTTGAGCGTATTGCTTATAATGTGGAAGCAGCTCGTGTTGAACAGCGTACCGACTTGGATAAGCTGGTAATCGAGATGGAAACTAACGGTACTATCGATCCAGAAGAGTCGATTCGCCGTGCAGCGACTATCCTGGCTGAACAGCTTGAAGCTTTTGTTGACTTACGTGATGTTCGTCAACCAGAAGTTAAAGAAGAGAAGCCAGAATTCGATCCTATCTTACTGCGCCCAGTAGACGATCTTGAATTGACTGTCCGCTCTGCTAACTGTCTGAAGGCAGAAGCAATCCACTACATCGGTGATCTGGTACAGCGTACTGAAGTTGAATTACTTAAGACGCCTAACCTTGGTAAGAAATCTCTTACTGAGATTAAAGACGTACTGGCGTCGCGTGGTCTATCTCTAGGTATGCGCCTTGAGAATTGGCCACCTGCAAGTATCGCTGATGAATAAGATCACAGGTTAAGGTTTTACTGAGAAGGATAAGGTCATGCGCCATCGTAAGAGTGGTCGTCAATTGAACCGCAACAGCAGCCATCGTCAGGCTATGTTTCGTAACATGGCAGGTTCTTTAGTTCGTCATGAGATAATCAAGACAACTTTGCCTAAAGCGAAAGAACTGCGTCGCGTCGTTGAGCCGCTGATTACTCTTGCCAAGACCGACAGCGTAGCTAATCGTCGTCTGGCATTCGCCCGTACTCGTGATAACGAAGTCGTGGCAAAACTGTTTACAGTATTAGGTCCGCGTTTTGCGAGCCGTGCAGGTGGTTACACTCGTATTCTGAAGTGTGGCTTCCGTGCTGGTGACAACGCTCCAATGGCTTACATTGAGCTTGTTGACCGTGCTGATTCTGAAACAGAAGCAGCAGCTGAATAATTTAATTATTTAGTGAAGCGAATAAAAAGACCGGATTTTTAATCCGGTTTTTTTATACCTGTTAAAAAACTATTTGTAAGTATACTACGCTCTCTCTTTTTTATTTTTTGCATACCTCTTTATTTTCTTTTGTGTTGCATCATATTTATTTTCTGCTATGTCACCATACTGTTATTGCGTATTATAAGCTTCGTACTATTTTTCAATTCTGTTCTTTTGGTTATTTGCTATGCTTATTCATAATTAACAATGGAGGATGATCCATGTACCGTATTGGACAAGTTGCAAAACTTGCGAATGTAACAACAGATACAATCCGGTTTTATGAAAAACAAGGGTTGATGGATCATGATAGACGTACAGAAGGGGGTTATCGCCTCTATACAGAAAAAGATCTACAGCGATTACGTTTTATCCGCTATGCGAAAGAGCTTGGTTTTACATTGGATGCTATTACTGAACTCCTTTCGATTCGTGTTGATCCTGCTCATCACACTTGTATCGAGTCGAAGCATATCGTTGATGCAAGACTTGAAGAAGTTGAATTGCGTTTAAAAGAGATGGAAAAAATGCGCGATTCATTAAAAATGTTAAGTAATGCGTGTTGTGGTAGTGCTCATGAGAGTACTTATTGCTCAATTCTAGAAATACTTGAATCCGGAGCAACAAAGCAATAATATCATTACCGAATTTTGTTTTATGTTCTTTAACAATTTAAGAGGTTTGTTATGTCTAACAAATATCAACACCAAAAAGGTGTTATTAAAGAGAATGCTTTAGCTGCATTGGTTCACGATCCATTATTTAGGCAGCGCGTAGAAAAAAACAAGAAAGGAAAAGGTAGTTTTGTGAGAAAAGAAAAACATAACAAAAAGGGTAACTGGGAGGCCAGTGATAACAAAAGATTTTTTCAATTGTTATCACTGGCCTTTTAGTTTTTATTTCTGCTGGTTTTTTAATAAATCGCGGATCTCTGTTAATAGTGTTTCTTCTGCAGATGGGGCTGGCGGTGCTTTCGGAGCTTCTTCTGCTTGGCGGCGTGTTTTATTAATTAATTTAATCGCGCAGAAAATAGCAAATGCAACAATAGCGAAGTCAAAAACAGTTTGAATAAACATACCGTAATTTAGTACAACGGCAGGCATATCTCCACTTGCCTCTCTTAGTACAAGACTAAACTGCTTAAAATCAATACCGCCAATTAATAATCCCAATGGTGGCATGATAATATCAGCTACCAGTGATGAAACAATCTTACCGAAAGCTGCACCAATGATGACACCGACAGCCATGTCAACTACGTTACCTTTCATTGCAAATTCACGAAACTCTTTGAAAAAAGCCATAACCACCCCTTATTTGTGTAAGTGTAGATTTATTATGTAAAAATATAGTATCTAACATGATAATAATAGACCATTATAAGTAACAATCACTATTATTCTTATTTCTACGTCATCTCTATAAGAAAAATGGACTAGGTTGGAAAAGCTTTTCAACTTCAGGAACATATTTTTTATCTGTGATAAACATAATCACGTGATCGCCTTGTTCGATAGAGTGGCTTGCATTTGCAATAATAACATCTTCATTTCTAACAATTGCCCCGATAATGGTTCCTGGCGGCAGTTTGATATCTTGTATACGACGACCAACGACTTTTGATGTATTTTCATCACCGTGAGCCACAGCTTCAATTGCTTCAGCAACACCGCGACGTAATGAGGAAACACTGACGATATCCGCTTTACGAACATGACCTAAAAGTGCAGAAATAGTTGCTTGCTGTGGTGAAATTGCAATATCAATAACGCCACCTTGAACTAAATCAACATACGCACTGCGCTGAATGAGGACCATTGCTTTTTTTGCCCCCATTCTTTTTGCTAACATAGCAGACATAATGTTAGCTTCATCATCATTAGTCAGCGCGATAAAGACATCGATTTGTTCTATATGTTCTTCTGCAAGAAGCTCTTGGTCTGATGCATCACCATAAAAAACAATTGTGTCATGAAGAAGTTCTGCTAATTCAGTTGCACGTTGTTGATTATGTTCAATAAGTTTGACGCTATAATCTTTTTCTAATCTAGCAGCTAAACCAGCACCTACATTACCGCCACCCACAATCATAATGCGTTTATATGGTTTTTCTAATCGTTGTAATTCACTCATTACAGCACGAATATGCTGAGATGCGACAACAAAAAAGACCTCATCTCCAGCTTCTATGATAGTGGAGCCTTGAGGCCGAATAGGTCTATCTTGACGAAAAATTGCAGCAACACGTGTATCAATATGTGGCATATGATCTCTTAATGTTGACAAAGCATTACCCACAAGAGAACCACCATAATAGGCTTTTACCGCAACGATACTGACTTGGCCTTCTGCGAAATTAACCACTTGTAATGCGCCAGGATATTGAATAAGTTTATAAATATAATCAATAACTAAATGTTCTGGTGATATTAAATAATCAATGGGAATAGCTTCAGGAAGAAATAGTTTATCTGCTTCACGAACAAACTCTGAAGCACGTATACGTGCAACTTTATTTGGCGTATTAAACAAGGTATAAGCAACTTGGCACGCAATCATGTTCGTTTCGTCAGAATTAGTGACAGCAACTAACATATCAGCATCTTCAGCACCAGCTTCTCTTAAGATCCTTGGATGAGAGCCATGTCCATTGACTACTCGTAAATCGAATTTATCTTGAAGTTGACGTAAACGATCAGCATTAGTATCAACGACAGTAATATCATTATTCTCCCCGACAAGATTTTCAGCGAGAGTACCACCGACTTGACCAGCGCCTAAGATAATAATTTTCATCGTAATTTCTCAGAGTATTCGATTAACAAATAGAAAAGAAACGCAAGATCTTGATGATCTTGCGTTGAAATAGTAGCGTTTTTTGGATCCGATAGCATCTTTTATCACGGGATCATATTTTTTTTATCAATGCATAAAAGAAACCATCGCCACCTTTTTCTTCAGGTAAACACTGATGTTGATAGTGACATTGTGCATCTTTAGTTGATGTTAAAAATGCTTTAACTTGTTGTATGTTCTCTTCTGGAAGAATAGAACATGTTGCATAAACTAATGTGCCACCAGATTTTAAGTATGGCCAAATAGCATGAAGAATTTCTTTTTGAATTTGAGCTAATTGATCAATATCATCATTACGACGAAGCCACTTAATGTCAGGATGACGACGGATAACACCGGTTGCTGAACATGGCGCATCAAGTAGAATGCGATCAAATAGCATACCTGAACACCATTGTTCGGGATAACGGCCATCACCACTTTTGACGACAGCATTAAGTTTCAAACGAGTAAGGTTTTCTTGTACACGTTTCAGACGTTGCTCATCTATGTCTATTGCTAATACTTTAGCTTGAGGGGCTATCTCTAAAATATGTGTTGTTTTGCCCCCAGGTGCTGCACATAAATCGAGAATTTGTTCTTTATTTTTTGGTGCTAATAATTCAGCGCAACGTTGAGCAGAACGATCTTGAATTGTTACCCAACCATCTGCAAATCCGGGAAGAAGGTTAACGTTACATGGATTTTCTAAACGGATAGCAAAAGGATGGCTATCATCAGCAATGGCTGAAATCTCATTATCTGCCAATAATGCCAAATATTCTTCTCGTGAATGGTGTTGTTGATTAACACGTAACCACATAGGTGGTTTTTTGTTGTTGCCTTCAACAATACTCATCCATTGTTCAGGGTAAGCGTGCTTGATGCGGGCAAGTAACCATGATGGATGAAGAAAATGGCTTTCACTATTTTGAAAACGTTCATTAAGGATATCTTGTTGACGTTGAAACTGACGTAACACACCGTTAATTAATCCTTTTAACTGTGGTTTTTTTAGTGCAACGGCACCATCTACTGTTTCTGCAAGAGCTGCATGGGCAGGAATACGCGTATAAAGAAGCTGATATAAACCCACCATAATGAGGTAATGTAAAATGCGTTGTTTACCTTTTAATGGCTTATCCATGAGTTGCTGAATAATCCATTCTAATTGTGGCAATGTGCGTAATACACCAAAGCAAATTTCTTGTAATAAAGCTTTATCTTTATCTGAAATATTTTTTTGAAGTTCTGGTATGACAGTGCTTAGAGATAAGCCTTGATCTAATACCTGATTGATTGCTTTTGCTGCAATGCTACGTAAGTTGTATGACGTTTTCATAATGAGTCAACGTTTAATATTGAGCGCCAGAGAAGTGTTACATTGGCGTGAAAAAAGGAAACCCTGATAAGGATAAGTATCAGGGTTTAGAATTATTATTGAATGATTTTCCCAGGCGTGAACCAATCTCGCTTGGAGTTTAGGAAATCAGCAGAAGCCATAGGCTTTTTACCTGAAGGCTGTAATTCAGTGATATTTAGAATGCCGTTACCTGTCGCAATATAAATACCTGTTTTATCTGCTTTTAATAAAGTTCCTACCGGTTGATTTGTATCATCTGCAATAACGTGTGCTTTCCATACTTTTACCGGCTGTTCGTCTAGCATGAAGAAGCTCATTGGCCATGGATTGAAGGCTCTTATACAGCGCTCAATTTGCTCTGCCGATAATGACCAATCAATTTTTGCTTCTTCTTTAGATAATTTTTGGGCGTAATTCGCTAAACTATCATCTTGTTTTTCAGCTTTTATTTTACCTGATGTAAGCAGATCGAGTGTCGTCGTTAGAGCTTTAGGGCCTAGTTCTGCCAGTTTTTCATAAAGTGACGCACTGGTGTCTTCATTTGTAATTGGGCATGATGCTTTATACAACATATCACCTGTATCTAAACCAACATCCATCTGCATAATTGTGACACCCGTTTCTTTATCTCCTGCCCATAAAGAGCGTTGAATCGGTGCGGCGCCACGCCATTTAGGAAGGAGAGAACCATGTACATTTAGACAACCTAAACGAGGGATTTCAAGCACGGCTTTAGGTAAGATCATCCCATAAGCCACAACAATCATAATGTCGGCTTGTTGTTCTATAATCCATTCATGGTTCTCTTCTGGCTTTAAAGAGGCAGGTTGATAAACAGGAATATCATGAGTTAAAGCTAGTGCTTTAACTGGGCTAATAGTCAGTTTCTTACCTCTTCCTGCGGGTTTATCTGGAGGAGTCATTACTCCCACCACACGATGTTGGGTTGATAACAATGCGGCTAAATGTCGAGCCGCAAAATCGGGTGTTCCCGCAAAAATAATACGTAATGAATCAGACACGTTTTCTTCCTGTTTCAATTTAACTGTTACTGTCCTGCTTTAGCTCTTTTTTTATCTAGCTTATCGAGTTTCTCAACTTTTTGACGGATACGTTGGCGTTTTAATGGAGATAAATAATCTACAAACAGTTTACCAACTAAATGGTCCATTTCATGTTGAATACAGATAGCCAATAAGTCATCAGCTTCTAATTCAAAAGGCTGGCCATTGTAATCAAGTGCTTTTACTTTTACGTGCTCAGCACGAGGAATAAAAGCACGTTGTTCTGGGATAGATAAACAGCCTTCTTCGATACCTGTATCACCTTCAGCATCAAGAAGTTCTGGGTTTATTAATACCAGTCTTTGGTCTCTTGTTTCGGAGACATCAATGACGATAATGCGCTGGTGGATATCCACTTGTGTTGCTGCTAAGCCAATACCTTCTTCTAAATACATCGTTTCAAACATATCATCGACAATTTTTTGAATTTCGGCATCAACTTTTTCGACTGGCTTTGCAATCGTGCGAAGGCGCTCGTCTGGATAATGTAATACGTGTAACACTGCCATAATTTATTCGGACTGTTTCTAAAATGTGAATAGGATTTAACGTCTATTCTAGACATTTATTATCTAGATTGACAGTATTTGGTGTGTTTAGCACTCATCCTGTTTGCTAAAAATAACATTAGGATAATGCATGGATGTCAGAGAAATATGGATAAGACTTAATGCTATTTCAAGATTACCGACTAATAAAGCCATTCAAATTGCAAAATATTTACAATCTGTCACACAACTCACTTATAGACAATTAAAAAGTTGTGGCTTGTCAGAACAGCAAAGTCATCAATTTTTAAGACTTCATGCAGATGCTGTCAATAATACATTAAAGTGGTTAGATAAAAATGAATCATCATTATTAACGATTACGGATTCAGATTATCCACCTTTATTAAAGCAAATTTCATCACCACCACTTTTGCTTTTTGTTGCAGGAAATCGAAAACATTTAATCAGCACACAAATTGCATTAATAGGTAGCCGAAATGCAACAGCATATGGTACTAAATGGGCGACTTACTTTGCACAAGAACTGGTAAAGAACCAATTCACTATTACGAGTGGGCTAGCTCAAGGTATTGATGGAATAGGGCATCGAAGTGCACTAAATAATAAAGGTGTCACTATTGCCGTACTTGGAAGTGGTTTAGAGCATATTTATCCTTCGTTCCATCGTACTCTTGCAACACAAATAAAAGAGTCTGGTCTTCTAATTTCTGAACATTTACCCATGACTCCTCCTTTAGCGCGTTATTTTCCTCAGCGTAATCGAATTATTAGTGGGTTAAGTGCTACATTGCTTATTATTGAAGCAGGAATTAAAAGTGGCTCTTTGATTACAGCTAACTATGCATTGCAGCAGGGTAAGGAATTGTTTGTTTTACCAGGGCTATTAGGCGATCTTCATTTTGAAGGTAATCATCAACTTATTAAGCAAGGTGCAAATTTAGCATCTTCACCAGATGATATTTTAGAATATTTAAATAGTTCTTTGCAGTGGCTTACTTGCGAATATGAATCGCCGCAAGAACAGATAGATGAAAAACTTATACAGCTCTCTGATAATAAAAAAAAGGATATCCAAAGGGAGCAACTTACGCCAAATCAACAATTAGCGATTGATATGATATTACCTTTCGTACGTTTTAATGAAATAGTACCTATTGATATAATTGCTCATGATAGTGGATTATCAACATCTGAATTAGCTCCTCTTTTATTAGAACTTGAGCTTATAGAAAAAGTCGTTATTGTGGCTGGTGGCTATACTCGATTGGAATAAGTGTATGAGGTAAAATAATGGTAAAAAATATGCCGTTTACACAGCAACCTGAACAGGACAAATGCCCTGAATGTGGCAGTGAGTTGGTCATGAAAAATGGTGGTCATGGCCCTTTTTTAGGATGTTCTGCTTATCCTAAATGTCACTATATAAAAACATTAAAATCGCAAGGTGATGGTCAAATTATAAAAATTCTAGAAGGGCAACCTTGTCAATGCTGTGGTGCTGATTTAGTGTTGCGTCAGGGTAAATTTGGCATGTTTATTGGTTGCAGTAATTACCCAGAGTGTGAACACATAGAACAAATAGATAAACCTGATGAAACCATTATTCCTTGTCCTCAATGTGGAAAGGGGAAATTGTTACAACGCAAGTCTCGGTTTGGTAAAACATTCTATGCTTGTAACCGATATCCAGAATGTCAATTTGTGTTAAATAATAAACCTGTTAATGGTGAGTGTGAGTATTGTCATTATTTATTATTAATGGAAAAAAGGTCTTCTCAGGGAGTAAGATTAGTGTGCGCCAGCAAATTATGTGGGAAGCCGCAAACAAAAAGAGAAGAACATGAATAACGAAGCATCACCTGTAAATAATACTATTATAGAAGCACTACATAACAATAAAGTTATCGCATATCCAACAGAAGCTGTATTCGGGGTTGGTTGTGATCCTGATAATGAACATGCTGTTATGGCACTATTAGCACTAAAGCAACGCTCAATCGAAAAAGGATTAATTTTAATTGCTGACAATTATGAGCAATTAAAACCTTACATTGATGATAGTGCATTAACACCTACTCAACGAGACAGAATGTTTGCATCTTGGCCAGGGCCGGTTACATGGGTCATTCCCGCCAAGTCGACAACACCAAAGTGGTTAACTGGGAGGTTTTCTTCTTTGGCAGTGAGAGTGACAGATCATGCCATTGTTAAAGAGCTCTGTTTGGCTTATGGAAAACCTTTAGTGTCAACTAGTGCTAACTTAAGTGGATTGCCACCATGTCGTACAGTTGAAGAAGTAAGAGAACAATTTCAGGACATCATTCCTATTGTTGAAGGGGATGTTGGTGGTCGGCAAAATCCTTCTGAAATTCGAGATGTGTTAACGGGTGAATTATATCGACAAGGGTGATTGTAATGGAAAAATATTTAGTGATGGGAAATCCTATCGAACATAGCCAATCACCTTTTATTCATCAGTTTTTTTCAAAACAAACAGGAATAGAGTATGGCTATGGGCGTTTACTTGTTCCTTTGAATGAATTTGATAAAACAGCCTCTCGTTTTTTTGCGAATGGAGGACGAGGTGCTAATGTTACAGTTCCTTTTAAAGAAGAAGCCTTTCGTTTTGTAGATAAATTGACAGATAGAGCAAAGGGATGTGGTGCAGTTAACTCTATTGTTAAACTGGAAGATGGTTCACTTCTTGGTGATAATACAGACGGGCAAGGGCTTATTTTGGATCTAGCCAGGCTTGATTTTATTGTGCCTGGCAAAGTTGGGTCCGTTTTAGTGATTGGTGCTGGTGGTGCAACGAGAGGAATATTGCTTCCATTACTTGATTATGATTGCGATATTACCTTGACTAATCGTACATTCACTAAAGCTGAGCAACTGGTAAAAGAATTTAACCAATTTGGGACGATTAGAGCGATTGCTCCTAAAGATGTTGCTGATAGACATTATGATTTAATCATAAATGCATCTGCATCTAGTATGACTAATGACTTACCGCCTATTCCTAATGATGTATATGGCTTTGAAACCGCTTGTTATGATCTTTATTATCAAGCAGGCATGACATCATTTCTATACAACGCATTAAAACATGGAAGTACACGTTTATCTGATGGATTAGGCATGCTTGTCGGGCAAGCTGCCTATGCATTTGAACTATGGTATGAGCGTGTGCCAGATATTAACCCTGTCTTAACTGTTTTGAGAGAAAAATTGAATCAATGAACCAGTCTATTCAATTCCCAGAGCGTGAAACATGGTTAGCTGAGACTCATTGTGTTCTTTTTCCTGTTATGATCAATGGAATGCTTTTTAATTGTCAAATTACGGAGCAAGAGCTTATTGAGCGTTTTGGTATTGGAGACGGAATATTATTATTTAAACAAAATCGTTGGGACATTGAAGAAGAATTTGAAGAGCTGGTCACTGAGTATGAGTTATCAACTCTTCACCCTATTTATTCTTTATCAATGGCTGATTGATGAGTATCTAAATAATTATTTTTCCACTCAACATAATTATTAGCAGAATAGATAAAGTGTTCTATCTCTTCTGATGAGAGTGGGCGAATTTTTTTAGCAGGACTTCCTAAGTAAAGAAAACCACTCTCAAGTCGTTTTCCTGGTGGAACTAAACTGCCAGCGCCAATCATGACATTGTCTTCAATAATTGCACCATCAAGTAAAATAGATCCCATTCCAACTAGTACACGATTACCTATTGTGCATCCATGTAACATTGCTTTATGTCCGACAGTGACATTATCACCAATAATAAGAGGAAAACCTTCAGGATCATTGTGGGAGATATGAGTTACATGAAGAACGGAACCATCTTGGATGTTTGACCTTTCTCCAATACTGACGTAATTCACATCGCCACGAATAACCACCATTGGCCAGATACTGACATCTTTGCTAATACGCACATCACCAATGACAGTTGCTGTTTCGTCGATAAAAACATCTTTATCAATAGAAGGTGAAAGGTTTAAATAGTTCCTGATTGTTGATTTCCCCATAATTTAACCTCGTACTTGATTTTACTTTATAAAATTAAGAAAAGCATAGCAGTGGATGGGGGGCGTTGACGAGAAAATGATCTTTTCTATGCGTTACTATAAATATTGAAAATCTGCTAATAAAGCGGAAACAGAGCAATAAAACATGATTAATAGAATATACCGAATAGACAATAAAAAGATAAGGTGTATATTTTTTGTACGCAAAAGGTGTTTTTAGTATCAAAAATAGACGCAAAGTTCAAAAAGAGAACGAACAGAAAAAAAAATGAAATAAACACTTGCGCTAATCCGAGATCTCCCTATAATGCGCATCCACTGACCGACGATGAGCTGACAACAGCCACGAAGGACAGCGAAGAGAAAAGAAAAAAGTTTGAAAAAACTCTTGACTCTTCAGAGGAATAACGTAATATACGCCTCCTCGCAACAATGCAGAAGACCGGAAACGGCAGCGAATGTTGCACTGCTCTTTAACAAATTATCAGACAATCTGTGTGGGCACTCGCAGAGACGATATCTTCTAAAATATTAGATGTATCAAGTCTTGAAGAGTGAACAACAAAAGTAAATTCATTTATGAATAGCTAAGTTTTCGATTTCTTTGAGCATCAAACACTTTTAATTGAAGAGTTTGATCATGGCTCAGATTGAACGCTGGCGGCAGGCCTAACACATGCAAGTCGAGCGGTAACAGAAGAAAGCTTGCTTTCTTGCTGACGAGCGGCGGACGGGTGAGTAATGTATGGGGATCTGCCCGATAGAGGGGGATAACTACTGGAAACGGTGGCTAATACCGCATGACGTCTACGGACCAAAGCAGGGGCTCTTCGGACCTTGCGCTATCGGATGAACCCATATGGGATTAGCTAGTAGGTGAGGTAATGGCTCACCTAGGCGACGATCTCTAGCTGGTCTGAGAGGATGATCAGCCACACTGGGACTGAGACACGGCCCAGACTCCTACGGGAGGCAGCAGTGGGGAATATTGCACAATGGGCGCAAGCCTGATGCAGCCATGCCGCGTGTATGAAGAAGGCCTTAGGGTTGTAAAGTACTTTCAGCGGGGAGGAAGGTGATAAAGTTAATACCTTTATCAATTGACGTTACCCGCAGAAGAAGCACCGGCTAACTCCGTGCCAGCAGCCGCGGTAATACGGAGGGTGCAAGCGTTAATCGGAATTACTGGGCGTAAAGCGCACGCAGGCGGTCAATTAAGTCAGATGTGAAAGCCCCGAGCTTAACTTGGGAATTGCATCTGAAACTGGTTGGCTAGAGTCTTGTAGAGGGGGGTAGAATTCCACGTGTAGCGGTGAAATGCGTAGAGATGTGGAGGAATACCGGTGGCGAAGGCGGCCCCCTGGACAAAGACTGACGCTCAGGTGCGAAAGCGTGGGGAGCAAACAGGATTAGATACCCTGGTAGTCCACGCTGTAAACGATGTCGATTTAGAGGTTGTGGTCTTGAACCGTGGCTTCTGGAGCTAACGCGTTAAATCGACCGCCTGGGGAGTACGGCCGCAAGGTTAAAACTCAAATGAATTGACGGGGGCCCGCACAAGCGGTGGAGCATGTGGTTTAATTCGATGCAACGCGAAGAACCTTACCTACTCTTGACATCCAGCGAATCCTTTAGAGATAGAGGAGTGCCTTCGGGAACGCTGAGACAGGTGCTGCATGGCTGTCGTCAGCTCGTGTTGTGAAATGTTGGGTTAAGTCCCGCAACGAGCGCAACCCTTATCCTTTGTTGCCAGCGCGTAATGGCGGGAACTCAAAGGAGACTGCCGGTGATAAACCGGAGGAAGGTGGGGATGACGTCAAGTCATCATGGCCCTTACGAGTAGGGCTACACACGTGCTACAATGGCAGATACAAAGAGAAGCGACCTCGCGAGAGCAAGCGGAACTCATAAAGTCTGTCGTAGTCCGGATTGGAGTCTGCAACTCGACTCCATGAAGTCGGAATCGCTAGTAATCGTAGATCAGAATGCTACGGTGAATACGTTCCCGGGCCTTGTACACACCGCCCGTCACACCATGGGAGTGGGTTGCAAAAGAAGTAGGTAGCTTAACCTTCGGGAGGGCGCTTACCACTTTGTGATTCATGACTGGGGTGAAGTCGTAACAAGGTAACCGTAGGGGAACCTGCGGTTGGATCACCTCCTTACCTAAGAGATACGTGTTATGTGCAGTGCTCACACAGATTGTCTGATGAAGAACGAGCA
>NZ_JAABNH010000005.1:0-197869 GCF_009915985.1 Proteus sp. G2626 | reverse complement strand
TGCTCGTTCTTCATCAGACAATCTGTGTGAGCACTGCACATAACACGTATCTCTTAGGTAAGGAGGTGATCCAACCGCAGGTTCCCCTACGGTTACCTTGTTACGACTTCACCCCAGTCATGAATCACAAAGTGGTAAGCGCCCTCCCGAAGGTTAAGCTACCTACTTCTTTTGCAACCCACTCCCATGGTGTGACGGGCGGTGTGTACAAGGCCCGGGAACGTATTCACCGTAGCATTCTGATCTACGATTACTAGCGATTCCGACTTCATGGAGTCGAGTTGCAGACTCCAATCCGGACTACGACAGACTTTATGAGTTCCGCTTGCTCTCGCGAGGTCGCTTCTCTTTGTATCTGCCATTGTAGCACGTGTGTAGCCCTACTCGTAAGGGCCATGATGACTTGACGTCATCCCCACCTTCCTCCGGTTTATCACCGGCAGTCTCCTTTGAGTTCCCGCCATTACGCGCTGGCAACAAAGGATAAGGGTTGCGCTCGTTGCGGGACTTAACCCAACATTTCACAACACGAGCTGACGACAGCCATGCAGCACCTGTCTCAGCGTTCCCGAAGGCACTCCTCTATCTCTAAAGGATTCGCTGGATGTCAAGAGTAGGTAAGGTTCTTCGCGTTGCATCGAATTAAACCACATGCTCCACCGCTTGTGCGGGCCCCCGTCAATTCATTTGAGTTTTAACCTTGCGGCCGTACTCCCCAGGCGGTCGATTTAACGCGTTAGCTCCAGAAGCCACGGTTCAAGACCACAACCTCTAAATCGACATCGTTTACAGCGTGGACTACCAGGGTATCTAATCCTGTTTGCTCCCCACGCTTTCGCACCTGAGCGTCAGTCTTTGTCCAGGGGGCCGCCTTCGCCACCGGTATTCCTCCACATCTCTACGCATTTCACCGCTACACGTGGAATTCTACCCCCCTCTACAAGACTCTAGCCAACCAGTTTCAGATGCAATTCCCAAGTTAAGCTCGGGGCTTTCACATCTGACTTAATTGACCGCCTGCGTGCGCTTTACGCCCAGTAATTCCGATTAACGCTTGCACCCTCCGTATTACCGCGGCTGCTGGCACGGAGTTAGCCGGTGCTTCTTCTGCGGGTAACGTCAATTGATAAAGGTATTAACTTTATCACCTTCCTCCCCGCTGAAAGTACTTTACAACCCTAAGGCCTTCTTCATACACGCGGCATGGCTGCATCAGGCTTGCGCCCATTGTGCAATATTCCCCACTGCTGCCTCCCGTAGGAGTCTGGGCCGTGTCTCAGTCCCAGTGTGGCTGATCATCCTCTCAGACCAGCTAGAGATCGTCGCCTAGGTGAGCCATTACCTCACCTACTAGCTAATCCCATATGGGTTCATCCGATAGCGCAAGGTCCGAAGAGCCCCTGCTTTGGTCCGTAGACGTCATGCGGTATTAGCCACCGTTTCCAGTAGTTATCCCCCTCTATCGGGCAGATCCCCATACATTACTCACCCGTCCGCCGCTCGTCAGCAAGAAAGCAAGCTTTCTTCTGTTACCGCTCGACTTGCATGTGTTAGGCCTGCCGCCAGCGTTCAATCTGAGCCATGATCAAACTCTTCAATTAAAAGTGTTTGATGCTCAAAGAAATCGAAAACTTAGCTATTCATAAATGAATTTACTTTTGTTGTTCACTCTTCAAGACTTGATACATCTAATATTTTAGAAGATATCGTCTCTGCGAGTGCCCACACAGATTGTCTGATAATTTGTTAAAGAGCAGTGCAACATTCGCTGCCGTTTCCGGTCTTCTGCGTTGTTGCGAGGAGGTGCATTCTACATCTTCCTCATTTCGTGTCAAGCGTTTATTTTCAAGGCTTCACACTTTTTTCTTCGTTCTCTCAACCAACTCACTTAGCGTGGTTTGCCGTGACAACGAGGGCGCATTATAGGGAGTTTTGTGAAGCTGGCAACACTTTTTTTGATTTTTTTTACTGACCGTTGAATTTTCCATCAAATTGCACTTAAAGTGCCAATTTTCTGAGCGATTTGAAACCAAAGTTCGCTAAAACAGGTTTTAGTAATTCGCTATTCTCATCTTCTTTTAGGCAATAAGCGAAGCTAATTTCATTTGAACCTTTAATTTTCGCTTGATTTACGACCAGCCACGCAGTTCTTCGTGCAATTGCAGCACCAGAATCAATAATTCGTGTGCCATCAGGTAAAATAGAAAGAAGCTCATCTGCTAATAAAGGGAAATGAGTGCAACCTAATACGACAGTATCTGGTGGCTCTTTCATTTTTAACCAAGGTGCAAGAACTTTGCGCAGTTCATCTAAAGAAACGCTTTCACCATGAAGTTTCTTTTCTGCAAGTTCCACCAGCTCTGCCGAACCTAAAGAATGAACTTTGCAATCAGTCGCAAAACGTTCAATCAATTCATGGGTATAAGGTCGTTTTACCGTTGCTCTTGTTGCTAATAATCCAACCACGCCATTGCAAGTCAATTTAGCTGCGGGTTTGATAGCCGGCACTACACCTACAATAGGAATATCAGTAAATTTTTCCCGTAACGCGGGAAGGCTTACTGTACTTGCCGTATTACAGGCAATTACAATTGCCGCGAGATCATGTTTCTCGGCAACCGCGCTAATGATATGAACAACACGGTCAATAATGAATTCTTGTGATTTTTCACCATAAGGGAAAGCTTCATTATCAAAAACATAGATATAGTGAGCATCCGGTAATTTTTCACGGATCTCACGATAAACAGATAAACCGCCAACCCCTGAATCAAAAACTAATACAGTAGGGTTAGCGGTAAGTTGTGCATCAGAAGTTGTAACTTCCTGTGAGGAAGTATTCTCGTCCTGGCGTACGATAGCCATAAGCTGTCTCATAATCTTTATCAAACAGGTTGGCTATTCTACCACGAATTGAGAGATGTGATGTAATAGGATATGACGCAGTTAAGTCCCAAAGACTCACACCACCTAAAGAAACATTTTCATAAGTCCCGTAATCTTTATCCGTGCGCTGACCAATATATTGGTAAGTCACTCCCATATCGAGTTTCTCAACTTGCCAATCAAGTTGATATTTCAACTGTTGACGCGCACGACGATCAAGACGTTGATGTGTTTCTTTATTTCTTGCATCTATATATTGAAGGTTAAAGGTGTGATGGAAAACCCATGTATCCATTTCACCTGTAAACTCCACACCTTTAATTAACGCTTTGCCCACATTGTAATTACGGTATGGATAATTCGATTCGCCTTGGATCAATGAGTCGACATAATTACGATACGCAGTGATTCGCCATTCTAAAGGGCCAGTCAGTCCTTCAAAACCACCTTCCCACTGTTTACTTTTTTCAGGCTGTAAATCAGGGTTACTTCCCCACTCACTATAAAGTTGCGTTAATGTGGGTGCTTTAAATGCCGTACCATAACCACCAATCACACGATAGCCATCGACAAACTCCCATCCAATGTTAGTTTGCCAAGTAGTATGCCAACCATATTCCGAGTGCTTATCAGAACGCACAGAAGCTTCAGCAATAATCTCGCCTAACTTTTGCTGTCCTGTTAGATATAAGCCGGTATTATCGAAATGCTCTTTATTAGGAAACCCGTTAGAACCCGCTTTAATAGATTGACGTTGCCAATCAACACCCCCACCTACACTGCCATTTTCTAATAAAAGGTGATTTCCCCACTGCACATTATATTGTTCAGAGTTGGTAAAACGGCTTCCTTTACCATAACGACCATAACGAGGATCATAGTCATAATCTTTAGTGTAGTTATAACTGGTATTTAAAGAAGAAGAGTAGTTATCACGATGGAACTTCACACCTCCATCATAGGTGCGGCTAAATAGTGCTCTTGTATCCGTTAAGATATCGTTATAACTGTCATAATAAGCATCATAAGCGGTACGATTATCAAAACCATAAGCACGTGCATATAAAGAAACGCCATCGTTAATATCGTGATTAACCCCTAACCACAACGATTTATTCATAAATCCATCGCGATCAGGTTGCGGGTGGCCTCCTGTATTCCCATTTGCTTCTACATCATAGCCTTTGGTATAGAGATAACTGCCCGCTACCGTTAATGTTGTTCTATCTCCGACTTTCTGTTTTACAGAACCATCATATTCTTGATAACCATGAGAGCCCATTGTGGCATTAAGCGTTCCTCCTTCCGTTTTTCTTTCTGTCAGGATATTAATCACACCACCAATCGCATCTGAACCATAAACAGAAGAACGAGGCCCTCTTATATATTCAATACGTTGAACAAGAGAAAGGGGAATTTGGCTAATATCAGAGCTACCAGACACATTAGCCTGATTTAAACGCACACCATCCACTAAGATCAGTACATGTCGAGATTCTGCGCCACGTACATAAATAGAGCTCATTTGCCCTATTCCACCGTTTTGCCCCACATCAATACCCGGCATTCTGCGTAATACATCAATCACACTATTACTCTGCCAGCGATCAATCTGTTCACGTTCAACAACGGTGATAGGCGCTAAAATAGAAGAGTTCGGCTCTTGAAAGCGGTTTGCTGTCACACTCAATGTATCGCTGTTATTAGCAAACGCACCAAAACTACTCACCATTACACTCAAAGCCACACTCGAAGCTATACTTGAAATAAAGAAAACTTTTTTATTATTCATGAAAATCTGCATCCAACAGAATAAGTAGCAGGATGCCGCCAAAATTAAATAAAACGCGTATTTAATTTAAGATGCGACAGGTCTTCGGCAGGTCTTCGGACTCTAGGTTAAATAAACAGAATTATGTATTTAAGATAATGACTTCCCACTGCACTTATTAATGTGTTCGTAGTGTCTTTTATTATCCTTGATCCTATTACCGCTGCGCGTCAGTTCTGGCTTTGCACCAGATTCCCTTTTCACTCCCATAAGGAGACCGAATAACTATGCTACGATTTCAATTCCATTGAGTCCAGAAATTGAACATGAAGAATACTGGACATCTTCATGAGGATCTCTACAATTTCGCTCGCTTAACTTTATTACTGCCAAAAACAAGGCGAGATACCATGCAGAATTCATTACCAACGCAAACATATCAGTCTCAACTGAATGAAAAAACACAACGTCTACAAACGATGATGGCACCTTTTAATGCGCCTGACGCTGAGGTTTTTTCATCACCAGAACAGCATTATCGTATGCGTGCGGAATTCCGCATCTGGCATGAGCAAGACACGCTTTATCATATTATGTTTGACCAAGAAACTAAGCAGCGTATTCGTGTTGACCACTTTCCAGTTGCCAGTCAACTGATTAATAAAATGATGGTTGCCTTGTTAGCAGAAATCAAAAATAAACCAACATTGAGACAAAAATTGTTTCAAATCGATTATCTTTCGACATTGAGTAATAAAATTATTGTCTCATTGCTTTATCACAAGAAATTGGATGAAGCTTGGCAACAAGAAGCTCAAGCATTACGCCAGACCTTAATTACCCAAGGCTTTGATGTGCAGTTAATCGGTCGTGCATATAAAACAAAAATTATGCTCGATAACGATTTTATTGATGAAGTGTTACCTGTCGCTGGTAAAGAGATGATTTATCGCCAAGTTGAAAATAGCTTCACGCAACCTAATGCTCAGGTCAATATTAAAATGTTGGAATGGGCATTAAAGGCAACAGAAAACGCGAAAGGTGACCTGCTTGAATTGTATTGTGGTAATGGTAACTTTTCATTAGCGCTTGCGCGTAATTTTGAGCGTGTGCTGGCAACAGAAATTGCAAAACCATCTGTTCAGGCGGCGCAATACAATATTGCGATGAATCATATTGATAATGTAAAAATTATTCGTATGTCTGCGGAGGATTTTACGCAAGCAATGAATGGGGTAAGAGAATTTAAGCGTCTAGAAGGGGTTGATTTAAAAGATTACCAATGTGAAACCATTTTTGTCGACCCACCTCGCAGTGGTTTAGATGAGAAAACTGTAGAGCTGGTCAAAACTTACCCTCGCATTTTATACATTTCTTGTAACCCAGAAACATTGTGCCAAAATTTAGAGATTTTAATTAAAACACATAAAATCAGTAGGTTAGCTTTATTCGATCAATTCCCATACACCCACCATATGGAATGTGGTGTGTTATTAGAAAAAAGATAACGGCTTATTTCTCTTCTTAGAGTAAAAAATTCTTTAATAACGCGAATAAAAACAAAAACACCAGCAAGATAACTTGCTGGTGTCAAAATTTCGCTGTGTTTACAACAAAGAGATAAGTACAAACTAGTACTGTTCTGCTTGTGATGCTCTTTCAGCTTCTTCAGCCTGTAGGCGTAAGCGTTGGCGCTGTTTAAATTGACGATAAATCCACAACGCAACAATAACAATACAAACAGAAGAGAAAAAGTTTGAACCCCATTCAGGGTTAACGGTTCTGGTGTAAGCGTTATAACCGAATAGACCTAATAAAAAGAATGAAAAAATCAGCTTAGGCATACCATCGGTCATAGGTTGATTTAAATAGCGCTGATACAAACAGTAAACGGCCAAAATTAAACTGATGAGTGGGAAAACTGACCACGTCTCAATAAATGAATTAAAAAAACTCGAATAAGTACCATGTAAAGCGACACCAATGACTGTGGCAAGTAATAGCGTGCTTTTTTCACAGCGATTTTGTTCCATCATTTGTCTCCTTTCTGATGCATTTTTTTCTTTATGTCTGGGTTATCTTGTAGAGGTGTTTGCGTCTCTTGCTCACGTCGATACCAATAATAAGCACCTTTAGCAATCATACGCAGTTGTAAAACTAATCTTTCTTCTAATTGTTGACGCTTTTCAATATCAATATCCAGTGCTTCTGCGCCTGCACTAAATACAATAGTGACCATTGCTTCAGATTGCATTTCTGTAAAATAACGTGGCATATGACTCTCTTGCTCAAGATAGTCTGCCAGTTCTGCAATAAAATGTTGGATCTCTCGTGCGACTGCGGCACGAAATTCCGCCGAAGTCCCAGAACGCTCACGTAATAATAATCGAAACGCATTAGGATTATTGCCAATGAATTCCATAAAAGTCGCTACTGATGTTCTGATAACACTGCCTCCTTTCGCAATGCGTTGACGTGCTTGTCGCATCAGTTGGCGTAACATCAATCCACTTTCATCAACCATTGTCAGCCCAAGTTCATCCACATCTTTAAAATGACGATAAAATGAGGTAGGTGCAATACCCGCTTCTCTTGCTACTTCTCGTAAGCTTAAACTGGTAAAGCTACGCTCAGCACTGAGTTGGCTAAAAGCAGCCTCTATTAAAGAGCGACGGGTTTTTTCTTTTTGTTTAGCTCTGATGCCAATATTATTACTCACAGAAATCCTGATAATCCTAATTTGGTTTATGCTCAATATATCAAACTTTGTTAAAAAAGCAGTGCGTGCAATCATCTCTAAAGGCACATTCTCATAAAAACTCAACAAAGTGTGACTAATGCCCTTAATGTCAATTGGGCTATTATTCATTCTAATGTTAATATAGCGTTGTCGGTTTGTATAAAACAGGTCTCTTCTTATGCAACATTCTCATTTCGATGCCATTGTTATCGGTTCAGGTCCTGGCGGTGAAGGCGCGGCCATGGGGCTGGTTAAACAAGGAAAACGCGTCGCAGTTATAGAACGTTATAACAAAGTCGGTGGTGGCTGTACTCATTGGGGCACGATCCCCTCCAAAGCCCTACGCCATGCGGTAAGCCGCATTATCGAATTTAATCAAAATCCCCTTTATAGCGACCAGTCTCGTCTTATTAACTCCTCTTTTTCTCAAATACTTCGTCAAGCTAGCACCGTGATTAGCCAGCAGACTAAAATGCGCCAAGGCTTCTATGAGCGCAATAATTGTACAATGTATTCTGGTGAAGCCGCATTTATTGATGAAAATAGGATCAGCGTACGTTACCCTGATGGTACTTGCGATATTCTTTCAGCAGATAATTTTATTATTGCAACAGGGTCGCGTCCTTATTGTCCGCCTGATGTCGATTTCTCTCATTCTCGTATTTATAACAGTGACACCATACTTGATTTAGAGCATGAGCCTCACCATGTCATTATTTATGGCGCCGGTGTCATTGGTTGTGAATATGCTTCTATTTTTAGAGGGTTAAGAGTAAAAGTAGACTTAATCAATACACGTGACCATCTATTGTCTTTCCTTGATCAAGAGATGTCTGATGCTCTTTCTTATCACTTCTGGAATAACGGTATTGTGATTCGTCATAATGAAGAATACGAAAGTATTGAAGGTGTTGATGATGGTGTTATTGTTCACCTAAAATCAGGTAAAAAAGTCAAAGCAGATTGCCTACTCTATGCAAATGGTCGAACAGGAAACACAGATTCGCTGGGTTTAGAAAATGTGGGTATTAAAACAGATAGCCGTGGACTCGTTTCTGTTAACGCGCATTACCAAACCAGTTGTGAACATATTTATGCGGTAGGTGATGTTATTGGTTATCCAAGTTTAGCATCAGCAGCTTATGATCAAGGTCGTATTGCTGCTTTAGCAATTACAGCGGGAAAATCAGAAACACATTTAATCGAAGATATCCCAACCGGGATCTACACTATTCCTGAAATTAGTTCTGTTGGTAAAACAGAGCAACAACTCACTGCAATGAAAATTCCTTATGAAGTGGGTCGTTCTCAATTTAAACATCTAGCAAGAGCACAAATAGCAGGTATGAATGTAGGGAGTTTAAAAATTCTCTTCCACCGTGAAACTAAGCAAATTTTAGGTATTCACTGCTTTGGTGAACGTGCAGCAGAAATTATTCACATTGGTCAAGCAATTATGGAACAAAAAGGTGAAGGCAATACTATCGAGTATTTCGTTAATACAACCTTCAACTATCCAACAATGGCAGAAGCCTATCGTGTTGCTGCACTGAATGGTTTAAACCGCTTATTTTAATGTACTTTGTTTTTTTGCATAAAAGGCGGTCATATGTTCACGGATTGTCTCTGCAAGTTGTTCATAACGATTACGCAAAGGCGATCCGGGACGATAAACTAAAATAATAGAACGTGATGGATTGGGATCTGTACATTCTAGATAACAAACCCCATCACGTTTTTGTTCTTGAGGTACAGATAAATCAGGTAATAGGGTTATTCCGCTACCTGCAGCGACCATATTACGTAACGTTTCTAAACTGGTGGCTCTGAAATGAGTATCTTCTTTTGCACCTGCCTGAAAGCAAAAACCAAGCGCTTGATCGCGTAAACAGTGCCCATCTTCTAACATCAATAAACGCTGACCAGCTAAGTCCCCCATAGGTACAGACTCTCGTTCATGCCATGGGTGCCCTTCATAAATTGCTAACTTCATCGGCTCTTCAAATAGTGGTACTTCAATAAATGGAGCACTCTCTTTTACCATTGCTAAAATTGCACAATCGAGCTTCCCACTATCTAATTGGGCTAATAAGTTATGTGTTTGTGCTTCATGAAGGTACATCTCTAACTTAGGATAGTTTTTATGCAATTCAGGAATAATATGAGGCAATAAATAAGGTCCAACAGTAGGGATAAGCCCAATATGTAAAGGTCCAGCCATACTTTCACCTTGCAATGAAGCCATTTCTTGTAACACTTTGACTTCACGTAGGATCGTTTTCGCTTGATCCACCAGCAATAAACCTTGTTGAGTAAACAGAACTTTACGGCTAGTTCTTTCAAGTAACATCACACCAAGTTCATCTTCAAGCTTACGAATTTGCCCACTTAATGTTGGCTGACTCACATGGCAAGAATCTGCCGCCCGACGAAAATGTTTATGCTCAGCTAGAGCTACCAGATATTCCAAGTCACGGATATTCATTGCAGATCCTACATTTATTGCTGATAGTTAATGTCTATAGATAATATATCAACTGATAAATTTTTCTATCAGTCGAATGTTATTCTGTCTCTCTTTTTTGGTATTTTCTTAATAAAGACTTCAAACAAAATAATTAATTTCGATATTATCGGCAATTAAAAATAAAAGAACAGAGTAAAATTGACTCTGTTCTTTTGGAATAACAGTAAGTTATCTTAGAGAGATTTTTTTCTTATTTATCCATATTTAAAGCTTCTTTGGCTTTTGCTATCGCATAAGCGACCTGCTTTTGAGAAACTCCCCCCTTTGCAAGACGTTTATCTAAACAAGATTGAAGCGATAAAATATCGTACACATCAATCATGATTTTATCGTTAAACATCTGTAATTCAGAAAGAGGTAGCTCTTCAATCGCTTTACCTTGCTCAATCGCACAGACAACTACTTCACCCACAATATGGTGCGCTTCACGAAATGGCACGCCTTTAGCAACAAGATAATCAGCCAGCTCAGTCGCATTCGCATAACCTTGTTTAGCTGCTTCTTCACAACGAGGACGACGAATTTGAATACCATCAAGGACAAGTGTTGCCATATGCAAACAATCAGACCATGTATCGATCGCGTCAAATAGACCTTCTTTATCTTCTTGCATATCTTTATTGTAAGCCAAAGGTAGACCTTTTAAGGTCATCATCATACCCGTTAGTGCACCTTGAACACGTCCACATTTCCCGCGAATAAGCTCAAGCGCATCTGGGTTTTTCTTTTGTGGCATTAATGATGAGCCAGAAGTCACTTTATCTGATAATTCAATAAAACCCGCTTCACCACTATTAAAGAATATAAGATCTTCTGCAAAACGAGATAAGTGCACCATGCCAATAGCGGCTGAAGATAATAGCTCTAATACATGATCACGATCGGATACGCTATCTAAGCTATTGTGAGTCGCACTCGCAAAACCTAACCATCCCGCTAATTGTTCACGATCGATATCATAAGCCGTTCCTGCCAAAGCCCCACAACCTAATGGGCTGATATCTAAACGCTTCAAAGCATCAGCTAAACGACTTTCATCTCTGGCTAACATTTCATTGTAGGCCAAACACCAGTGTGCAAATGTGACTGGTTGAGCGCGTTGTAAATGGGTATAACCCGGCATCACAGCATTTTGATTTTGTTCTGCGGTAATAACTAATGCTTTTTGTAGCTCAACAATTGCTTGGCGAAGATGAATAACCTCTTCTTTGCACCATAATTTTAAGTCTGTTGCGACCTGATCATTACGACTACGGCCCGTATGTAATTTTTTACCTAAATCACCCACTTTAGCAATAAGCTTACTTTCAACCCAGCTATGAATATCTTCTGCATCACTTTGTAAAATAGAGTGCGGATTCGCAATGACTTCTTCTGATAACTCATTTAAAGCTTGCTCAAGTTGCGCTTGTTCATCTTGCGACAATACACCAACTGTGACTAACGCTTTAGACCAAGCTACTGAGCCAAAGATATCCTGTTGTGCCAGTCGAAAATCAAACCGCAGTGAATCATTGAATTGTTTAAACCGTTGATCAGCTTCCTGACTAAAACGTCCACCCCAGAGTGCCATAATCGCTTCCTGTATTTATTCTGTGTAATTAAAAAGTGAGAGTGATGCATCTCATCTTGGCATCACTCTATTGCCTTACGTTATTTCTTGCTCAATGCACGAATACGGGATGGTAGGGAATATAAACGGATAAACCCTTCAGCATGGCTGTGATCGTAAACCTCATCTTCACCAAATGTTGCAAATTCTTCAGAATATAAACTATTGTCTGATTTCTTCTGAATAGCATTCACATGACCTTTATAAAGCTCTAAAACCACTTCACCATTCACCTCTTTTGCCAGTGATTCTGCAGCTGCTTGTAGTGAAGCACGGATTGGCGTAAACCAACGACCATCATAGGCTACATAAGACATCTCTAAGCCCAATTGCTGACGCCATTTAAACGCATCCCTATCAAGAACCAGTTGCTCTACACCACGCAGTGCAGCCATCATAATGGTGCCCCCCGGTGTTTCATAACAACCACGAGACTTCATTCCCACTAACCGATTTTCAACAATATCAATACGTCCGACACCGTGTTTAACACCTAATGCATTTAATGTATCTAAACATTCAAAAGGTGATTGTGTTTTACCGTTTACAGCAACAACCTCACCTGCTTTTACCGTAACAGTCACTAATTCTGGTGTTTCTGGGGCTTTCTTAGGATCAACTGTCCATGCCCAACAATCTTCATTTGATGCATTCCATGGACTTTCTAATACCCCTCCTTCCGTTGAAATATGCCATGCGTTTTCATCACGGCTATAAATTTTCTCAAGTGTAGCAGTAGTGGGAATATTACGGACTTTCAGATAATCCAGCAGTGCTTCACGAGAACGTAAATCCCACTCTCTCCAAGGTGCGACGACTTTTAGTTGTGGAGCAAGAGCTGCATAGGTGCTTTCAAAACGAACTTGATCGTTACCTTTACCTGTTGCACCATGAGCAACAGCATCAGCACCTAATTTTAATGCCAATTCAACTTGTGCTTTAGCAATAACAGGACGCGCCATCGAAGTACCTAATAAGTAGCTACCTTCATATAAAGCACCTGTTTTTAATACTGGGTAAACATAATCTTTGATAAACTCTTCACGTAAATCGATGATATGACACTCAGAAGCACCAGATGCTAATGCTTTTTGTTCTACGCCAACTAAATCATCACGGCTTTGGCCAACATCTGCAACAAAAGCGACAACTTCACAGTTATCGTAATGTTCTTTTAACCAAGGAATGATCGCCGAAGTATCTAATCCGCCTGAGTATGCTAGTACGATTTTTTTAATACCTTTAGTCATAGTGATAACCTTCAATTTCCAATTTGTTTAAATTCTGCCAACTATCAAATAGCGATAAGATTTCTAGAAACATTTTTAAACTAAAATACGGGTTCCTACTGCAACACCATTAAACAGTGCGGTTAGTTTTTCAGCATGGCGCCAACTTGCAATTTCAACGGGTCGACCGAGTGTTTTGGCAGCTTCTAACGCTGCATTTACTTTCACAATCATGCCGTCAGTGATAATGCCTTGGTCAATTAATGTCTGTGCTTTTTCGGCTGACATCTCTGCTATCTTCTGGCCTTTACCATCTAAAATGCCACTAACGTCTGAAAGCAACACTAAATCAGCTCCCAACGTTTCTGCGATAGCGGTTGCGGCTTGATCTGCATTGACATTCATCAGCTCACCTTTCTCAGTCATACCGATAGAGCTGATAATAGGTAGATAGCCCGCATCCAGTAATAAATTAAGTAAATTAGGAGAGCCTGGAGTTGCATCCCCTACATGACCTAATTCTTCATTGATTTGAGTGACTTTCACTAATTGCCCATCCCCCAAAGAAAGCCCTACACCATTAAGCCCAAATTGGGTTGCCCACGATAACAAGGTCTTATTGGCACTTCCGGCCAGTGCTCCTGTAATGATGTCTATCTGATCAGCGGGTGTAACACGCAGGCCTTGCTTTTTCACGACAGGTAATTGCAATTTACCCATCAATTCATCCACCAAACAGCCACCACCATGTACGATGACCAAAGGGCGAGAGTGTGTTGAACGATATTGTTGTAATGCGGTGAAAAAACGTGTTAACGCTTCTTCGTTATCAAGGAGTACACCACCCAGTTTGATAATTAATGGTTCCATGAAACTTCCCTACTCATTATTTAAATAAGTGATTCGGTTTCAGCGAAGCCAAACCGAATATTCATACACTGCACCGCCTGCGTTGCGGCCCCTTTTAACAAGTTATCTTCAACACCCACCACAATTAGATGTTCACCTTGTTGAGCAAACCCGATATCACAAAAAGCCGTTCCTACTACGGCTTTTAATGCAGGTAATCCTTTGTCATAAACACGCACTAATGGCTTATCTTGATAAGCTTCGTCAAAGACTTGTCTGACTTCCTCTTGTGTCACGCCTGCTTTTAACTTACAGGTGATAGTGGCTAAGATCCCTCTGGCAAAATTACCTAAATGGGGGGTGAAAATCACATCAATGCCCAGATGTGTTGCAATTTCAGGTTGATGACGATGAGTAAATACACCATAAGGTTGCAAACTCACTTCACAAAAACTGCTGGTTAAAGAGGCTTTTCTACCCGCGCCACTTACACCGCTGGTGGCATTAATGACTGGCCATTGCGCGGTATCTAACAGTCCCGCTTCCACTAAGGGTTTTAATGACAACTGAGATACCGTTGGATAACAGCCCGGCACAGCAATTAATTGCGCCTGACTGATAATGTCAGCATTCCATTCAGCTAATCCATAAACTGCTTGTGATAACCAATCTGTATTCTTATGCTCGAATCCATAGTATTGTTGATAAAAATGCTCGTTTTGCACTCGATAAGCACCCGATAGGTCGAACACCACACAACCTTGCTCTAAAAAAATCGGGGCAATGTCATGGCTGACTTCATGGGCTGTTGCTAAAAAAACGATATCAATATTCTCAGCCGCTTTAACAACATCAACCATTGGCTCTAAAGGGAGATCCACTAAGCCACGATATTGAGGATGAAGTTCAGAAAAGCATTTTCCTGCATCTGCACTTTGAGCTGATACCATCAGTCTGCTCAAATTCACATGGGGATGCTGCTGAAGATAGGCGACTAATTCAGCGCCAGTGTAACCACTTGCTCCTACAATCAGAGTATTTAACATGTCATTCTTACCTTGTACCATGAACACAAACCGATTAATGTATTTTTATTCAAAAAAAGTGCATGAATATTGATACTATTATGAAGAAAGGCTGTCAACAGTGAATATTAAATTACCTACATTTATTGAGATTTATCGTCAATTAATTGCAACACCCTCTATCAGTGCTACAGATGCTAAGAACGATCAAAGCAACGAATCACTGATTAATTTGCTTGCTAATTGGTTGGAAAC
Source organism: Proteus sp. G2626 (assembly GCF_009915985.1). Taxonomy (NCBI): domain Bacteria; kingdom Pseudomonadati; phylum Pseudomonadota; class Gammaproteobacteria; order Enterobacterales; family Morganellaceae; genus Proteus; species Proteus sp. G2626. The sequence goes on along the minus strand of NZ_JAABNH010000005.1, from coordinate 182,975 downwards.
ATTAGGCTTTTCCATTGAAATTCAACCTGTACCTGAAACTAGAGGAAAATTTAACCTTTTAGCAACATTAGGAACAGGGAAAGGCGGGTTATTACTTTGTGGTCACACTGACACTGTGCCATTTGATGAAGGTCGTTGGACACAAGATCCTTTTACACTGACAGAAAAAGAAAATAAGTTATACGGCTTAGGCACTGCGGATATGAAAGGCTTTTTTGCTTTTATTCTTGATGCATTGCGAGATGTAGATACTAAGGCGTTAACTCACCCTCTTTATATTCTCGCCACCGCAGATGAAGAAACCTCTATGGCAGGCGCACGTTATTTTGCTGCTAATACGACAATCCGCCCTGATTTTGCCATTATTGGCGAACCGACATCCCTAAAACCTATTCGTGCTCATAAAGGACATTTATCAAATGCGATACGTATTACGGGGCAATCAGGACATTCTAGCGATCCAGAAAAAGGCGTGAATGCGATTGAGCTAATGCATGAATCCATTACTCACCTTAGTACACTGCGCGATACGCTAAAAACGCGCTATAACAATCCTGCATTTATTATCCCTTATCCCACCATGAACTTTGGTTATATTAATGGCGGTGATGCGGCAAATCGAATTTGTGCTTGCTGCGAACTTCATATGGATATTCGCCCATTACCTGGGCTTACATTGCAAGATTTAGATGATTTACTACACGAAACATTAGCTCCCGTAAAAGCACGTTGGCCGGGGCGCTTAAATGTTGAAGCGCTACACGATCCTATTCCTGGTTATGAATGTCCAACCGATCATAAAATGGTTGCTGTCATTGAAAAGTTATTAGGCGAGAAAGCGCAAACGGTGAACTACTGTACTGAAGCGCCATTTATTCAAGATCTCTGCCCGACCTTAGTATTAGGTCCAGGCTCGATTGAACAAGCCCATCAACCTGATGAATTTATTGATACATCATTTATTGAACCGACTCGTGAATTAATGGGGCAATTAATTGAAAACTTCTGTTTAACAGAAAAAGCGCAATAATAAAAACCCTATCAGCTTACGTTGATAGGGTTTTTTATCTTCAATTAATACTCTAAATAATTCGGATTGCAGATAGGCGATTAACGTAACCAATTGGTTTTGGCTAGTTGAACAATTTCATCACCTCTACCATTAATAATCGCTTTCATCATATACAGGCTAAAACCTTTTGCCTGTTCAAATTTAATCTCAGGAGGCATTGAAAGCTCTTGTTTTGCCGTTACCACATCCACAATCACTGGGCCATCATGTTCAAAAGCCTCTTTCAGTGCACTATCCAAATCCTCACCTTTCTCAACACGAATACCTTTGATGCCAGAGGCATTGGCAATAGCAGCAAAATCAGGGTTATGCAAATCTGTGCCATCGGTTAAATAGCCACCGGCTTTCATTTCCATCGCCACAAAACCTAATACACTGTTATTAAAAATAATTACTTTCACTGGCAAATTCATTTGTGCTAACGAGATAAAATCGCCCATTAACATAGTGAATCCACCGTCACCACACATTGCAACAACTTGACGTTTTCTATCTAATGCTTGTGCGCCAATAGCTTGAGCCATGGCATTTGCCATCGAGCCATGATTAAACGAACCTAGTAAACGGCGTTTTCCATTCATTCCAACATAACGGGCCGCCCATACTGTTGGTGTCCCCACATCACAGGTAAAGATGGCATCATCATTTGCCATTTCACTCAATCTGCGTGCTAAATACTGAGGATGAATAAGTTCACGTTCACTCGGTTGTGCAAGTGCATCCAAATCTTGCCGAGCTTTGGCGTAATGTTTCAATGACGCATCAAGGTGAGAGGTATCTATTTTCTCTTTTAAACGAGGCTGTATGGCGTTTAATGTTGCTTTAATATCACCAATCATTGCCATATCGACATGACAATGTGAACCGAGACTGCTTGGATTAATATCGATTTGAATAATATTGGCTTTTGATGGATAAAACGCGCGATAAGGAAATTGTGTTCCTAATAGCACCAGCGTATCCGCATTTTCCATCGCATGATAACCCGATGAAAAACCAATTAACCCTGTCATTCCTACACTGTACGGATTTTTCCACTCAATGTGTTCTTTACCTCGCAATGCATGTACAACTGGCGCTTTTAAAGTTTGAGCCAGTTTAATTACTTCATCATGGGCTTGAGCACACCCAGCGCCACACATTAACGTGATATTTTTTGCATTGTTCAGTGCATCGGATAACTTTTCGATTTCAAAACGATTGGGCATGATCAGTGGAAACTGTAGCGGATACCAATTTTCATGAGCATCTTCTGGAGCAGGTTTTAATGCAACATCTCCTGGTAAAACAACAACCGCAACTCCTTTTTTCAAAATAGCGGTTCGCATCGCGATGGCAAGTATTTGAGGGATTTGTTCTGGGTTAGACACTAATTCACAATAATGGCTACATTCGCGGAAAAGTTCTTGAGGATGTGTTTCTTGAAAGTAGTTACTGCCAATCTCAGCAGAAGGGATATGTGCTGCAATGGCTAATACAGGTACATGATTACGATGACAATCAAAAAGCCCATTAATAAGATGCAAGTTTCCTGGTCCACAAGAGCCAGCACAAACCGCTAATTGGCCATTTACCGCCGCTTCTGCTCCTGCTGCAAAAGCGGCCACTTCTTCATGGCGAGTGCCCATCCACTCAATCGTTCCCATCTTTCGTAAGCTATCACTTAATCCATTGAGTGAATCGCCTGTCACGCCCCAAATACGTTTTACACCTGCATTATGGAGTACTTTAGCAACATAGGTTGCAACTGTTTGCTTACTCATGGTGATATTTTTCCTCAATTTTGGGTAAATGCACCTCTGCGAGCTGAGCTTATCGCCTTCCCTCTTCTATTTTTCTTGCTCACGAGCTTGCAGAGAAAATCATCTCACTAACTCAAATATAAAGAATAACACCAATCACTATAATGTCACTGTAGAGATAAAATCAGTGCAAAAAAAATGCAAAAATAAAATATCACTTTCAAATACATTCATTAAATTTATAATAACCGCATTAAATAAGAATATATCTCATTAATATCGTACTATTATTACTAAATAATAGACAAATCTTGCTTATAGGATTATTTTAATAATTAAAATAATTTTTAGTTGAGATTTTTCACATCACATCTTTATTAACAATTAAGCTGACTCATTTCAGCCTTACTTATTGTCTTTATTAAAAAATTTAACCTTTCCCTATTTGTTAATAAATTTATCATCATTGTTTTATTTCATGTCCCATGAAAAAGAGGTATGAAATAAACATGACATTGGTCACGCTACCTTTTGCTTTTTGTCCTCTAGAATAAAGCCTGATTATTTTTCGACGGAGATTAACGGATGGACAAAAGTAGAAGTCCGATAAAGGTTTTCTTTATTAGTATTCTGGCAGTCCTTTTCTTAATTTTTATTTCACAATATGTTATTGGCAAAAAAGAAATTAAAATTGGCATTGCAGTAATACCTATTCTACCAATGTTATTTGCAGTAATTATTGGTATGTGTATATCTGCTGGATTTACCCGTAAAAAAATTAAAGTATGGGGTAAATTATTTACAGAAAAAGAAGAAGGCTTCTGCGGTAAAATGGTAGGTTTCAGCCTACTTATTTTAGGTACGCAATATGCAGGGATGATTGTTCCTAATATTAAAATGATTTTAAGTGTCGGTATTCCTTTATTTGTTCAGGAACTCGGAAACTTATTACCTGTATTAATTGCGGTTCCATTAGCGATTAAATTTGGATTTGGTCGTCGTACAATTGGTGCTTGTTCATCTATTAGTCGTGAACCTTCTATCGCCGTTATTCAAGGTAAGTTTGGTACAGGCTCACAAGAATATATTGGTGTATTAGCCATTTATTTATGTGGTTCTGTTATCGGTACTTTGTGGTTTAGTGTATTAGGAAGTATCGCACCATTAACAGGATTACATCCACTTGCGCTTGCCGCAGGCTCTGGCGTGGGTTCTGGTTCAATGTTAAGTGCAGCATCAGGTGCATTAATTAATGGTCTTGATGAAGCTTTAGCACAGCAAGTATTAAGTGTTGCTGCTGCATCTAATTTATTATCATCAGCACTAGGCGCACTGTCATTAACCTATTTAGGTTTACCTCTTTCAGAAAAAATTTATAAAATTTTCACCAGAGGCAAAACTGCATGAAAAATATAATTATTGATATGAAATTTGTATTCGTTGCTATTTTACTGGCAATGTTTACTCAGACGTTAACATCAGGGATCGCTCTTTATGCAATGTGGGATAGCTTTATTGCTATGTCATTAGTGGTATTTATTTCACTCGTTGCAAAACATTATTTACCTTCATCTTTACCAACATTTGCTTATGCAACAATTATCGGGATTCTAATTTGTTTACCCGAAACACCAATAAGAGATTTCTTTATTAGTTCTATTGGTAAAGTCTCTTTCTTATCTTGTTGTGTACCTTTATTAGCATTTGCTGGTTTATCTGTTGGTGGTCAATTAGAAGAACTTAAGAAAATGTCATGGAAAGTTATTCTTATTTTCATGATTGTTTCAACATGTTGTTTCTTTGGCGCATCAATCGTCGCGCAAATTGGATTTACTATCCAGGGAGTTATCTAATGAATAATATTTATAATGTCAGTGAAAAACTCTTTCAATTAAATGACTTTAGTAAAAAAACACGACAAGACCTGCACAAAATACCTGAGCTATCAGGTGAAGAATATAAAACATCTAAATACTGTCGTGAATTAATGGAAAGTTTTGGTTATCAAATTAAAACTTTTGATGAATATACTGGCTTCACAGCAGATTTAATCGTTAATTCTGAATTTCCATTAATTGCTATCCGTGCCGATATGGACGGATTAGAAATGCCAGACTTAACCAATAATGAACATAGTTCAGTTCACCAAGGTTGTGCTCATAACTGTGGTCACGATACTCATATGACCATGGCATTAACCAGTGCAAAATATCTTGCCGAAAATAAAGAAGAGATGAGCGCGAACGTCCGTTTTATTTTCCAAATGGCTGAAGAAGATATGCGTGTTCCTGGTGCTGAAAAAATGGTCGAACTGGGTTGTATGGAAGGCGTTGATGAAACCTACGCACTTCATAATGATGCGGCCATTGAAACCGGTTGTGTACGCTTTAATGATGGCGTGATGTCATCTTATGGCTCAGCATGGACATTAGATGTTTATGGTGTTTCTGCACATGGTTCAACACCACATAAAGGCTTAGATGCGATTCGTGAAGCAACTCGCTTAATTGATTATATGGATTATGTTGTTGCGAAAAAAACAGATCCATTTAGCCCAGCAGTCTTTGGTTGTGGCATGATCAATGGGGGAACAATCCCTAACGCATTAGCTGACCACGTTCAAGCTCGCGGTACTATTCGTTCTATGGATGAAAATACCGATCAAGTATTGAAAGCCAGCTTTGACGAAATCGTGGCTCGTAGCACCGCTGGTGGGTTTAAAACGACATTAAGCTACAGCGGATACCCTGCTGTTGTGAATCACCCTACTGCACATCAGCGCTTATTAGATGCGATGCGTAAATTCTTACCAGAAGAGAATATTGAATCGAACGGTAAACCAATGACGGGCAGTGAAGACTTTAGCTATATGGTCAATGCCACTAAAGGTAAAGTGGGTGCAATGTTCTTCTTAGGAAGTGGTAACCAAGCGAAAGGGATTAATAATTACCTTCACGCCAATCCTTATTTTGTTGATGATGATTGTTTATTAGTTGGAGCTCAGATTTTTATTAATATTCTGACTCGCTAATCTTTTATTATTCTGCCCGAAGCCCGTTATTGCCCCCGCAAAACGGGCTTTTTCATTCCTACGCTAATTCTGCATCGTTATTATTGAGACTCACTGAACGCAAATCAGGTAATATTTGATAAACTTCTTTACTGTGCCATTGCGTTTCCCATTGCTCTGGCATCTGAATAATATTCCTATCAATGTGAGGTGCATAAAGAGAAATAAATTCATGCATATAATCCTTCATATGCGTATGTTTACTGACACAAATATGGGTATAGCTCGGTTGTACAAGGTGATCGATATTAATACATTTTAATGCGCGACTATCTTCCGCTTCATCATAAGAAGCCGTTGCAATAACACCAATGCCTAAATGGCGCTTAACGTAGTATTTAATAATCTCCGTATCAGTCGCAGTTAATGCCACTTTGGGTTTAAGATTATTTTTATAAAATACCTTGTCTAACTTCGACCCTCGAGTAAAACCAAAAACATAAGTAATTAATGGATATTCAGCCATTTGTTCAATAGTCACTTGTTCATTGTCTTTTAATTCGGCAAGAGGATGATCGTAAGGAACGAGTAAACTGCGCGTCCAGCGATAACAAGGCAGAGTAATTAAATCTTCATACAAGTGCATAGACTCCGTTGCAATAGCAAAATCTACGTCACCGTTTTTGACCATTTCGGCTAACTGAGCCGGTGCGCCTTGATGAAAATGCAAAGAAATATTAGGGTAATAACGTCGAAAATGGTCAATAACATTGGGCAATGAATAACGTATTTGGGTATGTGTTGTCGCAATATGCAAATCAACTTTTTTATTACGATCTTCTTCAGCCACAATACTTTTAATTCGATCAACTTGTCCGAGAATATCGCAAGCAATTTTATGTACTTCTTTACCCATTGGGCTTAGTGCTAATAAGTTGTTATTTTTACGGACAAATAGCGATACACTTAATTCATCTTCTAATATTTTGAGTTGTTTACTAATTGTGGGTTGAGAGGTATAGAGTTTTTCAGCCGCATTAGTAATGTTGAAATTATTTTTTACGACTTCAACAAAGCTTTTCAGTTGATTAATGTTCATAGAGGTACCTGGGTTAATCTGCACAAATGCGCGGTTAATTATTAATTTTATAAATTTTTATTCTAAATATGAGCAACAGATAAATTATCTTTACTATCTCTGTTTTGATATCCCGCCATACTACCTTGATATAACCTTATAATAAGAATAGCGAGATCTATTCTATTATCCACACTTTCGCCTTAACTATTCGAAAGAATAATAAAGCAAAATAAGGTGTTATTATTTTCTATTTATCTATCAGCCTTTGTATTATGCACAATGCTCATACAAATGCGTTAGCCTGAATCAAAAAAAACAGATCCACCTAACACTATGTTATTAAAATAGAACTTTAATTTTATTTTTAGGGTTTCATTGCAATTACTTTCAGTCTTCCTAAGTCAAATTTACAATCACTAACACCATAAATTTTACAGAAAAGTAGAATTACGTTATGATATTGATCACATTTTAATACTTAGAGGCTATGTTTTGTTATATCAAAACAACAAAGAAAACATCCTAATATCTTATTCAATCTCATCTATACTTAATAAATATTCTCTTATCTATTAGCTTAATATCACTATTTAATTTTGGTAGAAGTAAGCTGTTTTTTAGTGAATTTTTATCACTCACTCTTCTCGCTAACAAATAGTCACTTCATTTCTTTTAATTAATTGAATAACAAGAAATTACGAATACCTTAATAAAGGTTACTTAATATGAAAATGAAGAAAAAAAGAAACAAACCATTACAAATCAATGATATAACCATTATTGATGATAGTAAGCTCAAAAAAGCCATTACAGCAGCCGCATTAGGTAATGCCATGGAATGGTTTGACTTCGGTGTTTACGGCTTCCTTGCTTACGTTTTAGGTCAAGTCTTCTTCCCTGGTGCATCACCTGGCGTACAGATGATTGCGGCTCTTGCCACCTTCTCTGTGCCTTTCTTGGTAAGACCATTAGGGGGTGTTGTATTTGGGATGCTAGGGGATAAATTTGGTCGTCAGAAAGTTTTATCTGTCACCATCATTATTATGGCACTCAGTACGTTTGCCATTGGTCTTATCCCGGCGTATGAAACCATCGGTATTTGGGCGCCCGTCTTATTATTACTTGCCAAATTAGCACAAGGTTTCTCTATTGGTGGTGAATATTCAGGAGCAGCAATTTTCGTTGCTGAATACTCACCCGATCGTAAACGTGGATTTATGGGAAGCTGGTTAGATTTCGGTTCAATCGCAGGCTTTGTCATGGGTGCGGGTGTTGTTGTACTTATCTCTACTATTTTAGGTGAAGCCGCGTTTCATGAATGGGGATGGCGTATTCCGTTCTTCTTAGCATTACCATTAGGTCTTATTGGCTTATATTTACGTCATGCTTTAGAAGAAACACCTGCTTTCCAACAACATGTTGATGCAATGAATAGTGACGACCGAAAATCTATTCAAGATCCACCTCGTGTTTCATTACGAGAAATCGCATCGAAATATTGGAAAAGTTTAACCGTATGTGTAGGTTTAGTGATTGCCACTAATGTCACCTACTATATGTTATTAACTTATATGCCGAGTTATTTATCTCATAACCTAAACTATTCGGCAGATCACGGTGTGCTGATCATCATCGCGATTATGATAGGTATGTTGTTCGTACAACCTGTCATTGGGTTATTGAGTGACAAAATTGGTCGTAAACCCTTTGTTATTGGCGGTAGTATTGGCTTGTTTGTCCTTGCTTACCCAGCATTTATGATGATTAACAGTGATGAAATCGGTTTAATTTTCTTAGGATTATTAATTCTTGCGGTTTTACTTAACTGTTTTACTGGAGTAATGGCATCCATTTTACCTGCCATATTCCCGACCCATATTCGTTATAGTGCACTAGCCATCGCATTTAATATCTCTGTATTAATTGCGGGTGCAACACCAACAGTAGCTGCATGGTTAGTTGAAGCGACCGGTGATTTGTATATGCCTGCTTATTATCTGATGATTGTTGCCGTTGTCGGTTTGATCACAGGGATTAAGATGATTGAAACTGCCAATAAACCATTGCGTGGAGCAACACCGGCAGCATCTGATAAATCAGAAGCTAAAGAAATTTTATCAGAGCACTATGATAGTATTGAACACCGTGTTGAAGATATCGAGGCAGAAATTGAAGCATTACAGAAAAAACGTCAAGCCCTTATCGATCAACATCCTAAATTAGATTAAGAGAGGTTATATGCACCCGTCTCCTGTTCATTTAGTTTGGTTTCGTCATGATTTAAGAGTGACAGATAACAAAGCACTCTTTAATGCTTGCCAAGATAAACACGCACAGGTGCATGCTCTTTTCACCATCACGCCTGAACAATGGAAAGCCCATAATATGGCTTTGTCATGTCAGGCGTTTATTCATGATGCCTTACTCAGTCTTTCAATCTCTTTGGCGAAACTCAATATTCCCCTGACATTGATCATGAGTGATACTTATTCAACTGCAGCCAATGAAGTGGCACACTATTGCCAACAATATCAAGTAACGGCGCTTTTTTTCAATCACCAATATGCCCTTAATGAACAACGCCGTGATAAAAAAGTCATTGAATTGCTAGAAAATAAAACAACGGTTTATGCTTATCATGACAATACATTTATTCCACCGGGTAATGTGATTACACAACAAGGGGAGATGTATAAAGTTTTTACACCCTTTAGAAATGCATTTTTACGCCTCTTTTTTTCACAAGATAATGCGTCATTACCTGCTCCAGAAATAAGGGCACATCAAAAAACAGTTACCCCATTAAAAGCGCCATTATTTTCACTGGACTATCCACCAACACTCTATTTTCTCGCCACAGAAGAAGAGGCGCTTAAACGCTTAAAACAATTCTGTTATGAAAGTGCCCCTCATTATGCAAAATGGCGAGATATTCCTGCAGTCGATGGCACAAGTCGATTATCCCCTTATCTCTCTATTGGATTACTGTCTATTCGCCAATGTTTTAATCGCTTATACCAAACTGAACCTGACTTTTTGGAAAACAGTGCATCAGGTGCTTTCGTATGGTTTAACGAATTGATTTGGCGAGAATTTTACCAACATTTAATTGTGGCTAATCCTCATTTATGCAAACACATTGCCTTTCAGCTTTGGACAGAAAAAATCAATTGGCGCAATGATAAAGCGGAATTTAATGCTTGGGCACAAGGTTTAACCGGCTTTCCTATTATTGATGCCGCCATGAGACAGCTTAATCATACAGGTTGGATGCATAACCGTTTACGTATGCTCACAGCCAGTTTTCTTATCAAAGATTTGTTAATTGATTGGCGTTGGGGTGAACGTTATTTTATGTCACAACTCATTGATGGCGATTTCGCATCAAATAACGGTGGCTGGCAATGGGCCGCATCCACAGGAACCGATGCAGTACCTTATTTTCGAATTTTCAATCCCACAACCCAAGGCCGTAAGTTTGATCCTGATGGTGAATTTATCCGCCAGTGGCTTCCTGAGCTAGCCAATGTGCCTAATCGGTATATTCACACACCTCATGAGTGGGCAGCAAAAACCAATAATCCTCTTGATTATCCATTACCGATAGTTGATCACGCCAAAGCACGAATAAGAGCGATTGAGTCTTATGAAAAGGCAAAAAAAGGATAAGATAGTAAAACTTTATTTATTGATAACTGGCTCAATATTGTGAAAACACCCCAAATTTCTGTCATCGTTCCTATGTTTAATGAAGCGTCTCGTATGACGAGATTATTGGATAGTGTGATCACTCAAACATTCACCGATATTGAAGTCATTATTGTTAATGATGGTTCGACAGATAATAGTGCTGAAATCGCCACGTCTTATTGCCAAAAAGATGCGCGTGTGAAGCTTTATCAATAAACTAATCAAGAATTATCCAGCGCAAGAAATACGGGTTTAAAATATGCGCAAGGCGAATGGATAGTTTTTTTTGATAGTGATGATTTTATTAAACCTGAATTACTCGCACATTGGTATCAATTAGCTGTTACCCAACACGTTGATGTTTTAATTGGTAATGATGAACGATTCAATCCAAGTGATCTTAACAAGCACCAAAAAACCATCCATCAACGACAGCCTTATCAAAAAGTCATAAAAGGTAGTGAGTGGATCATTCATGCCGTCACTCAACATCAATGGCCACATTTCGTTTGGTTGCAGTTAACTCGGCATGACTTAATAAAAAAACATCAACTTCAATTTATTGAAGGTCTTTACCATTAAAATATTTTGTGGACAATGCAATTAGCGCTTGTTGCAGAGCGAATAGGTTTTGATAACCAACCTCTCTATTATTACTGTGCTAATCCTGACTCTATTACACGTAAACCCGACCAACAAAAAGAAGCTCAACGAACACAAAGTTATTTGCAGATAATCTTACAACTATTAAAAGAAACCGATAAACAATCTGATCAGTTATTAGCAAAAGCACTCCGCCAACAGGTAGTTCGTGAATTAGGCAGTTTTTTTATTCTTTTTCGTAAATGTTGTGATGCAAAAAATCAAAAAATAATCGCAAAACAATTTTCTACTTATTCTTTATTTTCCTCTCTCAATAAAAGCGTAAATAATTGGCATCAACGCTGGTTTATTTTTTGAGTTAACTGCATTTTATTTATCGCCTCTTTGAAATAAGTAAGCATAAAAAAACAGCGCTGTTATTAAGCGCTGTTTTAGTTTCTAAATACGGATTGCTCTAGCCTGTGTTACGCATACCAGCTGCAATACCAGCAATTGTTACCATTAGCGCTTGTTCAATGCGTGGATCAGACTCGCTATGAGTACGAGAGCGCTGTAATAACTCAGCCTGAAGTACGTTTAATGGATCAGTATACACATTACGTAACGCAATAGATTCCGCTACCCATGGTAAATCCGCCATTAAATGCTCATCCTTTGAAATCGCCAAGACACTCTTAATATCATCGGAAAGTTGTTGGCGTAATTTTGCACCTAGTGGCCATAAGCGCTCTTCAACTAAGCGTTGGTCGTAATATTCCGCTAACCATAAATCTGCTTTAGCGTACACCATTTCCAACATCGCAATACGTGTATTAAAGAACGGCCAGTTCTCACACATATCGTCTAATACCGCCTGTTTTCCGCTATCAATTTCATGTTGTAATGCAGCGCCAGCACCCAACCAAGCAGGTAGCATTAAGCGGTTTTGAGTCCATGCGAAGATCCACGGGATAGCGCGCAAAGTTTCAACACCTCCAGTAGGGCGACGTTTTGCAGGACGTGAGCCTAATGGTAGTTTACCCAACTCGCCTTCTGGCGTTGCCGCTCTAAAGTAAGGCACAAAGTCTTCTTGTCCTCGTACATAGTCACGGTACATTGCACAAGAAACGTCAGACAAGGAATCCATTACCTCAATCCAAGGCGCTTTTGGCTCTGGTGGTGGTAATAAATTCGCTTCTAAGATTGCACCTGCATAGTGAGCAAGGCTACTGATGGTGACTTGTGGTAATCCGAACTTAAAGCGGATCATTTCGCCTTGTTCTGTCACACGCAGGCCACCTTTTAAACTTCCTGGTGGTTGAGAGAGTAATGCTGCATGAGCTGGCGCACCACCGCGACCAATTGTACCGCCACGTCCGTGGAATAACGTTAATGTCACACCTGATTTTTCACACAGTTTGATTAACGAATCTTGTGCTCGATATTGTGCCCATGAAGCAGCCATCACACCCGCATCTTTTGCAGAGTCGGAATAGCCAATCATCACCATTTGCTTGTCATCAATTAAATCGCGATACCACGGAATATCAAACAAACGTGTCATTACACTTTCAGCGTTATTTAAGTCTTCAAGTGTTTCAAATAACGGCGCAACCGGTAAGCGAATATCCGCACCCGCTTCTTTCAATAACAGTTTTACGGCTAATACATCCGAAGGTACTTTTGCCATTGATATAACATAAGAGGCGATAGAATCTTTCGGTGATTGTGCAATGACACGGCAAGTTTCAAATACTTCTTGGGTCGCCGCACTTGGTTGCCAATTTGTCGGGATAAGTGGACGCTTAGAATTTAATTCTTCCAATAAGAATGTTTGTTTTTGCTCTTCAGACCAATCCGCGTAATCACCCAACTCTAAATATTGTGTTAATTCAGAGAGCGCTTCGGTGTGATTGGTACTTTCTTGGCGAATATCGAGCTTAACTAGCTGTAAACCAAAACAACGGATACGGCGTAATGTATCTAACAATTGTCCATTAGCAATAATACGCATACCACACTGATTTAGTGATTGATAACATGCGTATAGTGGCTCCCAAAGCTCTGCGTTATCAATCAACAAACCTTCTGGTGGTAATGATTGTTGACCTTTAATGCGTTGTTCTAAATAATCACGAGTCACTTGTAAGCGAGTGCGTAGCTGTTTAGCGATTTCACGATAAGGCTCTGCAACTTCAGCCCCCCCCGCCAATTCACGTAGTTCAGGTGTACTTTCTGTCATCGAAAGTTCTGAAACAAGTACTTGGATATCATTTAAGAATAAATCAGCTGCTTTCCAGCGACTTAACAGTAAAGCATGACGCGTGATTTCTGCTGTAACGTTTGGGTTGCCATCGCGGTCGCCTCCCATCCATGATGTAAAACGAATGGGTGATGCTTCTACCGGTAAGTTGTAATCTATCGATTCTTTAAGCTGTTCGTTAAATTCACGTAAAAAAGCAGGAACGCCTTCCCATAAACTATTTTCAACAACAGCAAAACCCCATTTTGCTTCATCAATCGGCGTTGGACGGACTTTTCTAATTTCATCTGTGTGCCATGATTGAGCGACTAACTGACGTAAGCGACGCATAATATTCGTGCGTTCATAATCAGCTAAATCATCATGATCGAGTTGAGATAAACAGGTATTCACTTCAACCAGCTTATGAATAAGAGTACGACGTGCAATTTCGGTTGGATGCGCCGTTAATACCAACTCAATAGAGATTTGTTCTACGGCTTCTTTTAATTGCGTATCGGTAAAATTCTTATCTTTTAGTCGGGAGATTAATTTTGCCAATGCCACAGGATTACTTGCGGCTTCGCCATGAGGTGAAATACTATGATATTGTTCAGCTACATTCGTCAGGTTCAAAAATTGATTGAATGCTCTAGCAACGGGTAATAATTCATCATTAGATAGATTCTGTAACGTGAGCAACAACTTTTGTCGCTGCACTTCATTACCTGCTCGCGATGATTTAGATAATTTTCGAATAGATTCAACCTTATCTAAAATTTCCTCACCAAGTGCTTCTTTTATCGTATCTCCAAGTAGCTTGCCGAGCATACTGACATTGCTACGCATAGCAGAATATTGTTGATTCATGAGACTCCTGACCTTGTCTTTGTGGCGGTAACAACATGCATCTTCCTATTAGAAAAGTCATGTCCTCCCAGTTGTGTAATTAACTTTCATCTCTAATGTGACTTTATTTTGATTTTTGTGATAAGCCACACTGCTTTTTTTACTTAGCCTACTATTCATATCAGAAAATAATCGTTTTGGGGGATTTTTCTGAAATTTAATTACGGCTTTAGTCTTATAAGAATGGCTAATATTCGTGTTGTTTTAGCTCAATTTTGCCAAGAATAAGGACATTTTTTTGTTTCTTATCGGCTAAGAAGCGTTTTTTACTATGAAGGGGAAGATACGTGGGAATTTATCTGGTTAAAAATTTGGATGAATTTTTTTAATATTGATGAAATGTCTGGTGTGATTTGTACTTTTTAGTTTTTTACGTCCATGTGTTATAACCGTTCACGCTATCTCATACCTTATTCTTCCTATCTTTTTTTACTCACTCTGTCAGATTAAGATTTTTATTATCAAACAGGTTTAACGCTTTATTTTGTTTTTTCTTTATGTTTATTATCACTAAAGCAAACTAATTTCTGTTTAAAATAAAATCAAATTCAACATCCATAACATTAAAAACGATCAAATCACTCTATTACTATTTCCGTTATCAGACAGGGGAAACCGATGACAAATGAATTAATGAATGCACTTTCTATCATCAAATCTAAAAAATGGGTAGATTTAACACACAGCTTCGATAAAGATTCACCTCATTTTTTTATGTTTGACGCAGCTAACTTCAAAACCCTTTTTGATTATCAAGATGGTTTTTTTGCTCAGCAATTTACATTCCCGGGCCAATACGGTACGCATATTGATGCACCTTGTCATTTTGTTCCTAATACTCGTTATCTGCATCAGTTAGAACTGAAAGAATTAGTGTTACCACTGATTGTTATTGATCAATCAGAGCGCGCAAAAATTGACGCTAATTTCTCATTTTCAAAAAATGATATTCTTGAATTTGAAAAACAACACGGTGAAATTGAAGCCGGTACTTTTGTCGCATTACGTACTGACTGGAGTAAGCGCTGGCCTTCACAAGAGGCGATGGATAACAAAGATGCTGAAGGAAAAAATCAAATTCCGGGCTGGGGGCTTGATGCTCTCAAATTCTTATTTGAAGAGCGAAAAATAAAAGCTATTGGTCATGAAACATTTGATACAGATCCAGCAAAAGAATTCCATAAAAACAATGCGTTATTAGGTGAGTATTACGTATTGGAACAGGATACTTATCAAATTGAATTAATGACTAATTTAGATCAACTCCCCACTCGTGGGGCTGTTATTTTTAATATTGTCGCCAAACCCAATAATGCCACTGGTTTCCCTGTACGTTCTTTTGCCATTCTACCTTAATAAACGAATAAAGCGCTGAAAAATCAGCGCTTTAAATTAAGAATAACAAATTATTCTTTCAGTAAATTAAATTGTCTGTTGTAAAACACGTGGTAAATAGAATTGTACTCTTAATAACGTTCAAACACGTTGTAACTGTACTTCAACTTCCACTCAAGACGCTAAAATTTCACATCATGAGCTACTGACAATCGTTCTCTTTAGCTTGATGGTTCACCTCCGTCATTTCATTTCTTAGTGGGACAATCTGTCTTACTACTTTTGACATTAATCGCTCCTTTGTGACTAGAGATACTTCAAGTATAGCCAAAGAATTTAAAAAAATTGAGTGATATGACACAAAAATGACAAAAGGTTATCAGCAAAAAATAACCCGCTGATAACCTTTATAAAAAAGAAATAATTAAATTACAGTAATTGAGAGAGACGGTTTAAATCTGATTGAATTGCACCTGCAGTCACATCTCTTCCTGCTCCCGGCCCTCTTATAACTAGTGGATTATCACGATACCAACGGCTTTCAATCGCAAACAAATTATCACCGGGTAACAGTGAGGCTAGAGGATGATCTTTTCTTACTGCTTCAACACCCACTTTGGCTTTACCATTGGCATCAAAACGCGCGATATACCGCAATACCATATCCATTTCATTTGCAGCAGCTAACCGCTGTGCCATTTGTTCATTGATCAACGCACTGTTATCAAAAAACGCTTCTAGTGAACCCGTTTCAGCTTCTACTGGCACTAAAGATTCAACTCTCACTTGCTCTGGCTCAATATCATAACCCGCTTCACGAGCAAGAATAACCAGCTTACGCATTACATCTTGTCCTGATAAATCGATTCGTGGATCAGGCTCTGTTAACCCTTGTTGCCATGCTTGTTCTACCAATTCACTAAAAGGTACCGAGCCATCAAATTGTAAGAATAACCACGATAATGTGCCTGAGAAAATACCACTAATTGATAAAATGGAATCACCACTTTCGCGTAAATCGCGCACGGTATGGTTTATCGGTAAGCCTGCGCCCACTGTTGCGTTATATAACCAATGACGGCCAGTTTTAGAAAAGGCATCTCGTGTAGCCCGATAACGCAAACTTGATGCGGAGCCAGCAATTTTATTAGCGCTAATAACATGAAAACCATAGCTGGCAAAATCTTCATAAGAAGTAGCAAGGGACTCATTCGCCGTAATATCAACAACCACTAAATCATCATAAGGATGTGCTCTCATCCAAAGATAAAGTGATTCTTCAGTATGCTCTGTTGCTTCTTCATCAAAGAAAGCCAATGCACGACTAGGGTTAATACCTTGATAATCAAGTAAACTGCGACGACTATCAACGACCCCCGCAAGAATAAATTCAAAATCACTGCGTGCAGATAACGGCTCTTGCTCTCGTGCAAAAAGCTCTAGCCAACGAGAGCCAATATTACCCTTACCAAACAACACTAAACCAATCTGTTTTTCTGCTCTAAATAGCGTTTGATGCAAACCTTGTAATAAATGTTCGGTATAATTACGCAATACAGCGACTAAGCTAATGTTATCTTCAGCATGCCAAATAAATTCAACAGGTTGGTCTTTAAGTTGTTGATAAAAACGATGACAATGCAGTGGGTTTTTACACACACCCGCACCAACTAACGCCACTAAAGAGAACCCTTCACGTAAATGTAATTTACCCGGCAAAACCGCATCTTGTAATACATCTAATGCACTGTTTGCGACTTCACTGGTATAACAGAGTTGTAAAAGTTGGCTGTCTTTGTCCACGCCAGTTGCTAAAGGACGAATTTGCGCACGTTTAAGTAATTCATCAACTTCTTTTGCTACTTGCTCAAAGTTTTGATGAGATGAGAGTTGTAGCTCAATTAAACAAACATCATCATGACTTGTAACGATCTTGGCGCCCGTTCCTGATGCTAAAACACGTTCTATACGTGTTGAACCTTGCTCAGGTTGATAACTACAACGAAGTTGCAAATCAATATTACTGCCTGATACGGGTTGCAATGTCCGTGTATGTAAAACAGGAGCTGCTAAACGAGCCAACTCACTGGCTTCATCTAAACGTAATAAGGGTAATAAGCAGGCATCTTTAACTTTACGTGGATCCGCACTGTATACTCCCGCGACATCACTCCAAATGGTCACTTTTCCGACATCAGCTAACGCGCCCACTTGCGTAGCTGAATAGTCACTACCATTACGACCTAATAAAACCGTTTCACCTTGTTGATTACGGCTAATAAAACCAGTCACAACAAAACGACATTCAGGATGTTTGGCTAACAGTGATTGCAATAATGGGCGAGATAATATTTCATTCACTTGAGGTTGTGCGGCTCTTTCTGCACACAAAAATTCACGAGCATCTAACCAAATACTCGGTAAACCTTGTTCAGTTAGTAGTTTTGCCATTAATCTTGCAGACCAGATTTCACCATGGCCGACAACTTCGGCATAAGTCGCCTCTGTCATAGGCTTATCAAGTAAATAACTTAAACGTTCAAGATCGGCAATAAACGCTTGAGAGAGAAGCTCTGCATTTTCTTTTGAAAGAAGACCTTCAATTAATGACAATTGGTAGCGTCGTAATGTTTGCTGAACTTGATGCGCTGAAATGCGATCACTTTGACTCAGTTTAAGCCAGCTAATTAGCTGATTGGTTGTTGAACCCGCCGCAGAAACCACCATGAGATCATTCGGTTGGCTATAGTTTGTCATGATATTCACGACACGTTGATAACATTTTATGTCTGCAAGACTGCTACCACCGAATTTATGTAACTGACGGCAAATCGGTTCCGCCTGTTGTTTAATTGCCACTACGCTCATGATCCATGGTTACCTTTTAGTTGCTGCATCAAACGCATTTTGTAAATCGTTGATTAAATCCTGGCTATCTTCAATACCTACAGAGATACGGAGCAATGAGGGACTTATTCCCGCTATTTTCTTCGCCTCATCTGACATGCCCGCATGTGTCATTGTGGCAGGGTGACAAATTAAGGTTTCTACCCCACCTAAAGATTCTGCCAGTGTAAAGAGAGTTAAGTGAGATAAAAAGAGTTTAATTACCTCCACCCCCCCTTTTAACTCAAAACTTAACATCGCACCGAAACCTTGCTGCTGTTTTTTTGCTATTTGATGGCCTGCATGATTTTCCAGTGCGGGGTAATACATTTTTTCGACTAAAGGCTGTGTTTGTAAAAATGCCACTAATGTCTGTGCATTTTCTTGTTGAAGTCGAATTCGAGGCACGAGAGTTCTTATACCTCGTAATAATAAATAACTATCAAATGCGCCAGATGTGACGCCAATATTATTCGCCCACCAGCTTAGCTCCTCAAGCTGTTTCTGACACTGACAGATAACAACACCCGCAACAATATCTGAATGACCATTGAGATATTTTGTGCAGGAGTGCACAACAATATCTGCACCTAATGTTAATGGCTTTTGTAAGACCGGACTCATAAAGGTGTTATCCGCAACCACTAAAGCACCTTGTTGATGAGCTAGTTCACTGATCTTTTGAATATCCGTTATTCTTAAAAGAGGATTACTTGGTGTTTCGATAAAAACAATTTTAGGCTGATGTAATAAAGCTTGCTTTAGTGCAATATCATCATTTTGATCCACAAAAATGACCCGGTAAGCTCCACGCTCTTGTTGACTGTTAAAAAGGCGATAACTCCCCCCATAGCAGTCATGAGGTGCGACGATAACATCGCCTGGTTTTAAAAAAACCGTACAAATTAAATGAATTGCCGACATTCCACTGCTAGTGACAACAGCGCCTACCCCTCCTTCTAGCTCAGCTAATGCTTTTTGCACCATATCACGTGTGGGATTACCGCGACGAGAATAATCATGTTCACGAGGCTGATTAAATTCTAAGAAATTATAAGTGCTAGAAAGATAGATAGGCGGTACAACACAACCAAATTGTGTATCTTCATTTAGCCCATTATGGATAGCGAGTGTTGCTGTTTTCTTCGTCATGCAGGCACCTTGTCACAGCGATAAATGGAAAAGTCGACAACAGCATATCCAATTAGACACCAAGACGTCAATACATCTAGACATCTAAACTCCTTTACGGATAGATTAAGTAATGGAATAATACCTGAATTAAGGATATCACCAGTGACCATTACTTTTTCTCTCACCTTCAGTCAGAAGAGTCGGTGGTTTTAGAAAAGTCATGATAAACTGGTATTGCCACATCAGAATGTGGGTTAACCCTATTCTGACTTCAACTAAATGATATTAATAAAGGTAATCCATGGCTGAATGGAACGGTGAATATATCAGCCCTTACGCTGAGCATGGCAAAAAGAGTGAGCAAGTTAAGAAAATCACAGTTTCAATTCCGTTGAAAGTGTTGAAAATTTTGACCGATGAACGCACTCGCCGTCAGGTTAATAACCTAAAACATGCAACCAATAGTGAATTATTGTGTGAAGCATTTTTGCACGCATTTACCGGACAGCCTCTCCCAAATGATGAAGACTTACGTAAAGAACGTAATGATGAAATCCCTGAAGAGGCAAAAGAAATAATGCGCCAGCACGGGGTTGATCCCGATACTTGGGAGTATTAATCAGCGCCGATTTATTGACTCATTGCTTGATTAACACGAATAAAAAAGCCCAAAGCAAAAACTTTGGGCTTTTCTTTAGTGCCAAACTGTCCGCAAGATACCAGACTTTGCTGATATCGTGTAGCAACAAATATCTTATTTGCTACCTGGGATTTTGAAGCGTTTGTTGAACAGATCAACACGACCACCGGTTGCAACATCACGTTGTTTACCAGTATAGAATGGGTGGCATTTATCACAAACGTCCAGATTCAGGTTGTGACCTGCTGTGGAGTTGATTTTCATAACGTTACCGCAAGAACAAGATGCAGTAATTTCTTCGTATTTAGGATGAATATCTTTTTGCATGGAAAACCTCTACTAAGGCCGTGTCGCCATTCAGCCCACAGCCGAACACCACACGTCGTGTTGATTGAAATTAAGTGTCTGGTAATTTATCTACCAAAGGGGGCGGATCATACAGAATATCTACTAAACGCGCAATGAAATCTGCACACTTTTTGTGATATTCTTAACGCTACCTTTTCGCTAAAACACTCGGAAACCCTGATATGACTATAGTTCAGGTAATTTTACCTGTACCACTGTTCTCCTCTTTTGATTATCTGTTACCAGAAGGGATCAATGCGCCAGTTGTCGGTAGTCGAGTCATCGTACCTTTTGGTAATAAACGCCGTTCTCTTGGGATTGTCAAAGGACTCACTACACACAGTGAGTTTCCAATCGAAAAGCTAAAACCTATTGAGGAAATTCTCGATACTGAGACGCTCTTCCCGGGGGTTTTATGGGATATGTTAAATTGGGCCTCGGCTTATTATCACTACCCTTTAGGAGAAGTATTATTTCATGCCATGCCCATTTTATTACGGCAGGGGAAACCGGCTGAATTTACTCCATTATGGCAATGGTATGCCACAAAAGAGGGAGCTAATCTCGACCTTAATCGTTTAAAAGGGGCAAAAAAACAGCAACAAGCCTTAGCCGCACTTCGTCGTACACCTTTATATCGCCATCAGCTTGATGAATTCGATATCACTACAGCAACACTCAATAACCTAAAAAAGAAAGAGTTTGCAGATTTACGTCCGATACAACCTGCCCCCATACATTGGCACAATGATTTTGCAGTGCAAGGTGAACGATTTAAATTAAATACCGAACAAGCTATAGCGGTGGGTGCCATTACGGCTCAAGCCGATCAATTTTCACCTTGGTTATTATTAGGTATTACAGGTTCGGGCAAAACAGAAGTTTACTTAAGTGTATTAGAAAAAATACTCGCACAAGGTAAACAGGCATTAGTGCTAGTACCTGAAATTGGCTTAACGCCTCAAACTATTCGTCGTTTTAAAGCACGTTTTAATGCCCCTGTAGATGTTTTGCACTCTGGATTAAATGATACAGAACGCTTAGCCGTTTGGTTACGCGCCAAACGCGGTGATAATGCGATTATTATTGGCACGCGCTCAGCCCTTCTTACCCCCTTTCAGCATCTTGGTATTATTATTATCGATGAAGAGCATGATGGCTCTTATAAACAACAAGATGGTTGGCGTTATCATGCCCGTGACTTAGCTGTATTCCGTGCGAAACAAGAAAATATTCCTATCGTGATGGGAACAGCAACGCCATCAATTGAAACCAGTTTTAATGTTGAACAAAAAAAATATCAACAACTAACACTTACACAACGAGCAGGAAATGCCAAACCTGCAACTGAGCATTTAATTGATTTAAAAGGACAGCCCCTCACTACGGGATTATCACCTATTTTAATTAAAGCCATAAAAGAGCACCTAAATGCTGGAAACCAAGCCATGCTCTTTTTAAATCGCCGAGGATTTTCGCCTGCATTGTTATGCCATGAGTGTGGGTGGATAGCAGAATGCCCTCGCTGTGATCACTATTACACGCTACATCAAAAGCATGGCATGTTGCGTTGCCATCAATGTGATAGTCAACGACGAATTCCAGCACAATGCCCACAATGTGGTTCAACTAATTTAATGCCTGTTGGGTTAGGAACAGAGCAACTTGAACAGGGGATTGGTGAATTATTCCCTGATACGCCCGTTACGCGAATCGATAAAGATACCACCAGCCGTAAAGGGGCTTTAGAGCAACAACTTGAAGATATTTACCAAGGTGGCTCCCGTATTCTTATTGGTACACAGATGCTAGCCAAAGGGCACCATTTTCCGGATGTCACTTTAGTCGCTTTACTCGATGTTGATGGCGCTCTATTTTCAAGTGATTTTCGTGCAGCAGAGCGCTTTGCTCAGCTTTATACACAAGTATCAGGTCGTGCTGGCCGAGCAGGTAAGCAAGGCGCTGTATATTTACAAACTCACCAACCTGATCATCCTCTGCTATTGACGTTATTAGAAAAGGGCTACGATGCCTTCACGAAAGAAGCGTTACAAGAACGACAAGCTACTTTCCTGCCTCCCTACTCCAGTCATATAATGATCCGTTCAGAAGATCATAATAACCAACGTGCGCCTCAATTTTTACGGCAACTCAAACAATTTCTTGAACAACATCCAATGCGAGATCCCAATTTATGGGTTATGGGGCCGGTTCCTGCTATTCAAGCTAAACGAGGAGGAAACTATCGTTGGCAATTATTGCTACAACATCCTTCGCGAGGTTACTTACAAAAATTAATGTCTGTCACTTACCCTCAAATTGTGGCTTTGCCTGAGAGTAAGAAAGTAAAGTGGAATATTGATGTTGACCCAACAGATTGTTAATCGTTTTTATTATATCTATTTGAATATATTCCAGCCAAATTTATATTGAGAATAAAATTCTGATGAAATACTTGTTACAGTCCAAGACTATTTATCAATTTTGCGAACTAACTCATAAAAACGATTGGTATCACACTTTTTATGCAAACTAGGTAACAGTATCTATTTAAAAAGCGGGTAGAATAACAATTTAGAATATTTCTCAAACTAAAACCGTCGATAAAATCTTTTTTTGAGCACCGGCGGTTTTTTTACAAATAAAAAAAGCAATCGTTTAACTAAACCATCCAAAAGGGAGGTATGGGGTTTGCAACAGAATAATAAAGATAATACGCAAGCAACAATGAAAGATGTTGCCCTTGCAGCCGGTGTGTCCACAGCAACCGTATCACGGACTTTAATGAATCCGGAAAAAGTATCCTCACAAACCCGTCAGAAAGTTGAACAGGCTGTTCTTGACGTGGGCTATTACCCACATAACCTGTCAAAAAATCTTAAACGCAACGAGTCAAAAACGATCCTTGTGATCGTCCCTAACATCAGTGATCCCTTTTTTACTGATGTCGTATGTGGTATTGAAGAAACCGCCGCACAACATGGTTATCTTGTTCTTATTGGTGATTGTAAGCATCAGCAAAAACACGAAAATGCATTTATTAACCTCATTATCACCAAACAAATTGATGGTATGTTACTGCTTGGATCACATATTCCTTTTGATGTTTCCAAAGAAGAGCAGAAAAACCTACCGCCAATGATCATGGCGAATGAATTTGCACCCGAACTCGAATTACCTACTGTTCATATTGATAATCTCACAGCCTCTTTTAGAGCAACACACTATTTACAGCAAATGGGGCATAAGCGTATTGCTTGTATTACAGGCCCTGAAGATATGCCTTTATGTCGCTATCGCTTACAAGGCTATATTCAAGCTATGCGTAGAACAGGGGTTCCTTTACGTGAAGACTATATTATTCGTGGTGATTTTACCCATGAAAGCGGTGCAGAAAGTCTGAAAAAACTGATTTCTTTACCTGAACCACCGACAGCGGTGTTCTGTCATAGTGATATTATGGCGATTGGCGTTATGTGGCAGGCGAAAAAACTAGGGTTAGAGCTCCCGAAAGATCTCTCTGTAATTGGTTTTGATAATCTTGATATCACACGCTACAGCGAACCCGCTCTGACAACGATGGAACAACCTCGTTATGAAATTGGACGTCAATCTATGCTGTTATTGCTCGATCAATTACAAGGTAGACCTGTTGCACCAGGTTCTCGCTTATTAGATTGTGAGCTAATTATAAGAGATAGTGTCTGTCAGCTTAAAAGCTAGGCAAAACACACTATGTTAAGTAACATATCGCTCGTGATACCTATTCCTTTAATTATCAGCGAATCGAACTGTGGCACAACGAGACTATGTGGGACGAGGGCAGACATCTGCTCGTCGTAAAAAGACAACGAAAAGTAAAAATAAAAAGGCTGCTAAAGGGTTGCCTTTGACAACACTTATCGCGGCAATCGCAATTGTGGCGCTGTTTATCGGTGGCCTCTATTTTATTACGCATAATAAAAAAGAAGCCATAGAAACAGCACCAACAATCACTGGGCAGCATCCAGCGAATAGCTTACCGCCTAAACCGCAAGAGCGTTGGCAGTACATTAAAGAACTGGAAAATCGTCAGGTGGGTACGCCTTTATTGCCCGAATCTTCCTCTTCAGGTAGCCAGATTAATCCGAAAGCAACACTTTCACCTGAACAATTGAGATTTTTACAGCAAATTGAAGCAGATAAGCGTCAGCCGGCCGTTCAGTTACCTGAAGTCCCTTACAATGGGGAAGTTCCGCGCTCACAAGTGGTCGTAACACCACCGGCAACAACCCTACCTTCTGTGGTTCAACAACCGACACAGACTCAATCCGAGCAAGTGCCAGCCCCTGCAACCGTGACGCAACCACCAAAACCGGCTGTGGCTACAACGCATTTTTTAGTGCAATGTGGCTCATTTAAAAATACAGAACAAGCCGAATCAGTAAGAGCAACACTGGCTTTTTCCGGTATTGAAAGTCGAGTAACAAAAGGCAATGATGGCTGGATACGCGTATTATCAGGACCTTACAGTAAAGAACAAGCCAATTCAGTCAGTAAACAAGCAGCTGGCGCTGGCGTATCAGGTTGTATTCTTCGCTCTTCTGGGGGTTGAAAAATAAATTTTCTCCCCCACCTATAATTCTAATTCACATAACGGGCCGTGCTTTATCTCAAAGATAAGCACTTTCCGTCTCATTTTTATTGATTAAACCAGGGGCTGACTCATGACTACAATCGTAAGTGTTCGCCGTAAGGGCCAAGTTGTAATCGGTGGTGATGGACAGGCGACGATGGGTAATACCGTCATGAAAGGCAATGTTCGCAAAGTACGCCGTCTTTATAACGACAAAGTCATTGCGGGATTTGCTGGCGGCACTGCTGATGCTTTTACTCTTTTTGAACTGTTTGAACGCAAATTAGAACTTCACCAAGGGCATTTAACCAAAGCTGCGGTAGAGCTCGCAAAAGATTGGCGCACAGACAGAATGCTACGCAAATTAGAAGCACTACTTGCTGTTGCAGATGAAAATACATCTCTTATCATCACTGGTAATGGTGATGTCGTTCAACCAGAACACGATCTCATTGCTATCGGCTCTGGTGGTCCTTATGCACAAGCAGCGGCAAGAGCCATGCTAGAAAATACTGAACTTTCTGCACGCGAAATCGCTGAAAAAGCACTGAGCATCGCTGGAGATATCTGTATTTACACTAACCATAATGTCAACTTTGAAGAACTCTCTTCAAAAGAGTAAGGATTTGAGAGCATGTCTGAAATGACTCCTCGCGAAATAGCCAGCGAACTTGATAGATTTATTATTGGTCAAGATAAAGCGAAACGCGCTGTGGCAATTGCCCTACGTAACCGCTGGCGCCGTATGCAACTTGATGAAGCGCTACGCCATGAAGTCACCCCTAAAAATATTCTGATGATTGGTCCTACTGGTGTGGGTAAAACTGAAATTGCACGCCGTTTAGCAAAATTAGCCAATGCACCTTTCATCAAAGTTGAAGCAACTAAATTCACTGAAGTAGGTTATGTGGGTAAAGAAGTTGATTCTATTATCCGTGACTTAACCGACTCTGCGGTCAAAATGGTGCGTAGCCAAGCGATTGATAAAAACCGTTTCCGTGCTGAGGAAATGGCGGAAGAACGCATTCTGGATGCACTTATTCCACCAGCAAAAAATAACTGGGGTGTCGCAGAGCAAGCCTCTGAACCTTCTGCTGCTCGCCAATCTTTCCGTAAAAAATTACGCGAAGGCCAATTAGACGATAAAGAGATTGAAATTGAGTTATCTGCAACACCAATGGGTGTTGAAATCATGGCTCCTCCAGGAATGGAAGAGATGACAAACCAATTACAATCTATGTTCCAAAATTTAGCGGGACAAAAACAAAAAGCGCGTAAGATGAAAATCAAAGATGCGTTTAAGCTTATTGTTGAAGAAGAAGCCGCTAAACTGGTTAACCCTGAAGAGTTAAAGCAACAAGCCATTGATGCAGTAGAGCAACACGGTATTGTCTTTATTGATGAAGTAGACAAAATCTGTAAACGTGGTGGTCAAAGTTCTGGCCCTGACGTTTCTCGTGAAGGGGTGCAACGTGACCTCTTACCACTGGTCGAAGGTTGTACAGTTTCAACAAAACACGGTATGGTGAAAACAGACCATATTCTGTTTATTGCATCAGGTGCTTTCCAAGTTTCCAGTCCTTCTGATTTAATTCCTGAATTGCAAGGACGTCTGCCAATTCGCGTTGAGCTTCAAGCGCTGACAGCAGAAGATTTTGAGCGTATTCTTACAGAACCTAATGCATCGCTAACAAAACAGTATGAAGCTTTAATGGCAACTGAAGGGGTCTCTATTAGCTTTACTGAAGACGGTATTCGCAAAATTGCCGAATCAGCATGGCGTGTTAATGAGACAACTGAAAATATCGGCGCTCGTCGTTTACATACCGTTTTAGAACGCTTAATGGAAGAAATTTCCTACGATGCAAGCGAACGACAAGGTCAATCTATATTGATTGATGCAGAATATGTGAAACAGCATCTGGATGAGCTTGTAGCAGATGAAGATCTGAGTCGATTTATTTTATAATCAACTTGTGCGATCCTTATCAGCAATATTTACGTGGGAGGCTTGCCTCCCATTCTTATTTTTATAATAACAATGAACATGAGTATCGAATTTCAGCATGAGCTCTCTAAATTCCACTAGCCGGACACAAGCCTGGCTTGAAAGTTTACGACCCAAAACACTGCCTTTAGGGTTAATTGCCATTGTGACTGGCTCCGCATTAGCGTATTGGATGGGTCATTTTGAGCTACCTATTGCACTGCTTGCTATTTTGACGGCAGGGACATTACAAATTCTATCCAACCTTGCTAATGACTACGGTGATGCTGTAAAAGGCACGGATACAGAAGAGCGTTTAGGGCCACTTCGTGGAATGCAAAAAGGCGTAATAACGCCAGCTCAAATGAAAAAAGCCTTAATACTAAATGTCATCATCTCATGTATTTCAGGTATCGCACTGATTATTGTCGCATGCAAAAAACCAGAAGACGCCATTGGCTTTTTAGTGATGGGGTTACTTGCCATTGTTGCAGCCATTACCTATACCGTAGGCCGACGTCCTTATGGCTATATGGGATTAGGTGATATCTCCGTCTTAATATTCTTTGGCTGGTTAAGCGTAATCGGGACTTATTACTTACAATCGAATACTTTTGATATTGTTACCCTTCTCCCCGCCACAGCCTGTGGTTTACTTTCTGTTGCCGTCCTAAATATTAATAATATGCGCGATCTAGAAAGTGATATTCAAGCCGGTAAAAATACATTAGCCGTTCGTTTAGGCCCTTCAGGCTCTCGAACCTACCATACGTGTGTTATTTTTCTCTCTATTGCGTGCTTAATTATCTTCACACTTCTTTATATGCACCGCTGGACAGCATGGCTATTCTTACTCGCCACCCCCATGCTTTTACTGCATATTAAACGTGTTAATGCCGACCACTCTGGCGAAGCGATGCGTCCTTTACTTGAACATATGGTAAAAGCGGCATTACTCACTAACGTGCTCTTCTCTTTAGGTTTAATTTTAGAATAATTTAGTCCGATTGTTGATTTGACTCACTGAATTTTCAGTGAGTCTTTTGCCAACAGCCCCTGTTAAGGGATATACTGGCTCTTCCTGTGGCAACCTGACGTAATCTCCTATGAAATATGATACTTCTGAACTCTGTGATATCTATCAAGAAGATATCAATGTCGTAGAACCGCTTTTCTCAAACTTTGGTGGTCAAAGCGCCTTTAGTGGTCAAATCATCACCGTGAAATGCTTTGAAGATAATGGTCTGATTTATGATTTACTAGAAGAAAATGGCAAAGGCCGTATTCTTTTAGTTGATGGCGGTGGCTCTGTACGTAAAGCCTTAATTGATGGTGAATTAGCACAACTTGCCGTATCGAATGAATGGGAAGGCATTGTCGTTTATGGTGCAGTACGTCAAGTTGATGTATTGTCAGAACTTGATTTAGGTATTCAAGCGATGGCTGCCATACCTGCGGGTTGCCCGAGTGAAGGCATTGGTGAAAGTGATATCCGCGTTAACTTTGGCGGTGTTACATTCTTCTCTGGTGATTATCTTTATGCGGATAACACAGGGATCATTTTATCAGAAGAGCCTTTAGGCTTAGATGAAGATTTAATTGAAGATTAATTTTACTTTTATCTGCTTTCTTACGATTTAAGACACAAAAGCCACCGTCTGGTGGCTTTTGTATTTTTGGCTTAAAAAACCATTACTGTACGTCTTCCATTTTACCTAACAGTGCACGTAAACGCTCTTGCCAGCTTGATTGCTCTTGTTTTAGCTCTTCGTTTTCACGAACAAGGGCTTCGCGTGATCCTTTCGCTTCTTGAACTTCTTGGTTCAGCGCATCATTTTTTTCTTTTAGCTCTTCAATTTCCATCTGTAATAACGTGATGGTATCAATAGCCTGTTGTACTTTTGATTCTAACTTTTCGAAAACTTCAAATGACATACTGTAATCCCCCATATAATCGATACTTCCGATTGTAAGTAGCCTATCAACAACTGTCTAGCATCTTCCGTGGAATTACATTCTTTTTTCAATTTATCAAAAACACTGGTCAGATCACATTACAAATGTCGAACAAGTCACTAATTAAGAGCGTTTTCACTCATTTTCTTGATGAGACACACAAATTTCAATTTCGCTTATTCTCGTTTACGCTCATTAACGATAAATTTACAGTTATCTTTTCAATTCGAAAAGAATACTAACAATAAATAACCCTCTTTCAGGATAGAATATATGAGCCAGACGAAAACCTCTCTTATGGGTCAATGCATTTCTGAATTTATCGGAACTGCGTTGCTAGTCTTCTTCGGCCTCGGTTGTGTAGCTGCGGTACGTATTGCAGGTGCAGAGCTAGGACTATGGGAGATAAGTATTATCTGGGGGCTGGGTGTTGCCTTAGCCGTTTATCTTACCGCAGGCACCTCGGGTGCTCACTTGAACCCGGCAGTTACTGTTGCGTTTTGGTTATTCGCTTGCTTTGAACGCAGAAAAGTTATCCCTTATATTATTGCACAAATGTTAGGTGGCTTCTTTGCCGCAGCCATTGTGTACTTTATGTACTACAATGTTTTCCTCGACTACGAACAAGTTAATGGCATTGTCAGAGGCTCACAAGAAAGTCTCTTCACTGCTGGTGTATTTTCGACTTATCCTGCAGCTCAAATTTCCGTTGTACATGCCTTTTTTGTTGAAGTTATCATCGCCGTTATTTTAGTTGGCTTAATTTTAGCCTTAACTGATGACGGTAACGGTGTACCTAAAGGCCCATTAGCGCCTTTACTGATTGGTATTTTAATTGCTGTTATCGGTGGTGCATTTGGTCCATTAACTGGATTCGCCTTAAACCCTGCTCGTGACTTTGGTCCAAAACTGGTTGCGTACTTTGCTGGTTGGGGTGATATTGCGCTGACTGGTGGACGTGATATTCCTTATTTCTTAGTGCCAATGATTGCTCCATTTATCGGTGGTATCTTAGGTGCATTGGCTTACCGTAAATTAATTGGCCGTCACTTACCTTGCGATACCTGCAAAATTGAAGACGATAAATAATACTTAGAGCAAGATTGTTGATTATCAAAACAGGTTACTAACATGACAACAGAAACAAATACATCAAATACTGAAAAGAAATACATTGTTGCGCTTGATCAGGGAACAACCAGCTCTCGTGCTGTAGTGATTGATCACGATGCTAACATCGTCAGTATTTCACAACGCGAATTCACTCAAATTTATCCTAAGCCAGGCTGGGTTGAACACGATCCAATGGAAATTTGGGCAACACAAAGTGCAACCTTAGTTGAAGTCTTAGCAAAAGCAGATATTCCATCTGATCATGTCGCAGGTATTGGTATCACAAACCAACGTGAAACCACCATTGTGTGGGATAAAGAAACGGGTAAACCTGTCTATAATGCCATTGTATGGCAATGTCGCCGTACTGCCGACTTCTGTACTCGTTTAAAAGATAAAGAAGGTGTCGAAGAATATATTCGCCAAAATACAGGCTTAATGGTTGACCCTTATTTCTCTGGTACAAAATTAAAATGGATCCTCGACAATGTCGAAGGTGCTCGTGAAAGAGCAGAAAAAGGCGAGTTATTATTTGGTACTGTTGATACTTGGTTAGTTTGGAAAATGACGCAAGGTCGTGTTCACGTTACTGATTTCACTAACGCCTCACGAACAATGTTATTTAATATCCACTCGTTAGATTGGGATCAGAAAATCCTCGATCTGCTGGATATTCCTCGCAACATGTTACCAAAAGTAGTGCCATCGTCAGAAGTTTATGGCCAAACAAATATTGGTGGTAAAGGTGGTACACGTATTCCTATCGCGGGTATGGCGGGTGACCAACAAGCTGCACTTTATGGTCAACTTTGCGTACAAAGTGGTATGGCGAAAAATACCTATGGTACAGGTTGCTTCTTACTGATGAATACAGGTAAAGAAGCCGTTCGTTCTAATCATGGTTTGTTAACAACAATCTGCTGTGGCCCGCGTGGTGAAGTAAACTACGCCTTAGAAGGTGCAGTATTCGTTGGTGGTGCATCTATTCAATGGCTACGTGATGAATTAAAACTCATTGATGAAGCGACTGACTCTGAATACTTCGCGACTAAGGTTAATGATACAAACGGTGTTTATGTTGTTCCTGCGTTTACTGGCCTAGGTGCTCCTTATTGGGATCCGTATGCGCGTGGTGCTATCTTCGGTTTAACCCGTGGTGCTAACCGTAATCATATTATCCGTGCAACCTTAGAATCTATCGCTTACCAAACTCGCGATGTTTTGGATGCAATGCAAGCCGATTCAGGCGCACGTTTACAATCATTGCGTGTTGATGGTGGTGCAGTTGCCAATAACTTCTTAATGCAATTCCAGTCCGATATTTTGGGTACGCGTGTAGAACGCCCTGTTGTTCGTGAAAGTACAGCATTAGGTGCGGCATTCCTTGCTGGCCTTGCGATTGGTTTCTGGAATGATTTAGAGGAAGTCAGAAACAAAGCCGCTATCGATAAAGAATTCCGCCCTGGAATTGAAACCACTGAACGTAACTATCGTTATAACGGTTGGAAAAAAGCCGTTGCTCGTGCCCAAGAATGGGAAGATCGCGGTTAATTGCAGTAAAACAGGTTGAGAGAGAAGTAGCCTAGGCTACAAAACTAAAATGCCGAGATAAAAATCTCGGCATTTTTCATCTAATTTGCGGCATCGCTAATCTAAATAGTATGTTCTTCATGGCTAAAACGATGAGCCAACGGAAGCCAACAAAGCATAATAGCGACTGACATAGCGAACATAATCATGCCTAAGCTAAATTGATTATGTTGTGGTAATAAAGCGGAAAACCACGTTGCAACACCTGATCCCACATTTTGTAATCCCCCTACCAGCGCACCCGCAGAACCTGCTAGATAAGGAAATGGTTCCATAGCCCCCGTTGTTGCAAGCGGAAATAACATGCCTGCACCAAAGAAAAATAATGCAGCGGGTACCAGTAAAGTCCAAATATTAATGACATTTAGCCAACCAGGGATCCACATTAAAATACCGGCTGATAAACAACAAAAGACAGAGTGCCACATCAATTGCACAAAGGTTTTACCTTCACGACCAGCATACCAAGCACCAAAGAATGCTGCAGGAATAGGCAAAATAAATAATATACTGATAGTAATACTATTTAAGCCTAATACCCCGCCCATTAAGACACCACTCGATGCCTCAAAAACCGCAATACCAGATAAAGCACAAATCAGCATAATTAAAAATGCACTGAAGGTACTGTTTGAAAGCAATAAGTAAAATGATGACAGCATGTTACGTTTTTCAACTTGTACAGGACGTGTTTCTGGCATCCAGCGATACATACAAAACAGAACACTCGTTCCTAATAATAACAAAAAGATATAACACGCATGCCAACCAAAGAAGTGTGCGACGATGCCACCAATCATTGGTGCTAATAATGGACTAACTAAAACACCCATATTTAATAAGCTATTGGCATAACGTAATGCAGTACCTGTATATAAGTCACGAGGTTGTGTCCGTGTCATCACGCCCGCAACCCCTGTCCCCATACCTTGTAAAGTACTTGCAATAACCAATGTAGTTAAATTTTGTGAGAAAATCGCCACTAGTGTCGATAAACAAAAGATAGTCATCCCGACCAAAATCACAGGGCGACGTCCTACTTTATCAGAGATAGGCCCATAAATGAGTTGTGAAAAACCATAAGAAAAAAGATAGGCGCCCATCACTTGCTGTACTGCACCGGTCGGCTCACCAAAGTAAACCGCCATATCCGCGATCACAGGCACATAGATGGTTTGCGTCATTTGACCCACAGCAACCAGTGCAATTATCAATAATAATAGATTTGCATGTTCTAACTTTCTCATTTCTTTTCTTTGCTCAGAAATTTCAAATAAATTAACAGACAGACGCACACCACAGAGAATTTATAAAAAATAAACTCTGCAAAATGTACACCTTTTAAGAATGAGACTAAGTTAACAAATTTGGAGAAATTTGCGAGATAGCCAGCAATTTTTGCATGACACCTAATGTCAGAGAAAAACACCATAGTTGTCAATATAAATGTACATATTGTGTCATTCATTGACAAAATTTCAGATAAATAATATCACCACATCATCTTGATAAATAAAAAATCACTTCCTACTTAGAATGAATAAGCGACATCAACGCATTTATCGTAAGGAGATAACCTCTATGGCAAATTGGGTGAATGGAAAAGTTATCCAAGTTAATCGCTGGACTGACTCGTTAATAAGTCTTGTTGTAAATGCCCCTGTTGATAAATTTACAGCGGGACAATTTGCAAAATTAGCATTAGATATTGATGGCGAACGAGTGCAACGTGCCTATTCTTATGTGAATGCACCGAATGATCCTAACTTAGAATTTTATCTGGTGACTGTACCCGAAGGAAAATTAAGCCCTAAATTAAGCGCTCTAGAAATAGGGGATGAATTACTTGTCACCGAGCAAGCCAGCGGCTTTTTTGTATTAGAAGAAGTACCTAGTGCTAATACCCTTTGGATGCTTTCTACAGGAACCGCCATAGGGCCTTTTTTATCGATTTTACAATTAGGGCAAGATCTGGATAGATTTGAGAATATCGTTCTTGTTCACGCAGTTCGTTATGCTAATGACTTAAGTTATCTCCCTTTAATGGAAAAACTCGTTGAACATTACTCAGGAAAATTACGCATTCAAACTATTGTTAGCCGTGAAAATCATATTGGCTCATTAACAGGTCGTATTCCTGCATTAATTGAAAGTGGTGCCTTAGAAAAAACCGTTGGCTTAACCATCTCCCCAGAAGAGAGCCACCTTATGTTATGTGGTAATCCACAAATGGTAAGAGATACCCAACAACTATTAAAAGAACAACGAGAAATGCGTAAACATTTACGACGTAAACCGGGGCATATCACCAGCGAACAGTATTGGTAATATGAAAAAGCAAAATAAATAAGGGCAATCTTCTCTTTTGCCCTTATTGGATTTATTTTAATAAAAAGTATTAACGCCAGCGACGGTAATTCACTTGCTCCGTGTGTTTACCAAAGTAGTTTTCACTTTGATTGCCAATAAACACACCGCAATCTAACAACATAATCATCCCGATAAAGGAAGGAAGAAAACGCCCCATCGCCCATTGCCAAAATGGTTCTAAACTACTTGTATCAGTGAGTCCCAACATCACTGCAAGTAAAAGCAATAAAAGCCATATTCCTCTTTTATTTCTATCGTGGAGTCTTTTGGTAAAAATCGCGCAAAAAGGGTAGAGAATAAAGAAGATCGATATCCACATTACGATAGCCGGTAAGGGATAAATCACTTCATTAATAATAAAAAGGCCCAAAAAAAGAGCAAAACAGACACCAAAACCGACCCAAAAATCACGACGCCCAATTCGCCCTTTGAATGAAAATGCCCAATGTTGTAAGGTCATAAATTCTCAATAATTTACTTAATGTGTGAATGACACTGTCCATTTAGTATCAAATAATACAGACTAGCCAATAACAGCACAGACAAACGGAGGACAGATGATAAAAGAAAGTACACTTTCTACGTTATACCTGATAATCATAAGCATTGCTCTTTGTTTGCCAACTTCCGTTTTCGCAACAGGGATGTCCGTCGCACAAAAGCAACCCACTAAAGATGATATTGCTTATCTTAAACAAGATGCACCTGTTTTTGAGATAACGATCCCTGAGCTACGAGCAAAGTTCAACCAACAAAATCCGTTATTATTTCTTAATGAATATAAAATTATCACCAACCATAATATTGCGATCCCACTTGTCAGAGCAGCAACTCGTATCACACCTTATCTTTACTCATCTGCAATATTAGAGCGTGGTAGTGAAAAAATTAAAAGCCTACAACTGACACTTATCCACACACCAGACTCACCTGAATTAGAAAAAATAAACCGTGAGATCACCACACAATACATTATCACTTTGGTCGCTCAATTTGACCCATCAATAACACCAACACAAATTCAAGAAGTGCTCGATTTGTTTGCATTTAAAAACCAAACACCCGCTTACATTAGCCATAACGTTGGGGCTATTCGTTACATTATTGCACATGAAGATGATAAATTAACGACCTTCGCCATTGAACCGATTAAGCTTTCTTTAAATAGCAAGATCGTTTCAGCTATTCCGTGATAAAAAACAAAGCTATTCTATTCAATGTTCTCTATACTGTTGTGCATCAACAGAATTCAAGTTTATTAGCAAACTAAATTTAAACCACTCGGTTGGAGGAAAAGTTATGCGCCATCCATTAGTCATGGGTAACTGGAAACTCAACGGTAGCATTCATATGGTTCATGAGTTGATTGCTGCACTACGTAAAGAAGTTAGCGGTGTTGCAGGTTGTGATGTTGCCATCGCACCACCCGCAGTTTACCTATGCCAAGCACGCCATGAAATTGGTGGAAGCCGTATTGCATTAGGTGCTCAAGATACAGGTGTTAACTTATCTGGTGCTTTCACTGGTGAAACTTCGGCAGAAATGCTGAAAAACGTTGATGTTAAATACGTTATCATTGGTCACTCTGAGCGTCGTACTTATCATAAAGAATCTGACGAGTTTATCGCTCAAAAATTTGGCGTGTTGAAAGAGTTAGGTTTAACGCCAGTATTGTGTATTGGTGAAACCGAAGCAGAAAACGAAGCGGGTAAAACACAAGAAGTCTGTGCTCGCCAAATCGATGCTGTTTTAAATGCACACGGTGCAGTGGCATTTAAAGATGCCGTGATTGCTTATGAACCAATCTGGGCTATCGGTACAGGTAAATCTGCTACTCCAGAACAAGCTCAAGCTGTTCATAAATTTATTCGTGATCATATTGCGAAGAAAGATGCCGCTATCGCTGAACAAGTTATTATCCAATACGGTGGCTCTGTTAACGATAAGAATGCAGCTGAACTATTTGGTCAACCCGACATTGATGGCGCATTAGTCGGCGGTGCTTCACTAAAAGCTGATGCATTTGCCGTCATCGTTAAAGCAGCAGCACAAGCGAAAGCGAAAAAATAATTTTTATCTTCCCGGCTTATACCGTTAAAGGATAAAAAATAGATAAAATCACCTTACTGAATATAAACCAGAAGGTGATTTTTTTGTTTTTCGCTTTATTACACATCAACGACGACTAATTTCATCAAATACCCCCCCTGTCGCAAAATGTATTTTCTGCGCAGATTGCCAATCACCAAAAACCTTATCAATAGTAAATAGTTCGAGTTTTGGGAAAAGGCTTTGGTATTTTTCAGCAATCACTTTGTCTCTAGGGCGATAATAGTTTTTTGCTGCAATCTCTTGCCCTTGTGGTGAGTAAAGATAATTTAAGTAAGCCGTTGCAATTTCTCGCGTTCCTCGTTTATCAACCACTTTATCAACAACAGATACTGTAGGCTCTGCAAGAATAGATACGGATGGAGTAACTATCTCAAATTGATCTGCCCCTAATTCATTAATTGCTAATAAAGCCTCGTTTTCCCATGCAATCAATACATCACCAATACCTCGTTCAACAAATGTATTTGTAGCGCCTCGTGCACCTGAATCTAGTACTTCAACTTGCTGATAGAGCGCTTTCACGAAGGCTTTTGCTTTTTCGCTATCTTGATGATTGGCTTTTAATCCATATCCCCAAGCAGCAAGATAGTTCCATCTTGCACCACCAGACGTTTTAGGGTTTGGTGTAATAATGGAGATCCCCGGTTTTATCAGTGAGTCCCAATCCGTTATCTGCTTAGGGTTTCCTTTTCTCACCAGAAAAACAATTGTTGAAGTGTAAGGTGCTGAGTTATCAGGTAATCGAGTTATCCATTGCTTATCAAGATTTCCCCTTTGTGCAATCGCATCAATATCATAGGCAAGCGCTAATGTCACAACATCTGCGTCTATACCATTGATAATCGATGTTGCTTGCTTTCCTGATCCACCATGTGATTGACGTACTGTGACTTTATCTCCTGTTTTGTGTTCCCAATACTGGCTAAATGCTTGATTATACTGTTGATACAGTTCCCTTGTCGGATCATAAGAGACATTTAATAATTGAATATCTTTAGCCCATAGATTATTAGAAAAAAGTAATGCGATTAAAGTCGTTGATACTAAACCCCATTGTTTAAACATGTCTATCCATCCCCTGTCGTTAAGTATTTAACTAGGCTGACAGAAAGTTTTATAACGATGAAATAACAAAAAACTGATTGATATACACAACGGGAATATAACTATTAATACAAGGGATGTTAGAAAGAATTGAAGAAGAATAGGATTATAAAATGAAATGTTTTCACTCGAGAAGCTACTCTGACACATCATGTATCAGAGCAGTTCGCGAATAAGGATAGCACTCAGAAAGACTTGGGTATTACGAGAAATCTATTAACTAATACAGTTTTTTCGCTGTTTCATACCAATCGGCTTTAAAGACACGTTTCATATTCATAACCGCATCAATAATATCATGGTGAACCAGTTTTTCGTTTTGAATACCTACGCAACGACCACCGTAACCTTCTAATAGCAGTTGAACAGAGTAAGCCCCCATACGAGAAGCAAGAATACGGTCATAAGCGACAGGAGAACCACCACGTTGAATATGACCTAATACTGTTGCACGTGTTTCATGTTTAGTTTCAGCTTCAATAAAACGAGCTAATTCATGCACATCACAAACGTGTTCTGTGATTGCGACGATTGCGTGGCGTTTACCACGTTCAATACCCGCTTTGATTTCTGCGAGCAGTTCGTCACGATTAAATGGTAATTCGGACTCAGGTAGAACAACAAACTCACATCCCCCAGCAATTGCAGCAGATAGCGTTAAATCACCACAATAGCGTCCCATGACTTCCACGATAGAGATACGTTTATGAGACGTTGAGGTATCACGTAAACGGTCAATGGCTTCAACTGCCGTTTCTAATGCTGTAAAATAACCGATTGTGTAGTCAGTACCCGCTACGTCATTATCGATTGTGCCTGGTAAACCAATACATGGAAAACCTGCTTCCGTCAGTTTTTTCGCACCAAGATAAGAACCATCACCACCAATAACCACTAAGGCATCAAGCTCATTTTGTTTCATGTTCTCGATAGCAACAGCACGCACATTGTCTTCACGGAATTCAGGGAAACGAGCAGAACCAAGGAACGTACCACCGCGGTTGATCATATCTGACACGCTAAAACGGTCGAGTTTTTTCATGCGGTTTTCATACAGCCCCATATAGCCATCAAAAATCCCATAAACCTCTAAACCTTCACTTAGTGCGGCACGAACAACACCACGGATCGCGGCATTCATTCCGGGTGCATCACCACCACTTGTTAAAACCCCAATTCTTTTGATCCCATTGACCATGATTACCTCTGATTCTTATTCGATGTAATTATTGCAAAATTGTTGGAATAACTTTTTATTTCAATACCGGCTTATCTGGTGTTATTTTCCGATATTGTAAATGCTGAATTGATTCAACAATACCATTGTACGCATATTTTTTACCAGTTCATCATTATCGTACATTTTTTTTCATAAACTTGATGCGCATTAAATTAATCAGATAGCCTGTATAAAGTTTAGACTAGCTTATCTCAAATGTGTTTCACTAATAAGTTAACACTTTTTATACAGACAATTTACTGCCTTTTTGCATTCACCTCAAAAAAACACTATTTATGCTAAAAAATAGCATCCGCGTATTTTGATAAATATTCCGTTTTCCCTGATGCAATGTTCTATCTGGTATTTATCTCTCTATTTTGTGATGTCATCCTTTTAAAGAAAAAAATGATCTAAGGTACATTTGTGACCCACTACAAAGTTTTCTGGTTGATTTACCGTTTTTCAACCTAGACTGATACAGTAGAACTCATACTATCATAGGAGGTTTTATGTTTGATTTAACGGGTAAAATCGCTTTGGTTTCAGGTGGTGCAAAAGGTATTGGTAAGGGTATTGTCATCGCCCTAAAAAATAGTGGCGCTAAAGTAATTATTGCGGATATTGATGATGTTGCTGGCAATAAAACAAAACAAGAATTAAATGTTGAATTTATGCACCTTGATGTCACTCATCAATCTGCCTGTGAAACAGTGATTGATGATGTCGTAAAAGAGTATGGTAAACTCGATATTCTTTGTTCCAATACGGGTATTTTTCCTCAAGCAACCATTAAAGAGATGACCGAAGCGGATTGGGATAAAATGCATACTGTTAACCTTAAAGGTATGTTCTTTTTAGTGAAAGCTGCACTTCGTGTCATGGAGAAACAAAAACAAGGTCGCGTGATTATCACGTCCTCCATTACGGGAGCAATCACAGGCTATCCAGGTTGGAGCCACTACGGCGCAAGTAAAGCAGGTCAATTAGGCTTTATGCGTAGCGCAGCACTAGAATATGCACGCCACGGTATTACGATTAATGCAGTGATGCCGGGAAATATCCTCACTGAAGGCTTACAAGCCCAAGGCGAAGCCTATTTAAATCAGATGAAGGCTTCTATCCCAACGCATACTTTAGGTGAGCCAGAAGATATCGGCTACGCCGCCGCCTTCTTTGCCTCCAATGAAGCAAAATATATTACAGGCCAGACAATTATCGTCGATGGCGGACAAATTTTACCTGAATCTCCAGAAGCATTGTTGTAGATTTTGGACAAAAAAAAGCCCCTCTCCAGAGGGGCTGCAAAAGACAGGGATGGTGTCTATGGCAAGGAAAAAACTTCGTTGTTGCTACTTACTCTCTAACTAGGTACTGCTGTACTACACTCTTACTTACTTCATTACGGATTCTATTGACCTTGTTGGTCAAAATCTGACATTCGCTGCTGGTAATTCTTTTCCAACTGCGCTTTCTGTTCTGGGGTTAATAACTGATACATTTGATTATGAACTTTCGCCATTTCAACATGACGCTCAATCGCTTGTTTGTCCATATCTTGTATTTGTGCTCTAACAGCCGCTTCATCAAATTGAGGTGCAGTAACTAATTTATGCATATTCTCATGACGTTGACGGTAGTTTCCGTTATATCTGTCTTGATGATGCTGGCGCATTAAATCACGCATCTGAGTACGTTGTTGCTCTGTTAATGTAATTCCGTTAAACATACGAGATTCACCATAATTGCGATCCATCATATGTCCACGTTGTCCGCGGTGACCTCTATAATCACGGTCGCCATGCATACCATAGCCATAACCGCAGTGATAATTACCATTATATTGTTGCTCAGTAGGCGGATTGGTATTTGCGGTTTCAGCTAATACTACCGTCGGAGCTGCCAAAAACATTGATGCTAATGCAACTACTGCTACTTTACGCATTGCTCTTACTCCTAAACTCGGCGATTAATACCGACCTAATTAATACTACCTAAATATGTGTAATTCTTTGCTATGTGGATTACTATACCGTTACGGCTGCAAACTAGCGTCAGAGCGTGTAAAAGAACGTAAAGTCATAGATTCGCGCTATTTATTATCGTATTTTTCTCTTGGAGGAATTGACGAATGCATAAAATCTTATTAGTAGATGACGATCGCGAATTAACATCGCTATTGAAAGAACTGCTTGAAATGGAAGGCTTTAATGTTGTAATCGCCTCTGATGGCGAACAAGCACTTAAACTTTTGGATGCTTCTATCGACCTGTTATTACTGGATATTATGATGCCACGTAAAAACGGGATTGAGACACTCAAAGAGTTACGCCAAAATTTCCAGACACCTGTCATTATGTTAACGGCAAGAGGCAGTGATCTTGACCGAGTGCTCGGCTTAGAGCTTGGTGCTGATGACTATTTACCAAAACCTTTTAATGATAGAGAGCTTGTTGCTCGTATCAGAGCTATTTTACGTCGCTCTAACTGGAGCGAACAAAAACAGACTGATAGTAATACATCTCCAACATTACAGGTTGATAAACTACAACTTAACCCTGGCCGACAAGAGGCGAGTTTTGATAATGAGCCGTTAGAGTTAACGGGAACTGAGTTTACCTTACTTTATCTTCTTGCTCAGCATTTGGGCCAAGTCGTATCACGCGAACATCTCAGTCAAGAAGTGCTTGGTAAGCGCTTAACACCTTTTGATAGAGCGATTGATATGCATATTTCCAATTTACGCCGTAAATTACCAGAAAGAACAGATGGGCAACCGTGGTTCAAGACGTTACGTGGCCGTGGTTATCTGATGGTTTCAATAACTTGATAAATATTCTTTATGATAAATAGTCTGTCAGCGCGTATTTTTGCAATATTCTGGCTGACGCTAGCATTAGTTCTTATGCTAGTTATGATGGTTCCAAAGCTGGACTCGCGCCAGCTTACCCCTCTTTTAGAGAGTGAGTACCGTCAAGGTGTTATGCTAGAACAACATATCGAAGCGGAATTAGCGCAAGATCCCGCTAACGATCTCCTTTGGTGGCGTCGATTAATTCGTGCCATTGATAAATGGGCCCCTCCTGGCCAGCGTTTAATTATCGTAACCAGTGAAGGACGTATTATCGGCGCTCAACGTAATGAAATGCAGGTTGTCAGAAACTTTATTGGCCAATCTGATAACGCCGATCATCCTAAAAAGAAAAAATATGGTCGTTCTGAGATGTTAGGGCCATTTTCAGTAAGGGATGGTGAAGATCATTATCAGCTTTATCTTGTACGTCCATCAAGTAGCCCTCAATCTGACTTTATCAACTTATTATTTGATAAACCGTTATTGCTACTCATATTCACTATGCTTATTAGCACACCGTTATTAGTGTGGCTTTCTTGGAGCTTGGCAAAACCGGCAAGACAACTTAAAAACGCAGCTGATGATGTTGCGAAAGGTAATTTACGCCCTCATCCAGAGCTAGAAACCGGCCCACAAGAGTTTTTAGCTGCTGGTACTAGTTTTAATCAGATGATAAGCGCACTCGAACGCATGGTTGAAGCACAGCAACGTTTAATTTCTGATATTTCTCATGAATTACGAACTCCATTAACACGCTTACAATTAGCCAGTGCATTGTTACGTCGCCGCAACGGAGAAAGTAAAGAATTAGAACGCATTGAAACTGAGACTCAACGCCTTGATGGGATGATTAATGACTTATTGGTGCTTTCACGTAATCAATATAAAAATGAGTTGTTACGAGAAACTGTAAAAGCAAATGAGTTGTGGGATGATATTTTAGATAACGCTAAATTTGAGGCTGAACAGAGTAATAAGACACTACAAGTGACAACACCTCCAGGTGCATGGCCTATTTACTGTAACCCTTACTCACTCGCTAGCGCATTTGAAAATATTGTTCGTAATGCCTTACGTTATTCAAATTCTCGCATTGAAGTTGCATTCACAGAGCAAAATCAAGGCATCACCATTATTGTTGATGACGATGGCCCAGGTGTTAGCCCTGAAGACAGAGAGCATATCTTCCGACCGTTTTATCGCACTGACGAAGCAAGAGATCGCGAATCAGGTGGTACAGGCTTAGGATTAGCGATTGTTGAGACAGCAGTAAGTCAACATCGAGGCCATGTTAAAGCCGATGACAGCCCATTAGGTGGGCTGAGAGTAGAGATTTGGTTGCCGAGGGGAAGTGCCGGTAATAAATAGCCAATAGCCTAGATAGAGTAATTAAACTGTTGTATCAAAATATCCTGCCATCTATTGAAGAATAGGTGGCATATTCTTTTTGTTAGCATCTAATGATGCAATTCAGAATGATCTGGCTGAATCGACCGCTATTCCGATATTTATATATCTACAATCAATGCTAAAATACCCAGCTATTACTTGACCGTCTGGTTTGAAGAGTCTACTCTCAGTGCGGTTTTTCGCATATTGTTAAAATGTGCTTATATAACAAAACTCTTATATTACAAAAAGATAAGGGTTTTTCGAGATAAGTTTTGGCGCTCTGGGGGCCGTAAACCCAGTGCGGTAGCTATGTAAAAAAGGCTATATAAAATTTATAGTATCTTTAATATAAAATATTTAAATTATACGAAATTAGTAAATATTTTTATAGAATGAATGAGTACATTATTCTTAAGGTCTAAAAATGA
This sequence comes from Proteus sp. G2626, assembly GCF_009915985.1. Classification (NCBI taxonomy): domain Bacteria; kingdom Pseudomonadati; phylum Pseudomonadota; class Gammaproteobacteria; order Enterobacterales; family Morganellaceae; genus Proteus; species Proteus sp. G2626. The sequence goes on along the minus strand of NZ_JAABNH010000005.1, from coordinate 139,564 downwards.
AAGGTATTATTTTAGCGGGTGGTTCAGGAACAAGGCTTTATCCAATCACAATGGGTTTATCTAAACAACTACTACCTATTTATGATAAGCCTATGATCTATTACCCGCTATCCGTATTAATGCTTGCTGGTATTAGAGAAATACTTATTATTACGACACCAGAAGATCAAGATGGTTTTCATCGTTTATTAGGAAATGGAGAACAGTTTGGAATTTCCATTCAATATGCTATTCAACCTAAACCCGAAGGATTAGCACAAGCATTTATTATTGGCGAAGAATTTATTGGTAAAGATAATGTATGTTTAATCCTTGGTGATAATATTTTCTGGGGTCAGGGATTCTCTCTGAAGCTAACTAACGCAGCGAATAAGATTGATGGAGCTATTATATTTGGCTATGAAGTTCAAGATCCAGAAAGATTTGGCGTTGTTGAATTTGATAATCAATTTAATGCAATTTCTATTGAAGAAAAACCCAAAATACCAAAATCAAATTATGCCGTTACCGGTTTATATTTTTATGATAATGAAGTAATAAGTATTGCAAAAAATATTAAGCCATCAGAACGTGGTGAATTAGAAATTACTAGTATTAACCAAATTTATTTACAAAAGAAAAAACTTAGTGTTGAGTTATTAGGGCGTGGGTTTGCTTGGCTAGACACAGGAACTCATGATAGTTTACTAGACGCTGGAACATTTGTCGAAACAATAGAAAAAAGGCAAGGATATAAAATAGCTTGCTTAGAAGAAATTGCCTATAGAAATAAATGGATTTCAAAAGAGACAATATATAAATCAATTGAAAATTGCAAAAAAAACAATTACGGAAAATATCTTTTAAAAATGATATCTTCAAATTAATAATTTTTAATTCATTTAAAAACTCATATAACTACATATATATTTCACTCTATATTTTATTACAAATGATACGGTGATAAATGATACACAAATTAAGTGATGTAAAAAGTAATAACATTGGTTTAAATACAAAAATATGGCAATACTGCATCATTTTTGAAGGAGCTATGATTGGTGAAAACTGCAACATTTGTGCTCATACTTTAATAGAGAATGATGTTGTTATTGGTAATAATGTAACTATAAAATCAGGTGTATATATATGGGATGGTATGAGAATAGAAGATAATGTTTTTATTGGTCCATCAGTTACTTTTACTAACGATATCTTTCCAAGATCTAAGCAGTATCCTGAAAAATTTTTAAATACTATTATAAAAAAAGGCGCTTCTATCGGAGCTAATGCAACCATACTTGCTGGTATAACATTGGGTGAGAATTGCATGATTGGGGCCGGTAGTGTTATTACAAAAGATATTCCTGCCAATGCCGTTGTTATAGGTAATCCGGCAAGAATAATTCGTTTTATAAAGTAGAGAATAATCATGATTAACTTTCTTAATTTAAAAAAAATCAATGGATTAAACAATAAAGAATTAAAAGAAGCATGTTCTCGAGTTATTGATTCTGGTTGGTATATAGCTGGTAAAGAATTAGAACTATTTGAAAATGATTTTGCTAAATACTGTAATACTAAATATGCCATTGGTGTTGCAAATGGCCTTGATGCATTAAACTTAGTTTTACGTGCTTGGAGGGAATTAGGTAAAATATCTGACGGTGATGAGGTTATTGTTCCCGCCAATACATACATTGCCTCAATACTTGCAATTACAGAAAATAATTTAGTTCCAATATTAGTAGAACCTAATCCTGACAGTTATAATTTAGACCCTAAAAACATAATTCAAGCTATTACAAATAGAACAAAAGTCATTCTTCCTGTTCATTTATACGGAAGGATTTCTCCTATGCCTGAAATAATGAAAATTGCAAGACAACACAATCTGTTAGTTCTAGAAGACTCTGCTCAAGCACATGGTGCTAGTATTGATGGAATTAAAACAGGAGCATGGGGAGATGCTGCAGGGTTTAGTTTTTATCCAGGAAAAAATTTAGGAGCATTAGGTGATGCTGGGGCAATAACTACAAATAATACAGAATTAGCAGACACTATATTTGCTCTAAGAAATTATGGTTCTCACGAAAAATATAAAAATTTATATAAAGGAATAAATAGTAGGCTTGATGAAATACAAGCGGCCATGCTCGCCATAAAATTAAAGTATTTAGATAAATATACAACCGTAAGAAAAATTATTGCATCTAGATATTTAAAAGAGATAAAAAATCCACTTATAAAACTACCTTTTAATTCTTTAGAAGACTATGAGAAAAATAAAGAAAGTCATGTATGGCACCTCTTTGTTATTCAAACTAAATATAGAAAAGAGTTACAAAGATATCTTCATGCAAATAATATACAAACTTTAATTCATTATCCGACACCACCACATAAGCAACTTGCATATAAAGAATTTAATAATCTATGTTTACCTTTAACTGAAAATATTCATAATCAAGTTTTAAGTATTCCTATGGATCCAACTCTATCAGAAGAAGAAATTAAGACAGTTATATATTTTTGTAACAAATTCTCATTAAAATAATATAAAAATAATCTAGTATATTGGCCTATAGGAAAAAAATGAAAATCACAATCTCAGGTACCGGCTATGTCGGTCTATCTAACGGAATACTTCTTTCCCAAAACAACAAAGTTGTTGCGTTAGATATCAATAAAGAAAAAGTTGAATTACTGAACAAAAAAATCTCTCCAATTACAGATAAAGAAATTGAAGAATTCTTAGCAACCAAAGAGCTCGATTTTACTGCAACCTTAGATAAAGAGTTCGCTTATAAAGATGCGGATTTTGTTATCATTGCTACACCAACTGATTATGATCCTAAAACAAATTACTTTAATACCTCCTCTGTAGAGTCTGTTATCCGTGATGTTTTAGAATATAACCCAAACACGACAATGATTATTAAATCAACCATTCCTGTTGGTTTTACGAAAGAAATGAGAGAAAAATATAATACGGATAATATTATTTTCTCTCCTGAATTCTTACGTGAAGGTCGTGCACTTTACGATAATTTATACCCATCGCGTATTGTTATTGGTGAACAATCAGAAAGAGCACAAAAATTTGCCAACCTTTTACAACAAGGTGCATTAAAGAAAGATATTGATGTTCTGTTCACTGACTCAACAGAAGCAGAAGCCATTAAATTATTTGCCAATACTTATTTAGCACTACGTGTTGCTTACTTTAATGAATTAGATAGCTACGCTCAAGCTTATGGCTTAAATGCAAAACAAATCATCGAAGGCGTCTGCTTAGATCCACGTATCGGTAATCATTATAATAACCCATCATTCGGTTATGGCGGTTACTGCTTACCAAAAGATACTAAACAGCTATTAGCAAACTACGACTCGGTGCCTAATAATATTATTAGTGCAATCGTCGAAGCTAACCGTACACGTAAAGACTTTATTGCCGACTCAATTATCGCTAAATCACCAAAAATCGTAGGTGTTTATCGTTTAATTATGAAATCTGGCTCTGATAATTTCCGTTCTTCTTCTATCCAAGGCATTATGAAACGCATTAAAGCCAAAGGGATTGAGGTGGTAATCTATGAGCCAGAGATGAAAGAAGAGACTTTCTTTAACTCAAAATTAATTCGTGATTTAAATGAGTTTAAAGCAATCTCTGATGTCATTATTACTAATAGAATGTCATCTGTACTAAACGACGTTGAAGAAAAAGTTTATACTCGCGACCTCTTTGGTAACGATTAATTATATATTACCCTCAAACTAGGCTGTAGTTCTGATGTTATCCAAAAATACTAATTTTTTAATATCCATCATTATGCCATCCTATAATTCAGGAGAGTATATACGTAAGTCTATAGATTCAGTTCTAAGACAATCTTATAAAAACTTTGAATTAATTATTATCGATGATTGCTCTAATGATAATACTATTGAAATAGTATCCTCTTATAAAGATAAGAGGATCAAAATATTAAAAAATGAAGCTAATCAAGGTGCAGGAATTACTCGTAATAAAGGATTATCACTTGCTAATGGACGTTTTATTTGCTTTTTAGATAGCGATGATTATTGGCGAGATGATAAGTTAGAAAAACAGCTTAGTTTTATGCTATCTAATAATATAGATTTTTGTTTTTCTGCTTATGATAGGGTTTCTGAAGATGACGCTTTTATCTGTAAAATTGGGGTTCCTGAAAAAGTAAGTTATTCAGATATGCTAAAGGTCTGTTCTATCGGTTGTTTAACAGTAATGTTTGATAAAGATAAATTTACTGATTTTTCAATGCCATCAATAAGAAAAAGACAGGATTATGCTCTCTGGTTAAAACTACTGAAACAAACACCGTATGCTTACGGGATAAATGAGTCGCTTGGTTCTTATAATGTAAGAGAAAATTCAATTTCCTCTAATAAACTTGATGCAGCAAAGCACCAATGGCGGATTTATCGAGATATAGAGAATCTTAACCTATTTTCAGCCTCCTATTATTTTTCTCATTATGCTTTTAATGGTTTTTTTAGATCTAAATTTCCTTCTCTAGCTAAAAAACTGGGTCTTTTAGAATAATATTAGTTTCTACATCGTCTTAGGCTTTATATGCTCAATATCGTCTTATTTGAACCCGAAATTCCACCGAATACGGGTAATATTATCCGCCTGTGTGCTAACACAGGCTTTCATCTTCATTTGATCCAACCTTTGGGTTTTACTTGGGATGATAAACGTCTTCGTCGTGCAGGACTTGATTATCGTGAATTTGCTGATATTAAACAGCATCACGATTACTATGCTTTTTTAGAAAGTGAAGGTTTAAACCCTGATAATGCACAATCACCAACGGGTGCGCGTGTATTTGCGTTAACGACAAAAGGTACACCAGCACATAGCAATGTAAGCTATCAAGATGGAGATTATCTCCTTTTTGGCCCTGAAACCCGTGGTTTGCCACCTTATGTGTTAGATAATATGCCAACACAGCAGAAAATCAGAGTTCCAATGCTTGCTGATAGTCGCAGTATGAACCTGTCAAATACCGTTGCAGTTGTGGTTTTTGAAGCATGGCGTCAACTTGGTTATCCTGGTGCGTTATTAAGAGACTGAAATGCAAAAAGCGCTGATCATAAATAATGAGCAAGCGCTTTTTTAATTTCAAATGACTAAAAACTTAATTTATTATTACATTGAGAGTTGTTTTATTTCAGCAACAACCTTCGTGAGATACCTACACCCTTCCCCTACATCCTTCAATACCAATGCGTGAGCACCAATCACTGCATTATCACCAATCTCTATCTCACCGCCGATAATCGAAGAATTACAACCAATATAAACGTGGTTGCCGACTCGAATATCTGCTTTACCATCCTTTTCTTTTACTCCGATGGTCACACCTTGCATTAACGTCACATTCTCACCTAATTGACAGTAATTAGTCAGCACAATACCGATAGGATGTGGTAATGAAAGGCCTTTTCCTATGCGCGTTCTTAATGAGATATCATTGCAATATTTACGATTGTTTTTAGCACCAATGTAAATGCCTAATTTTTTGAGAAAACGATTTTTAGAGAAATAAAAAAATTGAGCGACACGCCACCAAAACAGATAACGTGAACGTTGGCAGAAAAAGACGCGATGAAAAAGTCTTATCCAACTAAAAGGCTTGTTATCACCGATATATTCAGCGTGTAAACAAGCCTTAAGTTCAGAAAATGTAACTTCTGTTAATGCCATTAAATGCCATCACCACATTCAAAACCAGGTACTACACCATTAAAGTGTTGATCCATATCGAGTGAAGGTTTATCACTCGTCGGCTTACCAACAATGCGAGCAGGAACCCCCGCAACCGTGGTATGTGCAGGCACTGCATGTAATACGACAGATCCCGCACCAATTTTAGCACCGCGACCAATCTCAATATTGCCGAGTATTTTAGCACCCGCACCAATCATCACACCTTCACGCACTTTAGGATGACGATCACCACAGGTTTTACCTGTTCCGCCTAAAGTCACAGATTGTAAAATAGAAACATCATTCTCAACAACAGCTGTCTCACCAATTACAATGCCTGTTGCGTGATCAAGCATAATACCGTGGCCAATACGTGCAGCTGGGTGAATATCGACACCAAACGTAACAGAAATCTGGTTTTGTAGGTAAACAGCAAGCGCTTTGCGATCTTGTCCCCATAACCAATGTGCTATGCGATAAGCCTGCAACGCATGAAAGCCTTTTAAATAAAGCAACGGTGTGGAGTATTTATCAACTGCGGGGTCGCGTAAACGAACAGCTGAAATATCATAAGCCGCAGATTCGATCATGGAATCATCGCTACGATACGCTTCTTCAACAATCTCACGAACGGCAATCGCAGGCATTGTCTGTGTCGCCAGCTTATTCGCTAGCATATAACTTAAGGCGCTACCTAAGTTTTCATGTTTGAGTAATGTCGCATGGAAGAAACTCGCCAAAATCGGCTCGCAATCAGCCAAACATCTTGCTTCATTTTTAATATGATCCCAGACTCTTTTTAGTTCTTCTAGCGACATACTCACTCTCATTCTTTTTACATTGAAACCTAAGTAACAACTTAAGCTTCTTATGTTGAAAACCGAAACAGACACTTTAAACCAATGCGTTAAGTAGCGATTATTTAAAATAGACTTAGAACAGAGTGCTGTCTATTTCATCTTTTGTTGCGCGACCTAATAAAGATAGTGCCGCCTCTTTCGCGTCTTTATGTTGGTATAAAATTTGGTAGATCTGCTCAGTGATAGGCATTTCAACACCGACTTGTTCTGCTAAGGCGCGAACTTCTTTAGTGTTCCGATAACCTTCAACCACCTGCCCGATTTTCTCTTGGGCAGTATCAACATCAAGCCCTTGGCCTAACATCATACCAAATCGGCGATTACGGGATTGGTTATCGGTACAAGTTAAAACGAGATCGCCTAACCCGGCCATTCCCATAAACGTCGCAGCATCTGCACCTAATGCTTTACCTAAACGGCTCATTTCAGCAAGTCCGCGGGTAATTAGTGCTGTACGTGCATTCGCGCCAAACCCCATACCATCAGACATTCCAGCACCAATAGCAATCACGTTTTTTACCGCGCCACCTAATTGCACACCGATAAAGTCAGGATTTTTATACACACGGAAACTTTTACCACAATGGAACAACTGTTGAAGCTCTTCAGAAAATGTATTATCTGTTGATGCAACAGATATCGCAGTAGGCAGACCTGCTGCAAGCTCTTTGGCAAAAGTAGGACCAGATAAAACTGCGAGCGGGATTTCATTACCTAATACTTCACGCGCCACATCTTGTAACAAGCGACCAGTATGAGCCTCAAGTCCTTTTGTCGCCCAAACAACACGTGCATCCTGACGTAAAAAGGGTTTGATCTGCTGTAATACGTCACCAAAAACATGGCTTGGGATCACAACCAGAATATTACGGCTAGCTTCAATGGCTTTTTGCAAAGAAGCTTCCATGTATAAACTATCAGGAAAAGAAACATCGGGCAGAAATGCCTGATTACAACGTGCTTGTTCTAACGCCGCAACATGTTCAGCATCATGACCCCAAAGTACAACATCATGGCCATTGCGTGCTAAGGTAATCGCTAAAGCGGTGCCGTATGAACCGGCACCGATAACTGTCATAGAAGCGTTCATTAAGCTTCTTCAGCCCCTTCATTAGCAGCATCAGTTTGTTGCTGTTGTAAATAGTTCATAAACAACGCATCAAAGTTAACTGGTGCTAAGTTCAGTTGTGGGAAAGTACCACGGCTGACTAAGTTAGTGATACATTCACGAGCATAAGGGAACAGAACGTTAGGGCAATATGCGCCTAAGCAATGTGCTAATTGAGTGCCTTCAATACCTTCAACAGTAAAGATACCCGCTTGTTGTACTTCACACAGGAATGCAGTCTCGTTATCCATCGTTGCAGTCACAGTGACTCGCAAAATAACTTCATAGACGTTTTCAGCTAAAGTATTAGAAGATGTATCCAGATCTAATTTAACTTCTGGTTGCCACTCTTTTTGGAAAACTTGTGGAGCATTAGGCGCTTCAAAAGAGATATCTTTTGTATAGATACGTTGAATTTGAAAAGTCATCTCTTGGTTTTGCTGTTCTGACATAATAATCTTACCTTTTTATATCCTTATTAATTGAATAGCAGTAAGTATAGAACTCAATCTGCCTGCTCGTTATTTTTTACCTTTAGCCAGTGGTAAATTTTCACCACTCCAGCCAGAAAGACCCTCTTTTAAAATAAAGACTTTTTCAAAACCGAGTTTAATTAGGCTTTCAGCAGGTTTTGCACCTTCAATACCTGATGGTGAAACAACAATCACTGGCTGTGACTTATATTTCTCCAGCTCAGCAATATTATTACTTTTAATTTCAGAAGGCGTTAAATTGATAGAATCAATGATGTGTCCTTTACGGAATTCATCACGGCTACGGATATCAACACATACCGCATTCTCTTTATTTATCAAAGAAATCGCTTCTGTACGGGTAATATTTTTCGTCTTAGAAAAAAGTCCTTTAAAGGTCAATACAATGACCGCCACCAGCAGCGCAACCCAGATAAAGCTTAACAGGGTATGCCGGTTGAAAAATTGCATTACTTCTTGCAGCATAGGATGCAATCACTCTCGTTGGTTAAAAATAGTATCAAAGAGCCAAAGTATACCTTTGTCATGGCGCAATTACAGCCTATTCCTGCGTTTCTCTTTCAGTTTTTGCGGAAAGTTTCTCAACAATCATTTTTTTTATTGACGGATTTATGTACCATTAGCATCCGTTCCATAAAAAATGATGAATTTAAAAGGCCGTACCTTTTTACTCTACAGGAACCCTCTTCAGGCAAGCTATTAATAAATCAGCATCCCAAATAATGGCTATTTACGTATAAAATCACCTATATTGCGTAAGATTTATACCTGTCTGAGAAACAACAACTGTCTGTTATTTATTTAAAAGTATTGAGAACACGAGCATGTCGCAAACAAATCAAGTGCCTAAAATCGGATTCGTTTCATTAGGTTGCCCTAAAAATTTAGTGGACTCTGAACGTATCCTAACCGAACTGCGCACAGAAGGTTATCAAGTTGTTCCTACCTATAATGATGCTGATTTAGTCATCGTCAACACCTGTGGCTTTATTGACAGCGCAGTACAAGAATCGCTAGAAGCGATTGGTGAAGCACTCGATGAAAACGGTAAAGTGATTGTTACTGGTTGTTTAGGTGCAAAAGAGAACCAAATTCGTGAAGTGCACCCCAAAGTACTCGAAATCACAGGGCCTCATAGTTATGAGCAAGTTTTATCACATATTCATCACTATGTCCCTAAACCTGATCACAACCCGTTTCTCAGCCTTGTACCTGAACAAGGTGTCAAATTAACACCGCGTCATTACGCCTATTTAAAAATCTCTGAAGGCTGTAATCACCGCTGTACGTTCTGCATCATTCCATCAATGCGAGGCGATTTAGATAGTCGTCCAATTGGTGATGTATTAGGTGAAGCTAAAAGATTAGTTAATGCTGGAGTAAAAGAGTTGCTGGTTATCTCTCAAGATACCTCCGCTTACGGTGTTGATACGAAACATCAAACGGGTTTTTGGGATGGGATGCCAGTCAAAACCAGTATGGTGAGTCTATGTGAACAGCTTGCAAAATTGGGGATTTGGGTTCGTTTGCATTATGTTTATCCGTACCCACATGTCGATGATGTTATTCCTTTAATGGCTGAAGGCAAAATTTTGCCTTATTTAGATATTCCATTACAGCACGCAAGCCCGAAAATTTTAAAACTGATGAAGCGTCCAGGCTCTGTTGAACGAACTTTAGAGCGCGTAAAACGCTGGCGTGAAATTTGCCCTGAGTTAACCTTACGTTCTACTTTTATTGTTGGTTTCCCAGGTGAAACAGAAGAAGATTTCCAAATGTTATTGGATTTCCTCAGCGAAGCACGTTTAGACCGTGTTGGTTGCTTTAAATACAGCCCTGTTGATGGCGCGCAAGCAAATGAATTAGCCGATCAAGTACCTGAAGAAGTGAAAGAAGAGCGTTATCATCGCTTTATGCAATTACAGCAGCAAATTTCGACTGAACGCCTGCAAGAGAAAATCGGCAAAGTGTTGCTTGTTATGATTGATGAAGTGGATGAAGAAGGTGCGATTGGTCGCAGTATGGCTGATGCACCTGAAATTGATGGTGCGGTTTATCTTAACGAGCAGTTTGACGTTGAACCAGGGCAAATCGTTCGTGTTCTGATTGAACATGCAGATGAATATGACCTTTGGGGTACTATCGTCGAATAATCGCTCTCGTGGACAGCGTGATATTTTATTGCGCTGTCACACGGATTGTCTCTTTTTTCCTCTTTCCCTCTATTATTGCTTTATAATCTCTTATTAATTGAATAGATTACCTGTTAGGTATTATCTGAAATTTCGGCTTTATTTCATGTTAGCTGGTCAGTTGTTTTGTGGCATGAAATAATCTTACAAACTGTTATGAAAGGTACGTTGGTCAGATGGCAGAGAAAATGGATCTTCAAAAAAAAACACCTCAGCCTTATCGTGTATTTTCTTTACCGTTAATCGCGTTGCTAATTAGCACAACTCTTTTTTCAGTTGCCCCTGTTTTTGCCAACTCATTAACGGATAATCGCAATCAACTAAAAGATCTACAAACCACAATTGCAGAAAAAGAAAAACGAGTTCAAGAACAACAAAAACAACGTACAGCACTGCTTAATCAATTAAAAACACAAGAAACACAAATCTCTAATGCAGGTCGTTCTGTGCATGAAACACAAAACCGCTTACAAACTTTAAGTAAAGAGATCAAAACGATTACCGCGAATATTGCACGCCTACAAAAACAATATCATTCACAACAAGCGTTATTAGCCCGTCAAATGGATGCGGCTTATCGTCAAGGCAAACACCAAGGTATTGAACTCCTATTTCGTGGTGAAGAAGGTCAGCGTGAAGAGCGTATTTTAGCGTATTACAGCTATATTAATGATGCTCGTAAAGAAACAATGGCCGAACTGGCTCAAACATCCAAAGAACTGGAAGCAGAAAAAGCCGCACAACAAGCAAAACAGAACGAGCAAAAGCAAGTCTTAACTAAACAACAGCAAGAAAAACAAAAGCTTGATAACGCATTAATAGCTCGACAAAAAACACTGACCCAACTTGAATCCACCTTAAAAGCGGATCAAAAAAACTTAGCGACTATGCGAGCTAACGAAGCGCAATTAAGAAATAAAATCGCTCAAGCAGAGCGAGAAGCCAAAGCCCGCGCAGAGCGTGAAGCCCGGGAAGCTGCGCGCATCGCCGCCAAACAACGAGAAGCCCAACAGCGCGGTTCAACCTATAAACCAACAGCTGAAGAACAATCATTGATGTCACGTACAGGCGGTTTAGGTAAACCTACGGGACAAGCAATTTGGCCAATCAGAGGCACTTTATTACACCGTTTTGGTGAATCTATTTCTGGCTCGGGAGAATTACGCTGGAAAGGCATTGTCATCCCCGCAACACAAGGTACCGAAGTCAAAGCAATTGCGGATGGGCGAGTGTTATTAGCGGATTGGCTTCAAGGTTATGGTTTAGTGGTTGTGGTTGAGCATGGTAAAGGTGATATGAGCCTTTACGGTTATAACCAAAGTGCTTTAGTGAATGTCGGTCAACAAGTTAAAGCGGGTCAACCTATTGCTTTAGTCGGTAACAGTGGTGGACAAGAGCGTTCAGCACTCTATTTTGAAATTAGACGTCAAGGGAAAGCGGTAAACCCAGTTCCTTGGCTTGGGAGGTAGGTTTGAAATTACTTGGCACATTACAACACAAGAGTGCTTTTTTACTTAGTTTAATGTTGCTAAGCCTGGTTGTGAGCACACCTGCATTTGCGGCCAAATTAGCTATTGTGATTGATGATTTTGGTTATCGTAAAAAAGAAGATAACCAAATTTTACAACTTCCAACTGCGGTTTCTATCGCCATTTTGCCTGATTCTCCTCATGGTAAAGAAGTGGCGAATAAAGCCCATGCACAAGGGCGGGAAATTCTCATTCATATGCCCATGGCGCCCATTAGCAAACAACCTCTAGAGCGCGACACCCTAAAACCGTCAATGGATCAGGCTGAAATTAACCGTATTATTCAACATGCTATTAACAATGTTCCTTACGCTGTCGGTATGAATAACCATATGGGTAGTGCAATGACATCAGATAGGCAAGCGATGGATAGAGTGATAAAAGCACTTAATCACTCAAACCTCTATTTTTTAGATAGTGTAACCATTGGTAATACACAAGCTACCATTGCTGCTAAAGCCGCGGGTGTTCCCTCTTTGCGTCGCCATGTTTTTCTCGATAACGTACAAACAGAAGCTGAGACTCGCCAACAACTTGCCCGAGCAATTGCTTTAGCGCGGAAAAATGGCTCAGCCATCGCTATTGGACACCCTCACCCTTCTACCGTCAGAGCATTGCAACAACAACTGCCTTTACTACCTGCTGATATTCAACTCGTCGCACCAAGTAGCTTATTAAAACCACAAACAGAAAAACCAGTACAGCCTGAACCACCCAAAGTGGTACCACCTACAAAATCACCGCAAGAGCCAAAACCCGCTTCATGGTTAAAACCCGCACAAGAAGCGATTATTTCGATAAAAAAAAGTACACTGATTAATACGTTATCCAATGGATTTAGCTCATCAGAAAAAAAGAAATTACCCAACCCTCCTAATCCTAATTCAATGGATGAAATTGAAAAGTAACGCAATAAAAAAGAGCCTTTCAAGGCTCTTTTTTGCTTAATGATCACTCATTACTGCCAATCTAAAATCACTTTACCTGATTGACCGGAACGCATGATATCAAAGCCTTTTTGGAATTCATCGATTGGGAATTGATGAGTAATAATCGGAGAGAGATCAAGGCCAGACTGAATAAGTGCCGCCATTTTGTACCATGTTTCAAACATCTCACGCCCATAGATACCTTTAATAAACAGCCCCTTAAAAATAACTTGCCCCCAATCAATTGCCATATCAGAAGGTGGGATACCCAACAGCGCAATACGACCACCATGATTCATGGTGTTTAACATGGTACGAAACGCAGGTGGTGCACCTGACATTTCTAACCCCACATCAAATCCTTCGGTCATACCCAATTCTTTCATAACATCTATTAGGTTTTCTTTGCTAACATTCACAGCTCTAGTGACACCCATTTTTTTCGCGAGATCAAGGCGATATTCATTAACATCAGTGATCACCACATGACGGGCTCCAACATGCTTACAAATGGTAGCCGCCATAATACCAATAGGGCCAGCACCAGAAACCAGCACATCTTCACCCACTAAATCAAAAGATAATGCGGTATGTACAGCATTACCAAAAGGATCAAAAATGGCTGCTAACTCATCAGGAATGTTATCTGGAATTTTAAACGCATTAAAAGCAGGAATAACTAGATATTCAGCGAAACAACCCGGACGGTTTACACCCACACCGATAGTATTACGACATAAATGCGTACGACCACCACGACAATTACGGCAATGACCACAAGTGATATGTCCTTCACCCGAGACACGATCACCAATATTAAAGCCTTTAACTTCTTGTCCTATCGCAACAATCTCGCCAATATATTCATGACCGACGACCATAGGAACAGGAATTGTTTTTTGTGACCACTCGTCCCAGTTATAAATATGAACATCCGTGCCACAAATCGCTGTTTTACGAATTTTGATCATCACATCATTATGACCAAGTTCAGGTACTGGAACATCAGTCATCCAGATACCTTCTTGTGCTTTTAATTTTGACAATGCTTTCATAGGAGAGCCTTATGCAATCACATTAAGTTGCTTACCAATTTTAATAAATGCAGCCACTGCCCGTTCAATTTGCTCTGGAGTATGCGCTGCCGACATTTGTGTACGAATACGTGCTTGCCCTTGCGGTACAACAGGATAAAAGAATCCCGTGACATAAATACCTTCATCAAGTAAACGAGTTGCAAATTCTTGCGCTAATTTAGCTTCACCTAACATCACGGGAATAATCGCGTGATCAGCACCCGCCAATGTAAAACCCGCCACACTCATTTTTTCACGGAAAAGTGAAGCGTTACGCCATAAACGAGCTCTAATCTCATCACCTGACTTCAGCATATCTAAAACGGCAATAGAGGCCGAAACAATCGCAGGTGCTAACGAGTTCGAGAATAGATAAGGACGAGATCGCTGGCGTAACCACTCAACGACGTCTTTGCGTGCCGCCGTATACCCCCCCGATGCACCACCTAGCGCTTTACCTAAAGTACCGGTGATAATGTCAACTCTCTCCATCACATCACAATATTCATGTGTACCTCGTCCTTGTGCCCCCACAAAACCGACGGCATGCGAATCATCAACCATGACTAGGGCACCAAATTCATCCGCTAAATCACAGATACTTTTTAGATCAGCAATGACACCGTCCATTGAAAACACACCATCTGTCGCTATCATAATATGACGAGCATTCTCTGCTTTCGCTTTTTCAAGTTGTGCGCGAAGTTCAGCCATATTGTTATTCGCGTAACGATAGCGTTTTGCTTTGCATAAACGCACACCATCAATAATAGATGCATGATTTAAGGCATCAGAAATAATCGCATCTTCTGGCCCCATTAATGTTTCAAATAATCCCCCATTGGCATCAAAACAAGATGAATACAAAATGGCATCTTCCATACCTAAAAATTCAGCAATTTTATTTTCTAATGTTTTATGTGAATCTTGAGTACCACAGATAAAACGGACAGATGCCATACCAAACCCGTGGCTATCCATACCCGTTTTCGCCGCTTCAATCAGCTTGGGATGATTTGCTAAACCGAGATAATTATTAGCACAGAAATTAATAACATGGCTTCCGTCAGCAACGGCAATCTCAGCACGTTGTGAAGAAGTGATGATGCGCTCATTTTTAAAGAGGCCATCTTGACGAGTTTGTTCGAGTTGTTGATTAATTTGTTGATAGAAAGAGTGGGTGGACATACTTTCTCCTAAACAGAGACAAAAAGAAGCAATAGTTATAATTGACTATAATATAATCATATTGTTTCTTATTTTATGCCTTTACTCTATTAAAAACGACAAATGTAAATAAATAATGTTATTTGTGTAATTAAGATCACTAATATGCACTGCTTTTTTCGAGAATTTCAGTCTGTTGTTCCTTGATGAATACTACCGTTAACGCTGTTCAGTGTTATTATAGACTCAGAGCTAATTTTTAGATTTTATATGAAGGGGTAGCCATATGATTATCGTCACTGGCGGTGCAGGTTTTATCGGCAGCAATATTGTTAAAGCATTAAATGATGAAGGTTATACCGATATTTTGGTTGTTGATAACCTCAAAGATGGCACCAAGTTCGTAAATTTGGTCGATCTAAATATCACTGATTACATGGATAAAGAAGATTTTATTGCAAGCATTGTTGCTGGGGATGATTTCGGTGATATCGATGCTGTTTTCCATGAGGGTGCTTGCTCTTCTACCACTGAGTGGGATGGCAAATATATGATGGATAACAACTATCAATATTCTAAAGAGCTACTCCACTACTGTTTAGATCGCCAAATTCCGTTCTTATATGCCTCTTCTGCAGCCACTTATGGTGGTCGCACTGATAACTTTATTGAAGAGAGAAAGTACGAAGCACCTTTAAATGTCTACGGCTATTCCAAATTCTTATTTGATGAATATGTACGTCAGATTTTACCTGAAGCTGATTCCATGATTTGTGGCTTCCGTTATTTTAATGTTTATGGCCCTCGTGAAGGACATAAAGGTGGTATGGCCAGTGTTGCATTCCATTTAAATAACCAAGTAAATGCAGGTCAAAATCCAAAATTATTTGAAGGTAGCGAAACCTTCCAACGTGACTTTATTTATGTAGGTGATGTGGCTGCGGTTAATTTATGGTTCTGGCGCAACAATGTATCTGGTATTTTTAACTGTGGTACAGGTCGTGCGGAATCATTCCAAGCTGTTGCGGACGCAGTGATTGCTCATCATAAAGATAAAGATCTCTCTATCGAACATATTGAGTTCCCAGAGAAATTGAAAGGCCGTTACCAAGCCTTTACTCAAGCTGACCTAACGAATTTACGTAAAGCAGGATATACCGCACCGTTTAAAACGGTAGCAGAAGGCGTCGAGCTTTATATGCAATGGTTAAATCAAGGTAAGTAATCTCTGTTTATGAAAATCTTTGTGGTAGGGCCTTCATGGGTCGGGGATATGATGATGTCCCAAAGCCTTTATCGTACATTGAAAGCATTACATCCTGCGGCAACGATTGATGTGATGGCACCAGCGTGGTGCCGTCCATTATTAGAAAAAATGCCAGAGGTTGATAATGCAATCTCAATGCCATTAGGACATGGTGTGTTAGCCATTGGTGAACGTCGCCGTTTAGGAAAACAATTAAAAGAGAATGGTTATACTCACGCTTATGTATTACCAAACTCATTAAAATCAGCATTAGTGCCTTTCTTTGCCGATATTCCTAAACGCACAGGATGGCATGGAGAAATGCGCTATGGGCTATTAAATGATTTGCGCCCTTTAGACAAAGACGCATTTCCTTTAATGGTTGAACGCTATGTTGCCCTGGCTTATGACAAACAAAAGGTGCAAAAAGCGACTGATTTACCTCAACCTCTGTTATGGCCTAAGTTATCAGTTACTGAAAATGATATCTCTACCACATTGACCCAATTTGCATTATCTACCCAACGCCCTGCGATTGGTTTTTGCCCCGGTGCTGAATTTGGTCCTGCAAAACGTTGGCCTCATTATCATTATGCTACTTTAGCACAGAAACTGATTGAACTAAGTTATCAAATCTTCTTATTTGGCTCTCAAAAAGATAAAGAAGCTGGTGAAGAGATAAAACAAGCTTTAACGCCAGAAGCCCGTGAAGCCTGTTTTAATCTTGCAGGTGAAACCAGCCTTGAACAAGCGGTGAATTTGATTGCATCTTGTAAAGCTGTCGTCAGTAATGACTCTGGTTTAATGCATGTGGCGGCGGCATTAGAGCGCCCGTTAGTTGCCCTTTATGGCCCAAGTAGCCCTGACTTTACGCCACCATTATCCCATAAAGCACGCGTGATCCGTTTGATTACGGGCTATCACAAAGTACGTAAAGGGAATGCAGAACAAGGTTATCACCAAAGCTTAATAGATATTCAGCCAGAGAAGGTTTTTGCTGAATTAGAAAATTTACTGTCAACGGAGCCATCAGCGTGAAGCGGGTATTAATCGTTAAAACCTCTTCCATGGGCGATGTGTTACATACATTGCCAGCATTAACTGATGCAATAAATGCGTATCCTGATATCCGTTTTGACTGGGCAGTTGAAGAGGGTTTTGCACAAATTCCAAGCTGGCATCAAGCGGTTGATACCGTTATTCCTGTGGCGATACGTCGTTGGCGTAAAAATTGGTTTAGTGCGCCTATTCGTGCAGAGCGCGTGCAATTTCGTCGCGCTATTCAAGCCCATCATTATGATGCTGTTATTGATGCGCAAGGTTTACTGAAAAGTGCATTTTTAGTGACTCGATACGCCAAAGGCACTAAACACGGCTATTCTCGTCAATGTGCCCGAGAGCCTTTAGCCAGTTTCTTTTACGATATTCGTCACGATGTCAGTAGAAAAATGCATGCGGTTGAACGTATTCGCCAGCTATTTGCACTAAGCTTGGGTTATTCCATACCACAATCTCAAGGTGATTATGGCATTGCACAACATTTTCTCTCACTTCCCCCTTTTGATGAGCGTCCTTATCTGGTCTTCTTGCACGCAACAACACGTGATGAAAAACATTGGCCGGAGTCTCATTGGCGAGCGTTAATCGCCTTACTTGCCGATTCAAGATTGCGGATTAAATTACCTTGGGGTGCCGAACATGAGCATCAACGTGCAATACGTCTAGCAAAAGATTTTGACTACGTTGATGTGTTACCGAAGATGTCTCTAGCCCAAGTGGCTCAAGTGATTGCGGGCGCCAAAAGTGTCGTATCTGTAGATACAGGGTTAAGCCATTTAACGGCTGCATTAGATAAACCCAATATCACCTTATTTGGCCCTACCGATCCCGGCCTAATAGGCGGTTACGGTAAAGCCCAAACCTCTATAAAAGCAGAAGGTGGGGATATTAGGGAGATAAGTGCGCAACAAGTTATCAATATTCTCGATATTTAGTCTTATAAGCCCTAAAAGTTATTAGCCTTTTAGGGTTTTATTGACGGCATTAAAAACTTCATCAACAGCAATAAGCTCCATTGAATCGGGTATTCCCTTATCTGGACTAGGCTTTTTATTGATAATGGTATGTAAATGAAGATCCTGATAAGGCCCCGTCCATTTAGGGTTTGCTGTCGCAAATAAGCTTACTGTTGGGCATTGTAGTGTGATCGCCAAATGCAGAGGCCCAGTATCCCCAGTGACTAATACATCCATTATTTTTATTTGACTTAACAAATCAGGTAATGAAGTTTTACCTACTAGGTTTTCAATATTGTTATGATATTGCTCCGGCAACAATACAAAAAATGCTTCGGGTAATTCTAACTCTCTAGGTGAACCAATTAACTTAACCTGTAACGATGGGTCATTCTCAATAAGCTTTTGAGCTAACTCTACAAAGTATTTAATAGGCCATCTACGCTCTTGTGTTGATGCCCCCATCTGAAATCCAACAATATGATAATTTCCTTTATCTAATTGTTCTATTTTACAAGGAATTTCCATTCTTGTATCAGCACTATCTATTCCTAAATAACGAATAATATTAAGTTTACTTTGGATAACATGTCCAGATGCTGGTTTATGATCAGCAATAATCCATTTTCGAAACCACTCAGGAATGACGTCTGATGTATTACGCAAAATATATTGGGAGCCAGACATAACAGCAAATAGCACATCATAAGGAAGATGTGAATGTAGAATAATAGCTAATTCAGGTTTATATTTTTTTGCTTGTAACGCAATGGGAAGTAAATTTTTTATTTTATTATCCCAATAAACCACACTGTCTATTTGATCATAATTCTCAACTAATAACCTATTCTTCTCACTTGAAACCAAGGTGATATGTGCATCAGGATAGTGCGCTCGAATCGCTCTTATCGCGGGAGTATTAAACATAAAATCTCCTAGTGCTGTCGTGGAAAAAATAAGAATACTGTTAAATTGAATATCAGATGAAAATGTCTCTATTTTTTTCATCTTGCCAAAAAGTGGGTTATAAAAATTTAGAAAGTTATGTACCCATTTTAATTTCTTCAACTTCATCTTATTTTGCCTGCACCTTACTTTGATAATATTCAGCTAATGTCATTCCCTGTACTTTATCTGATAAGAAATTAAACAACGTTTCTAAGTCGTGATATAACCCTTCAATATCTTTTTCAGTACGAAATGTTGGGCTACCTCCCGGCATAAATTCAGATGAGTGCAACATAAATTCAATATGAGAATGACCTTGAGCCAAAGATTTTTCAGCAACATCAATCATCTGTTGAGCATTACCACCTTTAGGGCGAAGCCAATTCACAGAAGGCGCTCGTTGCTTACCTCTTAATTTATCGTAACCCTGCTTAAATTTATTCATTAAAGGCGAGTACTTATATTGAATACTCATTGGCACTTCTAGTAGCGAAGATTTTCCCGCTTTAGTGATATTCTGTAAGTCCATAAAATAAGCATGGCTTGGAAAATCAGTGTAATTTGTCCCACCTACTTGTGTTGGATCACCTTTAGTAAATCGCCAATCCACTTTAGGCGTGACAGAGCAATCAACTTGATAACCAAACTCAACCAAGAGTTGTGCATAAATCTCATTAAATGCCCAACGACCTGCACGATGACTTAACATTTTAGTTTGTAGTTTATCTTCAAGTAAGTGCGTCATTAATGCGATTTTTTCTCGCATTTGATCTTTGGGATATTCAATTAAATAAGGCTGATAACGTAAATCATCATCCGTTAAAGGTGTCAATGGTGGGCTATTCCATGCATGCAAGTGCATACCAATTTCACCGGTATTACGTGCAATAACATCACGGGCAAACTCAATATAAGCTTCATCCATAACCATTTCATAGTTTGTTAGCCAGACGGGTTTAAAATCGAAACGCTCACAAAGTTGCTGAAAACGGGGTAAAAAATGCGTATTTTGAGTGGTAATCTCACCCTCATTTTCCCAAAGATTATCGCCTTCGGTATCTAATGTGATAATAAATGCTGGTTTAGTCATTATATTTTATTACCCTTTATTTCAAAAAAATCCATCATATTTTTTATATATATATCACCATAAAATGGCTCAATAGATTTTTTTATTTCACAATGTTCAGGCAAATTTAATCTTTTATTGATAACATTATCTAATATCTTTAAGAATGATGATTCATCATCAACAGGGAATAATTGCCCATTTTTTCCATTAATAATATCAGAAGGCCCAGTTAAACAATCAGAGCTAATACAATAAATTCCATAAGATTGAGCTTCAATTAAAACCATAGGAAGCCCTTCATGGGTTGATGTTAATAAACAGGCGGTAACTTCTTTAATATTATTTAATACATAATCCCAAGCATTATTTTGCCAACCATGAAAGATTACTTTTTTATCAATGTTTAAATTTTTTGCAAGCAAAAGTAAATTAGCCCTATCTTTACCATCTCCAATTAGGTGTAATTCCCAGTTTCCTTCTAACTTACTTAATGAACAAAACATAAATTCAAGATTTTTACTTTCTTTAGATAATAATCGCCCGATATAGAGAAATCTTGCTTTATCTTGAGGGCGTGGGATCGTTTTATCCGTTCTATCCACAGGATTGTAAATTACATTAATACGAGACTCCGGTACATTCTTACTCAGTAAATATTTTTTATTGCCTGAACTAATTGGTATATGATATTGCGCATTTAATGTATAGATTGCTTTATATGCTGTCCACAGTGATGTATGTATCCAAGAAAAAACTGGAATATTTCTTAGTGAGAACTTAGATGCCAAATTAGCAATATAACACCCTATAACATCTGAACCAATGATAACATCTGGGTTCTTTTTTCTTAAAATTTTTGATAATTTATATGAAAATATAAACCTTCTTACTTTATGGTTTTTAATTTTACAATTAATAAATTTTACATTTAAATTTTCATACCAATTTTCATTAATACAAATATCTCGTTCCTTCAAAAGGATAATGGATAATTCCACTTGAGGATAAAAATCTTTTAATAAATTATTTAATTTATTAAAAACAACTTCCATACCACCTAAACCTTGTAACTCGATACCAACTATTGTTATCTTTTTTATTGACATAAATATTTACCTACAAGAATATCTAGTTTAGATTTAATTACATCTACTGATATCTCACTGACTTTACTGTCTATTTTATCTTGTGTTACTTGAATTGCCTTTTTATTATTCGGTGACCATTGATAATTATTTACATATAAACCATGATAATCATTGCCATATAATGCAAGTGTCGGTTTATCAAAAGTTGTAGCAACATGAACAATGGATGTATCTGGCGTTATCACTAAATCAGCATATTTTATAATTGCTGATGCACTAATAAAGCTCCCAATGGGATTACTCAAAATGTTTTCGAATTGCAGACTTTTTAAATCACTCTGCTTCCCAATAAAGATAATATTTACTTTATATTCCTTGAAATAAGAAATTATAAATAATAATTGTTCTCTTGATATATCTCTTTTTTTAGATGCAGAAAATGGATTGATTACTACCGTTTTTTTATACGGCAGATTATTAATAAAACTTTTTATCTTATCATCAACTACATAAGGGATCGTAATCTCATATTTAAGTTCACCAAAAGGCACATTAAGAACATTAAGCATTTTCTTATATCTTTCAATAATATGAGAACGATATTCATTATAATCTATATTTAAATTATAAACTTTAATACTTTTTTTATTAAAACCTACAGCATTCTTAGCATTAATTATTCTTATAAATAACAAATAAGATATTGGGAGTAACTCTCCCATATCAATAATTAAGTCGTAACTTTCTTTTCTTAATCTGAGTGCTAATTTTATGATAGAAAAAAAATTTTCTTCATATGTGTAATTTTTATTATATAAATCAGAGTACTCAATAACACAAAAATTATTATTTCCAGAAACGATATCTACAGAATACCCATTATTCTTTAGTTGCCTTAAAATTGATGTTGAAACAACCATGTCACCAATTTTATTATCATCTCTTAAAAAAAGTACTTTAGGATCTTTTTTTAAAGAAAAACTCTTACGATAAATAGAATCAATAAAAAACTTGGCAATCACAAATTTCACTCGCTTAAAAAAGTAATTTTTTTGTCTATTTAATCGCCTAAGCGTACTGAATTTTTTACTTCCCATTATTGGTGCGCTCTAATAACTATAAGTTCAATATACTGATCAATTACTTCATTAATATCAAATTTTTGGTACATTTTTGGTATGATTTTAGGTGGTGTAAAATAAACTAATCGCATCTTTTCTGCTAACGATGCTGCATTTAGTTCTGCTTTATAATTAGCAAGCTCACCTTCCATAATTTCACCGATACCACCGGGGCAATTGGTACTCACAATTGGTGTATTACAAATCAAAGATTCAACCAACACATTGCCTAAACCTTCGCTATCAGAGCTTAAAACAACCGCTTTTGCATCTTTAATAACAGCGAATGGGTTTGCTAAAAAACCAATTAAACTCACCTTATCTTCTAAATTAAGCTCTGCTATTTTATTTTTAATTTTAGTTGTCACTTCAGAAGAGCCTTGCCCTGCAATAAATAATCTACAAGGTAAATTCGCTAATGCAAATGCCTCTAACAACCTGTCATGTCGTTTAACTTCATGAAAACGACCGATATGCAATAAATAATCTTGCCCTTGATAAGAATTACTTTCTAAAGCCAGATTTCTGATTTCTTGAATATCAAACGGATTATAAATTGTTTTTAATTGTTGTGGTGATACTCCCACATTTTGGATCAAATCCTGCCCTGCCGCATTAGAAACCGTAATAATATTTTTCCCTTGATATACTTTTTGGATCTTTTTTTGTTTTAGCCAACGAGAAAAACCGGTTTTATTACCTAAATAAGATTGAGAAAATATACCATGAATGCAATACCACGTATTTTTATCTGCTAGCTCTTTAGATAAAGCAACAATCCTATCTGTCTTATGTAAATTCGAAACAACAAGAGATGGAATACCTTTACGTGCAAATAACGATTTTAGCGTATTATCCATTGATTTTGCCCGACGTTTCAGTTCAGTTTGTCGATGAAACAACCCACGGTAACTATCTGCATCAATCAATAACTCAATATTAGCGGGAATAGAATAATCACATTTTTCTGCTAAAGAGAGTAACGTAACGGTATAACCACGTTGGCTTAAACCATAACATAACCTTATAGTGACATTTTCAGCACCACCACCAGGTAATCCATCAATAATAAAAAGGATATGTTCCTTCATAAACTAAGAACCTTTTGGTAAAGCCCAATCAGTTGTTGAGATAAATGCTCTGGCGTATAAGGCAATATCTTATTTCGGGCAGCTTTAGACATTCTATTATCAAGATTATCGGCAGAAATTGTTTCTATTGCACTTACCATTGCCGAAATATCTAGTGCATCAGTGACAAAACCATTAACACCTTGCTCAATAAATTCAGAGCCACCGCAAGTATAACTAGTGATTACTGGTAAACCACATGCCATTGCTTCTAAAACAACATTAGGAAAAGGATCATATAAAGTAGGCAACAATAAACCATCTGCCATTTGATATAAAGGTAAGGTGTCTTTTTGCACACCTAAAAAATGAACTCGATCATGACTTTTTAATTGATAAGCAAGTTGCTGATATTTTTTCTGCTCTTTATCTTGCCCAACCACAATCAAATGTACACTTGTACAACTGATTGCTTCTATGGCCGCTTTTAAGCCTTTACGTTCAAACCCAGAGCCCACATAAATAAAACATTTTGCTTCAACAGGAATATGGTATTGCTGGCGTAATTGCTCACGATAAAGTGTTGTTGCTGGAAAAAATCGCTGATTATCAATCGCATTATAAATTACGCTAATGCGCTCACTTTCAATACCAAAGTCTTCCATCACTTCACGTTTTACCATCTCTGAATTACATATAACGCGTTTTAGTTCTGGTGAATGATACATCTCTTTTTCAGCCTTCATTACATAGCGGTGATAACAACTATTAAGCAATAATTGACTACGCAAAGGACTTAAAACACGCGAACGTTGTAATAACCAGCGGTGATGAACACCATCTCCTGCACGATAAATATCACATCCTGCAATACGTTCATGGCTTTGTACTAAATCGAACTTTTCTTTTTGCCAACACTGTCTTGCTGCTCGAGCAAAGCCTTTTTCACGGCTAATTCGTCCCCATTTCATTGGGTTGGCAATATGAATATGCCACTGAGGTTGTACTGCACCAATCCATGAACGCGTGATCACATTAAGTTCTACGGCTTGATTATCCAATGCCTCAAGTGCTCGAGAAACAAATCGTTCCGCCCCCCCATCAGGTCGGTATTTTTGACGCACTATAGCCAATCGGAATGAATTCATTTTAGTTGTCCCCTTGCGGCATTCAGTACATCTTCGACAGGTATTAAACTGAGATAACGCGTTTGTGTGTTGGTATTGACATCATCAGGATCAGGGAGTTCACCATAATTGCCTGCCCATAACACTTCGCCAATATGTTCCCATGGCGACCAATGAAATAGTTTTGATGGCCCAAAGAGTGCAATAAGAGGAGTTTTAAGTGCTGCGGCCATATGCATAGGAACGGAATCAACCCCAATAAATAAACGAGCATGATCAATTAACGCAGCAAGTTGAGGTAAAGAGAGTTGTCCTGATAATGAAACCACATTATTTGAAGTACACCCTTTAATTATAGTTTCAACCATCTCTTGCTCTCTTGGATCCGGGCCTGATGTTAAAACAATTTGGTGTCCATCTTGCTGTAAGGCATCGATTAATTCAGACCATTTATTTTCATCCCAACATTTAAAAAACCATCGAGATGTAGGTTGAATAACAATATAACTTCCTAATACTTTATGTCCTTTTAATTTTTCGGTAACAATATATTTATCTTGTTCACTGTACGCCATTGATACTTGAGTATCTATTTTAGGTAACTGTAGTGGCTGCAAGAGCGCTAAATTTTGCTCCACGATATGTTGAGTATAAACGGAATCTAAAGGGATCAAATGGGTAAAACATTTTTTCCAAAAAGGACTTTGACGTTTATAAATATCATATCCAACACGAATTTTAGCCCCCGTAAAACGCGTTATTATTGCACTATTCCATTGATCAGCTAAGTTTATAACGACATCATATTGTTGATTTTTCAAGTCGGTTATTAACTTCCATTCATGACGTAACCTTGCCAGCTTCCCTTCATTTTTCCATGCTTTGTCTAGTACAAAGATATGATGAATAGAGGAAAAATGCTCAATCATTGGCTTCGTTTCTTTATTGATTAAGATATCAACTTCAGCATTTGGAAAGTTAGCTTTTAATGTATTAATAACAGGGGTAATCAACAAAGTATCACCATGATGTCGTAACTTAATAATAAGAACCCTTTGTATTAACTTCATTTTTTCACTCATAACATTCCAAATGTACTTGAATAATTAGCAATGTGATTTGATTATAAAAAAAATTTTATCAAGTTTCCTGAATAAAGCCTGTTAAAATTAATAAAAAAGCATTATACCGCGTTGTTTAATACCATAACGTTTGTTTTTACACACTTTCTACTACACAGTATGATACTATAAGCGTTCGTCCAGATAAGTGAATTTGATAGCATGTTGTTGCGTTTATATCAGGTACTTCTTTACCTTATTCAACCTCTGATTTGGTTACGTCTTTTACTACGTAGCCGTAAAGCACCCGCCTACCGCAAACGGTGGGGAGAGCGCTATGGCTTTTGCAAAGGCAAAGTTGTGCCTCAAGGGATATTATTACATTCCGTTTCTGTCGGTGAAACACTCGCCGCCGTGCCACTTGTTCGCGCCCTTCGTCATCACTATCCCGATTTGCCTATCACTGTCACTACCATGACTCCGACAGGCTCAGAACGTGTACGCTCTGCGTTTGGTGATGATGTTTACCATGTCTATCTTCCTTATGATTTACCCGGTTCAGTTAATCGTTTTCTTAAAACGGTTGATCCCAAATTGGTTATCATTATGGAAACCGAATTGTGGCCTAATCTAATTTCAAAACTACATCAACGAAAAATCCCGTTAATTATCGCCAATGCCCGTTTATCAGAACGCTCAGCTACTGGTTATCAGAAATTAGGTAGTTTTGTCAAAACGATGCTCCAAAAAATCACCTTAATTGCCGCTCAAAACCAAGAAGATGGTGAGCGTTTTATCGAATTAGGACTCAAACGTTCACATTTGCATGTGACAGGTAGCCTAAAATTTGATATTTCGGTTACCCCTGAATTAGCGGCAAGAGCTGTTGCTTTACGCCGTCAATGGGCTGCTCATCGTCCAGTTTGGATCGCAACAAGTACCCATGAAGGTGAAGAAACCATTATTTTAGAGACACATAAAAAGCTACTGACACAATTTCCACAACTTCTGTTAATTTTAGTACCTCGACACCCAGAGCGTTTTCCTAAAGCCGAACAACTAACACGCGAAGCAGGGTTAAAATATACCTTACGAAGTACTGATACTGTGCCTAATGCACAAACTCAAGTGGTTATTGGTGATACCATGGGTGAACTTATGTTGCTCTATGGCATTGCAGATCTGGCCTTTGTTGGAGGAAGTTTAGTCGAGCGTGGTGGTCATAATCCTTTAGAAGCCGCAGCACATGCGATCCCAGTGATCATGGGGCCTTATACTTTTAATTTTAAAAATATCTGTGCCAAGCTTGATCAAGCTGAAGGGTTAATTACGGTTACAAACAGTGAATCGATGGCAACAGCTATTGCCTCATTGCTTAATGATGAAGATTATCGCCGTTACTATGGTCGCCATGCTGTTGAAGTGCTTCATGAAAACCAAGGAGCATTACTGCGTTTACTTACCTTACTTTCACCTTATCTTCCCCCTCGGAGTCACTAATGAGCCAGAGTAAGCGCCTTTCTGTGGTGATGATCAGTAAAAATGTCGCTGATGTCATTGGTGAATGCTTAGACACTGTACAATGGGCGGATGAAATTATTGTATTGGATTCAGGGAGTCAAGATGACACCTGTCGTATTGCAACAGAAAAAGGAGCGAAAGTCTTTGTAAACAGCGAGTGGCCAGGATTTGGTAAACAGCGCCAATTAGCACAACAATATGCCACGGGTGATTATATTTTTATGATCGATAGTGACGAACGTGTCACTGTTGAGTTAAAAACCAGTATCCTTGCGATATTACAACAACCTGAAGAAAATGTGGTTTATAACTGTGCTCGCCGTAACTTGTTTATGGGCCGATTTATGAAACACAGTGGTTGGTATCCCGATAAAGTCACGCGTTTATACGATCGAAAACGTTATCAATATAACAATAATTTGGTTCATGAATCGTTAGAAACGCAAGGCGCAACAGTTAAAACGTTGCAAGGTGATCTGTTACATCTTACCTGCCGTGATCTCATGGAGTTTCAGCAAAAACAGCTAAAATATGCTACCGAGTGGGCAAAAGAGCGCTATCAACAAGGTAAAACAACCCGTTACTGTTCTATCTTAAGCCATACATTAGGCGCTTTTTTTAAAACTTGGTTATTACGAATGGGCATTTTAGACGGGAAACAAGGATTAATACTGGCATTGGTTAATGCACAGTATACCTTTAATAAATACGCCTCTTTATGGGAACTCAGCCAGAAGACTGTAAATCATGAAAAATAAAGCTATCTACCCCGGAACATTCGATCCCATCACTTATGGACATATCGATATTTTAACCCGCGCTGCGGGTATGTTTGATACGGTTTTATTAGCGATTGCTGATAGTGCCCGTAAAAACCCAATGTTTACCTTAGAAGAACGGGTGAATTTAGCCCAAGATGTTACTCATCATTTACCTAATGTCGAAGTCGTTGGCTTTAGTGAATTAATGGCTAACTTTGCTAAAAAACAACAAGCCACGATCCTAATTCGCGGTGTTCGTAGTGTTTCTGATTTTGAATATGAATGGCAACTGGCGAACATGAACCGTCACTTTGCACCCGATCTCGACAGTGTGTTTTTACTGCCATCTCAAAACCTTTCATTTGTCTCTTCCTCTTTAATTAAAGATGTGGCACGCCATGACGGTGATGTCTCTACTTTCTTACCTGATGTCGTCACCACCGCAATGCTAAAAAAACTAGGCAAAATTTAGCACTCATTGTCGCCATGTTGGCAATGTCGGCAGAAAAATGTGCTACGTTGCCCTTGCTTAATACTTTCAATCGGTTGTCCACAAATCAAACAAGGCTTATCTTTACGCCCATAAACAAAGAGCTCTTGCGCAAAATAACCGGGCTTACCGTCTGATTGCAGAAAATCTTTAAGTGTTGTACCACCTTGCTCAATTGAGCGAGTTAGCACCCGTTTAATCGCGGTTACCAGCACAGCACACTCTTCAAGTGTTAAGCTATTGGCTTTTCTATCAGGCATAATACCCGATGAAAATAGCGCTTCGTTAGCATAAATATTGCCGACACCAACAACTAGCTTATTGTCCATTAACCAAGGCTTGATGGCTGTTTTTTTATTTTTGCACTGTTGATAGAGATATTCCGTATTAAATTCATCAGATAGCGGTTCTGGCCCTAAGTGGGCTAATACAGAGCTTGTGGCTAAATCTTCACACCATAGCCAAGCACCAAAGCGTCGCGGATCGGTATAGCGCAGAACTTTGCCATCTCGGAAAATTAAATCGATATGATCATGTTTCTCTTCAGGCTGTTCCTCTAATAAAATACGCACACTTCCCGACATCCCCAAATGGATTATGATCCACCCAGTATTAAGCTCTATTAACAGATACTTAGCGCGACGTTTCACACTTAAAATAGGCTCATTCAATAAGGTTTTTATTTTTTCAGAGACCGGCCAGCGTAATTTGCTATTACGCACAATAGCATAGTGCAACACATTGCCTACAAGATGAGGTTCAATACCTCGGCGACTGGTTTCAACTTCCGGTAATTCAGGCACAGGTGGCTCCATGATTATCAGATAAGAGATACAGCGATAACATCATTTTTATTGTATGATCAGCTTCCCTAAAAGCATAAAGGACGATAGCAGATTATTATGATGGTGTTTAAAAACTGTAGTAAAAAATCCCTTTGGAATTTATCCATTGTTGGGCTTTACATTATATTGATCTACTTACCAGATATCACCCGTTATAAAAATATTGTAATGGGATTGATTGGTGCAACAGCACTGTGGTATCTGATACGTGACTTTAAGGCTATCTGTAAGATATTTAAAAATAATCTGTCATTCTCGTTGCTATTTTTATTGCTGGTAATTGGTTATTCCATCGTGATTTCTGTCGAGCCCAGCATCAGTATAAAAGAGATTAATAAGCCCATACTCAATGGCTTACTGCTTTTTGCCGTGACCTTTCCGATTGTGCTGTATAAAGAGAAACCTACTGATATTGCCAAGATGGTGATGGTGGCTTTTGCGATTGGGTTGTTGGTAATTATGGTTAAGGAGTTAGTGCAGTATTATTTTGAGTATCAAAAAAACCCTTGGTTATTTACAATAAAAAATCAGTTAAATCATAGAGAAACATCCTATTCATTGCTTTTTTTCTTTCCTATTATATTAATACTTTGGACATTAAAAAAAAGTAATTCTGCTATTAATTGGCTTTTATTAACCATTATTAGCCTATCATTTACTTTTATTATGTTAGGGACATTAGCGCGAGGTGCATGGATCGCATTATCAATTAGCGCATTGTTTACTTTAATTATTAACCGTCAATGGCTACTTATGATAATAAGTGTATTGATCTGTACGTTATTATTTGTAAGTGCAACAAAATTACCTATAAATCCAGTCGTAAGTAAATTACTTCAACATAAATTAACTCAAACTAATAGTGGATTACGTTTTGATAACGGTACTCAAGGCTCAGCTTTAGATCTTATTTTAGAACAACCAATTAAAGGTTATGGCTATGGCAATCAG
Source organism: Proteus sp. G2626 (assembly GCF_009915985.1). Lineage (NCBI taxonomy): Bacteria > Pseudomonadati > Pseudomonadota > Gammaproteobacteria > Enterobacterales > Morganellaceae > Proteus > Proteus sp. G2626. The sequence goes on along the minus strand of NZ_JAABNH010000005.1, from coordinate 109,156 downwards.
GTTTACCATAACATCTATAATGAGCGTATTAAAGAGCATAAAAACTGGGTATTTAAAAAATCCATTGGTCCTCATAATATCTTTTTAGCTTTCTGGTTTGCGGGCGGTATTTTGGGGCTATTTGGTATTCTTTATTTCTGCTCTTCGATTATTGTCCAAGGTATCCAGCTAATAAGAAAAAATCATGGGATTATTCGCCAAGCCTCTCTTGTATTACTGATGTCATTTTTAGGGGTCTATGTATTGAGAGGGTTATTTGAAAATGCGTATATTAATCAAGTGGGTATTTTAGTGGGATTAATGTTGGCATTGCGTCATGCTTTACGTAATAATCCATCAGCAACACCGCCAGATAAACAACAATAACTTATTGAATTAACGTCTCTATTGTTTTTAGAATAACCTCAGCCCGTTTATCCCAGTTGTAATAATTTTCAACAAGAGAACGGGCATGAGTTGTTTTTTCACTTGCCCGTTGCGGGTTATCTCTTAACTGTATTATCTGCTTTGCAAAACTTTGTGCATCACCACTATCTGCAAAACTTACCGCTCTTTCATCTACCACATCACGAATTGAGGGAAAATCTGAAATCACCACAGGCTTTTCCATAGCCATATATTCAAATAACTTGAGTGGTGAAGTATAACGGCTTCCAATGCTGGTTAACGTAAGCGGGAGTACACAGATATCGTGCTGAGCAATCGTATTAAAGCGTTTTTTGGGATCAATAAATCCCAAAAAATTGACCTTGTCTTTTACGTCCATTTCTTGAGCTAATAAGGTTAATCCACCAATCTGCTCCGGTGTTCCCCCTGCGATATTCAACCGTGCGTTATCCAGGTATTTCATTGCTCGCATCATGGTAGGGATCCCTTTCCATTTATGCAAACTGCCTAAATAGAGCACTTCCGTAATAGTTTTATTTACTGTAGAAGGCGCTATCTGATGATCAGCTACAGCATGTAAATCTACGCCATCAGGAACCACTGTTATTGGTGTAGAAACTTGATATTGCGAAACAATATCATCTCTTAATAATGAAGTAAGAACAAATATGCCTGTCGCTCGGCTGTAAACGAGTTTCTCCATTTTTAATAGTTTATGATATTTTGCACGATTCTTTTTTTTCTCAAATGAATGAGACTCTGCAAAAGATTGAGCGAAAATTTCATGACTTTCAAAAAAGAGAGGAATTTCTGGATGATTTTCACAAAGATAACACGCGAGTTTTAAGTTACGGGTAAATAAAGCATCAATATTATTTTGCTTTATCCAGCGAGCTATCTGTAATGAGAAAAGTTTTTGTGAATTAAATGGAAAATACCATTTACGACGAATATCTCTTAAAGCAACTAGGCTAGCATTAACATGTATTGAACGACCTAATATATCGCTATCTCGATATTGTCCTTTGGGTGTGACTAATGTCACTTGAGCGCCAGCTCGGGCAAATGCATCTACATTTTGCAATATTTGCAATGAAGCCACACGTAAATCAGGAACCGGATAAGGATCAAGATAGGCAATTTTCATTATTATGACGCCAATGCCTGTAATAAACGTTGCGCAGAATGTTGCCAAGTATAACGTGATTTTATACGCAGGCGTGCCTTCTCTCCCATGCTTTTACCTCTATCCGATAATGTACGAAGATGATTAATTGCCATCACAATTTCATCGGCATTTCCCGGTGCCACCAGTAATCCAGCAGAGCCTTCATTACCCACCACTTCAGGAATTCCCCCAATATGACTAGCAATGACAGGTTTTGCACACGCCATCGCTTCTGCAATCGTAATACCGAAGGCTTCATCTCCTGTACTCGGAAAAATACCCGCATCACTGGCTGCATAAAATTCCGGTAATGTATTATGTTCAACGGGGGGGTGGAAAATCACTTGTTCAGCAATACCTTTGGCTGTCGCTTTGCTTTTCAATCGCTCAAGATCATCGCCGGCACCGATAATGAGCAATTTAACATCTTCACCTTTTAGCTTTTCAATGGCATCGATAGCCACACTTAAGCCTTTCCAACCCACTAACCGGCCAGCAAATGAAAGTAAAAAAGTAGACTCATTAATTCCTAATTGCTCACGCAACGACGTGGTCATAGGTCTAAATTTTTCAATATCCACACCATTATAAATCACACTAGGAAACTGCTTAAAATGGTGTTGGATTTGCCAAGCATTAAAGTGGCTACATGCAACCCATGCTGAAATTTTTTTACCTAATCTGCGATCGCCTTTAAAAAAACTGGTTCCTCCACTCATATAGCAAAAACGCGTTGAGGATGATTTAGGCATCATAGAAGGCCAAAAAAAATCAAATGGTTTTGTTAAAATCACCCAATCAAAATGTTGGCTGATCACCTCTTTTTTCGCATGTCGTGCAAAAGTATAACGCTCAACAATACGACGAAAACGCCCACCAAGATCAATCACGTTATCTCTTGGTGTATAAGGGTAAGTGTGAACCTGTATTTGGCGTCCTGCCAGATTGTGTCGGATATCACCATTGCCACCATAAAGATGAACTTCATGCCCAGCATCATGCAACTGCTTAGCCAGTTCCCAAACCGCTGTTTGGATCCCGCCATAAGACATGGTGATTGTGACATCAATTATACCGATCTTCATGGATTACTTTTCACCTTCATTCCATTAATGATATTACGCACTGCATTCCACACTTCTTCGACTGATATGTCAGCCATATTGTCTTCACGACGCGCATTTTCCAACGAGGTTGGATGTTGGATAACCTGACAACAAGAATGTTGTAATGGCGCTAAATAGCACCCAGGGTGATAGCTATGGTATAACGCTACCATTGGGATATCTAAAGCCCCTGCTAAATGTGTGGGTCCTGTATCTACCCCAACATAAAGCGATAAATTTGCCATAATTGCCGCATTTTGTCGCATTGAAACTCGACCAGCTAAGGCTAAACAGCGCTCTTCACCCATTTTTTTAGCTAAATCAATGGAAAGTTGTTCACTTTCTTTACTACCTAATAGCAAGAAATACGTACTCGCGTCATGGGTAATAATCTGCTTTGCTAATTGCAGAAAGTTATCCACAGGCCAATCTCTATAGGCTTTAGCTGGAAAACTTTGTAATTGAAAACCAATAATATTCTTATTAATTAATGAATTATCTATTAAAAACTGTTGTGCAAAATCCGCTTCTTCATCACTGATAAAGTAGCGTAACTGCCAACAACTCGGATAAATCCCTAATGCATTAATTAATAAGGCACGTTCTTTCTGTGCCACCATTAGTTTTTTAGGGCGTTCAACCCAAGTCACATCATTTTGCTGTTGTGACTTATTATCAGCAAAAGCCACTGTATGGTGAGATTGACGACGAGCATAACTCACCAGCGCACTATCATTGCCATATACTAGTGCTAAATCATAAGGTTTATGGGGTAACCAACCCGCCCAAACGGCTCTTTTTTTAGAAAAATGTCTAATACAATCAATATCGGGATTATGCTCAAGAATGCATGCGCTACGTTTATGTGCAAGCACATGAATATGAGCATTAGGCCAGCGCTGTTTTAATGCATGGATAACCGGCGTGATAAGTAATGTATCACCGAAACGGGCTATCGCTATAACCAATATATTATTTGGATCCATATGCTTTTTATTTAGCTTAAATGATACCTTTACTTCTCAGACTATACACTAAAAAGTATTACAAATATTCATCAATGGAATGAATACACTCAGTTGATAATAGATACTTTAAATCAATTCAAGGTGTAGCTCGGCAACATGTGGATCTATTCCTTAAAAAGATCTGGGCGCAGACATAAGTATATGACTTGCGCGAATAAACGTAGTCGGCAACGCTATCACTTCAAGTATGACAAGTAGAAATAATCGTTTCTTAACTTTATTATCAACATTAATCATACTGATTTATTTTTATCATTAATTGCCTGAATAAAGATCTTTTCCATTTTATCTAGCATATTATCTAAGCCAAATCGTAAAACAGCATGTTCAAGCGCAGCTTTCCCCATCTGCTCACGTAATTGTTCTGAACCCATTAATTTAGCTAAATAACTCGTCAGTATCTCTTGTTCCTGAGGAGGCAAAGTAAAACCCGTTTTACTATCAATCACAGCTTCACTAATCGCACCCACTGTTGTAGAAACAACAGGTAAACCACAGGCCATTGCTTGCATAATACCTTGAGGTACACCTTCGTTACCAAAAGAAGGTAATGCAAATAAATCCATCGCATTTAAACAATCAGGCACATCATCACGATTACCTAAAAAGAAAATACTTTGCGCTAATCCTGCCTTTTTAACCATCGGCTCTAAATTTTTACGCTGAGGTCCATCACCGACAAAAATTAATTGCCAATCGGGAAACTGCTGGTGTAACGATTTCCATGCTTCAACTAAATATTTATGTCCTTTCCATACTCGCATAGTCGCCACTATCCCTAACGTTGGTTTATTAGGGATACCTATTTTCTCTCTGGCATGCTGTTTATCCTGTGGAAAGAAACGTTGTAAATCAATACCAGTAGGTACGGATGTCATCTTTTCCAATGGAAATCGATTATGTTCATGCAATGTATAACGTAATTTCTCACCTGTTGTTACAATATGAGCACTAGATGAAAGATAAAGCCAGCGAGTGGGCAGTGAACGAGAAACATCGGTAGAAACATGTCGAGTACGGACAATAACCGGTGAATGGCGCAATGTGGCACAAGAAACAGCCACTAGCCATGCATCGGTAGAACTGTGGGTATTAATAACATCAAATTGGTGATGATGTAATTTCAGCCATTGACGAAGTGCTTTTAATGCAGAGGCACGTTTTTTTTCAACAGGTAATGTAAAAACCTCAATACCATAATCAGGTGCGGCTTTAGCAATTTTAGAGGTGGGACAACACACAAGTGCAACTTTATGTCCTCTACGGATCATGCCTTGAGCTTCTGTCAGTATACGAATTTCCTGACCACCCCACCCACAAGATGATTCTGTATGTAATATTGATAGCACTGACTTACTCATCCGCAATCCATTCACCTGATGATTCAAAAGAACTATAGTATAACTAAAGAGTAAACGAAGATCACAATAGCTTTACTTTGTTATACTTAGCAAACCTCATATAACAAAAAACCCGACACAAAGGTCGGGTTTTTTAAGAAAACTGAAATTATTTAATTTTAGCTTCTTTATAAAGCACATGTTGACGAACAACTGGATCGAATTTTTTCATTTCCAGTTTTTCTGGCATAGTGCGTTTGTTCTTCGTAGTGGTATAGAAGTGACCTGTACCAGCAGAAGAGACGAGTTTAATTTTCTCGCGAATACCTTTAGCCATTTTTCAGCTCCTTAGAACTTCTCACCACGGGCACGTAAATCTGCTAATACAGATTCGATGCCTTTCTTATCAATCACACGCATACCTTTAGCAGATACACGTAGAGTTACGAAACGTTTCTCAGACTCAACCCAGAAACGGTGAGAGTGCAGGTTTGGCAGAAAACGGCGTTTAGTCGCGTTTAATGCGTGAGAGCGGTTGTTTCCACTCACAGGACGCTTGCCGGTAACTTGGCAGACTCGGGACATGTCTATTCTCCAAAAATCTAATCAGCTCGAGCTTTAGTATCAGGTTTGACCGCCTCGTCAGGCTTTGGAGCCCATCTCAGCAACTTTTAACGATTGAAAAACTGTGTTAACACCTCAGAAAAAACTTGCTGAGATAGGCTCTTCTCGCCAAACCCAAGATCCTCAAAGGTGGCGTAGTATACGCCCAATGGCCTCAACGCTCAAGACCCGTACAAATAAAGATTGACAATAATTACAAAAATATTTGCTACAACCAACCACGCTCTGCAAAAGAAACACAGTTATCATGCCCTATTACAAGGTGATCGAGTACTTTTACGCCTACTAACTGACAAGCTGTAAAAATTTTTTCAGTTAATTGTATCGGCAAGGCTCGGTTCACAAATACCAGAAGGGTGATTATGAGCAAGAATAATAGATGTTGCATTCTTTTTTATTGATTGGCGAACAATTTCTCTAGGATGAACTTCGACTCGATTAATTGTACCTTTAAACATTTCATCAAAAGCAATCAATTGATTTTGATTATCAAGAAAAAGCACCACAAACACTTCTCGGTCTCGCCAATGCAGTAATTTTTGTAAGTAATGCTTTGTATCTTCAGAGGAAGATAGCACATTTCTATACATAAATTGTGTTGTGGAAAAGCGTTGCGCCATTTCATTAATTGCTTGTAGCTGGGTAAATTTACCGATCCCTACACCTTTAAAACGCCCTAACGTTTCATAATCAGCATTTAGAACATGATACAGAGAACCACACTCTTTTAGTAAAAAAGCCGCCAACTCTAATACTGATTTTTCATAGGTTCCTGTACGTAAAAAAAGCGCAAGCAACTCAATATCAGAGAGGGATCCCACGCCATAAAGCAACAATTTTTCTCTAGGTAAAAGCTCACTAACCGATTGATTTTCCATCCTTGGGCTCCTTATTGAGTAAAGGTTATAAAGTTAGTCATTGATTTTATTTATATTAATCACATTATTATTTTTCATTACTCTTCATAAAATGCCAATCATAAAACAACTGTTGTTTTATACAGTTCATTTACTATAAACTGCTTATATTGTATGAAAAAGACACCAACCAAAATTGTGCGAGATAACCCACAAAAATTTAATCAATAAAACATGAAGTTACATAGAATTCCGAATTCACGGATACCTTGTGGTAAAATTGCGGACAATTATTTATGTACTTAGGCATTTCATCATGACTACACTTCACAACAAAAAGATTATTCTTGGTATTAGTGGTGGTATTGCGGCCTATAAAGCACCTGAACTTGTTCGCCGTTTACGTGATAAAGGTGCTATTGTCCGTGTTGTAATGACACCCGCGGCACATGCTTTTGTCACACCATTATCATTACAAGCGGTTTCTGGCTTTCCTGTTGCAGATGACCTACTTGATCCCGTAGCAGAAGCAGCAATGGGACATATTGAATTAGGCAAATGGGCTGACTTCATTCTGCTAGCACCCGCGACAGCTGATCTTATTGCTCGTTTACGCGTCGGGATGGCAAATGATTTACTCACCACTCTCTGTTTAGCGAGTAGTGCCCCTATTGCTATTGCACCAGCAATGAATCAACAAATGTATAGAGCCACGATCACACAAGAAAATGTATCTACTTTAGAACAACGAGGCTACTTAATTTGGGGACCCGATTCTGGTAGCCAAGCTTGTGGTGATGTAGGGCCTGGGCGAATGTTAGATCCTTTAGAGCTTGTCTCTTTAGCTGAAAAACAACTTGCTTTACAACCACAAGACTTTGCAGGTAAAAAGATCACGATAACAGCAGGACCAACGCGTGAAGCATTAGATCCCGTACGTTTTATCAGTAATCATAGCTCTGGAAAAATGGGCTTTGCAATTGCACAAGCTGCTGCATTACGTGGTGCTGATGTCACTCTTATCGCAGGCCCTGTCACATTACCGACACCCGTTTGTGTTAAACGTATTGACGTTGAAAGCGCACAAGAAATGTATGAACAAGTGATGACGCTCGCGCCTTCACAAGATATTTTTATTGGTTGTGCGGCTGTTGCAGATTATCGCGCTAAACTTGTCGCCACTGAAAAAATAAAAAAACAAGGTGATGAAGTCACCATCACTATGGTAAAAAACCCCGACATTGTCGCCAGTGTTGGAAAAATGATTGAGCACCGCCCTTTTGTTGTTGGATTTGCAGCCGAAACCCAGAATGTGGAAGAATATGCCCGCAAAAAACGAGAACAGAAACAGCTCGATTTAATCTGTGCCAATGATGTTTCATTAGAAAATCAAGGCTTTAACAGTGACAATAATGCATTACACCTTATTTGGGCTAATGGAGAAACGCGTTTACCACACAGTAGTAAAGCACAACTTAGCCATCGCCTACTTGATGAGATAGCCAAACACTATGATGAAAAAAATTGATGTTAAAATTCTTGATGCTCGTATTGGTCAAGAATATCCACTTCCTGCTTATGCCACAACAGGCTCTGCTGGTTTAGATTTACGTGCTTGCCTTGATGCACCATTGATCCTTGAACCGGGGCAAACTGAATTATTACCGACAGGTCTTGCTGTACATATTGCCGATGAAGGTTTAGCAGCAATGGTGCTTCCTCGTTCAGGCTTAGGCCATAAACACGGTGTTGTATTAGGTAATTTAGTGGGATTGATTGATTCTGACTATCAAGGCCAACTGATGGTATCAGTTTGGAATCGTGGCCAAAAAGCGTTTACTATTGAACCCGGTGAGCGCATTGCTCAGATGATTATCGTGCCCGTTGTTCAAGCTGAATTTAATATTGTTGAAGATTTTACCGCAACGGAACGCGGTAGTGGTGGTTTTGGTCATTCCGGCCGCCAATAATAACGACGTCTTGCATTAATTATTTCAATGACGATATCACTCCCTTTGCACTGAAAATTTGAGTGCAAAGGTTTACTGATTTGTTTTGCTTTTAGCAGGGGCCTTATCAGTCATGGCAGAAAAAAAAGAAACCAAAAAGAAAAGAAATAGACGGGATGAAATCTTACAATCACTAGCTCAAATGTTAGAGTCAAGTGATGGTAGCCAACGCATTACAACGGCAAAACTTGCAGCCACTGTCGGTGTATCTGAAGCGGCACTCTATCGACATTTCCCAAGTAAAACCAAAATGTTTGATAGCCTGATTGAGTTTATCGAAGACAGCTTAGTCTCTCGTATTAATTTGATCTTAAAAGACGAGAAAGAAACGATAGCAAGAATTCGCTTAATTCTTATCTTGATCCTCGGTTTTGCTGAAAAAAATCCAGGCCTATCTCGTATTTTAACGGGTCATGCTTTGATGTTTGAGCAAGATAGATTACAAGGTCGTATAAATCAACTTTATGAGCGCATTGAAGTTCAACTTCGACAAGTTATCAAAGAGCGTAAAATTCGTGAAGGTAGTACTTTCTTACACGATGAAGCCTTGATCGCCTCACAATTACTCGCTTTTTGTGAAGGCATGCTAGCGCGCTTTGTACGCACTGAATTTCGTTATCACCCGACCCAAGAATTTGAAGCGCGTTGGCCATTAATATTGGCACAGTTACAATGAATTGATGGACTCGTGATTTAACTCAAGAATTTGAAATTGACAAATATGCCGTTTTTTTCTTATTTGTGTTAACATGCATCCTCTGGTACAGAAGTACCTCAATATATTTATCCGGAATGGCATTCGTGCAGTTCCTACATTGTGGCATTAGCAAATCGCTTTGCCCCTGCTGTAAAAGTCCTTTTATATTTCAACATCTGTGGTAATTATCACAGAAGATTCATTGTACTACTCACCCCGCCCATTATTGGGCGAGGGCTTTTTTTTATTTAGAATTAACCTTTCATTTATCGTATTTTGACTTTATTAATTAACGCCATAGCGCTCACGATAAGCTTTAACCGCAGGTAAATGTTCAGATAACGTCTCACTCTCGTTTAAATAGCTGATTAAATCATCTAAGGTAATAATTGAATACACCTGGCACTGATAATCACGTTTTAGCTCTTGTATGGCAGAAAGTTTTTCTCGTCCTTTTTCTTGTCTATCTAAGCTTAATAGCACAGCCGAAAGCGTTGCATCATGCTGTTTAATAATTTCCATTGATTCCCGAATAGCAGTACCTGCTGTGATAACATCATCCACAATGACAACATCACCCTTTAATGGGCTTCCTACTAATGTTCCTCCTTCACCATGATCTTTCGCCTCCTTGCGATTAAAGCAATAAGGAATATCAATGTCATGATGTTCAATTAATGCGACTGCCGTTGTGGTTGCAATAGGGATCCCCTTATAAGCGGGCCCAAACAACACATCACAAGGTACATTATTATCTAATAATGTTTGTGCATAAAATTGCCCCAGTAAAGCCAAATCACGCCCTGTATTAAATAAACCGGCATTAAAAAAGTAAGGACTCACTCGTCCTGATTTCAGTGTAAATTCACCAAATTTCAAAACATTTTTTGCTAATGCTAGTTCGATAAAGCGGCGTTGGTAGGCTTTCATTTTTTTCTCCTCTCTACGTTACTTGATGACAAAATTTAGGCATAAAAAAGGCGACTTCTCAGTCGCCTTAAATATAAAATCTATTGCTTAAGCGCCTCTTTTTGCGCTTCAAATATCTTCTCTAATCCCCCCTTCGCAAGGGCGAGTAAAGCAAGCAATTCTTCATGACTAAATGGCGCGCCTTCGGCCGTACCTTGAACTTCAATCATACGACCATCATCGATCATCACCACATTCATATCGGTTTCTGCTGCGGAATCTTCAACATATTCAAGATCGCATAATGGTTCACCATCAACAATCCCCACAGAGACTGCAGCTACCATTGATTTAAGCGGGCTTTTTTTCAGCTTACCTTCTTCAACCATTTTATTTAATGCATCAACTAATGCCACACAAGCACCAGAGATAGAAGCTGTACGAGTACCACCATCAGCTTGAATAACATCACAATCAATAGTAATGGTAAATTCACCCAATGCTTTTAAATCAACCGCAGCACGTAATGAGCGTGCAATTAAACGCTGGATTTCCATAGTACGGCCAGTTTGTTTACCACGAGCCGCTTCTCGTGCATTACGGCTATTGGTTGCGCGAGGAAGCATACCGTATTCTGCGGTTACCCAACCTTGCCCTTGTCCCTTAAGAAAACGTGGTACACCGTCTTCCACAGTGGCGTTACACAAGACTTTAGTATCACCAAACTCGACTAATACAGAACCTTCAGCATGTTTTGTATAATGACGAGTGATGGTAATAGGACGTACTTGGTTTGCTTGTCTGTCTGCTGGACGCATGGTGTTATCTCCGCTTTCTCTGACATATTGGGGGCGCATTATACGACCTAAAATCGCTTATGCCTATCCTGTATCGATGCCTAAGGTTATAATCGTACCATCTTTTACACTATTGAGACCCTATTATGATCCGTAGCATGACCGCTTTTGCCCGCCGAGACATCAAAAAAGACTGGGGTAGCGCTGCATGGGAACTGCGTTCCGTAAACCAACGTTACCTTGAAACTTATATTCGTTTGCCTGAGCAATTACGTAGTTTAGAGCCTGTTATTCGTGAACGTCTACGTAATCGCTTAACGCGTGGTAAAATTGAATGTAACTTACGCTTTGATCTTAATGCCCGCTTTCAAGGCGAACTTAATCTTGATGAAAATCTGGCAAAACAACTGATTGTTTCTGCCAACTGGGTAAAAAGTCATAGCCATGAAGGGACTATCAACCCCTTTGATATTTTACGTTGGCCGGGTGTGATTTCAGCACAAGAGCAAGATTTAGATGCGATTGGGACTGAACTTTTAGCCGAATTAGATTTAGCGATTGATGCTTTTATTGCTAGCCGTGAAACCGAAGGACAATCACTCAAAGCACTTATCGAACAACGTTTAGATGCGGTTAGTGCAGAAGTAGTGAAAGTAAGAGCCCAAATGCCAGAAATATTACTCTGGCAACGTGAGCGCTTAACAAGCAAATTAGAAGAGGCTCAAGTTCAAATCGACAATAATCGTTTAGAACAAGAACTCGTGATGTTAGCGCAACGTTTAGACGTCGCTGAAGAGCTAGATAGATTAGAAGCTCACGTTAAAGAAACACGCAAAATTCTTGTGAAAAAAGAAGCAGTAGGTCGTCGTCTTGATTTTATGATGCAAGAATTTAATCGTGAATCGAATACGTTAGCATCAAAATCAATTAATACAGAAGTCACCAATTCAGCCATTGAATTAAAAGTTTTAATTGAACAAATGCGCGAGCAGATCCAAAATATTGAGTAAGATTTCTTAGCGGTTTACAGCCCATCATTAAGCCAGTAGATACCTTGTATTTACTGGCTTTTATCAAGAATAAAATTTAACTTTCTATTTAATAAATAAAAATCACTCACCCAACACCTTTCTAATAAACCCACTATTTTGATTAAGCATTTGTGTGGCTTGTTGTGCATTTACGTTTGCAAGGATCATTAAAATTGCCGTTTTACAGTGACGATGACATTGTGATAATGCTGCTTCAGCGATAGCTCTTTCACACTCTGTTGCTTGCATTACAATATGAATTTGACGTTCAACCAATTTGGCATTAGTCGCTTCAACATCCACCATTAAATTACCAAAAACTTTGCCAATTTTTATCATCGCACCTGTCGTGATCATATTTAAAATAAGTTTTTGTGCTGTACCCGCTTTCATTCGTGATGAACCCGTTATCACTTCAGCGCCCACAACCGGTGTAATCGCAATATCCGCAAGTTTAGCCATTGGGCTTTCAGGATTACAGCTAATCGCTCCCGTTATCGCTCCGAGTGATTTTGCATATTGCAAGGCCCCCATCACATACGGTGTTCGACCGCTTGCCGCAATACCCACTAAAATATCTTTATCGTTAAAATGAAGTTGGCGTAAATCCTCTTCACCTAATTGAGCATTATCTTCAGCATTCTCGACAGCTTGTAAAATCGCTTTATGCCCACCCGCAATTAAACCAATCACCATTTCATGAGGTATACCGTAGGTTGGCGGGCATTCACTGGCATCTAAGATCCCTAATCGTCCTGATGTGCCAGCACCACAATAAATCAGACGACCACCTTGAGTAAAAGCCGTGGCGACTTTATCAACGAGTTGAGCTATTTCAGGTAACACTTTTTCGACGGCTAATGGCACTTTTTTATCTTCATTATTAATGACTTTTAGCATATCTAATGTTGAAAGCGTGTCTATATTTTCACTGTTATGATTTCTACTTTCAGTGACAAGATTGCTAAGGTCAATCGCCATTATCGCTCTCCCAATATTGTTATTTATTTGATTAAGCCGAAGAAATAAACTGCTTTTATACCATTATTCTTGGTAAGATTTTCAAAATCATTACAAACGGTACTCTACATGACATTTATTAAATATATTTCGACCTTTATCAGTCTAATTACACTTTTTTTCTCTTTTTCTTTGCAGGCTAATTTTGAAGAACAAGACAAAATAAAATTTGAAAATACTCGCAAAGCAGCAGTAAACCATGATGCACAGGCTCAATATCAATTAGCTGAAATGTATCTCATGGGCACCGGGGTAGAAAAAAACCTACTAAATGCACAACTGTGGGCAAATGAAGCGATAAAAAGTGATTATGCTGATGCCTACGCACTACTTGCTGATATCTACTTATTTAATGCCGATCCTTATTTTAAAAATAATTATATCGAAGCAAAGAAATTAGCCACTCTCGCGGTAAATAAAGGGAGCCTAAGAGGTAAAATAAGTTTAGCAACCGCTCTCATTGCGCCATTATCTGGCGAAACAGATCACAAAAAAGCGATTGTATTATTAGAAGAAGTCGCAACGACTCATCAACAAGAACTTGTTTACGCTCCAATTTGGTTAGGAGTTATCTATAGTGGTGTTGGCAATGTGCCCGTAGATACGGAGAAAGCCAATATGTGGTTTGCAAAAGCTAATGAAATGACGTTTGAGGGATTTGCTCAAGCCATGGCCTCTTTTATGTTTTCTGGTCAATATCATATTATCGAGCCAAATAAACAAAAAGCTGATGAATTAATGAAACAAGCATGTGAAGAAGCAAAAAAAGTTGGCAATGAATTTTATTGCCAACAAGCGTTTAATTAACCCAAATTAAATCTTATAAATAATGCTAACTCAAAAAATAGAGGGTAATTATTACCCCCTATTTTCTCCCCTATCGGCCCTACCTAACATGCTTTTACAGCGCCATACGATATTCAATCATACCTGGCTTTTCAGCGACCCAATTATATAAGCGCTGACCACGTAAATTGGTTTCCTGTGTATGCCAATATAAGCGAGCGCAACCACGCTGTTTTGCTTGTTGATTAACAAACTCAATAAGTTGCTTACCTACATGGCGACCACGTGTGTCTGGTGAAACAAATAAATCTTCTAAATAACAAAAATCACTTTCAGCCCATGTTGAACGATGAAAAAGATAATGAACAAAACCCAATACTTTTTCACCGTCCATTGCAACAGCACAATAAACAGGCTCTTTTTCATCAAAAAAGCGCGCCCATGTCTTTAATGTTGTTTTTTCCGATAATGCAACGTTATAAAATGCTTGATAATTTAACCAATGTGGTAGCCATTGTGCATAATGCACTTGTTCAACTAATTGGATTGAAACCGTTATTGCTGTTGTGCTCATTGCTTCACTTCCTTCTACTCTTATAAACGCCATAAATAAGGTATCACCCTGTCTTCTATCGTTGTCATGGTACGTTTAACTTTGGTTCTTAATAAGGTACACTTTTTGTGTTTTTATAGGATCCACTTTATGAAACAGAAAAAAACAGCCTATTTTCCTAACCTTGTTTTAGAAGAAGGACCTATTGGTTCACAGGTTTATCACGCGATTAGAAACGCTATTTTAGAGGGACGTTTATCTTCGGGCAGTCGTCTACCATCTAGTCGTACATTAGCTGAAATGATGTCGATTTCTCGCAACTCCGTTATTGCAGGATTTGAACGTTTAATTGATGAAGGCTATTTATTTACTCGTCGTGGAGCGGGGACTTTTGTTGCAAACACAATCCCTGATGTCATTATTTCGGATAAGTGGAACAAAATACCCTATCCTCCCTTTTCACCTCAGCCACAAAGCCCATTAGACACCCTTAATCCTAATATGCAAAAAGCACACGCTTTTTGGCAACAATCACAACCCACTATCAATAGCAGTCCTATCTTTCATGTTGGTGTTGGATGTGTGGATCTTTTCCCTCATGAACTGTGGGGTAGATTATTAGGGCGGGTTTGGCGACAATCAAAAAAAGCACTCGCAACGTTTAATTCGCCAACAGGCTACACGCCATTAAAAGAGATGATATGCCAATATGTTCAATCAACTCGTGGGCTTTCTTGCCAATCTGAGCAAATCGTTATTGTCAATGGTACGCAACAAGCGATTAATCTCACCACTAGAGTACTATTACAAGAGGGCGATACTGTTTGGTTAGATGATCCTGGTTATGACAGCGCACGAGGCATCTTCACGTCTTATGGTATAAAAACATACCCTATTAGTTCAGATATTAATGGAATGAATATTTCTCAAGGAATAGCACAGTGTCCCGAAGCAAAACTCATTTTTACAACCCCGTCACATCAATTTCCTTTGGGCAATACGCTTTCACTTTCACGTCGTATCGCATTATTAGAGTGGGCATCGTCTAATAATGTGTGGATCTTTGAAGATGACTATAACAGTGAGTTTCGTTATCACACTAAACCCATTCAATCACTACAAGGGTTAGATAAATATCAGCGTGTTATTTATGCTGGCACATTCTCAAAAATGATGTATCCCGGGTTTCGTTTAGGCTTTTTAGTGGTTCCTTTATCTTTAGTTGATGCATTTAAAGCGGCTAAATACTACACCGACTCACATTCAGGTTTTTTAGAACAGGCGACATTAGCGCTATTTATTTCTCAAGGGCATTACGCCCGCCATGTGAGAAGGATAAGAAAAGCCTGCTATGAACGCTATCAAGTGTTAACTCATACCATAAAAACACATCTATCTCATGTTTTTCATGTTGAACCGACTGACTCAGGTATCCATATTGTCTGCTGGTTGCAGCCAGGTTATACAGAAGAATATATTGTAAAAAAAGCGCGAAATATTGGATTAGCCATACAACCTTTGTCTCGTTACTGTATTCAATCTTACTCTAGACAAGGTGTATTGTTAGGGTATGCGGCTCATAATACAAATGAAATTGAAAAGAGTATTCTTTTGCTTGCTCACGCTTTATCTAAATAAATAACATTTATTCTTATTGGTCATTTATGATATAAAAATCGAGTAAATTTTTTATTTACCCTATATTATTTTTAGGCGTGCAATAATAAACCCAAGCAGGGGGAACATTAAGCATGACTAATTTCTTTTCTAAATGAAAATAACGAGATAACGTTTTTTCATATCGAGTTGTATATTGAAATAAGACAAAACAGCCTTGTGTTTTTAATAACTCTTTATGTACCTGTTTTAAAACTCTTAAGCCAGTTTTCTTTGGTATAGATAAAAAAGGTAGCCCTGAAATAATCATATTATAATGACTATTCAATTTTTCTGCTGAAGCGGTATAAACCCTTAATCGATTATCGTCGATTTTATCTAACTCTGTTGCAAAACTGGGTTCTATTTCAAAAACATCTAATGAAGAATCCACCGACATTCTTTTTAATATTTGTTGGGTAATAACCCCTGTGCCAGCCCCCAACTCTGCAATTTGAATGTCCCGTTGCCAATTGAGTTTATCCAACATTTCATAACATAACCAACGAGATGAAGGCGCAATAGTACCCATAGTGGTTGGTGAAATCACAAACCGTTTTAAATACGAATAGTACGTAGATAATGGAATGACTGTTGATATATCCATTTCGCCTCCAAATACCACTTAATAAGCAGTAAAATAAAATTCAAATTCAATGAGTAACCTTCACCAGTATTTTTTATTTATGAAAATAAATCATCTATTAAACAGTAGCATTTAGTATAAAGCTTGGAGTGGCCTCTAAGTAAATACGTTTTTCTTATATATTACACTATTTTACATTTTTCTATTTTTACTCTATTTTCTTAAACAAGAATATATTTTTATTTATCCTAAAAAACAAAATAAGCTATAACAGAATATTCTTACATTTTTATGGCGAGTCCATTTTCTTTTTTAACAACTCATTGATATTTGTTCGTTCTGTGGCTTTCTTTTGTTAACTCTACGCAGACTATAAGAAACACTTCTAATTCTTTGGTCAATAATCAATAAATTCACTTGCACCTACCTCTATATTTTGTCAGGTTAGTGTGAGGTCTCTCACTATTCCTACAGACAAAGACAGGGTAATTACAATGAAAAATGTTGGTTTTGTGGGCTGGCGTGGTATGGTCGGCTCCGTTTTAATGCAAAGAATGGTTGAAGAACGTGATTTTGATGGGATAAACCCTGTTTTCTTCACCACATCTCAGTTGGGTGAAGCAGCACCCGCTTATGGTAACCACCGTAGCACTCTGCAAGATGCTTATGATATTGATACCCTAGCATCACTCGATATTATTATCAGTTGCCAAGGTGGTGACTATACCAATGAAATCTACCCAAAACTGCGCCAAGCCGGTTGGCAAGGTTATTGGATTGATGCTGCATCCGCATTACGTATGAATGATGATGCCGTGATTATTCTCGATCCCGTTAACGGTCAACATATTCAAGATAGTTTAAATAAAGGGATTAAAGCGTTTGTTGGCGGTAATTGTACGGTCAGTTTAATGCTGATGTCATTAGGGGGTCTATTTACTAATAACTTAGTAGAATGGGCAAGTGTATCTACCTATCAAGCCGCTTCTGGAGCTGGCGCTCGTCATATGAGAGAGCTACTGTCACAAATGGGCTCTTTACATAATCAAGTAGTCAAAGAGCTCGAAAATCCAGCTTCTGCCATCTTAGATATTGAACGTAAAGTGACTAACTTTACGCGTAGCGGTACGATGCCAACAGATCAATTTGGTGTTCCTCTTGCGGGTAGCTTGATCCCTTGGATTGATAAACAACTAGAAAATGGTCAAAGCCGTGAAGAGTGGAAAGGACAAGCTGAAACGAACAAGATCCTAAACACAGGTTCAAATATTATCCCTGTTGATGGTCTTTGTGTTCGTATTGGTGCGTTACGTTGCCACAGCCAAGCATTCACTCTAAAACTAAAAAAAGATTTACCTGTTGCTGACATTGAACAATTACTGGCAAGTCATAACGATTGGGTAAAAGTCATTCCTAATGATCGTGAATTGACGATTAGAGAATTAACACCTGCAGCCGTAACAGGTACATTGAGCACACCTGTAGGACGTATTCGCAAACTGAATATGGGCCCTGAATTTATTTCAGCCTTTACTGTGGGTGACCAACTGTTATGGGGTGCCGCAGAGCCTTTACGTCGTATGTTGAATATTCTGCGTTAATATTAAATCTTTAGAATATTGACCATTTTTAGAAAATAGAAATGGTTGATATTCTTATTCTCAATCGTTATTCACTTCATTGCCCACATCCCATTCTTATTTTTTCATAAAACTATTTTTTAATTTTTCATATTTTATTTATTTTTAGTTTTATGACTCTTTATAAAATACGTTTTCTGCGATACTTTCAATAATAATGCTAAAGAATTCAGACAGAATATTCAGCATAATCTACCTATTTTTATTAAAAACAGAGTGTAAAAATTAATAAAGCATTTTTTAACAACTGAAAAATAATGACGACAAAAACCTAAATATAATAATTTCTAATATATTATTAATTTTATATAAATCACGGTAACTACTTATTATTTAAAAATAAATTTACTTTGTATTGCCATTTATTTAAGGTGATTTTTATTACTTTAATAAAAAGATGCATTATAAATATGACAACACAAACACAACCCAATAAAAAAGGTTTTTTAAACCGAGTAGAGCGCATTGGTAATATCATGCCTGATGTTACGATGTTGTTCGTTTACGCCTTAGTGATCTGCTGGATATTCTCATTTTTTCTCTCTTTTGTACATTTTGATTATTTCCATCCAGTGACTAAAGAGAAAATCGCCGTCATTAATATGTTTCAATATGAAGAAATTATATTATTTGTGACAAGTGCAGTGAAAAATTTCATTAGCTTTCCTCCACTTGGAATAACGATTGTTGCAACTTTAGGGATCGGCATTGCAGAAAGTAGTGGTTTTATTAAAACGGCGTTAAAAAAGATGCTTTCGTTTATTTCTCCTAAAATGCTAACGCCAACGGTTGTATTTGTTGGTATCGTTGCGCACTTAGCCTCGGATTCCGCTTACGTTATTCTAATGCCCGTCTCAGCGATGATGTTCTATGCTAGTGGTCGTCATCCTTTAGCTGGTATCGCAGCCTCATTTGCGGGTTTAGCGGGTGGATTTACCGCAAGTTATACACCGTCAATTATTGATCCCATAATGCAAAGCTTTACTCAAGAAGCGGCGCAAATTATGGCGCCAGGATATAGTGTTAACGTTTTATGTAACTATTTTTTTAGTGTGGGCGGAACATTTGGCGTTATTTTAACGTGTTGGTATATCACTGAAAAAATTGTCGAACCTTGGTTAAATAAAAACTGCCCTGTTTCCTCTGGTATTGACACCAAAGATGCAGAGCTCGGTGAAATCACACCGACAGAAAAACGAGCATTCCGTTTTGCGGGTTGGTCCGTCATTTTAATGGGGATTGGTTTATTTGCGCTGTTATTACCAGAAACCTCACCACTACGCTCACCCGAAGGCAGTTTAACCAGTCCTAAAGCCCCAATAATGCAAATTGTTGTGCCTTTACTGTTTATCTTCTTCTCTGTACCTGGATTAATCTATGGCTATATGACGCAGTCTTTTGCCTCCACAAAAGATATCGTCAAAGCAATGGAAAATATCACTAAATCGCTGATCCCATTTATCGTTTTTGCCTTTTTTGCAGCTCAGTTCCTTTACTCTTTCCAACATTCAAATTTAGGAACGTTATTAGCGTTATCGGGTGCAGAACTACTACGTACACTTAATATGCCTTCAGGTATGACTGTATTAGGGGTGATTTTGCTCACTGCGATTTTAAATATCATGATCACCTCAGCAACATCAAAATGGGCTGTCATTGCACCTGTTTTAGTACCAATGTTAATGGCTGTCGGTATTTCACCTGAATTAACGCAAGCCGCGTTTCGTGTCAGTGATTCCGCAATGAATGTGAGTACACCGATGTTCCCATTCTATCCACTCATTTTGATGTATTGCCAAAAATACTATAAAGGGGCAGGTATCGGCACACTGTGCTCAATGATGATCCCATTCACTATTGGCTTGCTTATTGTATTAACAACGACACTGTTTATTTTCTGGGGGCTCGATATTCCTCTGGGTTTTGACAGCGGATATACATGGCAACCCGCCTCTTAGCTCACACTTATAAAAATAACTGAATTAGGAACAACATGATAATGAACACCCTAGGTCAAAAATTAGAACAGCGTTTCTTCCGTTATCTGGCAATTGAAAGCCAAAGTGATGCATCTGCATCTGTGGTACCCAGCACACAAGGGCAACTTGAGTTAGCAAAATTACTAGCTAAAGAGTTAGAAACTTATGGATTAAAAGATATCTATATCGATTCTCATGCCATTTTATATGCCATGAGGCCAGGCAATAAGCCGAATGCACCGAAAGTGGGCTTTGTTGCCCACCTTGATACTGTTGATGTAGGTATTTCGCCAGACATTCACCCGCAAACACTGCGTTATGAGGGAAACGATCTCTGCTTAAATAAAGAGAAGGATATCTGGTTTAAAGCTCAAGAACACCCCGAAGCCACACCTTATATTGGTGAAGAGATTATCTTCAGTGATGGTACAAGTGTGTTAGGTGCTGATAATAAAGCGGCGATCACCGTGGTTATGGCGTTAATGGATAAACTTCAACACGCTGATTTTGATTGCGGTGATATCTATGTGGCGTTTGTACCTGATGAAGAAATTGGGTTACGTGGCTCTAAATTGATGGATTTATCTCGCTTCAATGTTGATTTTGCTTACACCATTGATTGCTGTGCATTAGGAGAAGTCGTGTATGAAACCTTTAATGCAGCGTCCATTAATGTGTCCGTAAAAGGTATTACGGCACACCCAATGTCCGCAAAAAACGTCTTATTAAACCCAATTCGTGTTGCTCATGATTTTATTGGCTGTTTTGACCGTTTTGATACACCAGAGCACACCGAGCATCGTGAAGGTTATTTCTATGTCACTGATTTAATCGCTAATCCTGATAATGCAGTGATTAAAATGGCTATTCGTGATTTCGACAAGAAAAGCTATGAAGCACGTAAACAATACATTGCACAATCTGTTGAATTACTACGTGCTCGCCACCCTCGTGCACAAATCGACTATGAAATTGTCGATGTGTATAGCAATATCAGCGACTCCATTGGGGAAGATCGCACTGCTATCGAACTTATTTTTGAAGCATTAAAACAATTAGACATTCAACCTAACGTGATCCCAATGCGAGGAGGAACAGATGGCTCTGCACTTTCAGCAAGAGGATTACTGACACCAAACTATTTCACTGGGGCATTGAATTTCCACTCTCGTTTTGAATTTTTGCCTATTAGCTCATTTGAAAAGAGCTATTTAGTGACCGAAATGCTGTGCCGTTTAATAGGACAACGCGGATAAGCGTTATTATCAACAAAAAAGCGGAGCCGTTTTTACGGCTCCGCTTTTTCTAATCTATCGAATCTAAAATTAGATATCAATATTGGCAGCTTTCAGCGCATTCTCTTCAATAAAGGCACGACGAGGTTCAACCGCATCCCCCATTAGCGTAGTAAATAGCTCATCCGTTGCAATTGCATCTTTAACGGTCACTTGCATCATACGACGTGTATCTGGATTCATCGTGGTTTCCCATAACTGCTCTGGGTTCATTTCACCAAGACCTTTATAACGCTGTACAGCAAGACCACGACGTGATTCTTTTGTTAACCACTCAAGTGCTTCTTCAAAGCTTGAAATCGCCTGACGGCGCTCTCCACGCTCAATAATCGCACCTTCTTCAATCAGGTTACCAATAATGTCACCTAAATGAGTAATACGTTGATATTCACTGCTGTGGATAAAGTCATAATCCAGTTTATAGTCTGTATCGATACCGTAAGTACGGATACGTAATACTGGCTCAAATAAACGATTTTCATCGTTTTGAGTGATGGTATAACTATAAGTACTGCTTTGCTCTTCCGTATTATTTAAACGGTTGACCAAGCCACTCATCCATTCTTCAACTTTAGTTTTGTCAGATAAATCTTCTTCTGTGAGTGTTGCGTGATACACCAAGCTGTTTAACATGCTCAGTGGATAAATACGCTCCATACGACGAATAATTTTATGTGCAGCATGGTAGTCAACAACCAGTTTTTCAAGTTGCTCACCGTGCATTGCTGGCGCATGTTCACTGATATAAAGTGCCGCACCATCAAGTGCTATCGACATCAGATACTCGTCCATCGCGTCATCATCTTTGATATATTGCTCTTGTTTCCCTTTCTTCACTTTGTAAAGCGGTGGTTGAGCAATAAAAATATGACCACGTTCAATAATTTCTGGCATTTGACGATAGAAGAATGTCAGTAATAGTGTACGAATATGAGAACCATCGACGTCAGCATCCGTCATAATGATAATGCTGTGATAACGCAACTTATCTGGGTTATATTCATCACGGCCAATACCACAACCTAATGCAGTGATTAACGTTGCGACTTCTTGAGATGCTAGCATTTTATCAAAACGCGCTTTCTCAACGTTTAGGATTTTACCTTTTAACGGAAGAATAGCCTGTGTTTTACGGTTACGTCCTTGTTTGGCAGAGCCTCCCGCAGAGTCCCCTTCCACTAAGTACAGTTCAGAGAAAGCAGGATCACGTTCCGAACAGTCTGCTAATTTACCCGGCAAGCCACCTAAGTCTAATGCGCCTTTACGACGTGTCATCTCACGTGCTTTACGCGCAGCCTCACGAGCACGAGCGGCATCAATAATTTTACCGACAACAATTTTTGCATCGTTTGGATTTTCTAACAGATACTCGACCAGCTTCTCATTCATCAGCGTTTCTACTGCTGTTTTAACTTCTGAAGAAACTAGTTTATCTTTTGTTTGCGATGAGAATTTAGGATCAGGTACTTTAACAGAAACAACCGCAATCAAGCCTTCACGCGCATCATCACCCGTTGCACTAATTTTTGATTTCTTATTAAAGCCTTCTTTATCCATATAGTTATTTAGCGTACGTGTCATTGCCGTACGGAAACCAACTAAGTGGGTACCACCATCGCGTTGTGGAATATTATTGGTAAAGCAATAAACATTCTCTTGGAAACCATCATTCCACAACATCCCCACTTCAACACCGATGCCATCTTTTTCAGTTGAGAAATAAAATACATTTTGATGAATCGGTGTTTTGTTACGGCTTAAGTATTCAACGAATGCCTTAATACCGCCTTCATAGTGGAAATGATCTTCACGATTATCGCGTTTATCGATTAAACGGATAGAAACACCGGAGTTTAAGAATGACAACTCACGAAGACGTTTTGCTAAAATGTCATACTGGAATTCGGTCTCACCTTTAAAGGTTTCAAGACTTGGCCAGAAGCGAACAAATGTGCCAGATTTTTCAGTATCACCAATCACTTTTAAGCGATCATCAGGTACACCATGACGATAAATTTGCTGATGGATTTTTCCATCGCGATGAATCGTCAGTTCAAGTTTTTCAGACAACGCATTAACAACAGAAACCCCTACACCATGAAGTCCACCAGAGACTTTATAGGAGTTATCATCGAATTTACCCCCGGCATGCAGAACCGTCATAATGACTTCTGCTGCTGAAACACCCTCTTCTTGGTGAATGCCGGTTGGAATTCCACGACCATCATCTCGAACAGAGACGGAGTTATCTGAATGGATAGTGACAATTATCTCATCACAGAAACCCGCGAGGGCTTCGTCGATTGCGTTGTCGACCACCTCGAAGACCATGTGATGCAGACCGGTTCCATCATCTGTATCCCCGATGTACATCCCCGGGCGCTTACGCACCGCATCCAGCCCTTTTAATACTTTGATACTTGAGGAGTCATATGTATTCGACATCAACGTTTCTCGCTTTATTCCTATGGTTTAACCTCTATTTTGCCACGTTCTACGCTAAATAGCCTGCTATTTACATCTAGCATATCTTTCACTTGCCCTTGTGTTATCGCACTAACAAACACTTGAGCTTGCGTAGATTTTAGACGCTCGGCTAATAATTGACGCCGACTTGCATCTAATTCGGAAGCAAAATCATCGAGCAGATACAGGCATCTTTGCCCATTCTTACGAGTGAAATATTCACCTTGTGCCAATCTCAATGCACACATCAATAGCTTGAGCTGACCTCGTGACAACATATCTTCTACTGGCGTGCCGTTTGCTCTAATACGTAGATCCGCTTTATGAGCACCAAGAGAGGTGTATGCTAACATTTTATCACGTTCAAATTGACGTGTTAGCAATTCACCATAATCAGTTTCTTTATCCCATCCACGCTGAAAACTGACTTTCAGCGAAAATTCAGGTAGAAACAGACGACACGTTTCTTCAATATCTTTAGCGATATCTTCAGTATATTGAGCTCGCCATTCACTTATCTGTTGCGTTAATAAGATAAGCTCTTTATCCCAAGGCATCAGCTGTCGATAAGACGTTGCTTGCCTTAGTGCCGCATTACGTTGTTTTAAAACACGTTTTAAATCAGACCATGCGGCGAAAAATCGAGGTTCATTATGAAAACAACCCCAATCGATAAACGCGCGACGATATTTAGGCCCACCATTTAGCAAGGTAAAACCTTCTGGTGTAATTAATTGCATCGGTAACAATTTAGCTAATTCTGCAATTTTATGACCATCACTTCCGTCAATGCGTACCGTGCTATTACCTTCGCGATCTTTACTCAATCCAATCGCATAGCCACGGCTCTCGTCATTAAGCCCACTTAAGCGCCCATGAAGAATAAATTCATGTTCATCATGTTGGATCACGCGATTTGCTTGAGAACTACGAAATGCTCGTCCATGTCCTAAGGTATAAATCGCTTCAAGTATACTTGTTTTACCACTTCCGTTTGGCCCAACAAGAAAATTAAAGCCATCCGCTAATGGCAGATCCGCTTGTTCAATATTTCTAAAATGGCGGATCAATAAACGGGATAAAATCATCTTAGTGGCTATTATAAACGCATTGGCATAACAACATAAGCCGCGGCAGAACTTGCCACATTCTCAACTTGAACACTTGAAACAGCATCCGTTAGCAACAGCTTAACTTCTTCACATTTCAAGGTATTCAAGACATCAAGGAGATAACTGACATTAAAGCCAATTTCCATTTCTTCGCCTTGATACTGGACATCAACAATCTCTTCTGCTTCTTCTTGCTCTGGGTTGTTTGCTGTAATTTTCAATTGACCATTCGTGAGATTTATACGCACACCACGGAATTTCTCATTTGATAAAATTGCAGCACGAGAAAATGCCTGTTTAAGGATATCACAACCCGCAATCACTGTTTTGGTTGGGTTTTTCGGTAATACCCGACGATAGTCAGGAAAACGTCCATCAACCAATTTCGAGGTGAAAATAAAATCACCTACATGAGCACGTAGATTATTACTACCGATTTGCAGTTGCAGTGAGCTTTCACCACCACCGTCGAGTAAGCGCATCAATTCGATGACACCTTTACGAGGAACAATAACAGAATGCCCAGGTAAAGATTGTCCAATATCCATTGAACAAACCGCTAAACGGTGTCCATCTGTTGCCACTGTGCGTAATTCTGTATTTTCAGTTTCAAACAACATACCATTGAGGTAATAACGCACATCTTGATGCGCCATTGAAAATTGTGTGGACTCAATGAGGCGTTTTAATGTTGCTTGAGGCAAGGTAAATTCAACATCACTTTGCCAATCATCTAAGTTAGGAAAATCAGATGCAGGTAAGGTTGATAACGAAAAACGACTACGACCTGAACGCACTAAAAGGCGATCACCATCGAGCTCAACACTGATTTCAGCACCTTCTGGTAACCCACGCCAAATATCAAAAAACTTACGCGCAGGAACAGTTGTGGCGCCAATTTCATGAGATTGGCTAAGATTAACTCTTGCCACCATCTCCATTTCAAGGTCAGTTCCCGTTAATGATAAAGTGTTTTCAGTCACCTTAAGCAATAAATTACCTAAAATGGGTAAGGTAGGACGACCACCTAAAGGGCCACTCACTTGTTGTAGCGGCTTAAGAAGCTGTTCACGTTCAATGATAAATTTCATAGCGCTAGGATGATAATGTTCTGATTAAGTTAGAAAAATCTTCTTTGATATCGTGACTTTCTTCACGCAATTGCTCTATTTTTCGGCATGCATGAAGAACAGTTGTATGATCACGACCACCAAAGGCATCCCCGATTTCAGGCAAGCTGTGGTTTGTGAGTTCCTTTGCCAGCGCCATTGCCATTTGCCTCGGACGGGCAACCGATCGGGATCTCCGCTTTGACAGTAAATCAGCAACTTTAATTTTATAATATTCAGCAACTGTTTTTTGAATATTATCGATAGTGACTAATTTTTCCTGTAGAGCGAGCAAATCACGTAATGCTTCACGTACAAAGTCGATAGTAATCGCACGACCTGTAAAATTCGCGTTTGCAATCACTCGGTTTAATGCACCTTCAAGCTCACGGACGTTAGAACGAAGTCTTTTGGCAATAAAAAAGGCCACTTCGTCAGGTAACTGAATTTGGTTTTCATCCGCTTTTTTCATCAAAATCGCCACTCGAGTTTCAAGTTCAGGTGGCTCTATCGCCACCGTTAATCCCCAACCAAAGCGTGATTTTAATCTATCTTCAACACCGTTTATCTCTTTCGGATAACGGTCTGATGTTAAAATAATTTGCTGATTACCCTCTAACAATGCGTTAAAGGTATGAAAAAATTCTTCTTGTGAACGCTCTTTATTGGCAAAAAATTGAATATCATCAATCAATAGCGCATCCACAGAACGGTAATAGCGTTTAAAGTCTTCTATCGCATTATTTTGTAACGCTTTAACCATATCTTGAACGAAACGCTCAGAATGCATATAAACCACTTTTGCATTTGCTTTACGTTCCATAATGCTGTTACCTACAGCATGCAACAAGTGCGTTTTACCCAGCCCAGTTCCACCATATAAAAAAAGTGGGTTATAAGCACCACCAGGATTATCAGCAACTTGTCTCGCGGCAGCTCTTGCTAACTGGTTTGATTTACCTTCAACAAAGTTATCAAATTTATGTTTTGGGTTAACGTTCGAACGATAATTAAGCTCAGGCAGTTGAGATGCGGGTTGATTATCCCAGCTAGGGCGAACAGACTGACTATACGTGGGTGCCGTATTGACTGTCGGATGCACAACAGCTTTAGGAATACTTTCCGTTGTCTGTGTTGATACCGGTTTATTACCCACTTCAAAACGTAGGGAAGGGACTTCAGAACCACAAAAATCCACTAGTAATGCGTTGATATTATTAATGTATTTTTCTCTCACCCAATCTAAAACAAAACGATTAGGTGCATACAGCGCCAGCGTATTATCGCTTAGTTCTGCCTGCAAGGGACGTATCCACATACTAAATTCAGTGGCAGGTAACTCATCCTGCAATCGGGCAAGACAATGCTGCCAAAGCGAAAGTGACACGGCGAACTCCCCTAAAAAAACAAGACTAAAAAATAAACAGGAAAAATGCAGTTAAACACTGTGTGCCTAAATACAAAGTGCACAACACCGTTCCTCTTCAATTCTTAATAAGGAACAACTCTTGGTGACAACGATTTTTTTACATCGTGACTCACGATCGCAGACTGGCTATTCTGATCGTGACGGGGGATCATATCGCAAAATGAAACGAAGATCCTCTTTCTTTTGCACAGTTTTTATGGTTTTTATCCACAGGCTTGCCGATTTGTGATAATTCACCAAATGAAATATGCAAAGGCGTTCTAGTGTACTTGAGTCGCCCTATAAATAGCAATTGGGGATAACTTTCTCTTTGTATAAATCTCTCTTTCTTATAGTAAGTGATCAAATATCTCTCATTTGATCCACCAAAGATCCTTGCGCTTTCACCATGAGTCCGTATAATCTTGCACCCTGCGTGCTTGTACCAACAAAGTCACTTATTAAGACTCTCTTTTAGGTCGATAATAAGCGTACTCGTTGCGCATAAGTCAGGATTGATTATCGGGTTTGCTAAAAAAGACGACAAAAATCGGTACTTAAAGCGTCATCTTGATTGACGCATTTGAGTGATTTTATTACAATCCCGCATCTTTCCATCATTGATGCTGCGATTGAAGTACTGGTTTGTTTATTTATTGCACGCCTGTCTGTCAACGCATTTGCTGAATCAGTAATAATATTAAGTAGGTAGAAATCGCCATGAAACGCACTTTTCAACCGTCTGTACTGAAGCGCAACCGTAACCACGGCTTTCGCGCTCGTATGGCCACTAAAAATGGTCGTCAGGTTCTGGCTCGCCGTCGTGCGAAAGGCCGCTCTCGTCTGACCGTTTCTTCGAAATAATAAAAGCTAACCATTCCGTGGTTAAGCTCGCTTTTCCAAGGGAGTTACGTTTGTTAACTCCCAAGCATTTCAATTTTGTTTTCCAGCAACCACAACGCGCGAGTTCACCAGAAGTTACTATTTTGGGTCGCCAGAATGAGCTGGGGCATCCCCGCATCGGTCTAACTATCGCAAAGAAAAACGTTAAACGTGCTCATGAGCGTAATCGTATTAAACGATTAGCCCGTGAATACTTTCGTTTACATCAGCATGAATTACCGCCGATGGATTTTGTGTTATTAGTAAGAAAAGGGGTTGCTGAACTTGATAACCACCAATTGACGGAAGTGTTGGGTAAATTATGGCGTCGTCATTGTCGCTTGGCTCAAAAATCCTGATCTTGCTGATTAGGGGCTATCAACTGGGGATTAGTCCTCTGTTGGGGCCTCGTTGTCGTTTTAATCCTACGTGCTCTCATTATGGAATTGAGGCATTGCGCAGGTTTGGAATGATAAAAGGTAGTTGGTTAACAGTGAAACGCATATTAAAATGCCACCCTTTACACGAAGGTGGTGATGATCCTGTCCCACCTAGAAAAAACGACGATAACAGAGAAAATTAACGATGGATTCGCAACGCAATCTTCTATTCATCGCTTTGCTGTTCGTTTCTTTCCTGATCTGGCAGCAGTGGGAGGGTGATAAAGTTTCACAAAACACCACCACTACCACTCAGATCTCGCAACAAGCGGACATGCCGAGTAGTGATAGTCTTGCTGTAACTGGTAACAGCAATGAGCAGGCAAAATTGATTACCGTAAAAACTGATGTACTTGATCTTAGTATCAATACTCAGGGCGGTACAATCGATGAGGCTGATTTGTTAGCCTATCCCGCCGAGCTTAATTCACAGACACCTTTCCGTTTACTGGAAACTACACCTCAATTCCTGTATCAGGCTCAAAGTGGCTTAATCGGCCCTGATGGCCCAGATCAGAAATCTCGCCCAATTTATAGTGCTGATAAAAACGACTTCGTACTTGGTGAAAATCAAGATGAATTACGTGTACCTATGACTTTTGTGAATGAAGAAGGCGTAAAATTCGTCAAAACCTTCATTCTGAAAAAAGGCCAGTACGATATCGGTATTGAATACAAAATTGAGAATACAACAGATAAGACACTGACAATGAACTTCTATGGTCAGTTAAAACAATCTGTTAAATTGCCAGAAAGTCGCGATACGGGTAGCAGCAACTTTGCGCTACACACTTATCGTGGTGCGGCATACTCCTCAGACGAAACCAACTATAAAAAATATAGTTTTGGTGATATCGAAGATAAAAACTTATCTATAACCACAAATAATGGTTGGGTTGCGATGTTACAACAATACTTCGCAACAGCATGGATCCCATCTAAAGATAGTCAGAACAATAACTTCTACTCTATTACTTTAGAAAATAAATCTATTGCTCTGATTGGTTATAAATCAGCACCTGTCACTATTGCTCCCAATAGTACAGCGGATATCACTTCTACATTATGGGTTGGCCCTGAAATTCAGTCAGAAATGTCCGCTATCGCGCCACATTTAGACCTATCTGTAGACTACGGTTGGTTATGGTTTATCTCTCAGCCACTGTTTAAACTGCTGAAATTCCTTCACAGCTTTATCGGTAACTGGGGCTTCTCCATCATCATGATCACCTTTATCGTTCGTGGTATCATGTACCCGCTGACCAAAGCGCAGTACACCTCCATGGCGAAAATGCGTTTATTGCAACCCAAACTGGCTGCACTGCGTGAACGTATTGGTGATGACAAACAACGTATGAGCCAAGAAATGATGGCGTTATACAAACAAGAGAAAGTGAATCCTCTGGGGGGTTGTTTACCACTAATTATCCAGATGCCAATCTTCCTTGCGTTGTATTACATGCTGATGGGCTCAGTTGAATTACGTCATGCGCCATTCATGTTATGGATCCAAGACTTGTCTGCACAAGATCCGTACTACATCCTGCCATTATTAATGGGTGTAACAATGTTCATCATTCAGAAACTGTCGCCAACAGCAGTGACTGATCCGATGCAACAAAAAATCATGACCTTTATGCCAGTTGTGTTTACCGTATTCTTCTTGTGGTTCCCATCAGGTCTGGTTCTGTACTATATCGTCAGTAACTTAGTGACCATCATCCAGCAGCAGTTAATTTACCGCGGCCTGGAAAAACGTGGCTTACACAGTAGAGACAAAAAATAAAGTCTCATGAGGAAAAACCTCTTCCTTGGTTACATTCAAAGGAAAGTGACATAAAATAGCGAAGGCGGTCTACAATGACCGCCTTCTGTTTTTATATTGATATGATTATTCTGATTAAGCGAGTACACCATGCATAGCACTGATACTATCGTCGCTCAGGCCACACCTCCGGGAAGAGGCGGTGTCGGTATCCTACGCGTTTCTGGCCCCAAAGCGGCCCTTGTGGCGCAAACTGTTTTAGGTAAGTTGCCTAAACCACGTTATGCCGATTACCTGCCATTTCGCAATGATGACAACTCAGTACTTGATCAGGGTATCGCTCTTTTCTTTCCTAACCCAAACTCATTTACGGGTGAAGATGTTTTAGAGCTACAAGGCCATGGTGGTCCTATTATTCTGGATTTATTACTAAAACGTATTTTGCAGATCCCAGGTGTGCGTATTGCAAACCCGGGGGAATTTTCTGAACGTGCTTTTTTAAATGACAAACTCGATTTAGCACAAGCAGAAGCGATTGCTGATCTAATTGATGCCAGCTCAGAACAAGCCGCCCGTTCAGCAATTAATTCTCTACAAGGTACATTTTCCTCTCATATTAACGAGATGGTGGAGTCATTAACTCATCTACGTATCTATGTTGAAGCAGCTATTGATTTCCCAGACGAAGAGATAGATTTTCTTTCTGACGGTATCATCGAAGGAAAACTTAACGCCGTTATTGCTGAATTAGATGATGTTCGCGCTCAAGCTCGCCAAGGTAGCTTATTACGCGAAGGGATGAAAGTCGTTATTGCAGGTCGCCCTAATGCAGGTAAATCGAGCCTATTAAACGCCTTAGCTGGCAGAGAAGCCGCCATTGTCACAGATATTGCGGGAACGACTCGTGATGTATTGCGCGAACATATTCATATTGATGGTATGCCATTGCATATTATCGATACTGCAGGCTTACGTGAAGCAAGTGATGAAGTTGAACGCATAGGTATTGAACGTGCTTGGAAAGAGATTGAGCAAGCAGACAGAGTACTATTTATGGTTGATAGCACCACAACCGATGCAACAGCGCCTGAAGATATCTGGCCTGAATTTATGGCTCGTTTACCAAATACCTTGCCTGTTACTGTTATTCGTAACAAATCCGATCTGACCGGTGAAAATGTCGAGATCACGGCACAAGGTAACTACCCAATGATCCGCTTATCCGCCCGTGATGGTATGGGTATCGAATTACTGCGCGATCACCTAAAAGAAGCGATGGGCTTTAATAGTAATACTGAAGGTGGTTTCTTGGCTCGTCGTCGCCACTTGCAAGCCTTAAATACCGCGGCAGAACATTTACGCCAAGGTCATGAACAATTGGTTTATGCAAAATCGGGTGAGTTATTAGCAGAAGAATTAAGACTTGCTCAACAAGCCTTAAGTGAAATCACGGGTGAATTTACTTCAGATGATTTATTAGGTCGTATTTTCTCTAGTTTCTGTATCGGGAAGTAACCTTCTATTTTCTACCACCTATAGCGTGTCATTTCTGCATTACCGGTTATAACAGGTAAGCTAAGATTTACACGCTACCATTTCTCTTAAAAATAACGCCGTCATTTCTGACTGTTTAGCCAAAAACGACTCATATTAATTATTAAAGAACAATAGTTCATATAAACAATTTCGCTTTTATGCTTTATATAAAATACCTTTTTATTCTTTCTTATTAATACCCAGATGATTTTATAAATTAATAGCAGAGACGCTTGAAAATACGTTCATTCAAATTTAATTACGCAATCGTTTACTTTTTATTTTTTCTATTTTTAATAAAAATCAATATCTAAAGTATGTATTAATACCTTTATTAATTGTGCTTTTTTATGATCTAAATATAGATTAGCAGTCCACCAGAATGATAAACTTCGCCTTTAGTTAACTGGGTAAATATCCCCCTTATATTTAAGAGTCTATCGTGAGAACGCTTTATTTTACTGCGCTGACAACAGGCATTCTTTCTGCCATTTGGGCATTTATTGCCAATCAATTTGGTTTATTAAGCTGGGCTGGTTTCTTAGGTTGTACTGCTTATTTCGCTTACCCTAAAGAAGGCATTAAAGGGTTAGTTGTCACTATAGCAACCATTATGAGTGGCATTATTTGGGCATTAGCGATTATTTATGGTAGCCAAGTATTTAATGATATCTCTATTTTTGGTTATGCCGTAACGGGTGTGATTGCCTTCGTGATGTGTATTCAAGCCAAAAGCGCTCTGCTTGCTTATATCCCAGGGACATTTATTGGAGCATGCACTCTATTTGCCGCTCAAGGGGATCTCCCTCAAACTATCCCTTCATTAATTGTCGGTGTTTTATTTGGTTATGCCATGAAAATGAGTGGACTTTGGATTGCAAATAAATCACAAAAAAATGTAATTTAATTCTTTTATCATATAAATAAAAAGCGGTACGCATTAATAAAGTATTGCTTTTTATTTTTCTTCTATTTTATTTTTCCATATATTACTAACAAACTTTGAAATTGTAGTTATTTATCTATTGAGTCAAAAAGGAGGTCCTCAACTTCAGTAAAAAGGAATATAGAAATGACATCCCCAAAATCGACAGATTACAACATTATCGTCATGTCCGACCCTCAACCTTGGCGACTGGATCTAGATAATAACGACCCCAATAATGACCAAGACCGTTGGGGATCTACCGTTAGAAAAGTCAGAGATAGCATCAAATTATTACACCATGAGAAATCATTTGCTTTTGGCATTA
Organism: Proteus sp. G2626; assembly: GCF_009915985.1. Lineage (NCBI taxonomy): Bacteria > Pseudomonadati > Pseudomonadota > Gammaproteobacteria > Enterobacterales > Morganellaceae > Proteus > Proteus sp. G2626. The sequence continues at coordinate 75,717 of NZ_JAABNH010000005.1, read as the reverse complement.
TCAATGGTGATTTAACTGAATTCGGTCGTCGTTACCAACGAGAAAGTTTTCGTTCTCTTTTTGCCCCATCCCCATTAGGATTTAACACCTATGTCGGTCTTGGTAACCATGACTATCAAAATAATGTTGGTGATTGCGCTGAGCCTGGTAATTCTGATTACAGTATGAATGCCTGTGCTCGTGGCATGGTATTTGATATGCACTACCGCATTGAAGAATATCAACATTATGCAACTTCTGAAAACTTTAGAGCTGATAGTAGCGAATATTCCGGCAGTAAAGCCTATTCTTGGGAGTATGGTGATATTCATTTTGTACAATTACAAAACTATCCTACCTATCATGTCGTGCTTGATCACTGGGCTGCATCCACAATTACAGTCACCGATTCAATTGATTGGTTAGAAAAAGATTTAATTCAAGCAAGAAATCGTAATAAAACCATCGTGTTAAACTTTCATGATGGTAACCAACACTTTCCTGAAAACTCTTCACAAGAGGAACTCTCATTCTTTAAATACATGCTTGAGCATTATGGTGTGAAAGCTGTATTTGTTGGTCATACCCATTATGTTGGGCAGGATAATCGCTATGGAGGAAGTGAGATCTTTGGTGATATTCCTGTTTATAACAGTGGCGCTTTATTTAAAGGCGATTACTTATCTGTCGACATCCGGGGCTCTCAATTTTCTATTGCGGTTTATAACGGATTATCAGGGCAACCCGAATTAATCGAGCATTGGAATTAGTTCAAATAAGGAGCTTCAGTTATGCATTTAAACCCATTAAAAATCGCCATGAGTCCGTCATCATTACCCGCTACACAGCAATTACATTGTATCGATTATCAAGAATTACAAGATGGTATGTTAGATATGATTAATCGTAACAGTAATGTATTGCCTACAATTGTAGATAAATTTAATGAACAAGATCCACTCAATGCCCCCATTATTGTCGGACAAACAGTTATTGGACATATTATTGGCTTAGTACCTGTTGTTGGCGGTGTATTATCCAAAGTCACTTCAGCGCTCTTTAATATGATGAATAAAAATATGAAAGATAGATCTCTCGCTGACCAGATTATTGAACATGTCTCTCATATTATTGATGCAAAAATTACTGACAATAATGTCAAAATTATCAAGTTAACTACGGAAGGAATTTCTGATGTTTACCAACTATTTTCTGATACTCTCTCCCGTTATCTTGATCCTAACGCGAATTATTCTGAGCAACAAAAAAAAGACTTACAAGAACAAGTACTAAACCGTTTCGATGATGTTATTACGACGGTTATTTCTCAACAACCGCTAGTTTTAAATTTAGCACAATCAGCAGGACTCCCTTTTTACTGCCATTGTTGCGCACTTTTTGTTGCAGCACACTGCGATATTCTGACCAATAAAGATAGCCTAGGATTAAGTGATAATTACTTTAAAAGTAATTTAAGAACATTAAGAGAAAGTATAGATAAGTTCAATCGTGAAATTCATACTGCAATTTATCAGCAAACCTCTGGGATATTTAAAGATGATTACAATAAAAGTAATACTTTTTTATCTGGTATCTATACCTCCGGCCTCTCTTTTTATCAGACTTGGGTAAAACGAAGTTTTGCCATTGAGTTAAATACCCCATTTTCTCGCTGGAATAGCTTAGAGTTATATGGAAATGACTATAGTCATGATCCAAAAATCAGTTATTACAACGCTTATTTTGATATAGGAAAAGACATATTACACCGAACATCAATGTTGCAAAGTATCGAAACGTATTCCCATATTGATGCCATTATTCGCATTAAACACAACTATTTCAGCGTTGAAAAAGTGGCCGATAGTTTTCAATATGAAGGCTGTTATGGTGTGACGGGTGATAACCAAGATGTCGTGAAAACAAGAACATTCTTCACACCAGATAGTAATAAAGCCTATTTATCGCCCTCTCAAATTTTACCTTCTGTTCGCTATATTTCTGATACACCTTGGGGCACTTTACATTATATGGTGCTTGATGATGTAAATAATGATAGCTTTACTCTTGGACAAGGTAACAGAGAGAACAAATCCTATCTCAATATTCCAGGTTACTGTTTTAATGGTGTAAACCTTTATTTAAGCCGACATAATGGTAAACAATGCCATGATGATTCTGGCGCTTGGCTAACAGAGTCAGCACCAATATTTCGTTTTTATGATGGCTACGCATCTCTTTTATTAGAAACTGAAAACCATTTACCTGTACCGCAAAAAAGCTATGAGTTAGATTTAAATCATGGGTTTGATACAAAGTTAAGTAACGCCCAATCTGGTTATAGCGATATGCTGGTAGGTAAAAACTGTATTTTATTAAATCAAGAGGCCTATTTTTGCTTACCTTCAGAAGAACCCATAGGTAAAACAAATTCCGCTCAGAAGATGAAAATATTATTACAGTGTGCAGCTGAAAACGAACAACAATTATCAGTGTTTATAAGAACGGGTAACGCGATTAATGGTTCATTGATTGCCTCAAATGAGTTTTCTCTTGGGCTTAACCAAGACAATATTATTTATAATATAAAGCCGTTACTTAATCACCCTATCACAAATAATAAAGCCTATTTTCGTACCTATCAGCTTGAATTAAATTGTTTATTTACTCATGAGAATGAATCAAATCTTTATTTCTATTTACACTTTTCTAAACCGAATACGGTATTAGCAGATATTACTGTTATGTTCTAATAGTTGTTCCTAAAAAACACCTAAGTACGATGTAAACTTAGGTGTTTTAGACAATCCTCAATTTAATTCGAAATCTAATGAAACAATCAAAGGATTCAATAAGTTTTCGGGTTTAGGACCTATAGGTTTTACGCGTTTAACCGCAGCAATAGCCGCATTATCAAGGGAAGAAATACCCGAGGTACTTTCTATCTCAACCCTTGAAATCACACCTTCTGATGTGAGTGAAAAACTCACCACCACCTGACCTTCATGTTGCATACGACGTGCTTGTGATGGGTAACGTTTATGACGCTCTATTTCTCGACGCAGTGAGCTAATATAGTGATTATCAGATCCGCCTTGCCCTATCCCTTTCTCGCTTAATGCATGACTTCTTCCTGCTAACGAACTTGCCGTATGTTGCGTCAAGCTTTCTGCCGAGGCTTCTGATGTCGTTTGCGCTATTTGGCTTTCTAACTCACGCTGTTCTGTCGGCTCTACTTTTTCTTGCACCACCTGTTTTTTTACTGGTGTAATTGGTTTTGGTTTTAGAGGTATCGGCTTTTCTTTTATTTTTTCAGGGGGCTTTTTTTGTACTTCAACAAATTCACCTTGTTGAGCGCTCGGTAAAATAATGGCAGTGTCTTGAGGCTCAATTTTTTCAATCGGCTCAGGTATCACTGTAGATTGTTGGGGCGGTGAAAATACCACTTGGTAAACGGATAATGTATTTTCTTGTTGCTGATGAATATGGTGTGCACTTTCTGTCATAGAAAGTGAACGCAACACCCAACTTAATATGGCGATATAAACTAATGATATGCCTATTAGCCAATAATAAATATTAAACGGATGCCTGACAGAAAGTGCCAACATAAATAAAAGCTCCTTACTCTCTTTTAGTTAAAATTGTGCAGTCATACCTAATCGGAATGTTCTTCCGGGTGCAGGCATACCTGATCGCGTTAAAGGATCAATGTAGTATTCATTTAATAAATTACTGCCCGTTATTTCAAAAGATAAATTAGGGCTATATTGATAGTTAATATAAGCATCAACGGTAAAGACTTTTGCCCAACGCATTGGATTATTATTTTGACCGTACATTTCTCGTGGTAATTTTTCTTTTAGCCATTTTTCATCTTTATTTTCCACTTCTGATGAATAAAGCCAGCGACTACCAATTTCTAATTTATTATCTAACCAACGAGTACCTAAATGTAAATTAACCGAATATTTAGGTTGAATAGAGGTACGTAAAAAACCACCAGGATAACCACCCGTCATACACTCTTTAATACCCAAAAAACCAAATGGATCATAGTTACTAAAAGCATTTTTATCACATACTTTATTTTTATGGCTATAAACTAAAGCTGTATCCATAAAAATAAAGCCATTATCAAAGCGAGCTTGAACCTCTAACCCCTCTAATATTTGCTTTTCAAATTGCCTAATTTGCCAATTCGTATCTCTATCAAACACATTTTCAATATTGGTACGAAAATAATTAACTTTAATATCGGCATGGCGCTCCACATTTAGCCAATCTGTCAAATCGAAAACAACACCTAACTCAGTACTTTTTGCACGTTCGGGTTTTAATTTAAAACCGTAATAACGCGCTTTGGACCCAGAAAAACCACTGGTGTCTTCAAATAGATTAGGTAACCGTAGTTGCTCAGTATAACGTCCATAAATACGTAATATATCGTTGGCATATACCGTCGCAGACACTAAGGGTGAAAATGCGCCATGATGATAGCTGGGCTCTAGTGCAAAATTATCTTTATCATCATCAAGATAAATAGGTATTGAATTAAAAACGCCCATTTCATACTTATTAACTAGTTCACCTGTAATTGGATCAGGTACTTTTTCATTAATATCAACATAGCCACTTAAGAAGATGTTTTTACTTTTAGGTAACTCTCCATTTTCATCATAAAGTAAGACTGTATATTCAGTGACCATAAGACGTTTTTGAGAAGATTTTATGTTGAGATTTCCTTGTTTATCACGAAGAAAATCATCCTGCATCATATCAACTTGAACTCTTTTAACTCCATTACTATTAATTATCTTTTCTTTTATTTCTAATGGTAAGTTTTCATATTCAGGGTAAATAAACTTAGATTGTACAAACTCACGTATTTTTTTATAGCTTTCTGGATAACGTCGATCATTCTTTAGTTCTTCCGGTAAACCTTCTACATCAATACGGTGATAGGCTCTATATAATAAATATTCCTCAGCAGTTAAAGTTCGTCGATAAGGAAGAATAAAGCCTCTTATTGATGAGGTTTTCTCATAACCTTTTACGTTATTCCGTCGCTTATTATTTAAAAAAGTATCCGTTAAATGATAGTAATGATATTTGCCGCCAGCAGTAATGGCTAACCAAGAAAGTGGCTTCCAATCTGTGGAAAGGGCTAAATTAATTTCATGACGTTGCCCTGCTCGCCCTGAGGTAACAAAATCAAAACCGGCTGGTACTTCTAATTCATCACTGTCTAATTTTTCAAACTGATAATTACTGGAAAATGAAATAGAAAATTGAGGCGATAATTTAAATATAGAAGATAAATCGATACCATAGCGATTGTTCTCTTGATAAAGAGAAGATGTATCAATAAATCCTGTCTCATAACTGAGATCCCATTGTGTATTTCTATTAGAAAATGGATCCACTTGTTTTGGCTCCCTTGGTTTTCCTCCTCGTGTATTAGTATGACCTGTAGTTAAATTACCCCATAGCCTTAATAGTAAATCTGTTTTTTTATCTTCTGGTTTATATTGATAGGTTAATATTCCTGCCTGTTGTGTAATATTTCCCAGAGGCCACTGATTGACTAAATTTTTATCATAACGAACCCAACTTAAACGTGATGGCATAATATCGCCAAATAGTAAATCAGTGTATCGGTAATTAATAGAAAAACGGTGTATTAATTCAGGAAATAACGTTCCTTTAACTAAAAGAGAGCGACTACGATTAGAGGTATTAGGGACTTCATTATCAGGACGATAAATATGAGCAATAAAAGGTAAATAAGGCTCAAAATTTCTTGTTCCATCCCTTACATGAACGGATTCTAATAAGTCTTTATTATTCTCACTATATTTTTTGGCATTCCTTTTTCCTGCAAAGTAATTTCCTTTCTCTCGTAGAGCATAAGCAAATAATAAGTTAAATTTTTCTTCTTCAAATCCTACTCCAAGACGAAATGAATAATCTTGAAAATTTTGTACTTTACTTTTTTGAGGGGTTATTTCTAAAGCAGGATCAATAATGTAAGCATTTTGCTGATAAAACGTTGGATAATAGCGGTAATCTTCAATCATATTTGTATAAACTTCTTTATACCGTGTGGAGTTATTACTGATATCTCCTTTAAAATTGATACCAAAAGAATCGCCAATAGGTACAATATCTCGAATATCTAGGGTTTTTACTGCAATACCCCCACCAATACCCGTTTTCATATCAGGTGTTAATGAGGGACCTTTTTCAATATAGATACTGCTAATCAGATTAGAATCAATATAGTTACGATTAGATGCACCACTATAACCTCGATAAACGGTAATTGCCTGCTCTGTCCCATCCACAGTAACAGGTATTCTACCTTGCCCTTGAATACCACGAATATTAGGATCAAGCGCTCCCCCATTACGCGCTTCACCACTATAAACACCAATGGCGCTTTTTAGTAAATCAGCGGGAGAAACGCCTTGATAACGCTCTAATAGCTCTTTTCCTAAATAAACATTAGAAACATCTTTTTCATAAACGTGTGAATAACCCTGTTTATCTTTTTCTTTATTATCAGAAACTTGAATATGACCAAGATTGGTTTTATCTTCTTTGGCTTGCAGATAAAAGCAAGGAGAAAATAGTGATAGAGAAACGAAGATTGACACAATTTTCCGCTTTCTAAAAAGCATTACATGCATTATTTTACCTATTCAATTAATAAAGGAAGTCACTTATTTAATTAAAATTGTTTTTCTAATTTAAATAACACTTCATGTTGCTGATATTGATATAACCAATCCACATTGCTTAATCTTCGGGTATAACGTAATTCAATTGTGGGATAAAACCCTAAAACAAAAGGTGATTTGCTTTTAATATTGGTTGTAAAAATAATACTATTATCTTTTCTTCTCTTTTTTAATAAAGGATTATAGTTATTAAAATATTTAAATTGATACTGTAAAAAAAGAGAGATATGCCAATTAGCTGACAATGGATAATAAATACCAGTTTTTATACCATACAGATGATAATTTAATAAAGTGTTTTTTTTACGAACTAACTGATAATTTAATTGATTAACTAAGTGTATTTTATTATTAAAATAATAGTTATGGTAAGCACTATAACTAAATCGCTTACTATTTAAATTATTTAACGTTTTTTGATATTTCTTTATTTTATAATCCAAGCTTAAATTAATAGTTTGCTTTTTATTAATAAAATAAGAAAGCTGTGTTTCATTTCCCCATGCTTGATATTCATATTGTTCCCGTGATGATTTTATTTCGTAATAAGGTGTTATTGACCACTGATATTGAGGTTTTTGATAGCGATAACCCAGTTGTGTATATAATGCAAAAAAATTGGCGTTACGATGAGAGTGATAATCTATATATCTAGCATAAGTATAAGAAGAAAAAGTATAGTAAGAATAAATAATAAAAGGTTGATAAAAAGAAAAATAATGAGTAATTCCTGTAGATGCAATAGGTTTTGCACCTCTTAGCGTCGTTTTTCCTTGAGTGGATTGAGAGACAATTTTTTCAGATAAGTAAGGTGCATGATTAATATTATCGTCATAGAAAAAGCCAAGTTGATAGAAACGTTGGCCTTGAAAATAAGAGGCTAACTTAACCTTATAAAACTCAATAGACTGGATAATATCTTTAGATAAATCAATAATATTGCTCAGTTGATTAAGTTGTTGCTGTGCTTTTTTATATTCTCGTAAATGAAAGTAAAGTTGAATTAGCCCAGTTTGGGCTGGGATAAAATCGGCTTTTTGCTTAAGTTGTTGCTGATAATAAAATTCAGCGTTTAAAAAATCACCTCTGTTTTGTGCCAATAACGCCTTTGCGTAATTAACAAGTAATGCTTCATGTTGAGGTTGTTGTTGATAATAAAGCAGTAATCTTTCTGCTTTTTGCCACTGTTGTTGTTGCAAATAGTGATAAAGTTGCTGACCTACTTTAGCTGTACTCGTTGTTTCAAGATAATAAAGTAGTTTGTCGCGGCTCTCTTTTGCACTCCCATTAAATGAAAATAAAATAAGCAATAAAGCCAGTAACCCTCTAGTTAAGAGTTGATAATAATTCATGATATATCCTTATAAAAACAAAAGAACAATTCCTTTAAATCGGTTTAATTTAGATAAAAAAAAACAGATAACCCTATACCAGATTATCTGTTGCTAACATTTAGCGTAATAACCACTAATACCACTTTTAAAGAATTAACCGATTGTTTTACCAAATAAATCTATAATATTATTTTTGAAAAAATCAAGAAGCATCCATGCTTGCTGTCATTTATTCACTGTCACTGCTATTTTTTATACCACCAAAACCAATATCTTTTTTATGATCTGTACTAAACACCACAATACCCGCTAAGGCTTCTGCACTTTCACCAAAGAAAGCCCCTTCAACAGTCCCTGATGTTGATCCTTCCTTTGCATCTGCAGAAAACGTCACTTCATTATTTGCTGTATAAAGTTTTCCTCTTTCTAACTCAACTGTACGTTGGTTATTAACTAATGAACCTTCAATTTTCTTTTGTGAGAAATTAACATCGAACGTACCTGAAAGTAGATTACTACCACTGTATCGACTAATACCCATTACCGTATAAGTGGCACTATCTGTTGGTAATGTAGTTGTGACATCTTTGCCGACATAATAGGTTTGATGTGTCGCATCTGTCGTTAATGTTGTTTTTGCCCAGTCACCAAAATAGACATTGGCATCAGTGATTTTGGCAAAGTGGAAAACACCCATATTACTATGACTAGCAGGCGTACTTTCGTTAGGCTGAATAGTGTAAATTCCATTACTATCCGCCCCACCACTCATTCTTGCTGATGTTAACGAAGCAAAACCAATTTTTTTTCCACCTCCTACTGTGCTAATACCAACACCCGGCTCTCCACCAGGCATTTGATGAGAACCATATTGAACAGGATCACTTGCACCTACAGCCATCGTTGTTAAAGGGCCACTTTGATTAGAGTGAATTTCAGCATGTACTGCATGAGAGCCCATTAATATAAATAATGCGCAGACTAATTTATTACGTTTTTTCATAATAACTTCCTTATTATTTATTTGAGGGTGTGGCTACTTATTATAAATAGAAATAACAAGTAGCCACTTACAGAAATATTAATATTTTATCTATCTTTCTAGCTTCACTTACGAATATAAAGTTTGCTGTGTTGTTCGTAGGTAATATTAAATAAATCTCTTTTATTGTAAATAACACATTTTAATTAGAGCGATTTTAATTAACCCTACTTATGTTATGATAATTAGATTAATTAAATGATTTACTTTAATTTTTTATTTAAATACATAAAAAACCAATAAGTATTTCATGTTTATTTTTGTGAACAGTCTCGCAATTAATTAAATCGCTTTATTTTAAAACTAATTAATATTAAATGAGTATTTATAATTTAATATATAATAAAATTATAAACATAATCACATCTAAAAATAAAAAAGACTCTTTTATTAATTAGGTTATATCTATTTCTTCAGAAACTATATTTATAAGAAGATCACGCTCTTTATTTTTAATATTATTATTCCAAATAATACCTATTTCCCATTGTGTATATAAACCAGAAAGTGGTAATAGTGTTACTTTTTGCTTATCACAGATAAATTCAGCACTATTAGGAACAAAAGCTACCCCCAAACCTGCTGCAACTAACGCCAATTGTGTTTGAATATCTTGTGATTGTTGTAATACTCGAGGCTTTATTTGATGATACTTTAAAAAAGCATGGATCTGCTGATAAAGCTTTTCTCCTTTTTCAGGCACAAGTTGAATAAGCCCAAGCGTATCAAAATAGTGTAATGGATTATCATCCACCTCTAATACCGTAATATTTTGTATTGGAACAGCTAACATTAGTCTCTCTTGTGCTAATTGGAGACCTTTTAATGGCTCAGAAATAGGCAAACGTGAAAAAGCTAAATCCAGTTCACTTAACAGTAATTTGTCTTCCATTATATTAGAGGGCATATCATCAATATGAACCGTTATATTAGGATATTTTTGCTTAAATTTAGCCAATAAAGGGGTGATAAAGCTTAATGATGACAAGCCAAACCCAGCATAAAGCTCGATCTTTTGAGGCTCAATTAATTGGCGAGCCTGTTTTTCTAAAAGACGAACTTCTCTTAATACTGATTGAGATTGATTAAGTAAATATTGTCCTTCAGGCGTGAGTTTTGCACCTTGGCGCCCACGTTGAAAAAGAGTAATACCCAATTGGGTTTCTAATGTTTTTATTTGTTTTGTGAGTGCAGGCTGACTAATACAAAGCCGTGATGATGCTTCGCCAAAATGTTCGGTTTCAGCCAATACAACAAAGGCATTCAATAAACGAGTGTCCATGATTAATCATTAATCCTACATTATTTTTCCTTTTATTATTCTATCATAGAATAAATAAATAAAATTAATAACCAACACCAACAACCTGATAAATCAAATGTTCTATCTTTCTTTGAAATTATTCTCTAGCTAAAACAAAAACAGCTAACAAAATGTGAGTTGTTTTTTTATTGAATTATGCTTTACCAAATCGTACCGAGATAGGATCTTGCTCATTACCCAATTTCGTTGTCAAAATAGAATACAGCTCAGGTCTTCTCCCTGTTAGCCAACGTCTTCCTGTGGAGTTTTCTAATAACGTCAAATCAATATCAGCAATCACCATATCATCAGTAATAGCGTTACTTTCTTTTACGACTCGCCCATAAGGATCAATAATCATCGCATTACCTGTGCGAATTTCTTCCTCATCTCGCCCAACTCCATTACTAAAGAGCACAAACATCCCGTTATCATGGGCTCTTGCTGGTAACCAACGCATTAACCAACCTCGTCCATGCTCTCCTTGAAAAGCATCTTGTAATGATTTTGGATCTTGGTGTCTGTTTTTCCAAAGAATCATAGGAATGGGCTTCATGCTATATGGGCTACGTGAATTTGTGCCCCCAGTTTGATGAGGCGCTAGCAAAATATCAGCACCTAATAATGCATTAGCTCGTGCATTTTCAACCAAATTATTATCCCAGCAAATGAGTATCCCTATTTTGACGCCCCAAGGGGTATCAAATACAGTGTATTGCTCACCATTATTGATGATTGGATGTTCAAAGGCATGTAATTTACGATGTTTATGTAATAAGCCATCAGGCATACAAACAACCCATGTATTATAAAGAGAGTTATCTTCATCCCGTTCGATTAACCCAACACCTATCGCCATCTGATGCTCTATCGCTTTTTGTTTTATTAATGCTAATGATCTACTATCCAAAATTCTTTCACTTAATGCATACACTGAGTGCTCCGATAATTTAGGAACATGCCAATACCCCGTAATACACATTTCAGGAAAAACTAAAACATTTACCTTTTCAGTCGCCGCTTTATCAATAAATTGATGAATTTTCGCTAGATTATTAGTTTTATCATTCGCTTTATGCTGAAACTGCACTGTCGCGACTCGCAATGTTTGGTATGTGTTCATACGTTTTCACCTATTAAACCTTATATTCTCTCGATATAAAAACGTATTTATTGCTCAAAATAAAATCACTTATTTTCTCTTTTTGATAACTTTTTGGAATCGATTGGGGTTACAGCAAGAAATAACAGGGTTCTACATCTCTGTTTCACGGAATAGATCCCTTATTTTCTGGCATCATAATGGCAATAAAGGAGTATTTATGTTTGCTAAGTCCCTATTTATAATTCTTTCATTATTAGGATTATCTGTTTCCTGTTTTGCAGGAAATGGGCTGGTGGACAGAACATGGAACACCACAGGACTCGATACACAAAGCTATCGACAAGCATTAAGACAACCTACTGCAAGCTCTCGGTATACTCTTTTTAATATCACCCCAGATATGCCCGTTCCAGGTGGTACAAACCTCTCTGATCCTCAAGGTATTCGTTATATCGCGATGAAATATGGCCCTTATGGCCAACCTGAACACTATAAAACCTACCAAATTATGTTTTCTCATTATTCAAATAGCAGTACAAAAAAAATTCGCTATTTAGGTGAGCTATATACCGTTGTCGGTGATATCTATTTAATCGATCCTTTTGCAACAACCAATGAATGGCAACGTGGTCGTAGCCAAATTGTTGAAGAGTATTATGAAATATTAGATACTCACGGCAATCGAACAGGTAAAGGATTACGCTTTCATAATTGGGATAAACCTATTCATATAACTAAGTGGTCATCCAATTAATATTCTCTTAATCAATTTTTACATTTGTTAATTCTCTCTTAATGTCGCTATTTTTATATTAATTTAAAATAATTTCTGTCAATACTCTCAATATCGATGCGTTGATATCTATATTAATAAAAAAATTATAAATAGATATTTATTTAACCATCTTATCGTTGCTTCAATAAGTTAATACTTTTTTAATATAAATTTAATTATTTCTTAATATAAAAAATAAACTAAAATATAAATTCGCTTATGAAAATTATAGAATATTATTTCAAAAAATTTCGTACTATCGCATTACCTGATCGTATTTATTTAAAGAATAAATTCATTCGTAACTTAGGTTACCAGCCTAATTTTAAACTACCGACTTCACTAAATGAAAAAATCAATGCACGTATGTTGTTTGATAGAAATCCGATTTATACGCGCTTGGCAGATAAGATTAAAGTGAGAGACTATGTGATAGAAAAAATAGGCTCATCCTACCTTGTTCCTATTATTAAAACTTATTCACACCCTGATGAAATAGATATCTCTCAACTCCCTTCACGCTTTGTATTGAAATGCAATCATGACAGTGGAAGCACGGTGATCTGCCTCGATAAATCAACCTTTGATTTTGAAAAAGCAAAAAAAAAGCTCCATTTTCATTTAAAACGTAATCTCTATCCTGTTACACGAGAATGGCATTATAAAAATATTAAACCTCAAATTCTTTGTGAAGAATATATTGATTTGTTTGATACACAAAGCCCTATGATCCCTACAACCTGCCGTCTTCATTGTTTTCATGGTCATCCTCATTATGCTGAAATTGATATTTCTGATACCAAAGGGAATGAGTATATAAATGTGTATGATACAGACTGGCTACTACAACCCTTCACATTAGAAGATCCCAACACGCCAGAACCGGTTGAAAAACCAATCCAATTTGAAAAAATGTTGCAGTTAGCCACAAAAATGGCTGATAACTTTAATTATTGTCGTGTTGATTTTTTAATGTCTGAAAATAGACTTATCTTTAGCGAAATGACCTTTACTCCAAATGCAGGGCGGATTCCGATTAAGCCACAAGAATGGGATTACACACTAGGTAAACTGTGGTCATAAATATAAATAAGGTGAAAGATCAAATAGGTGTAATGCGAGAATATAGAGTTATTACACCTATTTTAATGTGTTTCATGCTCATTAATCAGTTAGTCGTTGTGGATGAGTAAACACGGTTGCTCTTCCTCGACGACAAAAGCCCACCAGCGTCACATTATATTTATTAGCGACCTCAACAGCTAAAGAGGTTGCCGCAGAAACTGCAAATAATATTTCAGCACCACACATAGCCGCTTTTTGCACCATTTCATAACTGGCTCGACTAGAGACTAATACCGCCCCTTGACACCACTTCTCTTGCGCTTTCATGCCCAACAATTTATCAAGAGCCACATGACGTCCCACATCTTCACAACCACCTTGCATTTCACCCTCTGGTGATAACCAAACAGCAGCATGAGTGCACCCAGTTAATTCACCAATTTCTTGTACTGTCGTCATCTGTTCTAACGCTTTATCAAGATTAGAAAGTGCAAATGTTTGTGTAAAAGGTAATGGCGTAATAGGACGGAAAACCTCTTCAAGTTGTTCTGTTCCACAAATACCACAACCTGTACGCCCAGTCATATTTCGGCGTCGCTCTTTTAATCCCATAAAACGTCGGCTTGATAATTCAATTTGAACTTCAATGCCTCCGTTACAACTTTCAACAATTTCGATACTGCGAATTTCATTAGAAGATTCTATAATGCCTTCGGATAAAGAAAATCCGACAGCAAACAACTCTAAATTTTTAGGGCTTGCCATCATAACAACGTGGGAAATTCCGTTGTACACTAATGCAACAGGAACTTCGAGTGCAATATAATCGCTTTCTTGTCTGTTAAGCGATCCTTTGTGTTGCACAATTGTTTGATCTACGCCAACGATTACACGTTTAGTTAACAATTTTGTCGATTTTGTTTCATCCATAAGATGAATTCCTAAATTTATTAATACATAATAACAATACGGGTAAAACGATTTTACACTACCTATCAGGCAATGAACCTGATCCTATTAGGGATAATAGGAATAAAAAAACAATCAGCTCCATTTTCGTGAAGAAAATCAGAGTCAGTAAAAGCAATGTATGATGAGGAGAGACCCCATGCAGGTCAGCAGAAGACAGTTCTTTAAGATCTGTGCTGGCGGTATGGCAGGTACTACAGCGGCAGCGCTCGGTTTTGCACCAGCAGTTGCGCTAGCAGGTTCGCGTCAGTATAAATTATTGAGAGCCCGCGAAACCCGCAATACCTGTACGTACTGTTCTGTCGGTTGTGGACTATTAATGTATAGTCTGGGCGATGGCGCAAAAAACGCAAAAGAAACGATATTCCATATTGAAGGTGACTCAGACCATCCAGTAAACCGCGGTGCATTATGCCCTAAAGGTGCTGGTCTTGTGGATTTCATCCACAGTGAAGGTCGTTTAAAATACCCAGAATACCGTGCACCCGGCTCGGATAAATGGGAAAAACTCTCATGGGAAGAAACGTTTGACAGAATTGCGCGCTTAATCAAAAAAGACCGCGATGCCAACTTCCAGAAACTTAATAAAGAAGGTGTAGAAGTCAACCGTTGGTTAACAACGGGTATGCTTTGCGCCTCAGCAGCAAGTAACGAAACAGGGTTTTTAACTCAGAAATTCACCCGAGCTCTTGGGATGCTTGCCGTCGATAACCAAGCGCGTGTCTGACACGGACCAACGGTAGCAAGTCTTGCTCCAACATTTGGTCGCGGTGCGATGACCAACCACTGGGTTGATATGAAAAATGCCAACCTTATCGTCGTCATGGGCGGTAATGCGGCAGAAGCGCATCCTGTGGGATTCCGCTGGGCAATGGAAGCTAAAATCCATAATAATGCCAAGCTCATTGTTATTGATCCACGCTTCACCCGTACAGCGGCTGTTGCGGATTTCTATACGCCTATTCGTTCTGGTACTGATATTACGTTCTTATCGGGCGTTATCTTATATCTGCTCGAAAATAAGAAATATCAAAAAGAGTACGTTGAAGCTTATACCAATGCGAGCTTAATTGTCCGCGAAGACTATCATTTTGATGATGGTTTATTCAGTGGATATGATGCTGAAAAACGTCAATACGATAAAACCACGTGGAATTACGAGATGGATGAAAATGGTTTCGCAAAACGCGACACCACATTACAACATCCTCGTTGTGTCTGGAATCTGTTAAAACAACATGTGAGTCGCTATACACCAGATGTTGTCACTCAGATTTGTGGTACACCAAAAGATGATTTCTTAAAAGTTTGTGAATATATCGCTGAAACAGCAGCGAAAGATAAAACAGCATCTTTCCTGTATGCATTAGGCTGGACTCAACACACTGTCGGTGCCCAAAACATTCGTACCATGGCAATGATCCAATTACTGTT
Organism: Proteus sp. G2626; assembly: GCF_009915985.1. NCBI lineage: Bacteria > Pseudomonadati > Pseudomonadota > Gammaproteobacteria > Enterobacterales > Morganellaceae > Proteus > Proteus sp. G2626. Next base: position 59,968 of record NZ_JAABNH010000005.1, on the reverse strand, counting down.
AGGTAATATGGGTATGGCGGGTGGCGGTGTTAATGCGCTACGTGGTCACTCCAATATTCAAGGCTTAACTGACCTCGGTCTGTTATCTCAAAGCTTACCAGGTTATCTGACGTTGCCTTCTGAAAAGCAGACGTCATTAGAAACCTACCTAGCTGCGAATACGCCAAAAGCGACAGTACCAGGACAAGTAAACTACTGGGGCAATTATCCTAAATTCTTCGTCAGTATGATGAAGACATTCTATGGTGATAACGCTCAACGTGATAATGATTGGGGCTTCTCACTATTACCTAAGTGGGATAAACCTTACGATGTTCTGCAATATTTTGAGATGATGGATAAAGGTGAAGTCAACGGCTATATCTGCCAAGGCTTTAACCCTGTAGCCTCGTTCCCAAATAAGAACAAAGTGATCCGTTCATTATCAAAACTGAAATTCCTTATCACGATGGATCCGCTAAACACAGAAACATCTTGTTTCTGGCAGAACCACGGAGAAGAGAACGACGTTAAGACAGAAGATATTCAAACTGAAGTCTTCCGTTTACCAACAACCTGTTTCGCAGAAGAAGACGGCTCTATTGTTAACTCAGGTCGCTGGTTGCAGTGGCACTGGAAAGGGGGAGATGCCCCAGGCGTTGCCATCCCTGATGCTGAAATTTTATCGGGTATTTTCCATCGCTTACGCCAACTTTACAAAGAAGAAGGCGGTGCGATGCCAGAGCAAGTGTTGAATATGACTTGGGATTATTTTGATCCTGATAATCCAACACCAGCAGAAGTGGCACAAGAAAGTAATGGTAGAGCATTAGTCGATTTAAAAGATGCTGATGGCAATATCATTCTGAAAAAAGGCCAACTGCTTAGCTCATTTGCTCAGTTACGTGATGATGGTACAACGTCAAGTGGTTGTTGGATCTTCTCTGGTAGCTGGACAGAAAAAGGCAACCAAATGGCTAACCGTGATAACTCAGATCCATCGGGATTGGGTAATACATTAGGTTGGGCATGGGCATGGCCACTTAATCGTCGCATTATTTATAACCGCGCATCGGCAGACCCACAAGGTCAACCATGGGATCCTAAACGTCAGTTAATCGAATGGGATGGCAGTAAATGGACAGGTATTGATGTGCCTGACTATAGCAACGCTGCACCAGGTTCTGATGTGGGTCCATTTATCATGCAACCGGAAGGTATGGGACGTCTATTTGCTATCGATAAGATGGCAGAAGGTCCATTCCCTGAGCACTATGAACCCATTGAAACACCATTAGGGACTAACCCACTGCATCCAAATGTGGTTTCAAACCCGGCAGCGCGTGTCTTTAAAGATGACTGGAAAGAGATGGGTAAAGCAGAAGACTTCCCATATGTCGGAACAACTTATCGTCTGACAGAGCATTTCCACTTCTGGACTAAACACGTGCGCTTAAATGCGATTATTCAGCCACAACAATTTATTGAAATTGGTGAGCGTTTAGCCGCAGAAAAAGGGATTACACAAGGCGATACCGTTAAAGTCAGCTCAAAACGTGGTTATATCAAAGCCAAAGCAGTGGTCACTAAGCGTATTAAAACCCTTGATGTTGATGGGCGCAAAGTGGATACCATTGGTATTCCTATCCACTGGGGCTTTGAAGGTGTTGCAGTCAAAGGCTTTATTGCCAATACGTTGACACCATTTGTTGGTGATGCAAATACACAAACGCCTGAATTTAAAGCGTTCCTTGTTAATGTGGAAAAGGTGTAAGGAGATAAATTATGTCACTGCAATCCCAAGACATTATTCGTCGCTCTGCCACCAACTCCCTAACACCCGCACCTCATGTGCGGGATTACAAGGAAGAAGTGGCAAAACTTATCGACGTAACAACTTGTATCGGCTGTAAAGCCTGTCAGGTTGCTTGTTCTGAATGGAATGATATTCGCGATAAAATTGGCACTAACGTTGGTGTTTACGATAACCCAACTGACTTAACGGCAAAATCATGGACAGTCATGCGTTTTTCTGAAGTTGAAGAGAATGGCAAGCTGGAATGGTTGATCCGTAAAGACGGTTGTATGCACTGTGCCGATCCGGGCTGTTTAAAAGCGTGCCCTGCGGAAGGTGCTATCATTCAATACGCTAACGGTATTGTTGATTTCCAATCAGAACACTGTATTGGTTGTGGTTATTGTATTGCTGGTTGTCCTTTTGACGTGCCTCGCATTAATGAAGAAGATAACCGTGCTTACAAATGTACGTTATGTGTTGACCGTGTTGAAGTTGGCCAAGAGCCTGCGTGTGTGAAAACCTGTCCTACAGGAGCGATTCATTTTGGTTCGAAAGAAGCGATGATCAATCTTGCAAGCGAACGTGTTTCAGAACTACAAACGCGTGGCTATGACAACGCAGGTCTTTACGATCCACAAGGCGTAGGTGGTACACATGTGATGTATGTTCTCCATCATGCTGACAAACCAAACCTGTATCATGGTTTACCAGAAAATCCAGAAATTAGCTCAACCGTTAAGTTCTGGAAAGGTATCTGGAAACCATTAGCTGCTGTTGGTTTTGCCGCAACCTTCGCGGGTGCGATTTTCCATTATTTAGGTGTCGGTCCAAACCGTACAACTGAAGAAGATGAAGAAGAAGCACTCAAAGAGATGGAAGCATCTTCTAAAACACAGACCTCTGTGAATAAGGAGGAGCAGAAATGATGAAGAAGAAAGGTGATAAAATTCTTCGCCACACCGCATCAGAGCGTATAAACCACTGGGTCGTTGTGATTGTCTTTCTGTTCACAGCAATCAGCGGATTGGGTTTCTTCTTCCCATCTCTGAACTGGTTCATGAATATATTAGGTACACCAGAACTGTCACGCCTGTTACACCCATTTGTAGGTAGTGCGATGGCTATTCTCTTTATCTTTATGTTCTTCAGATATTTGAAGTATAACTTTATTGATAAAGATGACTTAGTCTGGGCTAAAAATATTCATAAAGTGCTGCAAAACGAAGAAGCTGGTGATATCGGTCACTATAACTTAGGTCAGAAAGGTATTTACTGGATGTTAAGTATTAGCCTTATCTTACTCACAGTCAGTGGCATTATCATTTGGCGCCCTTATTTCGCAGAATATTTCTCAATCCCAGTGATTCGAATTGCCTTATTAGTTCACTCATTATCAGCTATTTTACTGATAATCACCGTATTTGTTCATGCTTATGCGGCATTCTGGGTGAAAGGATCAATTCGTAGCATGATTGAAGGCTGGGTAACTCGTGGTTGGGCTAAAAAACACCATCCTCGTTGGTATCGTGAAATTCTCGAAGAAGAGAAAAAAGAAGCCGAAAAGCAGTCACAGAAATAATGCAATAGAGCACATTTCTGAACAAACGGAGGCTTGTTAGCCTCCGTTTTTTATTCAATTTACGTCCGTTTTAAAACGTAAAAAAACAATAAAATCACGCTATTATTACCTGCTGTCATGGCTTCGTGTTTGTATTTGATTTATCCTGAAGCCAAACCCTGTGGGTATTCACTATAAAATTTAAGATAATAGGAAGATAGAACGTTATGAGTATTCGCATCGTTCCTAAAGAGCAATTAGGCAAAGAGCAATCAGAAAAAGGCATTAGCTTTATTCCCCCCGTCTTATTCCCTAATCTGAAAAATCTCTACCAACGTCGTGCTGAACGTTTTCACGCACTCGCAAAAGAGAATCCTTTTGCAGACTACCTTGAATTCGCAGCTGAAATTGCTAAGGCACAAGAAAAAGCACTCCACGACAACCCATTGATTATTGATCTTGCACCACTTCTCACTCAGCAAGCGGGTATTGCACCTTTAGACAAAAGAACATTCAAGCGTAGTAAACATTGGCACGCCTTATTAGCCTCTATCATCGCTGAATTACATCCAGTTGTACCTGAAAGCGTCACTATCACCTTAGAAAACCTGTCTAAAGCTTCTGAAACTGAATTAGAAGAGATGGCGACAGCATTACTTAATGATGAATATTCAAAAGTGTCTGCAGATAAATCGGTCTTTATCTGGTCTGCATTATCTCTTTACTGGGCACAATTGGCCTCTAATATTCCTGGTAAAGCGAAAACAGAATATGGTGAAAACCGCCAATTCTGTCCTGTTTGTAACAGTATGCCAGTGACAAGCATAGTACAAATCGGAACAACACAAGGCTTACGCTATTTACATTGTAATTTATGTGAAACCGAGTGGCATGTTGTGCGTATAAAATGCACCAACTGTGAACTAACAGGTCAATTAAATTACTGGTCATTAGACAGCGAAAATGCGCCTGTTAAAGCAGAAAGCTGTGGTGACTGTGGAAGCTATCTGAAAATTTTATATCAAGAAAAAGATGCGAATGTCGATGCGGTGGCTGATGATTTAGCCTCTATTGTTCTTGATGCAAAAATGGAAGAAGAAGGCTTTGCTCGTAGTAGCATTAACCCTTTCCTGTTCCCCAATGAATAATAATTAGGTACTAGTATGACAAATGATACGCGCTCACTTTACAGCCAACTACCGTCTATTGATAAGTTGTTGCATCAAGAAGAAATTCAGGCTTTAGTTGCTTCTTATGGTCAGACATTTATTACTGAGCATTTACGAAAGTTACAAGAAGAAGCGCGTATCACTATTCGCCAAAAAAATGGCCTACCACAATGGCACAACCATTGGGCTGATGAATTAAAAAATCGCATTACATTACAACGAAAATCTTCGATTAAACCTGTTTTCAATTTAACAGGTACCGTTTTACACACCAATCTAGGGCGTGCATTAATGGCAGAATCCGCCATCGAAGCCGTTAGCCAAGTTATGCGTTCACCAGCAACCTTAGAGTATTCTCTTGATGGTGCTTCAAGAGGACACCGTGATCGCGCTATCGCTGACTTGTTATGTGAATTAACAGGAGCAGAAGATGCCTGTATAGTAAATAACAACGCAGCGGCTGTTTTACTGATGCTTGCAACAGTGGCTCCAAATAAAGAAGTTGTTGTTTCTCGCGGTGAATTAGTGGAAATTGGCGGCGCTTTTCGTATCCCTGATGTGATGACACAAGCAGGTTGTACACTCAAAGAAGTGGGCACAACAAACCGTACTCACCTTAAAGATTATCGTAACGCTATCAATGAAAATACGGGATTGCTGATGAAAGTTCACACCAGCAATTACGCTATTCAAGGCTTTACCGCTGAAGTACATAGTGATGAGTTAGCTGCTTTAGGTCAAGAGATGAATTTACCTACTGCTATCGATTTAGGTAGTGGCTCAATGACTCATTTGGCTACCTTAGGCTTACCTTCAGAACCCATGCCTCAAGATTATCTGCAACAAGGTATCGACCTTGTCACCTTCTCTGGTGATAAATTATTAGGTGGACCTCAAGCGGGGATCATCTTAGGTAAAAAAGCGTGGATTGAAGCTATTCAACATCACCCTCTAAAGCGTGCGCTACGTGTTGATAAGATGACATTAGCGGCATTAGACGCCACATTACGCCTTTATCAGCAACCTGAAAAAATGGCTGTTGAAATTCCGACATTACGTTTGTTAACTCGGACACAAACAGAAATTCATGACATGGCGCAACGGTTATTACCCCATTTTCAGGCATATTATGGGGAAAATTACCATATCACGATATCCTCATGTGCATCTCAAATAGGCAGTGGTTCGTTACCTATTGAAAGTTTACCAAGTGCTGCACTGACCTTTGAGGCGAAAGATGGAAAAGGTAGCCAATTAGATGCATTAGCCGCGCTTTGGCGTGATTTAGAAAAGCCTATTATAGGTCGAATTACGGATGGTCGCCTGTGGCTTGATCTGCGCTGTCTTGAGGATGAAAATGCATTAATACAGGCACTTTTACTATGATTTTTGCAACAGCAGGTCACGTAGACCACGGAAAAACCACACTTATACAAGCTATCACTGGGGTAAATACAACCCATTTACCCGAAGAGAAAAAACGAGGCATGACGATAGATTTAGGTTATGCCTATTGGCGCCAAGATGACGGAACGTCTATTGGTTTTGTCGATGTACCTGGCCATGAAAAATTTCTTTCAAATATGCTTGCTGGGGTTGGTGGGATCTCTCATGCATTATTAATTGTGGCTTGTGACGATGGGGTTATGACACAAACCATCGAACATATTTCTATCTTACACCTTGCTGGCTGTCCTCAAGTCACGGTTATTCTCACAAAAGCAGATCGTGTTACATCAGCTCGCATTGAAGAAGTTCGTGCACAAACAACCGATGTATTAGCAAATTTAGGTTGGCAACACCCTGATATTTTTGTCACTTCAGCGCCTTCTGGTGAAGGGATCCCAGCACTTCGTGACTATCTTGTTGAGCTTCATCAACAAGAGCAACAACACCCTCAATGGCATAAACGCTTCCGCTTAGCAATAGATCGCGTGTTTAGTATTAAAGGGGCGGGGTTAGTGGTTACAGGTACCGCTCTGGCAGGGCAAATTTCTGTTGGTGATACATTTTGGTTAACAGGCGCTGATAAGCCGGCAAGAATAAGAGCGTTACATGCACAAAATCATCCCGTAGAAAGTGCAGGAGCAGGTCATCGTATCGCAATTAATATCACGGGAGATGTCAGCAAAGAAAACGTCTCTCGTGGCGATTGGTTGCTTTCTCAAAAGCCCAACTATCAAGCCCATAAAGTCTTAGTTAGTTTAATCGCAGATGAACCTTTAAAACATTGGCAACCGGTACATATTCACCATGGTACTCGTCATATTACGGGACGAGTTGCCCTCTTAAATGAAGCGAACGATACACCACAATTAGCCGAGCTTATTCTTGATGAACCACTTTGGCTGGTGGATAACGATAGACTGATTTTACGTGATATTAGTGCTCAACGTACATTAGCAGCGGCAAAAGTCTTACATTTGCATTCACCACGCAGAGGTAAACGACAACGTGAATTTTTAACTTGGCTACATCAACTGGATAAGGCGGACAGTGCTCGCGCTAATTTGGCGCTATGTTTACCGAAAGGTGAATTATCTCTCAATCAATTTGCTTGGGCCCAACAATTAACCGAAAATGCACTTGAGCAGTTATTAGAGACATTTGAGCTAGTCAACGTTGCGGGCATTATTCTTTCTAAAAATAATGCTGATAATGCAAAACAAAAATTACTTAATACTCTTGAGGAATATCACCAACAACATAATGATCAAATGGGAGTTGGACGCTCTCGTTTAAAACGGATGGCACTCCCAACGTATCACGATGAATTGGTATACCACTTAATTGATCAATTACGTAAAGAAGGTGCGATTAGCCAAAGTCGTGGTTGGCTTCACCTCCCGACTCATGGTCTTGCTTTTTCGTCAGAACAAGAGTCTTTATGGCAACATGCTAAAGTCTATTTTGAACAATCTGAGCCTTGGTGGGTACGTGATCTTGCAAACGAAATGAAAATCGATGAAAAAGAAATTCGTTCCTTATTACGCAAAGCAGCACAATTAGGTTTAATTATTCCGATTATTGCTGATCGCTACTATACACATACTTCTATAGAAAAGTTTGCTTCCATTATTGTGAAATACAATGAGAATAATGGCAGTGTCACCGCTGCGGACTTTCGTGATGAGTTATCTGTTGGACGTAAATTAGCAGTACAAATCTTAGAATATTTTGACCGCACTGGTTTTACTCGTCGCAAAAAAGATCTTCATATTTTACGAGATAAAGGGTTATTCTAAATATCCATATTAACTTAGGCTAAATAACTTTATTTAGCCTAAGTTAAGGTTATCACCTACAATATTTGTAAAATATCCCCTTTATTCTTTATCGCTATACTCGGAAGAGATATGAAAAAACTATTAGGAAGTGCTTATCTTGCACTCATTCTTATTGGCTCTCTGTTTATTGTTTTTGAGAAAGCAACGTTTATTTATACTGCACTACTCTCTGTAGGTGCTTATTTTATTATTTTTTCTATTTGCTTTATTTTATCAGCGCGTGTTTTATTTTCGGCTATTACCACCGGTACGCTTTTCCTTATCACTAAGTTTATTAACCAACTTAAAGTCCATTATTACAAAGAAACATTAATGTTCTCTGACTTTAACTTAGCCTTTGACAGTTCAAATTTAGGGACATTAGGGCATTATTGGGAAGCCGCTGTAGCATTAGTTGCAATGCTAATATGGCTTCTTATCAATATGTCTATTGCTTGGCGTTTTTCCAAAAAATCACGCCCAGCCTTACGTATAAGTAGCTTACTTTTCATCATCATTGGGTTTACCACAATCCATTTTACCGTAGAAAAATGGCAAGCTGAATGGGAAGGAACGCTTCCAGGAGGAAGAGGTACTGTCACTAATTTAATGATGTCAGGTTACCAAACAACATATCATCCGCCTTATTTTCAAGAAAGTGCTGACTACTTTCTTGAAAAGGCAAGCAAAACCGTATTACCTGAAACACAGGTTAAAATAAAACCTGATATTATCGTTTTATTACAAGAATCAACAGTTAATCCTTCCATTTATCAATTTGATAAAGATGCCACACTCCCTGATTTATTTATGTTCCAAAAAGATGAAGGAGTAAGTGCGCAAAGCCCTTTACGTGTACAAACCTTTGGTGGTGGTACTTGGCTTTCTGAATTTTCTGTATTAACAGGGTTAAATACGGATGATTTTGGTGCACGTAAAAACTCTGTATTCTATTTTGTTGTCGATAACCTGAATGAGAGTTTATTCCGTCAACTCAAAGCAGAAGGTTATTACACCGTCTTACTCACCCCATTTAATCGCAGTGCTTACCATGCAGGCTACGCTTATGAAAAAATGGGAATTGATGAAATCATTCAACCTCAAGAACTTGGCTACCCTGGGACATTAGAAGAAAATCTGTGGAAGATATCGACGCAAGATATGCTAGGTTACGTTGAAGAGGTATTGAAAAAAAGGACTGACAAACCATTGTTTATATTCTCATTAACCATGTATGAGCATGGTCCTTATGATGAATCACACAGAGATATGTACCAAATTACGGGTCAAACAGAAAGCAATAATGCACCAGGTAAATTTAGCCACTATATGGAAAAAATTATTACTAGTGATCCAGCAATTAAAGATTTCTCTAATTTTGTTGCTCAAAGAGAAAAACCAACAATGTTTCTTTATTTTGGTGATCATCAACCTAATATTGAATTAAATAATTACCAGTCACCATTTACTAATCCCGCACATATTACTCAATTCACATTAAGAGACAATCTAACTCAAGGTGCACCAATAACAACAGGTGAATTAACAGATATTAGCTTCTTAGGTGGAATGATACTGGAGCGTGCACGTTTACCATTATCTCCTTTCTATAAAGCCAATATTCAAATGCGACACTTATGTGAAGGGAAATTAAATGACTGTGAAGACGAAAAATTAATTAACAGTTATAAAAATTATATTTACGAAAAACTGAAAGTTGCTGGTGTCGCTGATGATTAATTTTTGTCACTTAAATAATGGATGATCGGGATTATAAATCTGATTAATATCAACGAATAAGAGGCTAATTATCTAGCCTCTTTTTTTATCTCAAAACATTGAATGCTATTATTTACGCGTTGCAACGATCACACTAGATGCTTTCACTAATGCTAAAACATCACTGCCTTTTGCCAACATCATCTCTTGCAAGCTCTCATTTGTAATAACCGCAGTCAACTCTAAGCCTTTCGCTGTTTCTAAGTGCACCGTTGAATTTACAGCGCCTTGTACGATTTGAGTTACTTTTCCTGCAAACTGATTACGTGCAGAAAAATTCAAACCACAATCAGGTAGTGCTAAAACAACCCATGGCGCTTTAATAATGGCAATTGCTTCGCCATCTTTTTTAATATTTAAACTGCCACAACTCTCTTTAGTAATAATGGTTGCCAGTTTTTCACCATGCGCTAACGATAAAACAACTTCGTTATTAACGGCACCTTCAATAATATCAATAACTTTACCAACTAACTGATTGCGTGCTGATACTTTCATTTATCCACCTCTATTATTCATGAGAAATTATATAAATAACGCTATGAAACCACTCAGATAACAGTACCATAAATACTATCCAATAAATTATTCTTAGATCATAGTTTAAAGTTTATTTATTATTTAAAAATACAGCGTTATAAATAGAACTAGTGAATTAATAGAAATAAATTCAGAGAGTTATATCTTGTTATTTTTATCATTATTACCATAAACGAAATAGATAACTTAAGAAACCTGTTAATTAAAAGTAATTTAAGCTATCTATTGTTTAAATTAAAAATACTTATTGCCCATTCTGAGCAAATGTCGCTAACAAATGTAAAGCTGAAGAATAATAATCCGTATCTTTACTCAAATCGACATCATCAATAGGGGTTTTCATCGTTAAATCTCTCACAGCCATCATACCTGGTGTGAGGTTATATTCAGCGCGCTCTTGACCATCAATACTGACCCAAGCAGGGGTTTTATAACGATCAAATTGCTGCCAATACTGCACAAAAGGTTGTAATGCTAATTCATCATGAGCCCAAGCTAAATAAAGAGGAATACGTATAGCATCAAAACTAAATCGTGCTGGCCATTTTTTACTAGGCTCTATCTTTCCATCAGGATATAAACTCACCCAGTCTGTTGGTAATTGATATTCACCAAATCGCATATTTCTAAGTAAAGATTGGCTATCATTAATTAATGCTTTCCAACGAACATCTTTGCTTGTACGGTAAAAATCTTTCCATGCTGGAAAAATAAAATAGGATGGATTAATAATAATTTCTTCTGGCGTTTTAAAGCCATTAATTCCGGGTAATAATACAGTATAGTTTTTTATTTTAACTAAAGTATGTTCTAAAATAGCATGTTGAATAGAATCCGAAGCTGAAAGATAACTTTCATCATTCCACTTTTCACCCGCTTTTAATAATGCCCAAGCAATTAAAATATCACCATCTGTTGCATTATTAGGATCCGGAGTATGTTCACTGTTTTCAGGTTCATAACGCCATTTAAACAGCCCTAAATCGCCTCGATAAAGAGAGGTCGCAGTCCAACGCCACAGTTTCTTAAATGTCTCATGATCATCACTCATTACCGCCATCAACATCCCATAGCCTTGACCTTCTGAGTGCGAGATATTGTTGTTAGCACTATCTATCACACGCCCATCATCCTTAATATAGCGCTCTTTAAACTGCTGCCATCCGGTTTGAGTATCTGCTGCTTGTATTGAGGGAGATACCATAAGCAACAAACCTAAAATAAAAAAAGTAAAAAATAGATAATTAAAACGAGATAAGTGTCTAAAAGACATTGCCTTTCTCTCCTGCTATTGCCGACCGTTATCATATTTCGGTCGGCACATTGCATGTTATTTCAAGGTAACTCAAAAGATAGCAACTATCTTTTGTTCTTCATTAATTTCGTCTTCTTCTATGACTTCTGTTTTGGGTAACAATGTTTTTTCACAAAAATCCTGCATCCAAGAAGCGAACTCTTCTTTTAAAACGGAATTATGTAAACCATATTCAACAAAGGCTTTCATATATCCCAGCTTATTACCACAGTCATGAGATTTACCCACTAAGGTGTAAGCTTCAGCCGTCTCTTTTTTCAATAATAAATCAATTGCATCAGTTAACTGAATTTCACCACCAACGCCAGCTGGTAAACCATCTAATAATTCCCAAATAGCAGAAGAGAAAACATAACGACCTACTACAGAAAGATTAGAAGGTGCATCTTCTGGATTTGGTTTTTCCACGATACGACGAATAGGAGCCCAATTACCTTGAGGACAGAAAATGCCTTCGCAATCCACAACACCATATTGTTGCACCTGGCTCATTGGCACAGGTTCAACCATGATTTGGCTACGTTCTGTTTTTTCAAAACGTTTTATCATTGCTGATAAATTGTCATGTTTAGGATCACAATAATGTGCATTCAATAAAACATCAGGGAGTAAAACAATAAATGGATTATCACCTATCACAGGACGAGCACAGCAAATAGCGTGGCCTAAGCCTAATGCATGACCTTGACGAATTTGTATAATTTTGACATTTTCAGGGCAAATTGAACGTACTTCATCTAATAATTTATTTTTAATACGCTGTTCAAGCATATTTTCTAATTCAAAGCTAGTATCAAAATGATCTGCAATTGAATTTTTAGAAGAGTGAGTGACTAAAATAATTTCCTCAACTCCTGCCTGAGCACACTCTTCAACAATATATTGAATTAAAGGGCGATCAACGATAGGTAGCATTTCTTTAGGAATTGATTTCGTTGCAGGTAACATACGAGTACCTAATCCAGCAACAGGGATAACCGCTTTCATCATAATAAAATCCTCTAATAGATATTTATCTAAAACTAATAATTAATATTATTTTAAAGTTACTCTTATATTTCATAAGGAGTGCAAGATATATTTTAAATATAGCTATCTCCCTCTTTATTAAAAAAGAGATAATATTATTTTATATATCTTTATTTAAAAAACTTTCTATTTAAAATCCAGAATAAAACCCATATTTATTACCACCCATTTCTTTAATGGAATAAAGTGTTTCATCTGCAGATTTTAATAATTCAGATAATGTTTTTCCATCTTTAGGATATTCTGCGATACCTAAACTAATGGAGGGCGTTAACATATAGTCTGAATTAATATTGATTGGCTTTTCCATCGATTTCCAAAGTGACTCTATTATTTCTAATAAAATAACTGAACAAGAACGTAATCCGTTAGGGAAAAGCACAGCAAACTCATCACCGCCAAGTCGACCACAATAGACTTCACTGTTTTCTAATTGTGATAATCGCTTTGATATTTCACACAATACTTTATCACCAGCATGATGCCCAAATTGATCATTAATTGCTTTGAATTTATCACAATCAATAATACCAAGACAAAATGATGATGGATGTGAAATATTTAATCGCTCATTTTCAATTTTTTCAACAATACTCAATCTATTTGATATTCCGGTTAATGAGTCAATATAGCTTTTACTAAACAACTCATTTCTTAATTCTACTTTATCAGTAATATCCAAGCTGATAAATACATAATGAGAAATTAAATTATCTTTATCAAATACAGGAATAATACTAATATCTTCCCATACATCTTGTTGAGATTCATTATTTCTCTTTGCTTCTAATCGATAAACGCCTTTATTATCATTATTACCATTTACACAATAATTGATTTGATTCTCATCAATTAAATAAAATAAGTTGTATTTTTTATCTTTTATATTTTCGAAATGAACATTATTAAACTCACAATATTTTTCATTAGCATAAACTATAACGCCATTAATATCAGTTACTAACATCATAAAAACATTATTAGTAAATTGCTTTATTAATAAGCATTTAGAATTATCATCATTAAATATCATTTCATTCATTTTTGACCTCCTATGCTCATCAATAAAGCATATATATTATTATTCGGCTGATGAGTTATGCGCATAGCGAAAAATAAAAACATCTTTAGCATCAGTGGGTTGACGATGTACTTGCATTTTTGCATTACCGCCTTGATGGGTTAACCAACCCTCATATAGCCCCTCTAATACGCCAGCACTTGCAACACGCCACTGAACATCATCTTGGCTTTGCGTAAAATGAGGCCATGCACAGTGCACTAATAAAAGCTCACTCATTGCAGGAGATATGGTGACAAAACCCCATTTGAATAACGTTAATACGCGATTAATATGTGATTCAAGTAATTGAATATTTTCACTTTCTGGCAAAGGATAGCGTAAGGCAATATCTTTACCAATATTTCTTAATTTACTTTCGGCGGTAGAAATATCATTGTCATTTAATACTTGAAAAAATAATAATTGAGTTAGATCTTGCCAGCCGCTTTCAAAAGGTAATTGTAAGATATCACTGTCATGCTTATTCATTGTTTGTTTCCTTAATTATTTAGACAGAAAGTCTGGAGTATATTTTAGGTGTAACCACATATTATCTTCAGCATAATCACCGGATGTATCATGCGATAAGCTGACACCTAACTCGGTTTCTTTGTTTAAATAATATTTCGCGTCTAAACCTAATCTGTAAGTAATATTTGTTTCGTCTTTTTCTTCATAACGAGATTTAATACGAGGATCGCTCGCGTTATGTTTATTTAGGACGTCCTGCATATAACTATGTGTTGGAAAATAATCACTGCCTTTTTGTTTGTAACTTTGTATACCTATCGCACCATTTAAGGACACTTCACCTTTTTCAAAACGGCGGGTATAAGCAACAGGTAATGAAACAGAAACATAATCTTGTGGACTAAAGTAACCGCCATGCCCTAATGAGAAGTTATTTTGGTTATTTCTAAAGTTCATATAATCAACATGCACACCAGCTTTCACCTCTTGCTGCTCATCTTTATAGAACTTAGCGTAAGATCCCATCCATGCTTTCACTTCATCATTACTCGCAACACTTTTACCTTCATAGTTATAAATCCCCCCTCCGACATAAGCGCCAACTTTGCCATCATCCCAAGCATATTGAGCTTTGGCACCATTACGTGTTACACGGCCCCAACTTTCACCCGTAGTAGGATCAGTGCGTCCCATATAAGAAAGTAGACTATCTTTGATAGCTCTGCGCTCTGCAGTCAGTGTTAATTGCCCATTTTGGCCAATTTTAGGTGAATATGTGAGACCACCGACAACCGTTGCCGTATCTTTACCTAATGGTGTTGAGCCAACATCAAAGCTGACATTCTTGTCAGATAAACGTAGTCCTAATTCAACACCAGAAGCACGTTGGCTACCGGCTTCATCGGCATTAATTTTGTTTTTCTCATCATGGTTATCGCTATTTTTAGCAAAACGTTCAGCATGTTGAAGCTGACCTGTACCAAAACGATTTGCTCTCTCACCCGAAACTGAGCCACTCGTCATAGAAACCGGGGTGACATTAAATTCCCAGCGGAACTCCTCTCCAGGAACACTTGAAATGCTGATTGGTGCAGAAATTTCTGTCACATTAGATAATCCTTTATCACCATTACGGTGACGTACAGCAACACCACCTTGCACCCACGGTGAGACTTTTTCTTCTAACTCACGAATAGAACGTTGAACAGAAGCCATCTCTTTACGTTCATAGATAGAACCTGCTATGGCTGTATTATCGCTCTCTAATACACGTAATTGGCCCGCAGAAGTATTCAATGTACTATCGTTGTTTTGCCATTGCGCACTACGTAGCAAGGTTAAGGCCTTACGGTTTTCACCGTTTAATTGCGCAATTTGCGCTGCTTGTAATAAATAAGCGGGTTGTGAAGAGGACGGAATTTGTTGCAATAACTGCTGTGCTTTTCGACCATCTTGTTGCGCTAATGCAACTTCAATTTGAGCCTGGATTAATTTGGTATCTTTTCCTTGCTCTTTTTCTAAATAAGAGAGAATTTTATTTGACTGTTCCGGCATGGATTGCGCTAAATAAACACGACTTAATGCCATTAATAAATCAGGATCGTTAGGGGATGATTTTAAGGCGACAACCAGCATGTCATAAGCTGCTTTAATTTCACCTTTTTCACGTAAGCTATCGGCTTGGGCAACTTTAGTCGCGACTTCTAAACGTTTCTTCTCAACAATCGGTGTTTCTTGTTGCAATACTGGATCGTTAATCAAGCTAGATGCTTGTGTATAACGACCTAATTCATTGAGAACATTGATATGCCCAGCATAGTTACCTACAGAGCCTTTAGTGCCTTTGGCAATATCATTTTCAACTAACTGCAACGCTTCATCGTTTAATCCACTACTTACTAATCGTTCAGCTAATTCACCTACATCATTTGGATAATCAGCAACTTGATTAATTAAAGGGCGCAAGGTATTACGTACTGCTACAAGATTGCCCGCTTGGCGATAATGGTCCGCTTGCGCAAGTTGACGATGAAAACGAGCACGCTGTAATAACTCTTTTTCAGCTTCTGTCTGTTGATTATGACTACTTAACAAGTTAAAAACTTTATCCCACTCTTTTTGCTCAACATAAAATAGAGAAGCGACGTAATCTGTGTCTCTTGTTTTGCGATTTTGCAATTGTGAAATAATATTTTTTGCACCAACACTATCGCCATCAGCAGCCATTAAACGAGCTAAATCAAGATAAACCCAGTTATTTTGTGGATTCTTACGTTGTGCTTGTGTCAGTAATTGTCTTGCTTGAACACGATTACCATTTTCTAACGCTTTTTGTGCTTCACGACGTAATGTCTCTGAAGGATCTGTATTTGCAGTAAGTTTTTGACGTAAAGAGGCTGATTGTTGAGCCAGTAATTGCTCTGCTTTCGTATTTTGCCCTTCCTGAACCAATAAATAGTAGTAAGCAGAAATCACTTTTTCATTACGACTATTTTGTTGATAAAGGCCGGCTAATAATTGGTGAGCAGCGGGTAAATTACCTTGTTTACGTAATAAATCAGCTTGTAGCAAATTAGCGGATAATCCTTTCTCACCTGAAGCGCCCGTTAAAGGTGCTAATTTATCAAGTGCCTGTTGAATATTTCCTTGTTTAGCCCGGTGTTGCGCATCACGTAATTGCGCATAGAAACCCGCATCTTCAGCTTGTTGCTTCCATTTACTGCCCTGCTCGCCACCTGATTGTGCAGCTTGATTTAATAAGCGCTGACCTGTTGATAAATCACCTGAACGTAATGCGGTATAACCTAACCCTGCTAATGCTTGCGCATCATTATTATCTGCTGCTAATGCTTGTTTAAAATAACCTTCAGCTTCTTTTAATTTACCTTTATTTAAAGCGGTATAACCTGCTTGACGAGCATTACCTTGTATAGCGCCTTGGAAATGTTCCGCAATCGCTTTATCATTCGGATTCGCTTGTAAGTAAGTTTTATATAACACGTCATCATCAGGGCGAACATTCAGCCATAGCAGTGCTTGACGAAGGCCTTTTTTTGCTGACTCATCACCCGAAATATGGCTTAAAATAGTTATCCCTTCACGACGTGTTTCTTCGTTGTAGGTGAGTGTCAGTCCTAATGCTCTTTGTGTTTCTTTATTATCAGGCATTAATGCTGCACGCTGTTTTAACCCAGTAATGGCTTGTGGCAACATTGCAGGTATACCAGCCATCGTCTGATAATATTCTAATGCCAGTGTTTCAGGTGGTTCACTGCTAACAAATAAACGTTGATACGCTTTTACTGCTTCTTCATGTTGCCCTTTTTTTGCCAATTCCCTGGCATAGCCTAATTGTTGATCATTAAATTGTGATGATCGGATGTTTTTTAATCCATTAATGCGCGGATCTTGCGGTGCGACTTGTGCAAGTTTTTCGCGCCAATAGGTCGCTTGTTTTTCATTCCCTTGCTGTGCTGTAAAGAATGCCATTAAATATAAAGCGTCTTGATTATTACTTTCCATAATCAACACTTTTTGTAGCGCTTCTACTGCACGCGCATCATGCGCTTTACCGTGCCAATAATTAGCTTGTTCAATAAGAGAGCTCACAATATTTGGATCAGTAGCTGTTGTATTTACATCATTTGCCGTAGCTTGTACTTGACTTGAAGCGCCTAAAATACAACCGGCATAAATAACTTTAACGATGATGTTAAGTGCGTGGTTTTTCATCCCATATCCTCCTATTTACCTGAACGATGCTGTGATATCTGATGTAAACGACGAGTTGAGCGACGCTGTAACCAGTAATAAGTCACTAAGCCCGTCAACGCACAAAAACCAACAGCTAAAAGACCAAGCAAATACACATGCCTAGAGCTATACCAAAGAAATTGTTGTAATAAAGGTAAGTCCCCTTGAGAAAAGTGTTCGCCTAAATGGAAACTTCTTACTGTGTCTTTACCACTAATCAGTGTGATGTCGCCTTTAATGGCTGCATTTATCTGAGCTAAATTTAAATCGTTGATGATGGTTTTTATCGAATCATTACCTTTAGCAGTCACTAACACGACAACCCTATCGCTCGCCCAAGGTGAGATAAAACTCACCATGCCACGCCAGTTTTTCATGGAAGCGAGATAATTAGTGGCATCACTACTTTGAGATAAATAATCACCCGCGATCCAGCCTTTTGCTTTATCAAGAAATGACTGTGATTTGATCTCGATATTTTTATTTAAAAAAGAGAATGCCTGTTGTGAAAAACGTGTAGGTAAAAAGCCTTCACTGCTTAATGAACCAATCGCTAATATATCCTGTTGAGATAGATTATTTTTCTCTAGCGCCTTAGCCCCTAAGAACACAGAAGTATGAGAAACCGGTGTACCTGTGGCATAACCCGTTCTCGCCATTAAGTTGAATAAGGTATAAAGCTCTTCTGTTGTCGGATTTTCAGGTAATAGAAGTGTGGTTTGTGAAAAATCAGCACGACGACTAAATGGGAATGAAGCCCCAGAAAAATACGCTAAGTTCGGCATTCTTGAATAGTGCCAAGTATTTTTAAATTGCAGTGTTGATTGCGGATCAATTTGGCTAATCAAGCTACTGCCATCCGTTAAAATACAAGGAGAATCATCTGGCTCGCGTAAATCAAAATAAAATTGCAATTGATTCTGGCTATAAATTTGGCGAGGATTTAAATAAAGAGTGCTATTTTGTTGTTCACTCTCCATACCTAGCCATTGTCTTAGCATACCTAAAGGCTCTGAACGTGCTGGATATAACGCACCTAAGAATTGGTTATTCAAAGAAGCAATCAATGACGAGCGACGACTATTTAGCTTATCTGAATGAGGAAAAACATATTTCAACTCTAAAGGTAACGCATCACCATCCCACCAAAAAAGATCGGGAGAAACACGAAACGAAAACTGATTCGGTGCATGATTAATACCTTGGCGTGAGAAATCATCATTGCCATTAGCAATTTGACCCAATGTGACCGGTTTATCCGTGTTTAACCAACGTGGTGCATCGTAATCTTTTCGTACAGCCAATGTTTGAAAAGGAACGACCAAGTGATCATTTTGTGGCAATTTACCGTTGTTTAACGCCCATACCGCCTGGCGTAATGATTTCTCATTATCACCACTAATCAGTAATAATTTGAAAACAGGATCAACAGGGTTATCAACTATCGTTAACTGCCCACTATTCCCTGAAGGAAGAGTTATACCTGCGATAGTTTGTCCTGAATACCCAACTAAAATACCGTCACTTTCAGGTAATTGATTCATTAAAACCGGTAAATCAACTTGCTTAATATCATGGCTAAAACTACCAAACCATGATGCTGCAATCGCAGCTGTTGTTACCTCCGCATGGTCAGGTTTATCTGACAATATGATAGGTAACGAGGTCGCTGTCATTCTGTCGGGATCAAAGAACGGTAGGGGCAATCGTTCCAGACTATACCCGCCATTAATCCAACGACCTCGATAATCTAATGATGAATCAGGTGAAATAACGAGGCTAAGCCCTTCGGCTAATGGTGGCATGCATTGATTTTCATCCAATGCATCACGGCTAGCTAAACGAAAGCTGAGGTTATTTTCATTCGTCAACATCATTTCAGGGATTTCTAAAACATATTCATGTTCTTGCCCACCCTCTTCTAAAGGTAAAAATCCCATAGGTTGACCATTTAACATTAAATGGAGTGTTTGGTCAGACTGAACTAATCCTTGAGATGCCTTCACCTTCATCGTTAATGTGGCGTTATCAATAAATAAATCATTCGCCATATTAAAAGTCACACCAGAAAGTAATCTTCTTCCTGATAATACGATAGGCGATGGATTTCCCATCTGTGCCAATGTTAATTGCTCTTCGATATTACGAGCTTCAGATAATCTCGCATCTTCAATTCGAATGGGATTATTGACATTTTGTTGTACGGTTGATTGGATATAAGAAGTCGGGTCAGGCAAAATTTCACCACCGAGTTCTAACATACCCGTCGCTGCTTGAGATAAATTAATACTCGCAATCGCTATCGCAGTCAGGCTTAGCATTAATGTCAGTTTCTTTTTCATGCTTAGTCATCCCCGTTAATTGATTGCACAGAGAGTGAAGTTTTGGCTTTGGTTCTTGTTGCGGCTGCTTTTACTTTTTGGCGACGACCAAAGAACAATTCAAAAATACAACGAGTAATACCTGCTAACTCTTTAAAAGGTTTATCTTTATAATCTGCTTGATGGATCCATGCATCAGCACGACCAAAAATAATACGCACCAATTTACGACGAATATTTAAATTAATAGGTAAATATTCAAGGCGTAATTGATTATTTTCTAAACTTACTATTTCAACAGGAACTGAAACTTCATCGCGTTGAACATTGAGCGTGATTGAAGTGACATTGCGTTGGCGAAATTCCGCCATTTTATTCACTGCGATACGAACGCCCCCCATTGAAATATCTTCAGTGGTTGTGCTTAATTTCGCGCCATCATCAAAATACAATGTAATAGGAAGAGCAGCATTAATTCGGGTATGTTTACGAATTTGACGAGTCTCTTTACCGACAGCAATCGATGCAAGAATGATAAATAAGCTATAAGTTGCCCAAGTTAGGTTTAAAACAATAACTAGAGGATCAATACCTTGAAAATCATTTAATAGATAACGGATAACGACCCATGAAATACCCGTAATTAAAAGAAGAGCGGTAATAATTAAAGGGCGTACAGTGAGATAATCCATATAGCTCTTATCAAGTAAATCACCTTTATCTGTTACGTTAAATTTACCTAATTTTGGTGAAACTAAGCTGAGTAGCGTAGGTAAAACCAAACTAAAAGCCATGACGGTTTCATAAATTTCCCCCCAGAAAGAATAACGATATTTACCGATATTTTTTGAGTTTACATAAACCGACATGATTAAGTGTGGCAATGCATAGGCGAATATCATGCTGGCAGATGAAGCAATAATATTGAGGTTAAATAACATAAACAGTAATGGGGCAGTTAAAAAGATAATGCGAGGTAAACCGTACTGAAAATGGAGCATGGCATTGAGATAACATAAGCGCTGAGGAAATGTTAAACCACGACCTAACATTGGATTATCAACACGGAATATTTGTGTCATCCCTCTCGCCCAACGAATACGTTGATTAACGTGTAATGCTAAACGTTCTGTTGCAAGGCCTGCGGCTAAAGGAATATCAATAAATGCAGAGTTCCAACCTAGGCGTTGTAATTTCAACGCGGTGTGGGCATCTTCTGTTACTGTTTCAACTGCAATACCACCGATCTCTTCAAGTGCGCTACGGCGCATTACAGCGCATGAACCACAGAAGAAAGTCGCATTCCAGTTATCATTACCACGTTGAACAGGGCCATAGAAAAGGGCGCCTTCATGTGGTGCATCTTTTGCTGCACTTAAATTACGTTCAAAAGGGTCTGGAGAATAGAAATAGTGTGGTGTTTGAATAAGCGCTAATTTAGGATCTTCAAGAAAGCTACCAACTGTTGCTTGCAAGAAAATACGGGTTGAAATATGGTCACAATCAAAAACACAAATAAGTTCACCATCTGTTAATCCCATAGCATGATTTAAGTTACCTGCTTTGGCATGATCATGAACTTCACGTTCAATATAAGTTACCCCAACATCACCTGCGAATTGTTTAAATTCTTCACGACTACCATCATCCAAAATATACACTTTCATTTTATCTTGTGGGTAGTCAATAGCTTGAGCCGCTAAAACCGTATCACGTACCACATCTAAACTTTCGTTATACGTCGGTATATAAATATCAACTGTTGGCCATTGAGAAATATCTTTAGGTAAAGGCGCTATTTTTCTATTTAATGGCCATGATGTTTGAAAATATCCTAAGACTAAAATAACCCAAGAATAAATTTCAGCCATAAATAAACCGCTACCTAAAACAGCTTCGATGGTTGTATTAAAATTAAGGGTATTCGTTGCACGCCAGTAAAGATAACGTGTTGACATCAACAACGAGATAAAAACCATTGTTAACAATCGTTTTTTTGATTTTTTAAAGCCGACAACAAATAACAACAATATATTGATAATGCCGAATATATATTGTTGTTCGGCACTCATTGGCATAACAATAAGTGAAAACATTGTTATCAATAGAAAAGCCGTAATTAATGTTTTAAATACTTTATTCATAAACCCATACCTTTGTCATCGCCATAGATTTTTTCTTAAGAAAATAGTTATTCATCGATATAAATAAATATCGAAAAAAACAAACCTAGCTTAAAAAATAAAATAACAATGGCTAAAGATTGACACTAGTCAATATTATTTATTTATACAAAGAGTGTTACTTATTTAAATTAGACAGAGGCAATAAATGAAAATATATCTTTTAGTGATATATTTTCATGCGCATAAACTCTATCCGTTTCTTTGTTATCAAATATTTTATTATCTGCTAACAAATTTTTCTTGCTCTTAATTAAATTGTCTTTCTTTGCTTTAACAACTAAAGCATCCTGGCGATAAGAAGGGTTTAAAGAAACCATAAGAGATTGTTTTTGTTCGTTTTTCATAGAAGAAGATGAACTTTCTGAAAACGTTTTATTACTTAAATTACCCATTTTATTGTTATCTTCATTACTTATAACTATTGGTTCTACTTTATTATCAACATCTTGTGTTGGAGAAGAAGAAAACTCTTGGAAAGCAAAGGCATCTTCCTGAAACTTATCTTTTAGATTACTAATGTCATCATACATAGTGTGGCCCCTTTAATAACAATACTCTAAACCTTGTTCAATAATTTGATGCTCATCTAAAATAAGAAAGTGAGTACTTTAGAGATAATATCCACAACAAGTTAAAAATATATCTTTATAAACTCAAATTTAAACTTTCATTAAAACATCAATTAATGAACATCAACTATGTAGGGTAAAACAATCTTATTTATATTAATTTATTAAATTACAAATAAACATCATTCGATTAGGAGTAATGATTATTTAAATTAAATTGTATAATTATTTTAATGAAAAATACAACATCAAAAAAAATATAAAAACTTAGCCACACCTTATTTTTGCTTTATAAAAATGAGTACTTTTACTTAACTTCATATTGATTATTATCATCAAAAAGAGTGTCTTTTTACTCTAAAAAAATAGGTTTAAAAGCCAGATAATAACTAAAGTCAACTAATAACAATTTGTATAAATTTTATAAAAATAAAATTCTAAAATAATTAAGTATTAATATTATTTCTTCTAAAAATTAAAGAACCTTTCAAGATCAATTAAAAAAAATCACCTTATTTCCATTCTAAAAATGACTAATAAATAATAAAAAAAAATAAAAATAATTATTTATTCATATTGATTAGCATCAAAATAGGTTTATTTTTTACTCTTAAAAAGAGAATTTATTGTTTTTTGTCATATTCTGATAGTTTTATTTTATAAAGAAAAAATAAAACACATCAGTATTCGTTAAGTTTTAGAAAAAAACATCTAAAAAAATACAAAAATAGATTATCAATCTATGAATAGTCTTATTATTTACTTATAGTAAATACTGCTAAGTATAACCTGTATTTCAGAATAATTAACTTAAGTAATATTTTACTACTAAAATAATATTGTTAACTTAGCTTAACAAACAGACAATCGTGATTTGGTTCAAATAATAAATGTAACAATGAAAATAAGCTAACAATTCAACATAACACATTGAATTAAAATAAAAACAAACAACCACTTAGTTATAAATACTAATAATTAGTATAAATACCAATCAAAGTGATTTTTTATATTAAAAATACTTAATTAACTATAGCTTTATACTAAACAGAGAGTATCATTTTAAGACCTTCTTTTTAGGTAAATACGTAAATAAAGGTACTCTTCAGATGCATTTTTTTAAGAGTAATCTTATGAATCTAAGTTGTATTTTTTTTATCTTTTAGCAAAAAAACATCAAATTAAGATGGTTTTTTGCAGCGATAATTCAAAATTGCGGAATCGTTTCACCTACTCACAGAATAACAAAAAGGCACTCTATCCTTCTTTACTTCTATGCTATCTTTATTAGATGAATCGAACGTATTCGCGATAATGGAAAAAAGATGGATTTAGAACAATTAAAGAAAGATTTTCGTACTGGTAAGAAAATAAAATTTATCTATTTTTGGGGGCACAAAAGTAAAACAGATGACGTCACAAAAAGTTGCTTTAGCCAATGGTATCCTGCACCGTTTATCTTAGATGATGTTCATTACGTTAGTGCTGAACACTATATGATGGCAGAGAAAGCAAAGCTTTTTAATGATATAGAAATACGAGAACGTATAATTACAACATCAAACCCAGGTACAGCTAAAGCACTTGGTCGAGAAGTAAAAGGATTTAACCAAGAAATTTGGGAACAACAACGTATGGCTATTGTTATTCGAGCTAATATTGCTAAATTTTCTCAAAATAATGCGCTAGGTAATTTTTTAATTTCGACAGGCAATCGTGTGCTTGTGGAAGCAAGCCCCGTTGATAAGATATGGGGAGTAGGTTTAAGTGAACAAGACAAAGAGATCGGTAATCCCCTTTTATGGAATGGATTAAATTTATTAGGCTTTGCTCTAATGAAAGTACGTCGTGTTTTAATTGAAGGCAGTCATCAATAGGTAAAAAACTCAACTGTCACCAATCACTGTTCTTATTTAACCTAGTGTATATAAACAGTAGAGATAACTTAAGTATTGACTGAAATAGAAATGGCCCGGTAACAACAACTTTATTGTTACTATAAATAATATTTACAGAATAATTAAGAGACTGATATGTATTATGGTTTTGATATGGGCGGCACAAAAATTGAGCTTGCCGTTTTTGATAAAGATCTTACTCAAGTATGGCAAAAGCGTGTTCCTACACCTAAAAATGACTATCAGGCATTATTGAATGTGTTTAAGGAGCTCACTTTAGAAGCCGATAAAGAATTAGGATGCAAAGGGAAAATCGGCGTAGGTGTGCCAGGCATTGTTAACGCAAAAGAAGGAACAGTATTTACCACCAACGTTCCCGCAGCCAAATACAAACCAATGGTTCATGATCTCGCACATATACTCAATAGACCCGTTAAAGTTGAAAATGATGCTAACTGTTTTGCCTTATCAGAAGCATGGGATCCTGAATTTCGTCACCACCCTTCAGTACTTGGCCTTATTTTAGGTACAGGAGTCGGGGGTGGCTTTGTTGTTGATGGAAAAGTTCTTTCCGGTAAAAATGGTATTGCTGGTGAAATTGGCCATATGAATTTAACGGTGGATGCAGATAACGTCATAGGTGACACCATGCCAAAAATTATCTGTGGTTGTGGCAAAAAAGCGTGTTTTGAGACTTATTTATCAGGCAGAGGCTTTGAACGTATGTATAAAGCCTTCAATAATGCCCCCAAAAGAGCCGTTGATATTGTTGAGCAATATTATGCTGGAGATAAAAAAACGGAAGAGCATGTTGATCGTTATATGAAAGTACTGGCAATTTACCTAAGCAATATTCTTACTGTACTTGACCCACATTTAATTGTTATTGGTGGTGGATTATCACAATTTAATGCATTGTATGACCAATTACCTAAATATCTTTCTCACTGTATTTATGGAAATGCACAAATTCCAGCAATAGAAAAAGCACGTCATGGTGATGCAGGTGGCGCCCGTGGAGCTGCTTGCCTTAATTTATTAGACTGATAAACAAAAAAGAGCCTTTCTTCTTTTATTAAAGGCTCTTCTATCAAAACGGTTTTATCTACGTCACTCGGTATTAAGGCGATCGTTATGGATAAGATATGGTTTAAAAAAAGATTAACTTTTCTTGGTGGATTAACTATCACATTAATCCTACTTCAGTTAATTGGCTCTCTCTTACCAATTTCACTTCTTCAATGGGGAATTATTCCAAGAACAGGTGAAGGATTAATAGGTATCTTCATCGCACCCTTTATTCATGGTTCTTGGTCTCATCTGTTTAGTAATCTACTCCCTCTTCTTATCCTTAGTTTTTTATCCATGACACAATCTTTACGAGAGTATGTTTTATCAAGCATATTTATTATTATCGTAAGTGGTTTATTAGTGTGGGTTTTTGGACGAAGTGCCATTCATGTTGGTGCAAGTGGCTGGATTTTTGGATTATGGTCTTTGTTGATTGCTCATGCGTTTACACGTCGTAAAATTATCGATATCGTGATAGCACTCTTTGTTCTATTCTATTATGGATCAATGGCCTATGGCTTAATTCCTGGTCAATTAGGTGTATCGACTGAATCACATATTGCAGGTGTGGTTGCGGGACTATTTTATGCATGGTGCGCAAAAAAATTAGTCCGACGAAAAAGCCAAATAATAGAAGTGGCTAAATAAAAAGCCACTTCTTGATAAAACAATTATTTGTGGCCGATTGGCAATATTGTTCTGCCATACATCTCATTTAATACTTCAGCCATTGCAAGGTAAAAAGCACTGGCGCCACAAATAATACCTTCAAAGCCAGCAATTTTTAAAATCAGTGCATTACTGGTGATATTTCCTATCGCCAGTAAGGCAAATAAAATTGTCAGACTTAAAAAGACAAATTGCAGTGCTCTATTGGCTTTTAATGTGCCAATAAACATGAAAAAGGTAAATATTCCCCACAATGCTAGAAAGACACCTAAAAAGACAGGAGTTGTGGGTTCACTCAACCCCATTACGGGTAATAACCAAATTCCCACTAATGTGACCCAAAAGAAGCCATAAGAGGTAAATGCGGTCGCGCCAAAAGTATTGCCTTTTTTAAACTCAAAAATTCCAGCAATAACCTGTGCGATCCCACCATAAAAAATTCCCATACTCATAATGACAGAGACAACAGGGAAAAAACCGGCATTATGTATGTTCAACAAAATCGTTGTCATACCAAAACCCATCAAACCTAATGGACCCGGATTGGCAATACGTTCGTTAGTCATAAAACCTAAAACCTCTAAAAATAATAGGGGAAAATTAAAAAAAATTTGAAGGCGCTGGATAATAAGAGGTAATACATTTAAAAACAATGATCCCGATGGGTATATTTTTGAATAACTGCCCACGTTGATACTAAGGGGAAATAACTAGTGGATTTAACTTAGAGAAAAGAAGTATTTAGTGATAGATGCTTATATCAATAAAAAATACAAAGAAAAATAACAGTCTATAATTTAAGAGGTAATATCAATCAGTTGATATATGAATACCGAAATTTACCTTAATATGCGGTTTTATACATGAAAATGAAATAAAATCTAACACAATAATTAGTTATATTATTAACCTATAAGCGAGCTTGTTATGAAAAAAATACTGGTATTATTAATTGGTAGTACGTTGGCTTTTGCATCTCAAGCAAATACGACACAACAAGGTGGTTTTCAAGGCTCAATTCAAGCACCAACAGAACAAGGTGGATTTAAAGGCCCTTCTATTAGTGAAACCACCGTTGCTAAAGCAAAAGATCTTTCGGATGACACTTGGGTTATCTTAACCGGTAAAATTACGAAAAAGATTGGTGATGAGTTGTATGTTTTTGAAGATAGTACCGGTGGTATCAATGTAGATATTGATAATAAAAGATGGCGCGGGCAAACAGTGACCCCTGATAATACCGTCAGAATTGAAGGTAAAGTAGATAAAGAGTGGACAAGTACAGAGATCGACGTAAAACAAATTACTATCATTAAATAATTATCATCAAATAATTTGTATCTAAACAAAATTAGCATCTCTTATTAAAAAAGCCAATTTATTGAATAAATTGGCTTTTTTCTTTTTATATTAAGTGCTTTTTTTTTCGAAAAAAATTAAAAAACATAAACATAGTATTATTTATATCTTTGTTTTATATAAATATTTTTTTACAAAACTCTACGTGTTTATACTTTTATTACATTGACCTTCCCGTAGGGGGAAACATTATTGTTATACCCATCAATTTAATGAAAGGAATGGACAATGAAAAAATTATTACTACCTTCGATTATTGCAATTTCAGTATTTACAAGCACCGCTTATGCATCTAATAATCATAATATTATTGAGGTTTATAAAACGGACAGTTGTGGATGCTGTGCTTTATGGGCTGATGGCATAAAAGAAGCTGGTTTTAACGTTAAGGTAAATATTGTTTCAGAAACGCAATTAATGGAAAAATATCAACAAGCAGGCGTACCAAATAATTTATTTAGTTGCCACTTAGCGACTTACCAAGGTAAAGACTTAGTTGGGCACATTCCTGTTGATAGTTTAAAAAATATCAATTTAGTGGATAAATCGAAATCTGGTATTGCGGTTGCAGGTATGCCAGCAGGTAGTTTAGGTATGTATGCGGGTGATTATAAAGAGCCTTACCAAGTGATTGCTTTTGATAAATCAGGTAATCAGTCACTGTTTAAGTCTTACAACTAATTTTGTTCTTACTATCGTGTCGTTTTAATAGCAATATAGCTCTCCGATAGCGTTATTTTTCTCTGCCTGTTTTCGATTTTACAGGCAGTACTTTATTTTTGGATAGTAAATAATGTTGGCACAATAGGATTAGCAGGTGAAGGCTTTAAAAAAATCATACAAATTAGCCCTAAAATAACAAACCACGTTATTAAATGAAATCCATCTATAAAAGAGGCGACATGAGATCCCCTTGCTATTAATGACACTATATATTGAACATTTTCTAATAAATCACTAGATAATTTCTGCTCTCCCGTTTGAATATAACCCCTCAATGAGTTGTGATGCGTATCATAAGATATTCGTAAATAGGTATTCATTAAAGCCCCAGCTAATGCAGGCATTAATACTCTAGCAATCGAAATATATGCACCAAGATGTAATGCTTCACTAGGCTTAATGTTTGTGACAAATGATGCAATCAACCCAATTAATAAAATACACTCCCCAATAGCCTGTAACATCATTAGCACAAAGAAATCATCTGCTCGCCACTGATAAGTCATTTGATGTCCGATTAAGCAAGCAATTCCAATAATCGTTATCCCTATTATCATCACTAATCGAGGCTCTAATCGACGAGCAATCATTATGGCAAAAGGGCTGAAAAGAAGATAAATAATAAAAGCTATATTACTCACATCACCTATTTGCTGAGCTTTTAAACCTGCCACAATACTTAAAAAGGATGGTATAAACAAAGAGTTAGGCAACATTAAAAAACCATATAAACAAGCAATAATAAAGCAGAGCCTTAAATTATAATTTTTGAACCAATTTAAATATCCAAAGCTTTTGCTATAAACTGACGCTCTAATAATAAAAGTGAGTATTAAGATACAACTAGCTAGTAAACAAGAAATAATCAGCCCTGAATCCCACCATCCTAGTAATTCACCTTGCACAATACCAATATACAATAAAATTAAACCTAAGCATTTTAATGTCATACCTCCCCAATCACTTTGTGCTAATAGTTCTTTATTGATAGAGGATATAGGCATACCTCGCCAAGCAAAAAACATAATAGCTAACGAAAATAACATTGAAACCCAATAGAGCCAGCGCCAATTTAAGATTTCGAATATTGAACCAGATATTCCTACTCCTGCATCCATTCCGACTGAAACTCGTAGGCTATAAGCCGCCATAACGATTAGCCAAACATTAGGATTTAAACTTCTTAATGCCAAAGATATTGTCATTGGCAAATAGACTCCCAAACAAAAACCAATCAAAAAATGTAGTATTAATAAAAAAGGGAGTCCAATAAAATCACCACTACTAGAGACAAAAATACAACAGAAAAAAAGTAACAAGCTTGAGCTAATTAATATTTTCTCAGCACCATAAATCACCATAAACCAAGGTACTAATGTCATACTGATTAACTGAGCAGAATTAATTGCTACGTTTAACCAAGAGCCTTGCACTATATCTAGAGCAAAAATACCGCGTAAATCAGCTAAAGAAATAGAAAACATACGAATAAAAAGTGTTGATAAAATAGCACCTGAAAAAACAGAAAGCACAATAAAGATTGGCCTGTTTTCTTGTGCGCTAAATAAGAAATTAAGCCTCATGATCACCCTCTATAGATAAACTTTCTGTGTCTATTTTTACCTCGACAGACATACCAGCACGTAATTTAGCTAATAATTTATTATTACTATCAAAAGTGATGTAAACAGGAATACGTTGTACCACTTTAGTAAAATTACCACTGGCATTATCCGCTGGAATAAGTGCTGATTCACCACTACTTTGTGCGCCAATATAACGAACTTTCCCTTGAAACTCTTCATAAGGAAAAGCATCTATTTTGATTAAAACGCGTTGTTCTGGAATAACTTTTTTTATCTGAGTTTCTTTTAAATTAGCAATAATATAAATATGATTTAATGGTGTTAGCGTAACAACCTCTGTGCCAGAGGTTACTAGACTACCAATATTTACTTTTATTTTATTTAATTGAGCATCAAAAGGGGCTTCGATAGTGGTATAGGTGAGTTCAGTCTCTGTTTGTTGATATCTGGTTTGTGCAATATTTTTTTCTGTTAAACGGATCTGTTCTTGCGCTTTCAGTAACACTAATGACTGCTTAGCTTGCTCCCATTCATTTTTAGCAGCACTTTGTAATTTAATTAAACGTTGCAAATCAGACTGTGCATCAAGGTAGTTTTGTTTTGTTATTGCACCACTTTGAATCAAATCTTTTCGTAATAAAGGATTGCGCTTAGCCTGTTCCACATCAATTATCGTAGCTTCATAGCGATTACGTAATATTCCAATATTAAGTTCAGCAGCTTTTATCTCTTCTTTTAAATTATCAAGTTGTAATTGTGCTTTTTTCAACTCAGAAATAGCCGCTTCTTTATTGAGAATTTGCTCATTATTATTAATAGTAGCAATAACTTCACCTTTCTTAACATATTGATAATTTTCTTTTTTTACATCTAAAATAAAACCTGTCATCCGAGATTTTAATATTGTGGTATCCGTTTTAATGTAAGCATTATCTGTCGTTTGATAACGCGCATCGCTCCACCATTTATCCCAATCTATTATGGCTATTCCAATAAATGTAATCACACAAATGACAGCAACCCAAGGAGTATAAGTCATTATAAACTTTGTTATTTTCTCTTTATTTGATGGCATATTTTCCATTGTTAACTCCAAACCCCGATCTTTTGCTCTCTTAAATAGCAATCTAACATTGTTAGGTTTTTCAAATATGGTAAACTAACATTGTTAGATAGAAAAGGGGTAATGAGAATTATTTATGAAAACACCTAAAATTGATCGGCTGAAAGTATTAGATACCGCTCTTTCATTGCTAGAGACAGAAGGTATTGAAGGCCTAACAATGCGTAAACTCGCGGATGCGTTGCAGATTAAAGCGGCCTCTCTCTATTGGCATTTCGATAATAAACAAACCTTAATTGAAGGGATGGCAGATAGAATAGTCAGTGAGGTTGCAATAAATTTTGAATTTAAAAATAATTGGAAAGAAGATATTAAGCGTCTATCTTATGATTTAAGAAATGCATTTTTACGCCACAGAGATGGGGCGAGAGTATTTGCTGGTACTTATGTGATATCTGAAAATGTATTACGTATAAACAATACATTTATTAGCGCCATTATGCAGTCCGGCACTTCAGCTCAACTCGCAAGTAAAATAACAATGACCTTGCTCTATTTTATTTTAGGCTGCTGTATAGAACAGCAATCTGTCATGCTGATTGAGAAAGAAGAACTAGCCAATAAAAGAGAAGCTTTTGAACAATTAGTTCAAGATAAATTTCCTCAAACTTGGCAAGCGAGAGAGGTTCTGTTTGCTGATGATTTTACCTATCGTTTTGACTTTGGATTAGAGCATCTTATTTTAGGTTTTCAGCATCAAATAAATGGATCATGATAAAAAAATAGCCGCTTAAAATATGCGGCTATTTTTCTTACCTTATACAATCAAACAGGACCATAACTTATAGTCGTTGCAATACCAATTGCCGCCATACCAATCACTATCCAAATCATTAAAATAGGGAAAACAAATTTAACCCAACGAGTCCAAGGTACTTTACCGACAGCTAATACTGCCATTAATACACCTGATGTTGGTGTAATAATGTTAGTAAATCCATCACCTAATTTAAGAATTAAGACACCCGTTTGGCGAGTTAAATCTAAGATATCTAAAATAGGTACCATTATAGGCATCACAATAGATGCTTGCCCTGTACCCGATGTCACTAATAAATTGAATAATAAATTAAAGAAATAAAGTAACTGAGCGCCCCAAAAATGGGAGGTTTGCTGTAATGGAACGAGTGTAGCTTGAACAATAGAGTCTAGCACACGCCCTTCATCCAAAATAACAATAACCGCTCTTGCAATTCCAACAACTAATGCCCCATAAACTAAAGACTGGGCACCTTTCATAAAGGTTTTAATATAGTCGTTTGGCCCGATTTTAAACATCACAGCAACCACAACACTCATCATAATAAAGATGGCAGATAAGTGTTCAATACCCCATTTATATTCAAAAGCACCGTATAAAAATAGCCCAATAAATGCAATAAAGACCACAAGACTCAATTTCTGCATTAAAGAGAAAGTACCGTCCACGGTTTGATCTTTGTGATCATCATAATCAGGATCATCTGTAGCTAACCCATACATATAACTTTTAGTTGGATTATTCGCGATACGTCTTGCATACCAAACAATATAAGCAATAGTGACCACAATCAGAACTGAGAATAATACAATTCTAAAAATCACGCCTGAAAATAAAGGCACTTCAGCTAAGGTTTGTGCTGTACCTAAAATAGTTGGATCCAAAACACCAACAGCATTCCCTGCATAATATCCAAGGTAAACAACAGCAACACCCGTTATGGCATCTAATTTCATCGAACGTGAAAGGGCTATTCCTATTGGAATAAAGGCTATAACAGCATTTGCCGCCAATCCCAATGATGAAAGCATACCAAAGATAAATGCAACCGTAATAATCAGCGCTTGGTAATTACCCTTTGTTTTGACAATTAACGCATTGATCCCTGAATCAATAGCACGCGTTCTGTCATAAATAGCAATTGCACCACCAATCATAAATATCAGGAAAATAATACTTGCTGACTGCTTTAATCCAACAGGAATAGCGTAAAACACATCCATTAACGAAGCTGGATTTTGATCAACATAACCAAAACTACCTGGTACAACACGATTTAGCCCATTTACTGTTTCGCGTTCATAGGTTCCTGCAGGAATTAAATAAGTTGCTATTGCGGCTAAGATTACAATGCCAAAAATAATAATAAAGGCATCAGGCATAGCCCATTTTATTTTTTTATTCTTATCCATACATTCACCTTATTGAGACAGACGCTTTAAGATATTGGCAAATAACGCCGTTCTTTCGGTTAATGAAGGTAAATCAATATATTCTTTATCACTGTGCTGATATCCGCCAATAGGCCCTAACCCATCAACACTTGGTGTACCCACACCCGCAGTAAATGAAGCATCAGAGCCTCCTCCTGTCGAAATATCTTCAATATCAAGACTGAGTAAACGCGCTTCTTCTTTTATAATGTCAATTAAAGTTGCACTTTCTGGTGTTTTTACCATTGGAGGACGATTAATACCGCCATTAAGCGTGAGTTTAACGCCTTCTAAAACAGGCTTACTGCATACTTCTCTGACTAATTTATCTATTTCAACACCTTGCTCATCGGTTGAAATACGCACATCAATTTCAGCACGAGCATTAGGTGCTACCGTATTAACTGATGTGCCACCAGAGATCAAACCAACATTAATAGAAAGCCCTTCATCATGGCGAGACAGTGCATGTAATGCTTGAATTTTATAAGATAACTCTTGAATAGCACTAATTCCCGCTTCTGGTGCAATACCAGAGTGAGAAGCTTTGCCTTCAATTAAAAGTTCGTAAGTTCCCACACCTCGGCGAGCACTAACAATTGCCCCATTAGCACGAGCAGGCTCCATCACTAAGGCATAAGATTTATTATTTGCATACTGTTCAATCAAACCACGTGACGTTTTTGAACCAATCTCTTCATCACAATTTAAGAATATTTCAACATTTTTATAAGCGTTATTACCTGATTGTATTAGTGCATTAATAGCGTAATAAGTCAGAACATGACTGGCTTTCATATCAATAACACCAGGTCCATAAGCACGAGTACCGTCGATACTAAATGGGCGCTCAGCGACTGTACCTTTAGGGAAAACAGTATCAAGATGAGTAGCAATGAAAATTTGTGGATTTTTGGCTTCTTTATGAACTAAGCGATAATTATTACCCAGCTTTTCATTCTCAAAAACCTCGACGAGAAAACCTAATTGTTTATAACGTTGAATAAGTAAATTAGCCACAGCATCAACGCCCTCTTTATCATAAGAGCCACTTTCTGTGTTCACTAATTCTTTTAAAAATTCAACCATTTCATTGTATTGTGAATGAATTGTGTTTTGCATTTCTCTTACCTCTTGTAATTATAATTTGTCGTTTTTCTTAGCTTGTTTTTGAGCTTTTATTTCTCTTGAAAGAACTTGCTTATAAAACTGCAACAAAACGCCAAATACGATTATTAGCGTTAATTTGTAATTTTCATTATGGGTTAATAAATAAAACAACCTTAAACTTTACATATATTTAATATGATTGCATCTATTTTTTAAACTCATAACAACAATTAATCAAACTCACAATAAATTGGTTTTAAAAATAGATCGTTTTTAATAAGAGATCGGAGGAGATAGGGGAATTAACCTAAATATTGCTTGATTGTTTTAATAAAAAACTAGACAAACAAAACCAAATAAAAAAGAATTTAAATTTAACGTAATTTAAATCAATATAGATAAAATAAAGAATATCAATAATGATTATTGATATATATTTGATAATTAAATATAGGAAAAATGAAATGGTAAAATAAAAATAACGATAATTAACAATAAGTTAAATATTTTATTATAAATTTATTTAAAAAAAATAAAATATTTTTTATTCTTTATGGAAAACAAATTATTCTTATAAAAAGTATATTTTTATAATTTTATTAAACTTAGTCAGTTGCTCTCTAAGTTAAGTATCACTCATTATTTATTTTTCATTTCTTTATTTTTATGCTAACTGTAAATTAGAATCCCTCTACTAATTTAATAAATTTTATTTATAACTATAGATCCAACGTACTGTAAATATAATAAAAAACCCAGTGTATCGGTTAAAATTTCACTGGGTTTAAGTATAATTAACAATAAATTCTTTATAAAAAGCTAATTTTTATTCAACCGTAACTGATTTTGCTAGGTTACGAGGTTGGTCCACATCCGTGCCTTTAATTAAAGCAACATGAT
The DNA here is from genome assembly GCF_009915985.1 of Proteus sp. G2626. Classification (NCBI taxonomy): domain Bacteria; kingdom Pseudomonadati; phylum Pseudomonadota; class Gammaproteobacteria; order Enterobacterales; family Morganellaceae; genus Proteus; species Proteus sp. G2626. The sequence continues at coordinate 24,540 of NZ_JAABNH010000005.1, read as the reverse complement.
AAGACAACAGCTGCAATGGTACAGTATAGAAAATTGGCGCAATAAGCTCTTCAACATGAGGCAAGGAAATCAGCTTCATCGTTTCATTTTCTTCAAAGCCAGCATCTTGATCAGCAAACACATACAGTAAGCCACCACGAGCCCGAACTTCTTCGATATTAGATTTTAATTTCTCTAATAACTCATTGTTTGGCGCAATAATGATAACGGGCATATCCGCATCAATTAATGCTAATGGGCCATGTTTTAATTCGCCAGCGGCATACGCTTCAGCATGAATATAAGAGATCTCTTTTAACTTTAAAGCACCTTCTACCGCAATCGGGTATTGGTCGCCACGACCTAAGAATAAAGCATGACTTTTTTCAGAGAAGTCTTCAGCTAACGCTTCAATCACTTTATCTTTCGATAACATGCTTTCAATACGGCTTGGTAATGCGTGTAATGCTATTGAAACATCATGTTCTAATGTCGCAACACCTTTAATCCGTCCCATATATGCCACCAGCATTAATAGAACGGTTAATTGTGTTGTGAATGCTTTTGTCGAGGCAACGCCGATTTCAGCACCTGCTTTAGTCATTAAGACAAATTCAGATTCACGGACTAAAGAAGAGCCAGCAACGTTACAAATCGCTAAAGAGGATAAATAACCTAATTCTTTGGATAAGCGTAAAGCGGCTAAAGTATCCGCAGTTTCACCTGATTGAGATAATGTGATCAGTAAGCTATTACGGCGAGTTGCTGGTTTACGATAGCGATATTCTGATGCGATTTCGACATCACAAGGAATTCCAGCTAAAGATTCAAACCAGTAACGAGAAACCATACCTGCATTATAAGACGTTCCACAAGCTACAATTTGAATGTGTTCAACTTTAGATAAGATCTCTTCAGCTTTAGGGCCTAGCTCACTCAGATCAATCGTTTCTGATTTTAAACGGCCGTCAAGCGTATTTTTAATCGCGAGAGGCTGTTCGTAGATCTCTTTTTGCATGTAGTGACGATAAACACCTTTATCACCCGCATCGTATTGAACGTTAGATTCAATCGTATCACGATCAACTTCATTGCCATTTACATCAAAAACATGAACGTGGCGACGGGTAATTTCAACAATATCCCCTTCTTCAAGGTAGATAAAACGACGAGTAACAGGTAATAGAGCCAATTGGTCAGAAGCAAGGAAATTTTCTCCCACACCAAGGCCAACCACCAGCGGACTACCAGAGCGAGCAGCGACTAATAATTCAGGTGTACGACTATCCATAATAACCGTACCGTAAGCACCGCGTAATTGAGGTATAACGCGTTGCACTACTTCACGTAATGTACCACCTTGACGCTGCTCCCAGTTCACTAGATGAGCAATGACTTCGGTATCAGTTTGTGAAGCAAACTGATACCCTTTTTTAATTAATTCTGCTTTCAGTTCTTGGTAGTTTTCGATAATGCCATTATGTACCACCGCAATCGTGCCAGATACATGAGGATGCGCATTATCTTCACAAGGTTCACCATGTGTTGCCCAACGAGTATGAGCAATACCTGTGCCACCAATGACTTGTGTTTTATCTGCTTCTTCAGCCAGCATTTGTACTTTGCCAGCTTCACGCAACCGCGTCATTTTGCAGTCATTATCAACAACGGCTAACCCCGCAGAATCATAACCGCGGTATTCTAAACGACGTAAGCCTTCAATTAATATTTCAGCGATATCGCGTTGTGCAACTGCACCTACTATTCCACACATTGTGTTATTCCTAAAACTGTGCGTTTTTTCGCACTTGGATGTCTATACCTGATTGGTTTATTCCCCAAGCCATTGTAGAAAGCGGGGATATTTTTTTGTTTTTAGAATAATAGCGTACAAGAAAAGGGCGCTAATGAAATATACGCCCTTCTCTTAAAATTATTGTTTTTTCTTCACTGGACGTTTCCATCCACTGATATGAGTTTGCTTAACTCGACTGATCACTAATTCATTTTCATTCACGTTTTTAGTGAGTGTTGTTCCTGCACCAATGGTTGCACCATTAGCAACAGTAACTGGCGCCACTAACTGAGTATCGGAACCAATAAAGACATCATCACCAATAACTGTTTTGAATTTATTCGCACCATCGTAGTTACAAGTGATAGTCCCAGCACCAATATTAACATTAGCACCTACTTCAGTATCACCTAAGTAAGTCAGATGACCGGCTTTAGAGCCAACACCTAAACTTGCTTTTTTCATCTCAACAAAGTTACCAACGTGAGCTTTATCCGCCAATTCACTACCCGGGCGAAGACGTGCAAATGGCCCCACAGTACACTCTTGTGCTAAATTTGCATCCTCGATCACCGTATATGGGCTGATAATAGAATCATCACCAATCACACAGTTTTTTAGAACACACCCTGTACCAATTTCAACGTTATTGCCTAAAGTGACATCGCCTTCAATAATCACGTTAGTATCAATCACGACGTCTTTACCGTGAGTTAGCGTACCACGTAAATCAAAACGCGCAGGATCAAGCAACATGACACCTTCGAGTAATAAGCGTTCTGCTTGTTCTGTTTGGTAAATCCGTTCTAATGCAGCCAGTTGTAAACGGTTATTCACCCCTTCCATTTCACTATGGCGACGAGGATGAGCCGTTTCAATTTTACGACCTTCTTTATGCGCTAACGCGATAATGTCAGTAATGTAATACTCTTTTTGTGCATTGTTATTATCGAGCTTACCTAACCAACGTTTTAAATCACCACCGTTTGCGACTAAAATGCCGGTATTGATTTCATTAATTTTGAGTTGTTCTTCAGACGCATCTTTTTGTTCGATAATGCCAATTACTTCACCATTTTCACGAACAATACGACCATAGCCAGTTGGATTATCTAAAATAACCGTTAATAAACCAATACCGCCTTCTGGTTTGACTTCAATTAAACGTTCTAATGTTTCTTTGGTGATAAGAGGAACATCACCATAAAGCATCAGGATATCTTCATCATCAGCAAAGAAAGGCGCGGCTTGCTGCATTGCGTGACCCGTTCCTAGTTGCTCTGCTTGTAGTACCCAATTAACAGGTTGTGAACCTAATTTTTCTTTCATTAGTTCACCACCATGTCCATAGACAAGGTGTGTTTGTTGAGCACCTAATGACTTAGCAGTATCAATCACATGTTGAACCATGGATTTACCCGCAAGTTTATGAAGAACTTTAGGTAACTGTGAATACATGCGGGTGCCTTTTCCCGCAGCAAGAATAACAACGCTTTTAGCTGAATTAGACATAATTAACCTGATAACTCCCGTAAAGAATGGCAAGTAAACCTGTTTATGCCAAATAATACTACATATTTCGTCACACAAAATATTTCATGACGCAAAAAAGCCAGTTAGCTAAGAACCAACTGGCTTTTTTATTCATAGACTGCCTATTTACATCAACGTCGAGTCAGTTCGATTACACGTAGTTTTGCAATCGCTTTGGCTAATTCTGCTGATGCTTGAGCATAATCAACATCACCATGAGAGGATTGAATGTGTTCTTCAGCTTTACGCTTAGATTCCAACGCTTTCGCTTCATCCAAATCACGACCACGGATAGCTGTATCTGCCAGTACAATGACGCCCGTCGGCTGAACTTCGAGAATACCACCTGAAAGGTAGATAACCTCTTCTTCGCCCGATGTTTTTACGACACGTACCATGCCCGGTTTTATGGCAGTTAATAACGGGGTATGCTGCGGATAAATACCGAGCTCACCTTCGCTACCAGTTACCTGAATTCGTTTGACTTCGCCGTCATATAACTGCTTTTCAGCGCTGACAACTTTCAGGTGGAACGATGTATCGGCCATATCAACCTCCCGTCAGCCGTATTAAAGCTTCTTAGCTTTTTCTACTGCTTCTTCGATAGTACCAACCATGTAGAACGCCTGCTCTGGCAGGTGGTCATAATCACCGTTCAGAATGCCTTTAAAGCCACGGATAGTGTCTTTCAGGGAAACGAACTTACCTGGTGATCCGGTAAATACTTCAGCAACGAAGAATGGCTGTGACAGGAAGCGCTGGATCTTACGCGCACGCGCAACAACCAGTTTATCTTCTTCTGACAGTTCATCCATACCTAAGATAGCGATGATGTCTTTCAGTTCCTGATAACGTTGCAGGATAGACTGAACACCACGAGCGACATCATAGTGCTCTTGGCCAACTACCAGTGGGTCTAATTGACGACTGGTTGAATCCAGTGGGTCAACCGCAGGGTAGATACCTAATGAAGCAATTTGACGGCTCAGTACAACTGTCGCATCTAAGTGAGCAAACGTTGTTGCTGGTGATGGGTCAGTTAAGTCATCCGCAGGTACGTATACAGCCTGTACAGAGGTGATTGAACCTGTTTTGGTTGAAGTGATACGTTCTTGCAGAACACCCATCTCTTCAGCCAATGTTGGCTGGTAACCTACCGCTGATGGCATACGACCTAACAGTGCTGATACTTCTGTACCGGCTAAGGTATAACGATAGATGTTATCGACGAATAACAGTACGTCACGGCCTTCATCACGGAATTTTTCAGCCATAGTCAGACCCGTCAGTGCTACACGCAGACGGTTTCCTGGTGGCTCATTCATCTGACCATAAACTAACGATACTTTGTCAAGAACGTTAGAATCTGTCATTTCATGATAGAAGTCATTACCCTCACGAGTACGCTCACCAACACCAGCAAATACAGAGTAACCTGAGTGCTCGATCGCGATATTACGGATCAATTCCATCATGTTAACTGTTTTACCAACACCCGCACCACCGAATAGACCTACTTTACCACCTTTAGCAAACGGACAGATTAAGTCCATTACTTTGATACCGGTTTCAAGCAGTTCTTGTGAGTTTGATAACTCTTCGTAGGTTGGTGCTTCACGGTGAATAGACCAACGTTCTTCAGTTGCAATATCACCTTTCATATCAATAGGTGTACCCAGAACGTTCATGATACGTCCCAGTGTTGCTTTACCTACTGGTACTTCAATTGGGTGGCCTAAGTTTTCAACTTTTAAGCCACGGCTTAAACCGTCTGATGTACCCATTGCGATACAACGAACGATACCACCGCCTAACTGTTGCTGAACTTCCAACACCAGTTTTTCTTTACCATTCATAACCTCAAGAGCGTCATACACTTTAGGGACGCTATCCTGAGGGAATTCGGCGTCCACTACGGCGCCGATTACCTGGACAATCTTTCCAGTAGCCATCTTGAATCCTCTACGTAATTCGTAAACCTAGCTGTTATACCGCGGCTGCACCAGACACAATTTCTGTAAGTTCCTGAGTAATGCTTGCTTGGCGTGCTTTGTTGTACACCAATTGCAGCTCTTTAATCAGGTTACCACCGTTATCTGTAGCGGCTTTCATCGCGACCATTCGGGCGGCCTGCTCACTCGCTAAGTTCTCTACGACGCTCTGGTAAACCTGCGATTCGATATAACGACGCAGTAAAGTATCCAGTAACGCCTTAGGATCAGGTTCGTACAGATAATCCCAAGATTTTTCTTTCAGCTCTTCATCATCACCTGGTGGTAATGGTAAAACCTGAAGAATTTTAGGCTCTTGAGCCATGGTATTGATGAACTTATTTGCCACCACATACAGTTTATCTAAACGACCTTCGTCATAAGCCTGCAACATGATATTGACTGGACCGATAAGGTCTGACAGTTTTGGATCATCGCCCATGCCGGTTACTTGACCAACAACATTTCCGCCCACAGAGCCGAAGAATGAAGCGGCTTTAGAACCCACTAGAGCTAAATCTACCTGTACACCTTTTTCAGACCACTCTTTCATGTCTGCCAGCAGTTTTTTGAACAAGTTAATGTTCAAACCACCACACAAACCACGGTCGGTCGAAACAACCAGGTACCCGACACGTTTAACTTCACGCTCTTCGAGGTATGGATGTTTGTATTCCAGATTCCCTAACGCAAGGTGACCAATCACACTGCGCATGGTTTCTGCATAAGGACGGCTGGCTGCCATGCGTTCCTGCGTTTTACGCATTTTCGACGCGGCGACCATCTCCATCGCTTTAGTGATCTTCTGTGTGTTTTGCACACTGGCGATCTTCGAACGTATCTCTTTTGCGCCGGCCATTTCTGCTTCTCCTCATGAACCAGACGGCCTAATGTTTAACTATTAGGCCGAATAGTTATTACCAGGACTGAGTCGCTTTGAAGTTTTCTAGCACGCCTTTCAGCTTCGCTTCGATTTCTTCGTTATAAGAACCAGTCTGGTTGATTTCTTTCAATAAATCAGCATGTTCACGAGAAGCATAAGCTAATAAAGCCGCTTCAAATGGCACAACTTTTGAAATTTCAACATCTTCCAGATAACCACGCTCTGCTGCATACAGTGATAAAGACTGTTGTGCGACAGACATTGGCTCGTACTGTTTCTGTTTTAGCAATTCAGTCACTTTCTGACCGTGGTTCAATTGTTTACGGGTAGCATCATCCAGATCAGAAGCGAACTGTGAGAATGCTGCCAGCTCACGATACTGCGCAAGTGCAGTACGGATACCACCAGAAAGTTTCTTCATGATCTTAGTCTGAGCTGCACCACCTACACGAGATACGGAGATCCCTGGGTTAACAGCTGGACGGATACCTGCGTTAAACAGGTTAGATTCTAAGAAGATCTGACCATCGGTAATAGAGATTACGTTCGTAGGAACGAATGCAGAAACGTCCCCTGCTTGCGTTTCGATAATTGGTAACGCAGTCAGAGAGCCGGTTTTACCTTTAACTTCACCATTAGTGAAAGCTTCTACGTACTCAGCATTCACACGAGCAGCACGCTCAAGTAAACGGGAGTGCAGATAGAAAACGTCACCTGGATATGCTTCACGTCCTGGTGGGCGACGAAGTAACAGTGAAATTTGACGATATGCGACAGCCTGTTTAGACAGGTCATCATAAATAATCAGAGCATCTTCACCACGGTCACGGAAGTATTCACCCATTGCGCAACCTGAATAAGGCGCGAGGTATTGCAACGCTGCTGATTCTGATGCAGAAGCAACAACAACAATGGTATTTTCTAGCGCGCCATGTTCTTCTAGTTTACGAACAACGTTCGAAATAGTAGAGGCTTTCTGACCAATAGCGACATAAATACATTTAATGCCAGAATCACGTTGGTTGATAATCGCATCGACAGCCAGAGCAGTTTTACCTGTTTGACGGTCACCGATGATCAATTCACGCTGACCACGACCGATTGGGATCATGGCATCGACGGATTTGTAACCTGTTTGTACAGGCTGATCAACGGATTGACGGTCGATAACACCAGGAGCAATCATCTCAACAGGTGAGAAACCATCATGCTCTACTGCACCTTTACCATCAATCGGCTCACCCAGTGTGTTTACCACACGGCCAAGCAGACCACGCCCTACAGGCACTTCCAGAATACGACCTGTACATTTAACTTTCATGCCTTCTGCTAAGTCAGCATAAGGACCCATCACAACCGCACCAACAGAGTCGCGCTCTAAGTTCAGTGCGATAGCGAAACGGTTACCCGGCAGTGCGATCATCTCACCCTGCATAACTTCGGCTAAACCGTGGATACGAATGATACCGTCACTGACGGAAACAATCGTACCTTCATTGTGAGCTTCACTCACTACATTGAACTGAGCAATGCGCTGCTTGATCAGTTCGCTGATTTCAGTGGAATTCAGTTGCATATGCTCCAGTCCCCTTAAGACTGCAAGACGTCAGTTAATCGCTCTAAACGGCCACGAATACTGCCATCGATGACGAGGTCACCGGCGCGTATAATCATGCCTGCGATAACAGACTTATCAATTTTGCAATTCAGCTTCACTTTGCGTGATAGACGTTTTTCCATCGCTGCAGAAATGTTAGCTAGCTGCTGTTTAGTTAGCTCAATGGCAGATGTTACTTCAACGTCAACCGTTGACTCGAGTACTGCGCGCAATTGAATAAATTGGCTCAATACTTCAGGCAACGTTGATAAACGGCCATTCTCAGCCATAACACGAATTAAATTCTGAGCATGTTCATCTAATTGATCGCCACAGAGGTCGGCGAAGATGTTAGCCAGTTTTTCTGATGCTAAAGAACCAGAAAGTAATTCGGTTACCTGCTCATTGCGTGCTACTTCAGCGGTGAACGCCAGCATAACCTGCCATTTATCGACAGCCTGGTTTTCCACAGCAAAGTCAAAAGCTGCTTTGGCGTAGGGGCGAGCTACAGTTGCTATTTCAGACATGCCCCTCCCTCCTTACAGTTCAGCGACCAGTTTATCAACGATGTCGCTATTAGCAGCTTCATCCACGGAACGTTCAATAATTTTCTCGGCACCTGCGATAGCCAGCATTGCGACTTGTTTACGAAGTTCTTCACGAGCACGTTTACGCTCTGCATCCAGTTCGGATTGAGCTTGCGCTACGATCTTACTACGTTCTAGCTCTGCTTCCGCTTTAGCTTCTTCAATCATTTGAGTGCGCTGTTTATTCGCTGACTCAATAATTGCTTGCGCTTCTGCTTTTGCTTTTGCTAGTTGATCGCCTGCATCGGCTTTCGCTAAATCTAAGTCCTTTTTCGCACGTTCTGCAGATGATAAACCGTCAGCAATTTCTTTTTGACGTTTTTCAATGGCCGCCATAATTGGTGGCCATACGAATTTCATACAGAACAAAACAAACAGGACAAATGCGATGGCCTGGCCGAGGATTGTTGCATTTAAATTCACAGCACAATACCTCTTTCTTGGTTATTAACTAACTTGATGCTTTTACTGCTCATTGCCATCATTAGGCAACAGCAAACATCACGTAAAGGCCCAGACCCACAGCAATCATTGGGATGGCGTCAACCAGACCCATAACGATAAAGAACTGTGTACGCAGAAGAGGGATCAGATCAGGCTGACGAGCAGCACCTTCTAAAAATTTGCCTCCGAGGATTCCGATACCGATTGCAGCACCGATTGCAGCTAAACCCATCATAATAGCGGCAGCCATGTACAGCAGATCCATACTCAGGTTTTCCATGACAGTCTCCAGTTTGTTTCAGTTATTTCTTCAAAGAGTTAATAATTAATGTTCTTCAGATGCCATCGACAGATAAACAATCGTTAGAACCATGAAAATAAAGGCTTGTAACGTAATAATCAATATGTGGAATATCGCCCAAGGAAGGCTTAATAACCACTGTGACCACCACGGTAACAGACCAGCAATAAGAATAAAGATCAGTTCACCTGCATACATGTTACCAAACAGTCGAAGACCGAGTGAAACAGGTTTTGATAGCAGGCTTACCCCTTCCAAGATTAAGTTGATAGGAATAAAAATAGGGTGATTAAAAGGCTGTAACGTCAGCTCTTTAGTAAACCCTTTAATGCCTTTCATCTTAATGCTATAGAAAAGGATCAGGATAAATACACCAATTGCCATCGAAAGAGTAATACTCACGTCCGCAGTTGGAACGATGCGTAACGCTGGTAACCCTAAGATGTGTTCACCGATATAAGGGATGAAGTCGATTGGTAATAAATCCAGGGCATTCATTAACAGCACCCAAACGAACACAGTCAATGCCAAAGGTGCAATGACCTTGCTCTTTCCGTGATACATATCACGAACGCTGCTATCAACGAAACCGATGATCATTTCTACTGCAGTCTGGAATTTTCCCGGTACGCCACTGGTTGCTCTTACTGCTACTTTTCTAAACAGCCATAGGAATAATGCTCCCATTAATACTGAAAAGAAAAGTGAGTCAATATTTAACACCCAGAATGATGGCGCATTTTCAGCATGGGGATTGACCAACTCGAAAGTACGTAGGTCCAACTGAAGGTTATTCAGGTGGTGACCTATGTAGTCTCTAGTGGTTAATGCTTCTCCTGATGCAGACATGATGCCAATTACCCTTTTGTTGTTAAAAACGCTAACCGTTAATGACGGCTGGTGCAACGACCTGCATAACAAGCACCGCTAAGTAGGTCATGACCAGTGGTGCAAATGCCGCTTTAAACACTCCTAAAGCAACAATCAGCAAGGCTATTGATAATATAACCTTCAACCCTTCACTGAAAGCAAAAAGCCAGTTTATGCGAACTGGAGCTTCTTCTTCGTTGACTTTTTGTAAGCGCATTAACAATAAAAAAGCAATATTGGGTAACCAACATGCTATTCCGCCTAAAAAAGCCGAAAAACTCCAGTCTGTACTCTTTAAGTAGAAAACCGCACTGAGAATAACAAAAGTCATAAACTGCAAAAATAACAGTTTCAGTGCAACTTTCCCGTTGTAGAGGGAGACAGACATGACGTTTGTATTCTCCAGACTAGCTATCGTAAAAGGTATTACTGAATGATGTATCAAACTGTCTTTGCTATAAAGTGTCAAGTGACAAAAACGAGCAAATTATACGGGGCGTGGCAATGAATTCAATCAATAAGTAGCGAAAAAGTGAAGATTAATTTAAATTTCTTACCAAGGTTCCATTTATGAAAAATGATTAAGGACAAAAAGAGTAAAAATAATAGAGCCGAATAAAATAAATAGCGTGATATATATCACAAATATAAAAGTATAAATAAAACTTATTTCATAAAATATACAACTGAGTTAACAATTAACTTCCTTTTTATGAACAATTTAGTACGAATTGAAAAAAAATTGACTCATTTTCAATTAAATAAATTCAATATTTTTATAATGCACAGAATTATTAATTTATTTTGGAAATAAAATAAGAAAAACTCAGGCTACAAAGCGAATTAACACGAAAGATAATAAAATGTTAATTTATTGTTTTATTAAAGTAAAATTCAATGCTTCTTATAATTCCCCATAAAACAAATGGCGATAACATTGTAAATGTTATCGCCAGAGCACAAAAAATGAAAAAAAGGTCAATAAGACACACAAAGGTTGACTAAATAATCACCAAATGCCTTTGTTCATTCAATTCAGGAATGGATAAACTGATCACTTTCTTAGGTGCCTTTAAGCCACTATCAGCAAGTTCATCCAACTCTTCTTGATGAATTTGTCCTTTTAATGCATAAAAATACCCTTGTTCTTCAGCCACTAAATGAGAACACCAAGAAAGCATGTCTTTCATAGATGCAAATGCACGACTGATAACACCATCAAAAGGTTTCTCAGGTTGGTATTCTTCAACACGATATTGAATAGGCTCGATGTTATGAAGCCCTAATTCATGTTGAACTTGCTTCATAAAGCGAACGCGCTTACCTAAGCTATCCAATAAGACAAAGTGATGATCGGGACGCATTATCGCCAAAGGAATACCGGGTAATCCTGGCCCGGTACCTACATCAATAAATCTTTCGCCTTCAAGGTATTGGCTAACCACAATACTATCCAATATATGGCGGATTAGCATTTGCTGTGGATCTCTTACTGAGGTCAGGTTATACGCTTTATTCCACTTATCAAGCATCATCACATAACCCGTTAACTTTTCAGCTTGAATATCTGTTAGCTCAATATTGGCTTGCTTAGCCAGCTTTTTTAGCCGATTAAGTAAGTCACTCATGATGCGCTCCTGCGTAATAAGCCTTGTTTTTTTAACCATACTAATAAAATAGAGATGGCGGCGGGAGTTACACCTGAGATCCTTGATGCTTGACCGATAGATGTCGGTTTATGATCGTTAAGTTTGGCAATAACTTCGTTAGATAACCCACTCACTTGCTTGTAGTCGAGATCTATCGGCAGTGCCGCATTTTCATTACGTAGCTTTTTTTCGATCTCTTCTTGTTGGCGGTTAATATAACCTTCGTATTTTACTTGGATCTCAACTTGCTCTGCCGCTTGTGGTCTTGAATCATCAATACCCGGTGCAAAACGAGTGATATTTTTTAGTATGTCATACGTCATTTCAGGACGACGCAATAAATCTTCACCATTCGCTTCTTTAGATAACGGTGTGTTTAGTAATTTATTGATTTCAGAAAGGTTATCAGCTTGAGGGTGAACCCATATATTTCTTAAACGCTGACGTTCTTTTTCAACAAGCTCAACTTTTTCACTAAATTGTGCCCAACGGTTATCATCAACCATGCCTAATTCACGAGCTATTTCTGTCAGACGTAAATCAGCATTATCTTCACGTAACATCAAGCGATATTCCGCACGAGACGTAAACATGCGGTATGGTTCTTTTGTACCAAGAGTACAAAGATCATCAACCAATACACCAATGTAAGCTTGATCACGACGTGGGAACCAACCATCTTGATCATAGGCATAACGTGCAGCATTAAGGCCTGCTAACATCCCTTGAGCAGCCGCTTCTTCATAGCCTGTTGTGCCATTAATTTGGCCAGCAAAGAATAACCCATTGATAAATTTGCTTTCTAAAGTTTGTTTTAGATCTCGGGGATCGAAAAAGTCATATTCAATAGCATAACCCGGTCTAATGATCTTCGCATTTTCCATACCCTTCATAGAATTTACGATTTGCATTTGAACATCAAAAGGTAAGCTTGTTGAAATACCATTTGGGTAAATTTCGTTACTGGTTAAACCTTCTGGCTCTAAAAAGATCTGATGCGAATTACGATCAGCAAATCGCATCACTTTATCTTCAATAGATGGGCAATAACGAGGCCCTATTCCTTCGATGACTCCAGCATACATTGGGCTACGATCGAGGTTATTACGAATAACGTCGTGAGTTTTTTCGTTAGTGTATGTGATATGGCAAGGCATTTGCTCCGGATGTTGATCCACATTACCTAAAAACGAAAAAACAGGCATCGGTGTATCACCTAATTGAACAGCCAATTGGCTAAAATCAATGGTTCTAGCATCAATACGTGGTGGTGTTCCTGTTTTTAATCGACCGACACGTAAAGGTAATTCGCGTAATCGGTGTGATAGCGATACTGAAGGTGGATCTCCTGCTCGTCCACCACTGTAGTTTTCTAAACCAATGTGGATTTTTCCATCAAGGAAAGTTCCTACAGTTAAAACAACTGATTTAGCACGGAATTTTAATCCCATACGGGTAACTGCACCCGTTACTTGGTCATTTTCAACAATCAGATCTTCTACTGGTTGTTGGAAGATCATCAAATTAGGTTGATTTTCAAGTGTTGTACGAACTGCTTGGCGGTAAAGAACACGGTCTGCTTGTGCTCTTGTGGCTCTTACAGCGGGCCCCTTACTTGCATTAAGGGTTCTAAATTGAATACCAGCATGGTCAATAGCGGTTGCCATTAATCCACCCATGGCATCGATCTCTTTTACCAGATGCCCTTTACCAATCCCACCAATAGCTGGGTTACAAGACATTTGGCCCAAAGTATCAATATTGTGGGTCAGTAATAGGGTTTGACGCCCCATACGAGCTGCTGCCATAGCGGCTTCTGTACCGGCGTGACCACCACCGATGACGATGACGTCAAAGTGTTCTGGATAAAACATGTGTGAACCTTAAATGTTACGAATGCTGAATGTGTTGCATTGGGAAAACGAATTCTACTCAACTTTTTGACAGATACAAGCGAGCTGATCCGCAGGTAATTATTTAAAGATCTTTTTATTTAAAGATCTCTTTATTAGATCTTTTATTAAGGAAGCGATCCTCTGTGGATAAGTGGATTTTCTATTTAAAGATCATAAAAGTGTAAAGGATCATATACTGTGAATGATCCGTGATCTATCTGCTGATAAGCTGGGATCAAAATGACGACTTATGCACAGGTCATTTCTTGATAGAGGCTTATACAATGGATAACTACGGGTTAACCCCTGCTTTTAGGCAGAGTTATCCACATCTGTTTGCTGTTTTTTTGTGCAAATTAAAGTAAGTTTTTCCAAGAAGCTATCCATTCTTCAGCTGGATCTTCCGGAATGTCATACTTTTGAATATCAATTTCGAGACGATCACCAAGGCGAGTAGCCCCTTTCTCTATTAATTTTTGATCCAATGTTCTGATCGCACCACAGAAAGTGTCGTATTCACTACTTCCTATACCGATAGCACCAAAAGAGACATTGCTAAGATCAATAGCGTTTGCCGAAATCTCATCAGCAAAAGGCTGTAGGTTGTCAGGAATATCGCCTGCACCATGTGTGGAGGTAACCACCAGCCAGATCCCTTGATTTGGAAGATCATTGAGTGAAGGGCCATGGTGCACATCAGTCTCAAAACCTTCTTCAGATAAGATCTCTGCAAGATGTTCTGCGACATATTCAGCACTACCCATGGTACTGCCACTAATTAGAGTGACTTTTTTCATTAATGATCTCCTTATGTTCAAGACGCGCTATTGTACGCTGTGAATCACTTGGGATCTACCTGTGGATAATGTGGTTATAAAAAAAAATAAGAATTTATCCTTATGGCTTGATCGTCCTCATTATCGGGTTTTGCAGAGAGATCAATGTTTCGGTTGATTGAATTTCATCAATTGTCTGAATTTTGTTGATAAGTACATCTTGTAGCGCTTCTATACTTTTACACATTACCTTAATAAAAATACTGTATTGCCCTGTTGTGTAGTACACCTCTACTACTTCATCTAACTTATCTAACTTGTCTAATGCTGTGTGGTAATCTTTTGCACTTTTTAAAATGATGCCAATAAAACAGCAGACATCAAAACCTAATTGCTTTGCACTAATATCGACACGTGTTCCCGTAATAATTCCCGCTTGCTTCATTTTTTCTACACGAACATGAATTGTGCCCGGGCTTACTTCGAATTTTTTGGCTAATTCAGCGTAAGGTGTTCTCGCATTCGCCATTAATGCGTGAAGTATGTCACGATCGAGATTGTCGATCTGATAAATATTGTCCATAAACTCCTCCTATTTTTAACGATAATACATTTTTATAACGTTATTTTTAACGATTTAAAACAAGCAAGGCTATTTTTAATGAAGTATATTGAATTTAGTACCCATTTTGTTGCTTAATCTATATCAGCGAAACACAACATCACCACTAGGGACATAAAAATGGAAAAATCATTCATTCAGACTCAACAGCAAATTAGCTTTGTTAAATCATATTTTTCTCGCCTGCTGGAAAAAGAATTAGGACTGATTGAAGTTCAAGGACCGATCTTAAGTCGCCTTGGTGATGGAACTCAAGATAACTTATCTGGGCATGAGAAGGCGGTACAAGTTAAAGTCAAATCTTTACCAGATTCTACCTTTGAAGTCGTTCATTCATTAGCTAAATGGAAGCGTAAAACGTTAGGTCGTTTTGGATTTAGTTCTGGTCAGGGGCTTTATACACATATGAAAGCGTTGCGACCAGACGAAGATCGCTTAACTCAGATCCACTCAGTGTATGTTGATCAGTGGGACTGGGAAAAAGTGATGGAAGCTAAGGATCGTACTGTTCCTTATCTTAAGCAGACAGTGGGTAAAATTTATCAGGCAATAAAAGAAACTGAAAAAGCCGTCAGCGAAGAATTTGGTCTGGTACCGTTCCTACCAGATCAAATTCAATTTATCCACACTGAAGAGTTATTGCGCCGTTATCCTGACCTTGATGCTAAAGGTCGTGAAAAAGCGATAGCAAAAGAATATGGTGCCGTTTTCTTAATTGGTATTGGTGGCAAACTTTCAAGTGGCGAATCTCATGATGTTAGAGCGCCTGATTATGATGACTGGACGACACCAAACGAAGAGGGATTTGAAGGTTTAAACGGTGACATTTTAGTCTGGAACCCTGTATTACAAGATGCGTTTGAGTTGTCATCAATGGGTATCCGTGTTGATCCTGAAACATTAATGCGCCAGTTAACTCTGACAGATGATACTAAGCGCTTAGAGCTTGATTGGCACAAAGCATTAATGCATGGCGATATGCCACAAACTATTGGTGGTGGTATCGGTCAATCGCGTTTAGTAATGCTACTTCTGCAAAAAGAGCATATTGGACAAGTGCAGTGCGGTGTGTGGGAAAAAGATACCCGTTTAGCTTTCGCTGATATGCTGTAATTATTGACGCCAGCGTCGAAGTAAACGACTTTTTAATCCAGTATCAAAACGCCATATATGGTCAAATATTTTCATGATGCTGGGTTTACCGTAATTGGATAGGGTAACCGCATGGAAGCGATTGTGCTGTTGCTGTTGGCTTTTTTTGATTTTGTTGATTAGGTTTTCGGGTAACCTTTGGGCGACAAAGTCAGAAATAACAACAGCATCAGCATCTTTCCATGCAGGGCTATTTAGTTTTTCTGCAACATCATCCAAACAGGCACTTAAATCCGTGCCCCCTCTAAATGATTGATTTAAAAATTTGATAAGATCTTGTAGACCGTTAGATGAGGATAACTGGTAATGTACCGTTTCCGTTGAAAATAGCATCACATGACACGAACGATTGTCAGCAAGCGCTATTTTCATCAATGCTAACCCAAAAGCTTTTGCGCACTGTTCATTAAAACCTCCCATTGAACCCGATGTATCAATACACACGATAAATGGTCCTCTAGGCCTTTCTTCATCATGATGATGAGTTACTGGGCGCAAGACAGTACGCTCTTGCCAATTATCACCTTGTAATCGGTAAGTATTAAGTTGTTTTTCCACCAGCTTTCGATAAAACTCATACTCTATTTCATTAATACCTAATAAAGCGAGCTCGGCTGGGAGTAAGCGTAAGATATCGTCACTAAGCCCAATACCGTTAACTTGCTCTGGTGTCGTATCAGGTGCTTTTTCAACGATTGTTATGGGCTCAAAGATAACACTCTCTTCAGGGAGTGATTTCGCTGTTTTGCTTCGGCCTAACAAACTTGCGAGTTTATGTAATTCAGGTTGTTGATCAAGAAAATCGCTATAGCGCTGAATTATTTTTTCATCAAAAGGGGTTTTTGTTAAAACACCTTTACTCATATCCCATAAACGCCCTGCTGCACGCTCATTTTCTGAGAAGGTGTTACTTAAGCTTCCACTTAATGCTAAACGTTCTTGTAGTTCTGCGAGGAGTTGCTCTTGTTCTTGGTCAAATAAGGCTTTGTGTAATGCCGTGACTTGGAAAATTAAACTTATCCGCCAGTGTTGGATAAACAAAGCTTGCTGAGCTGGAGAAAACGGTTTGTTTGTTTTTATAAGCTGGGAGGCTTCTTCAATAAAAGAGGAGTCTAATTTATTTAATTCAGCAAGAATATGTTCAACTTGCTGATTAAATATCGCATTACCTAAGGATTGTGTTTGTTGATAAAGAGCAAACTCATCAGCAACCATTGTGGGGACTAATGTTTCCTTAACTCTTTGTTGTAAGCTTTTTTTCCATTGATGGATATCTTTAAGTAATGCTTTTTTTAATCTTGGGTGCTTTTCAAAAAAAACAGCTAATTGAGGAGAGGCTAATATAGCAATAATAACTTCTTCTATAAGTTGTCCTTCATTTATAGCTAAAAGCATATCTAATGTCGAAAGTGTCAGCATAATATCATCACTTTATTTGGCTTTTTAATTGAGAGAGTTTTTCATTTAGCTGAACAAAACTTTGCTCGATGGAGATAAGCCAATCATTATCAATAAATAAATTTGGTTGGTGATGATTAAATTTTTCTTGTTCACCATAAATTTCTTGAGTCAGATCTTTTACTTTATCTTGCCACTCATTGTTATTCTCAATAAGGGGCGTAGGTGCTGTTTCTTGTTGTTGGTAAAGAGAAGTTGTGCGTCGACTTACATCTAAAATTTCTAATATGCCATCTGGGCGAATTTGAGCATTAATAGATTGAGGAAAACCAATACCATTTAAACGTGCAGACAATTCTTCTCCTTTGGATAAGAAGTTTTCTAAGGCTTTGTGTTCAAATGTAATAAAGTTAACTTGAATACTATGAATATGCAGAGGTATGTGTAAAAACAGCGTATATTTATCTGCCTGCATTTTTTCTGGCAGATTAAAATGAACATTACGGCCAAATATTCCACTTTGTTTTTCAAAACGAAAAGCTTGTTGATCTTGTTTGCTTCTCGTTGATTGCATCCACTCAGCCCACAAACCCTCTGTTTTTCTGATCAATTCTAGCTGGTGGTAAGCTTGTTCTGTTAAAAGGTTGTGTAACAGTTTATCTAATAATGCAAATGATGCTTGATCGTGCCAAAGACAATCTTTTAATAAAATAAGATCTAATGGAGAAATAGTACTACGACCATTAAAGAATGCACTGGCTTGTAAAAGACGAACCGCTTTTTTCCAACGTCTATCAGAAACATAAGGAGCAGTATCACTTTTATCTAAAGACTCACGAAGTTGATAAATTAAATCGAATAAATGGTCATCTAATGTGATTTTTTCTAATTCTGATTGCCAGCGTGAAAATTCTTCTGTGGTAATTTGAATATGGGCCGGAATATGAAAAGAACCAACTTCTTTATTAACGAGTAAAGCCCGAAAGTTTTTCTTATCTTGCACTTTTGTTAGCCAAATTCGGATTAGCATTCGGTCATAAAGTGCTTCAAGACTACTATCTGCATCAGGTAATTCATTCGAAGCTGAAACTAATAAGCGCATGGGGATGCAAACTTCAGTTTCTCCATTTCTAAATTTACGTTCATTTATGGCTGTTAATAACGTATTGAGAATAGCAGGCCCCGCTTTCCATATTTCATCAAGAAAGACTACTTCAGCATCAGGTAAATAGCCATCAACTAAACGTTGGTATTTACCTTCATCTTTTAAAGCTTGAATAGATAAAGGGCCAAAAATTTCTTCCGGTGTGGAAAAACGTGTCATTAAATATTCAAATGCTTTTGCCTCTTTAAAAGCTTCTTTCATCCTTCTTGCTATTAAGCTTTTAGCAATTCCAGGAGGACCTAGTAAAAAAACACTTTCACCACTCAGTGCGGCAAGTAAACAAAGACGGATAGCAGACTGTCGCTCATAAAGGCCAGTCTCAAGGTATTGGCTAAGTTGTGAAATCCGTTCTGCTAGTTGCATAAACACTCCTAATAGTGGGTACTTATTTTCATTATTCCCCGAAAATATCAGAAAAGGATCGCTGACATATAGTCAAACATTCTATTAGCACACAAATTGTTTATAACAAAAATCGATTCAGCTTCCTACTGCTTATTTTTGGTTCTTTTTTGTTTTACTAGCGAAACGTTTCGATGGTGATCACATTTTTCCATTAATGTTACTGAGATGATCGGTTTAAAATATTGCATGTTATTTATGCTATACATTTAGAATTTATTATTGAGAGTAAGGAAAAATCATGGAAGCGAAGAAACTTGTGATTTTAGGTAGTGTTAATGCTGATCATATTCTTAATGTTGCCCACTTTCCGCTTCCTGGTGAAACCATTTCAGGTAATCAATTTCAACTGGTATTCGGCGGTAAAGGAGCGAATCAAGCAGTCGCTGCTGGGCGTTGTGGGGCTAATATTTCATTTCTTGCTTGTTTGGGAAATGATGATATTGGCCAAAAAGCTAAGGCCCAATTAATTACTGACAACATTAAAACTCATAGTATTGAGTTAATTGATGATGAATCAACCGGTGTTGCCCTGATTTTTGTTAATCAGCAGGGAGAAAATGTCATTGGTATTCATGCTGGTGCTAATGGTCGGTTAGATACACATTATGTGCAACGTCATGGCGGTATTATAAAAGAAGCCGATGCGTTATTAATGCAATTAGAATCACCTCTTGATTCGGTGTTAAAAGCAGCTGAAATTGCAAAACAAGAAAATGTGCAGGTAATATTAAATCCGGCTCCTGCTCAAGCACTACCTGATGAATTACTTTCATTGGTGGATATTATTACGCCCAATGAAACCGAGACTGAATATTTGACTGGAATTAAAGTAGTTGATGATGAAAGTGCACAGCAAGCAGCAGAGGTTTTACATAATAAAGGAATTAAAACAGTGCTTATTACATTAGGCAGTCGTGGTGTTTGGGTGAGTGAACAAAATAATAGGGGTTGTATTGTTCCAGCTTTTAAAGTGAAAGCCGTAGATACCATAGCTGCTGGTGATACCTTTAATGGGGCTTTAATAACTGCTTTATTAGAAGGACAGCCTATGATGACAGCGATTAAATTTGCTCATGCTGCGGCTGCAATTGCTGTGACTCGTTCTGGTGCTCAGCCTTCTGTACCTTGGCGTCATGAAGTTGATACTTTTTTATCTACATCGTTATCGTGATCTTCTTTATAAAGCAGAAATAAAAAGAGAGCTTAAGCTCTCTTTTCTATTTTAGTCTGAATAAAAGTAATTAGCTTTTTTTCTTTTTATTTGTGAGGTTATCGCCATCATGTTTATCAAGGAGTAAAAACACGAAGGAGGATAGTAACGTAATAATGCCTACGGTAATAAAAGTATAGTGGAAGTTATCTACAGTCGAGCCTACATTTTCAGTATCAAAATATCCTAAGATAGATGCGCTAACGGCAATACCAAAACTAATCGCTAATTGTTGAGTGACAGCTAAAACACTATTTCCTGAACTTGCATTATTATCTGTTAAGTCTGCCAATGAAATTGTATTCATTGATGTAAATTGTATCGACATGACCACACCTAATAAAAAGAGCGGAATAACAAGATAGTAAATAGACATGTCAGGAGATTGAAGTGAAAATTGAGCGATCATCAAACCAATAATAATAGTGATAGCAAAGAGCGTTCGGCGATAGCTAAATTTCACTAAGATCTTGGTGACAAATGATTTGGCTAAAATAGAGCCCAGAGCCATTGGCGCCATCATCATACCGGAAACAATAGC
The DNA here is from genome assembly GCF_009915985.1 of Proteus sp. G2626. NCBI lineage: Bacteria > Pseudomonadati > Pseudomonadota > Gammaproteobacteria > Enterobacterales > Morganellaceae > Proteus > Proteus sp. G2626. Next base: position 3,747 of record NZ_JAABNH010000005.1, on the reverse strand, counting down.
TGGGTAACCAAAACCGACTTGCAACATAAGCGGCATTAAAAAAGGAATACAGCCAGTCCCTAGTCTTGTTGCGATATTTCCTGCAATACCAACAGAGAAGGTCCGTGTTTTAAATATATTTAATGGAATAAGTGGTTGCTGGTGGCGTCTTGCATGATTGATATATAAACCAAGTAAAGAAAAACCACCTAAAATAACGGCTATAGGGATGTAGCGAGAGATATTTTTATCACCAAAAAGATCAAGACTAACGGAAAGCATCACTAAGCCAAAACCAAAGAAAATAAAACCAAGTAAATCAAACTTACGTTTTGGCATGGTGAAATTAGGCATATGCTTTATGGCATAGAAAATACCTAATAGGCCAATAGGAATATTAATAATAAATATCCAATGCCAAGAGGCATAAGTGACCAGTATCCCGCCTAAGAGAGGTCCTATTATTGGACCAACAAGCCCTGGCATCGTAACAAAGTTTAAAATAGGCAATAATTCACTACGTGGATAGGCTCTTAATAAAGCAAGTCGTGCAACAGGCATCATCATTGCCCCTCCTATTCCTTGTATAATTCGTGAAATAACAAGAAAAGAGAGGTTAGGAGAAAGTGCACATAATAAAGAACCTGCAGAAAATAAAGAAACTGCAATAATAAAAATTTGGCGAGTTCCAAATCTGTCGGCTAGCCATCCACTAACTGGAATTAATAATGCCACAGTTAATGTGTAGCTAATAATGGCAGATTGCATGGCGAGCGGTGAGTGATTAAGGCTCTTGGCTATATCAGGTAATGCCGTATTAAGAATGGTTGCATCGAGAGCTTGCATAAAAAAAGCCATTGCAGCTATCCAAGGCAACCCAGACATATTTTTGGCGGATTTCAACATGAAGCATATACCGTCTGTTCTATATTTTGATTATCGCTTCATTATAAACAGAAAACCTACAATTTTTGTATTAAAACTATTCAATCACTCGTTAATAAGATTAAACAGAGATCGCGTGCTTTATTGCCATCACCATCAATAATAGCTTGAACAATCTGGTTATGTGTTTCTGGCTGAACAGTTTCATTACCCACAATAAGATCGAAATACTTTTTATAAGCAGAAAGAAATAATGAGCCAAAAGAGGCAAAGAATGGATTGCCACTGGCTTGATAAATAAGATAGTGAAATTGAGTATCGATATCTAACCAATGTTGCCTATCAAAATTATCATCAAGCAATTGCATTTCTCTGCCGAATAAAGCAAGAGACTGTTTTTGGCTTTCGGTTGCATTAAATGCAGCTAAATAACAAGCTTGAGGTTCTATAGCTAAACGAACATGATGAAAGTAGTGGCTGACTTTATTAAATTCACCACTGTCTATCCACCAATTAAGAAGATCATTATCTAATAAGTTCCAGTTCTGCATTGGTGTTACTCGAGTGCCTATTCTTGGGCGCGGTAAAAGCATTCCTTTTGCCGCAAGCATTTTTATCGCTTCTCGAATAACGGTTCTACTAACAGAGAGTAATTCTGCTAATTCTATTTCTCCTGGTAACAAAGATTCAGGTTCGTAATGACTAGAAAGAATTTGTTTACCTAATTTTTCAGCAACAATATAAGAAAGGTTTTTTTGAGAAGCTGAACGTTGGTCGCTAAATTGCATAATAAAGGTTACCTATACCATAATTTATCTTCTATCTTACGTGAGTCAGCTATAGAAAGCTGTTCGGATTTTACGCTATTAGCATAGAAATAGAGCGTTTTTCCGTGTTTTGCTGAAAAAAAAAGCGAACGAAAAATTATTTTAAAAAAACACTTGCGCTAATCCGAGATCTCCCTATAATGCGCATCCACTGACCGACGATGAGCTGACAACAGCCACGAAGGACAGCGAAGAGAAAAGAAAAAAGTTTGAAAAAACTCTTGACTCTTCAGAGGAATAACGTAATATACGCCTCCTCGCAACAATGCAGAAGACCGGAAACGGCAGCGAATGTTGCACTGCTCTTTAACAAATTATCAGACAATCTGTGTGGGCACTCGCAGAGACGATATCTTCTAAAATATTAGATGTATCAAGTCTTGAAGAGTGAACAACAAAAGTAAATTCATTTATGAATAGCTAAGTTTTCGATTTCTTTGAGCATCAAACACTTTTAATTGAAGAGTTTGATCATGGCTCAGATTGAACGCTGGCGGCAGGCCTAACACATGCAAGTCGAGCGGTAACAGAAGAAAGCTTGCTTTCTTGCTGACGAGCGGCGGACGGGTGAGTAATGTATGGGGATCTGCCCGATAGAGGGGGATAACTACTGGAAACGGTGGCTAATACCGCATGACGTCTACGGACCAAAGCAGGGGCTCTTCGGACCTTGCGCTATCGGATGAACCCATATGGGATTAGCTAGTAGGTGAGGTAATGGCTCACCTAGGCGACGATCTCTAGCTGGTCTGAGAGGATGATCAGCCACACTGGGACTGAGACACGGCCCAGACTCCTACGGGAGGCAGCAGTGGGGAATATTGCACAATGGGCGCAAGCCTGATGCAGCCATGCCGCGTGTATGAAGAAGGCCTTAGGGTTGTAAAGTACTTTCAGCGGGGAGGAAGGTGATAAAGTTAATACCTTTATCAATTGACGTTACCCGCAGAAGAAGCACCGGCTAACTCCGTGCCAGCAGCCGCGGTAATACGGAGGGTGCAAGCGTTAATCGGAATTACTGGGCGTAAAGCGCACGCAGGCGGTCAATTAAGTCAGATGTGAAAGCCCCGAGCTTAACTTGGGAATTGCATCTGAAACTGGTTGGCTAGAGTCTTGTAGAGGGGGGTAGAATTCCACGTGTAGCGGTGAAATGCGTAGAGATGTGGAGGAATACCGGTGGCGAAGGCGGCCCCCTGGACAAAGACTGACGCTCAGGTGCGAAAGCGTGGGGAGCAAACAGGATTAGATACCCTGGTAGTCCACGCTGTAAACGATGTCGATTTAGAGGTTGTGGTCTTGAACCGTGGCTTCTGGAGCTAACGCGTTAAATCGACCGCCTGGGGAGTACGGCCGCAAGGTTAAAACTCAAATGAATTGACGGGGGCCCGCACAAGCGGTGGAGCATGTGGTTTAATTCGATGCAACGCGAAGAACCTTACCTACTCTTGACATCCAGCGAATCCTTTAGAGATAGAGGAGTGCCTTCGGGAACGCTGAGACAGGTGCTGCATGGCTGTCGTCAGCTCGTGTTGTGAAATGTTGGGTTAAGTCCCGCAACGAGCGCAACCCTTATCCTTTGTTGCCAGCGCGTAATGGCGGGAACTCAAAGGAGACTGCCGGTGATAAACCGGAGGAAGGTGGGGATGACGTCAAGTCATCATGGCCCTTACGAGTAGGGCTACACACGTGCTACAATGGCAGATACAAAGAGAAGCGACCTCGCGAGAGCAAGCGGAACTCATAAAGTCTGTCGTAGTCCGGATTGGAGTCTGCAACTCGACTCCATGAAGTCGGAATCGCTAGTAATCGTAGATCAGAATGCTACGGTGAATACGTTCCCGGGCCTTGTACACACCGCCCGTCACACCATGGGAGTGGGTTGCAAAAGAAGTAGGTAGCTTAACCTTCGGGAGGGCGCTTACCACTTTGTGATTCATGACTGGGGTGAAGTCGTAACAAGGTAACCGTAGGGGAACCTGCGGTTGGATCACCTCCTTACCTAAGAGATACGTGTTATGTGCAGTGCTCACACAGATTGTCTGATGAAGAACGAGCA